>CAJTRK010000078.1 GCA_910578475.1 uncultured Lachnospiraceae bacterium | reverse complement strand
TTGACGACGGGATAGACACAATCGGAAAGAAAATGACCGTCTGCGAGCTTTACGCAAAGCAGAACCGCCACCGGGGGAATGTAAGGCACAACACCACAAAGGGGCGCGAACGGCTGATGAAGCTGCTGGAAGCGGATAAACTTGGTTCCTGCCCCATTGACAGTGTGAAGCTGTCCGACGCGAAAGAATGGGCGTTGCGCATGAAAGAAAAGGGAATATCCTACAAGACCATAAGCAACGACAAGCGTTCCTTAAAAGCCGCGTTCTATACGGCGATACAGGACGACTGTATAAGGAAGAACCCCTTTGACTTCCAGCTAAACACAGTGATCGAGGACGACACAGAGCCGAAAGTACCTCTCACAGCGGAACAGGAAGAAAGCCTTTTATCCTTTATGCAAAGTGATAGCGTCTATCAGAAATACCGTGACGAAGTTATCATACTGCTGGGGACAGGGCTTAGGATTTCCGAACTCTGCGGATTGACTGAAACCGACCTTGATTTTGAAAACCGGGTAATCAATGTAGACCACCAGCTTTTACGGAGCGCGGAAACAGGCTACTACATAGAGAAGCCCAAAAC
>CAJTRK010000077.1 GCA_910578475.1 uncultured Lachnospiraceae bacterium | reverse complement strand
CAGGATATGAAAACCGACATGCAGGATATGAAAACCGACATGCAGGATATGAAAATCGACATGCAGGGCATGAATAGCAGAATCGACAATTTAGAATTGCATATGAAGCAAATGGAACGTAACCTGAAAAACGAGATACATAAAGAATGCGCTTTGGTTCTCGATGAAGTTGAAAGAGTACACAGAATTTTGGACGAACATAAATCTGATAAAAAAGCGCATTCGGCATAATGCAAGCGGCATCAGTATTCATGTAAAACAGGGTGTAAAGTCTGTTGACCATTAAGGCTTTACGCCCTTTTCAATTGAAAAATAGTTAAAAAGCCATATGAGTGGTCGAGAAACGAACGCAAACTGATTAAGTTAATAAAGGAAATCGATTATGAAATTTAAACCCTTGTCCAATACAGAAGAAGTGATGGAAAAAAATGTTTTGAAAGAAGAATTTAAATCCGCGCCCGGAGCCGGCGAGAGCAGAATGGGACAGGTGCATCTTTTCTACCGTTATTTTATTAATGTCCGATATGTCTCTTATCAGAAGATACAAGCAGCTTATCTCAGAGTGGAAAGCGGCGAGTCGGGTGAATTTTTGCTGAAAGAATTTTACCTGATTTTGAAATTACAGGACGGAGAGGAAGCAAAACTGCGGTTTGAGCGGGAAGAAAACGCAAGAAGTGTTTTAGCGTATCTGGAAAAAAACTATTCTTTTATTAAAATCGGATATAAAAAAACGGAATTTTCTTAAATGATTAGGGTGTCAAAAGGCGCTTTATAGAAGTGGCTAGGGCAGGTTGCCCGGCAGATTGCACAAG
>CAJTRK010000076.1 GCA_910578475.1 uncultured Lachnospiraceae bacterium | reverse complement strand
CAGAGAGCCGGTCAATGTAATTTATCAGAACGCAGAGGACAGTTTGGAAGATACCATAAAACCCCGATTGTTAGAAGCAGGAGCAGACTGTAACCGGGTGTTGGTAATTGATGAAAGTATTGATTGTTTGAGCATGACAGATGAAAGGCTTGTCCGGGCAATCAAGGAAACCGGGGCTAAAATGGTTGTGTTAGACCCAATACAAGCCTATTTGGGCGCAGATGTGGATATGCACCGGGCAAACGAAATTAGACCAGTGCTGAAGCAGTTGGGAAATATTGCGGAAGAATACGGGTGTGCGATTGTCCTTATCGGTCACATGAATAAGGCAAGCGGAAGTAAATCTACTTACCGGGGCTTGGGTTCAATAGATTTTCAAGCTACCGCCCGGAGTGTATTGGTAGTCGGCAGGATAAAAGACGATACAACTCTGCGTGTGATAGCGCATGATAAGAGCAGTCTTGCGCCGGAGGGAACTTCAATAGCGTTTCGCATGGATAAGGACAACGGTTTTACTTGGGAGGGTGTTTATGACATTACGGTTGAGGAATTGCTTTCCGGCGAAAGCAGAGGGCAGAAAACAAAGGACGCAAAATCATTTCTTGCGGAGATTTTAGCAGAGGGGCAGTTGTCTTGTAATGAGATTACAGAAGCGGCAAAGGAAAGAGGTATCAAGAAGAAAACGCTGTGGAACGCCAAAAAGGAAATGAACATTGACAGTGTGAAAGTCGGAAATCAATGGTACTGGACTTTGTAACAAAGGAAGATAGCAAGATTGCCTTTTCTAAAGATAGGGTAATCTTGCCACCTTGATTAGGAACGTGGCGGTAACAAGGCGGCGAAAAGCCGCCCACCGTCCGAATGACGGAAAGCCCCCGGTAGGGCGCAAAACCCGCTTGCGGGTTGCATTTTTGTTGGCGTAGCTGACAAAAGTGCTTTTGCGTTACTTTCGCAGAAAGTAACAAAGGCTATGCGCCGTTTCCGGCGCTTATTACCCGATAGGGAGAAAGGGAAATTTATTGAAGCGGACAATCAGCGTTATGACAGGGAAAGGCTCTGTCAACCACAACAGCAGAAAATTCCATGCAAAGAACACTGACCCGGAACGCGCGCACTTAAATATAGAATACTGCAACGAAAATATCAAAGATACTTATCATGAATTATTTG
>CAJTRK010000075.1 GCA_910578475.1 uncultured Lachnospiraceae bacterium | reverse complement strand
TCCCCATAAACAAACCGGAGAGATGCCGGCAACTCCCGGATTCTTTTATGTCCAGCTCATAATTCGCTTTAGGCGATATAACTAAGGCTTTACTATTGTCTATCTTGTATTGAGCAACTGCCTGAAACAGTCAATCTTCCATAGCTTTGCCGTCGAAACATATACCCCACATAAAAAAACTCCGTTTACGCATAATTCCGATTGATATTCGCGATTATAAAATATTTTCCTGCTGCTTATTTAAATACATCCTATGTTCTTATTTATCTAAATCGTAAAACATAAAAATGGAGGAAAATATAATTCAAATACATCCTATGTTCTTATTTATCTTTTCAAGAAATACCGCGATAAATACGGCGAATAATATTCAAATACATCCTATGTTCTTATTTATCAGCCTTGCGCCGGTTGGCGTGTATGAGGTCAATTAATTCAAATACATCCTATGTTCTTATTTATCGCAAAATCTCCATCGGCTGTAAACCTCCGTTCTTCATTCAAATACATCCTATGTTCTTATTTATCGGAAGAAAAGTATTGGGATGAATTTTGGAAGGATTATTCAAATACATCCTATGTTCTTATTTATCTTCTGATTTTGATACGGATTTTATAACAACTGCTTTATTCAAATACATCCTATGTTCTTATTTATCTATATATTTCGCGGGGTGATGACATGTCTTTTGTATTCAAATACATCCTATGTTCTTATTTATCGCGGATTCAACGACGGTTTTTGTTCCTCGTAGCTTTATTCAAATACATCCTATGTTCTTATTTATCGCTTCCTTTTGTACCTTTCCACAATCCGCATCTGGATTCAAATACATCCTATGTTCTTATTTATCAGATGAAACAGAAACGGACTGAAACCGGGAAAGTGCTATTCAAATACATCCTATGTTCTTATTTATCACCGGATGGCTGGAAGACATTCAAAATTTACCCCGGCATTCAAATACATCCTATGTTCTTATTTATCTTTGAGGTTTTTTCATATGCTTTCTTTAAAGCTATCATTCAAATACATCCTATGTTCTTATTTATCCTTGGACAGCAAATTCTGTCGTCTGCAAATCTAACATTCAAATACATCCTATGTTCTACCTTATACCCCATTTGATAGACATATAGAACGAGTGGTATAATCTATCCAGCAGAGTCAGGAGGAAAGATTATGGCACAGACGTACAGTATCGAATTCAAGGAAGAGGCATGTAAGAGGGTGCAGTCAGGCGTACCTGCGGCCAAGGTTGCAAGGGAGCTTGGTGTTAACGTAAATACCCTGTATA
Source organism: uncultured Lachnospiraceae bacterium (assembly GCA_910578475.1). GTDB lineage: Bacteria > Bacillota > Clostridia > Lachnospirales > Lachnospiraceae > UBA3282. The sequence continues at coordinate 7 of CAJTRK010000075.1, read as the reverse complement.
CATGGAT
>CAJTRK010000074.1 GCA_910578475.1 uncultured Lachnospiraceae bacterium | reverse complement strand
TTCTGTTTGTATCTGTCTTTCCCCCTTGGACGGGAATCTCGGTTTACTATTGAGGCGGACTGCTGCCGCAAAAAAACCGCCATCTGCGTTTTCTGCAAATGGCGGAAAAAACCGTTATGAAACGGAAATCGTGCTTTATTTTTATGCGTGCTCAATATTGGTGTATTCCGATATTTCCCTGCTGATTGTACACAAATCATCTACCGACAATTCATGAATATCCTCATGTCCCGTAATTCTCGCAAAGGTTTTCAATTCTTCTGCGGAGCAGCGCAGATAATTGGCCACTCTGCCGGCTGCCGCATCCATATGCAGCCTTTCCCGTAACGCCGGTTCCTGTGTTGCAACGCCTACCGGGCACATTCCCGTACCGCAGATACGATATTGCTGACAGGCAGCCGCCACCATCGCCGCAGACGCAACCGCTACCGCATCCGCGCCCATCGCAAGCGCTTTGGCAAAGTCGGAAGATACCCGGAGGCCTCCGGTAATGACCAAATCTATCTCCGCCTTTACGCTGTCAAGATATTTTCTCGCACGATACAGCGCATAAACAGTCGGTACGCTCGTCGAATCGCGGATAATCGCAGGAGAAGCTCCCGTCGCTCCGCCTCTTCCGTCAATCGTTATGAAATCAGGCTCCGCATAGACGCAATATTCCAAATCTTTTTCGATTCTTCCTGCCGCAATTTTAATGCCTATCGGCCTTCCTTCACTCCGTTCACGCAGTTCGCTTACAAGCTTTTTCAAATCATCTTTCGTGTCGATGCCCGGAAACCTGGAAGGGCTGATAACGTCTTCTCCAAGCGGCTTATTCCTTATCTTTGCAATTTCCGGCGTCACTTTGCCGCCCGGCAGATGGCCGCCCATTCCGGGTTTCGTTCCCTGGCCGATTTTGATTTCAATCGCATCCGCCGTTTTCAGGTTTTCATCCGTTACGCTGTACAGATTGGGAACATACTCGAATATGTATTTGTATGCGGCTTCTTTTTCCTCCGGAAGAATCCCTCCTTCTCCGCTGCACATCGCCGTTCCTGCCGCCGCGCTTCCTTTTGCAAGCGCAATTTTGGTTTCCCTGGAAAGCGCGCCGAATGACATATGGGAAATGTATACCGGCATATCCAGAACCATCGGTTTCTTCGCACGTTTTCCGATAACCGTCTGTAAAGACACTTCCGCATGTTCTTCCAACGGCATCGGATTCAGCTGCGCTCCCAAAATAAGAATATCATCCCATCCCGGCATCTTCATCTGCGTTCCCATCGCCTCAATCGCCGATTTGCCGGAAACCGCCATTTCATGAATTTCTTTCATATATCGGTACGAACTGTCGGTTTTTCTCGTTTCCTTCGGATAGCTCAAATCCAGCCCATCCGCCGGCTTCGTCTCAGTGCTCTTTTCTTCGGCCGCCTCCACGTCCGGTTCCGGTTTGTTCTCTTCAACGGGCAATACCGGTTCCAGTTTTTCCACCGGCTGTTTACACAACGGACATTCCGTTAATTCCGAAAAAGATTTGCCTTCTTTTTCCTCATCAAAAAGATATCCGCAAACGCTGCATTTATATACCATATGATTACCCTCCTGTTATGATTCTTTATAACAACTTTACACATTATATCATTTTTTGTCAATGAAATTTGTACATACTTCCATAGT
>CAJTRK010000073.1:1301-1926 GCA_910578475.1 uncultured Lachnospiraceae bacterium | reverse complement strand
ACTGTAATTATGGAATTTTGACATAGTGGAGAGATAGCTTTTGTATTTCTCGCTCCCGAAAAGCTCTTTTAAGCCTTCCTCCAGTTTGTCAGTGATCTCTTTTACTTTCTGCTTTTCTGTTTTTGCATCTGCCATATTTGATTTCCTTTCTTTGCATGAAAAAAAGACAATCTGTTATGACTGTCTTTCTTCCCGAAAACAAAAAAGCAGCGAATTGTTTTATATAATGCAAAAACAAATTCACTGCTTTACTACTTGTGTTATTAAGTTGCTGTAATTATGCTAATACTGGCTCTCTTTTTCTAATGACAGCCTCCACTTCCTCTATGGTCTTTTCAACAATCCTTGCTATTTGTTCTGATGAATAACCATCTCTGTGCATATTCATAATCACGCCAGTTATAGCATTATCTGTTGCATTTTCTCTGATCCCCTGTGAAAGATTACACATAGCGCTCATATCCTTTCTCAATTTTTCATCTACCGGAATACTGTACTCAGTTTTAATAATCCCTAATTTCTCATCAACGGTCAATTCCGCCGAAAGCAACGTACTCAGCAAACGGTGCAGCTCATACTTTTCATCATGCTCCGGAAGTTCATTTGATATACCTATCAGGACAAT
>CAJTRK010000073.1:0-1293 GCA_910578475.1 uncultured Lachnospiraceae bacterium | reverse complement strand
CAGCTCATACTTTTCATCATGCTCCGGAAGTTCATTTGATATACCTATCAGGACAATATTCAGCAGGTCAAGCCCGCCTTTCCACGGATAGGAACCGAGCAGATCGTCTTTCGCAAGATGCACATAAGCCATACTGCTTTCGTCCATGCCCATACACACCCAAATCGAAAATACACGCCTGATGTCGTTATAATTTGTCTTGACAAAATCCCGTTCCTTCTGCGAGGAAACAAGGCGGCTCACATAGAAAACTGCCCTGTTTAAGATATGGTAGCCTGACGGTTCATCTTTCTGTGCTTCCACGTTTACGATAACCTGTGAAATACCGTCTTTCATGCGCACATAAAAGATAATGTCAAACCTTACAAGCCCCTCGTTTATCTCCGCATTTTCCGTATTCATCCCGACAATGCGCTGCCCGTTTTCCGAACTATCCTTAGATAGTTTGCTGTCGTTAGACGGTATTTTTTCAATATTGGTCAGCCCCGGCTCTACCGGAACCACGCTGATAAATGGCTCTCCCTCAATATAAGACACCACATCTTTCGGGTTCATTCCCCGGAACTCATCAACCGTCTTTACCAGGATATGCGCCAGAATGATCTTATTTCCCAACAGGCGTTTTGCCTTATCATCATACTGTGCGTCCTGGTCTGCCATGCTGACCGCATTCTTTATTTCCGTATCCATCAGCCATAAACCTCCTTTTTGTATGGTGGAAACGCAAAAGCCATTCCCAAAAGGTATATGACCTCAATGCCATTATACCCCGAAATCCCGGCTAAATCAATCGGAACTTTATAATTGCCATCCCGGACAATAATTGAAATTTGATTAGTTTTATGATTGTTACAGCGTTTCCTCCTTCCTCTTCGCTTTATCAGTATCTGCCCGGTCTGCCCCGGACACTTGCGCTTTGTATGCTGCCAACTTTTCTTTTAACGATGCCCTCTGCGCAGGCTTGTCAGCCATTGCCGCCGCAGCTCTCAGTCCTCCACTGCCCATTGTGTAATCATGCCTTGCGTTTTCTACCGGGTACGGTATCGGTGCATTGGCGGCTTTTTCGCCTGTTTCCGGTCTTTCGGAAGTCTTTTCTTCCTGTGCTGACTTCTGGACATCATGTCCAGAAGTTTCCTGCCCTTCGTTTTCTTCCTCCGGCACATCGTCCATACCGAGTGCATCATCGCCCTTTTCGTCTATGTTGAGCAAAGCATTTAAGGCGGACAGCCGTTCCAGTTTCTCCGCAAGCTCCGCTTCCTGTGCGAATGGCTTTGTGACCTCCACCTTTGCGGT
>CAJTRK010000072.1 GCA_910578475.1 uncultured Lachnospiraceae bacterium | reverse complement strand
GCCGACTGTCTTAATTTCATGACGGCACCTGCCGGATGCAATCTTTTCCTCCACTGCAGATTTTGTAAGCGTAGTATAAAGATTTTTAAATAAATGGACTAAAAATGCGCCTTATAGTATAATCTCATCTTTAACAGTTTAGTAGCAAAAAAATCGCTATAATCTCCCATTTTATGGTATTTATAGCGATTTTTTCTTTTTCACACTCTTTGGTAATTTATTTCCTGCCTTTACTTTTTTTCTGAATGTTTTTCATCCTGCTTTTCGAGATGAACTGGTAGTCTGTCCGGAAACCGCAGGCATCATGCAGGGCATCGGTCAGCTTGTCACGTTCATATAATGGCATAAATCCCTGCTCCCCCACATCCGCAAAATCCATCTCTTTTAACTTGGACAGGATTTCATCACAGGTATATTTAGAGTGGAGTTCCCTTTCTAACAGTCTATATACCAGCAGGCTTAAAAAACAGGTCAGGAAATGTGCCTGTATCCTTTCACTGCGCCTGACATATACCGGGCGCGCTGAAAATTCAGTTTTCATAATTCGAAAACATGCTTCTATCTGCCAGCGTCCTTCGCTGACCGCCAGAATATCAGACACGCTGTCATCAAGAAGGTCGGTGCATACGGCATACAGACCATCATAGCGGCTTTCTTCCTCTATTTTTTCAGTATTCAGTTCATAATGGATATCCGCACATTCCCCGTCATTCGTGGCGGCAAATTTATTGATAAAACGTGCAGGGTCATTTGGATTCTTTCGCTGTTTTTTATACGTTCCATTAGCAATCATTTTTTCCGCACGTGCAATCTGCTGGCTGCGGACCTGCTTCTGGTATGCCGCATACCTGGGCGAATATGTGATGATAAGAAGCTGGTCCATATTCCCTGACTCGTAGGGGATTTCTTTATAAAAAAGATTATCCTTGTCCGTTTCGGGCAGTTTCGTGATATCTACGGTTTTCCCATCTGTTATCCTTTTGAAGCCTGTCATGTTTAAGGCGTTTTCCTTATATTCTTTCTTTAGTTTTTTGATGGACTGCGTGACGATAAAGGCCCGCTGGCCTTTGTGGTTGAATTTACGGTTTGCGGCCGAGCCAAGGCCGGCGTCGCTGCAGAAAACGAATTTTTCACAGCCGAAATCATTCACCACTTTGGTTTCCAGCGGCTTCAATGACGTCTGCTCGTTCGCATTTCCGGGAAAAACGGAAAAGGCAAGCGGGACGCCGTCCCCGTCAGTGAACAGGCCCATCTGTACAATTGGATTTGGTCTGTGCTCTTTGCTTTTCCCGTACTTTTTCTCATCTTCCTCCTGTTCAATTTCAAAGTAATAGTTGGTGCAGTCGTAGTAAAGGATGTGGTCATTGCGTTTTCCGAAGGCGCGGCTGTTCTTATACGCTTCCGCCTGTATAAAATCCGCTTCTTCAGCGAGGATGCTTAATGCCCTGTATACATCGTGCAGCTCATAAGAAGGAGGTTCCAGGAAAGACTGCACTGCCTTGTATGAGGAGCGCTTGCTGTCTGGGCTTAGGATACGGGTATAAATCAAATCAGACAGGATAGCATTCAAGTCGTATTCATACAAATGCCTGGCCTTGATTTTACGGCAGGCCTTGTCCAGCCCTAGTTTATAATAGACATGCTGGAGAAATAGGTAGCCGCCGTCAAAACGTTTTTGTACGCCGTAGTCAAGCATCCGGTTTTGATGGAATGGAATCATTACAGTCTGTGACTCTTTTTCGCTTTTGTATTTTTCGGTTTCGATGCGTGCCTGTTCCTTTGCCCATGCCATGACGCCATCCCGGTCAGTTCCTAACCGCTCTGAAAGTTCCTGAAGAGTTCCCAGCTTACGGACGACTTCCGACGTAGTGACACCTTTTGATTTAACATAGGAACGGGTGATATAAAAAGATTCTGCATTTTTGGACTTTGTAGTTGTAACGCGCATAAGAAAACACCTCTTAAAGCTTATTGTATCATACATTACCATGAATTACCAGTGTATTAAACAAAAAATTTGACAAAAAAATACAGGCTTTTCAAGGCCTGTAGCTATTTTTTTGATATTAGACTGTCAAACTCCCGCCGACTGTCTTAATTTCATGACGGCACCTGCCGGATGCAATCTTTTCCTCCACT
>CAJTRK010000071.1 GCA_910578475.1 uncultured Lachnospiraceae bacterium | reverse complement strand
CTGATATGCCCTGGCTTAACCACAAAATAATATATTTCTTAAATGATTTTTCTTCCATTGAATTTTCTCCATTCTATTCTTATAGACTCTCGGAATCTTTAAGCCTTTATTTATCTGGCTTTTGAGATTCCTTTTTTATTTTTTCTCCACCTTTTTTCAAAAAAATACTTGACATATGCCCCTAAAAATGCGGCGCTTCGCGCCTCTTGATTAACAAGGTATATTATTCCGGCAGCGCCGGTCAGACTTTTTGATTTGGAGGTGTGTTTCATTGAAACCTATTAATGTTGGCGGTCATTCCGCCTATCAGAACCATGTTCTGACTCAACTTCATAAATATTATCCTAATGCTCCGACTTCTCTCTCTTCATCAACCTGGCAGATCCTCGAAAAATTCTGGGCTTTGGATTTATCTAGTATTGATCTTCTCATGCAAGACCGGTACTCCGTCTTTGGTCCTGAACCAAGACTCCCTTCCGATATGCTGCGTGCTATTCTTGTTTCTGTTGAATTTAAATTAACCTCTTATACAAGATTTGCTTCTGACCTAAAAGAGAACAACCTTCATGCCATTATTTCTGGCTTTACTGTAGGTGATACCCCTGGTGTCGGCACTTTCTATGACTTCCACAGGCGCCTTTGGCTATCCGATGATAAAAATCTTTCCAATGCTGTTCATCCGCCGAAAGAAAAACCTCAAAAGCCAAAGGGCAACGCAGAGAAGGCTGCCCCTGTTGAAAAAGTAACTGTCGAAGATTTATTTCGCAGGTTTGAGGAAACCCCTCCTTCTGACATGGCTCCCTGTGTAAGACTTTGGGAAATCTTCCATACTTTTTTTCTTCAGACTTCTGCCGAACAAAACCTGCTATCTCTGAAAGAACTTGTTTTAGCCGGAGATGGTACGCCTGTTTACACGGCCGCACGGGAACGAAAAACACGAACCTGCAAATGTATGGAAAAAGGAATCCGCGATTGCAAGTGTAACCGCATCTATCATCAGCCGGACTGTGACATCGGATGGGACTCCCACCGTAACCGTTATTACTTCGGATATGACTTATACATGCTGACCGCAGCTGACTCTGAAAATGATCTCCCGGTTTTCCCTTTTTTAAGTCCTGCCTCACGGCATGACTCCCACGGATTCCTATATAACTGGTTTTCCATGAAACGGATGCTTCCGGATGCTGTCGTTAAAAAACTCCTTCTCGACTCAGCCCACGATGCTATGCCTTATTACGATTACTGTAAAGCCAATGGCATAACCCCTTTTATAGACCTGAACCGGAAATGCGGACGCCCTCCTGTTTATAAGGATGACATCACCATAAACAAAGATGGGATTCCATTATGCCCTAAAGGGTTCCCTATGAAGCAGGCTGCTGTTGAGCCGAAAAAGGGACGAATCAAATATCGCTGCCCCAAAATCACCTGCAAAGGCGGTACTGTGCAATGCACCTGCGAAGACCCTTGTTCCGATGCTAAGTATGGCAGGAATGTTCATCTTGTTTTAAAAGACAATCCAAGGCTGTTTAACAATCCGCCTCGTGATAGTGCTGAATGGAAGCTGGAATATAATGCAAGAACATCTGCGGAGCGCTGTAACAAACGGGAAAAAATGGACTATAAATTAGAAGACGGCAGATACCGTTCATCCATGATGTGGTACTGCCGCCTGTTTGCCATCATGATGTGTCAACATCTTGATGCGTGGGCGTTGCCAAAGTCATCCCTGCTAAAAGATCTCTTTGAGCAAACCGCTTAACTTCATAAGCAATACCATTATAAACCATGTCGGGCACAAGGTCTATGAAAGTGCGCCATTTTTTCGTCATTTATTACTTGTCATATCTCTTCTGGATAATATTTACTTTTCAAGGTTCATCCGACTGGTGAATCTTAGTCGGTAGGCTCAAAATTCCGAGAGCCCAGCGTTGAGGAATAAAAATTTTTCGCAATAAAATAGCCAGATTTCATGCAGAAAAACCATCTGTGCGGTAAAATGTATATAACAAATTTTTCACACAGGTGGTTTTACAAATGACAAAAGAAGAAAAAAGGAAACACAAAAAGCGGGATCGTGGAATTGTTGATTTCATGATGGTCATGAATCATTTTTTTCGTTCCCTGCGGGAGTGGCTTCAGGAAATGGATGATCCCAGGAACCAGAGCTATATAAAGTATACGCAGGCGGATCTCGG
>CAJTRK010000070.1 GCA_910578475.1 uncultured Lachnospiraceae bacterium | reverse complement strand
TCGACAGCCGTCCAGTCATCCCGCACTTTTGCCTTGAAACGGATATCGTTAATCAAGACCAGCTTTTTACCGTCCGCATCGGTTATGATATTTACGTTCCTGTTTTCAATCATCTCTTTTGTTCCCTTTCTTCTTTTCTCTTGATTTGTAGACATTAAACTGGTTCTTGCACCTCTGACTGCAAAATTCATTCCCCTTCCGGCTTGCGACAAAGGCTTTTTTACAGTGCTTGCACATACGCATATCACTGTCCTTGTCCGTGAGCATGAAGGAAAAGCACATCTGCACCATGACAAGCAGCGAATGGAAATCCCATACGATAACGGGCGAATCCTTTTCCAGTGCAATCCGGTAAGTGGGGGATATGCCGCCGAAAGCGGAAATGCCCTGACGGTACAGGCTGCGTGTCTGCTCGTCAATCGTATCATAATCGAGGTAATAAAGGAAACTTGTCATAAAGGTAAATGCTAAGTCAGTAAATTCTTTCAAAATCCAGTCGTACCTTTCCGCATATTCCTTCTGTAATTCCATCGCCACAGCCTGCGGCGCATTCCCCATAGCCATTGTGATCGCAATGCCTTCACGGTCAGTCACAGACCATCCCGATTCCACACTTTTCTTTCTGAAATCCAGTTTATCAAAAGGGTAGAAATAGGAAAGATACTTCTCTGTAGGAAGGGATTCTTCCTTTATAAAGTGGTTTTTTGGAAGATACACGGATTCATAGGTTATAAAATCTGCTGTTGTCGGCAGGGCGGTCATAAAGCCGAGGAAACCATATTTTTTTACAAAGTCAAGCACGGACTCTTTTAGTTCTTCTTCCGAGGCTTTGTGCATGGCGGCAAGCCCGACATTTACCGCATCAGTGATAAGCTGCTCCGCTTCCTGCATGGGGCGGTACATTTCCGGTTCTGCGCCTTCTGAAACCGTTATGTAGAGAGTGCCATCATCAGCGGTCTTATATTCATAGCCGCTGTACCGAATCCACGGTGCGCTGGTATGCGCAAATAAATTCTTCATAGAAAATCTGCTCCAATCCATCAATCATATCGAATTATCTGATGTAATATTTCCTATATTATAAACAGTTACTTGTTATCGGTCAAGCCGTTTACTTTCCTTTTTCTTCCGCACTCCGTTTTCTAAAAAATGTTTCTCATCAAGCGTCAGCGGCAGACTGTTTTCCTTCCGGTATGCAAGCACAGCACCATAGAGTTTTCGTATCTTTTTCAATGCTGTTTCACGGATGCCCCGGATGTTCCGGTCTGTCTGCCCGATGCTCTCTGCATACTCTGTAGCGGAATCATCACGCAGGAACAGGTAATAGAGCATATTTTTGAGGTGCGGCTTTAGTTCCTTTAATATTTCCGATAAATCCGCATCTGTGACAAGTTCATGTATCGTTTCCGGGCTGTCAAATATGAAATCAAGAAAATCACCTGCAAGCAGGAGCCTTCTTAAAACCATATCATAAGACGGTCTATCGAATAAATGCAGTTCATCTGCGCCCCATTCCAGAGGAACAGTGGAGCGTCCTATCTCATGGTCTCTTTCTCTCCGTTCCCTGTTTTCGTCCAGTTTATCCCACCAGTACAGTACGTTTTCAAAGTCCTCCACTGTCCTTGCGCTTTCCTCAATGCGCCGGATTGCAAGGGCACGGGCTTCACGGTGGAGCATATCCCCGTCCGCTTCTGTTATAAAACTTTGCTCCCTGAATGTTGGGAGTTCGGTGTATTTTGGCATTTATAATCAGTCCTTTTCAAAAATATAAAAAAGTGTAGCAGTTTTTTCAAAAACACTTCCGTTTTTATAGCCGTTTTTCTCCTATTAGTGAAAGAGTAATCTTTTTCAAAATAAAATCAGTTACAAATAGAAGGGAGGGCGGCTTGTGGAGTACGGATAAAATAAAAATTCGGTTACTAAGTACGGAAGTCAGGGAGCTTAACAGTTCCCCGAACAATTATAAGGGATATGCGCTCGGTGCGCAAGAAAGGATTGTATGGCAGAAACATTAAAAGTGAAGGTGTTAGTCAACATTTGTGTTGGTATGCCTGTTTTTGGCAATAATGAACACTGAAATATCGACCTTTGTATGTTGTGCCAACACACTTATTGACTAACACCAAAGTGAATAATGATGTAGCAGAATCCAGCCCTGTTCCGGCTGGATTTTTTTACAGAAGAATCGGCGGGACACTTTTCAGGGTCAGGGTATATACGGGTTCAGGATATGCCGACACGCTGGATGAAAAAATTCCACGGTTAATTTTGAATGAAATGGTGACAGGCGCAGAAAGTTATGTTAAGATGGATTCACCACAGATGAGCCAGCCGCCGGAAAGG
>CAJTRK010000069.1 GCA_910578475.1 uncultured Lachnospiraceae bacterium | reverse complement strand
ATTGTATCATTATGCAGTGTTGGCAATGGATTGGAAATCATGTGATGCCTGCAAGAGGGCGGATGTTAATTGTCTTGCAGACGACGGGCTTTCATATTATAATGGAACATTGTATAAGAAAGGATTTGAACAGTTATGGAAAAGGCAAAGATTTTTATTGATGGAAGTGAAGGAACGACCGGACTGCGCATTCATGAGCGGTTTGCGGGAAGAGATGATATAGAGCTGCTTACAATCTCTAAAGAGCTTAGGAAAGAAAAAAAAGAAAGGGCCCGCCTTATAAACCAGTCGGATATTCGGGTTTTCAACACTTGTAATTGAGTAAAAGTTCTACAAGCCGCAGAAATGCGGTGTTTTTTTGTCAAATTTTACTTTACTTTGTGTTGTATATGTTGTATAATAATATTATTATTCCTATTTGATTTGGCGGTGGCAGAATGAAACTCTTTTATAACAAAAATAGTAAAGACCCTATCTATTATGCCCAAGTTGGGATCCGCAACGGCAAAAAGGTCACGACCAGAAACGTTAAACGGTTCGGGAAACACTCCGAACTGCTGGAAATAACCGACGACCCGCTTTCCTATGTGAAGGAGGAGATCCGGAAAATGAACGAGGAATACCGGGTCGGCAAGGTGGAATACACCATTTCTACTAATTATAATGAACGGGTGGAACAGACAGATGACGAGGCTTCCTCATCCACGGGGCTGAACATTGGATACTTTTTCCTACAGTACCTGATGGCCGGCCTCCGGCTCAAGGATTTCTTCAGGGAAAAGACTGCAGGAAGGAAACTGACATTTGACTGCCACACCATCCACCGTTTCCTTGTTTATTCAAGAATCATGGAACCGCTTTCTAAATATGCCATGCTGGACAAGCTGGATTCCTATTATGAAAAGCCAGACTTTAGCTATCAGCATATCCTGCGGTTTATGGACCTTTTGGAAGATCATTACGATGATTATCTGGCATGGCTCTACAGGCAGAGCGACACGATCGTAAAAAGGGATCCCTCCGTACTTTATTATGACTGCTCAAACTTCTACTTTGAATGTGAGCAGGCGGATGACGAGATCGTGGACGAAGTCACTGGAGAGACCATAACCGGATTGCGCCAATACGGTGTCAGTAAGGAGCACCGGCCAAACCCCATCGTGGAAATGGGGCTGTTCATGGACAGCAGGGGAATCCCCATCACCATGTGCCTGCATCCCGGAAACACCAGCGAACAGCTGACGGCAGTTCCTCTGGAAAAAGAAGTCTTAAAAATGATTCCGGGTTCAAAATTTATCTATTGTGCTGATGCAGGGCTTGGATCCTACAACATCAGAAAGTTCAACAGCATGGGCGGCAGGGCGTTCATTATCACCCAGTCCATCAAGAAACTGAGCGACATACTAAAAAAAGCCGTTTTTAATGACTTTGATTACAAACTTCTTTCAGACGATTCGCCCGTCACGATAAAAGAAATGAAACATTTTGACCGGCATGCCCCAGATAACCTTGCCCTCTATCAAGACTGCGCATATAAAGTCATCGCGGCTGACAAGGCGCTCGACCTGGGGCTTTACGAAGATGTTGCCCTGAAAAATGGGCGGACGGTACAGAGGAAGGCAAAAGGAGTCTTAAAGCAGCGCATTATCGTCACTTTTTCCAGAAAAATGATGGAATACCAGAGGGCTGTCAGGGACCGGCAGATAGAACGGGCAAAGAAACTGCTGGCCTTAAAGGATCCTGAAGAGATCAAAAAAGGCCCCAACGATGTAAGGCGCTTCATGAAGCGCGTCTCGAAAACAAAAACCGGTGAAAATGCGGTTGTAGAATACATGCTTGATGAAAGTAAGATTGCGGAGGAAGAAAAATACGATGGGTACTATGCCGTTGCCACGAACCTTGCAGATCCCGCAAAAGACATCCTTGCAGTATCACAGAAAAGATACCAGATTGAAGAATGTTTTCGGATCATAAAAACGAACTTTGACGGACGTCCCGTGAACCATAGGCTGCCAGAACGGATCCGGGCGCATTTTCTGATCTGTTATACCGCACTGCTTGTATACAGACTTTTAGAAGCCCGGCTTGACGACCAGGAAACACATGTCACACCAGACCATCTGGTGACAACACTTAAAAACATGAATGTTGCAAACATACATGATATTGACTATATGGCGCTATATAAAGGCAGCAAATCCCTGAATGCGTTGACTCAGCTGACTATGCTGCCATTGGACAGACGCCACTATAGGCCAAAGGACTTAAACCGGATGATAAAAAAATATTTAAGTTAGAAAAAATATACAACATTTTTAGCCATAGAAAGAGCCGGAATTTCCTTATTTTCCAAGGAATTCCGGCTTTGTTGGTCATTTCAAGTGTTGAAAATGGGATCTTATTATATGAAATCAGACGGATTAAATCAATAGAGGTGTTAAAATTTCTATCGGAACAAGCTGCAATTCAGCCATGCTGTTTACTGCCTTATCAATACTTTCCCTGTACATTCCATGACCGGGTCATCCCAGATCACTCCACCCACGCCATCCGCAAGGATTGTTCCTGACTTGGGATTCTTAACGGAAACAATATTCCCCCTGATATCTGCTTCCACATCTGAGTATTCAAATGCAAGATCCGTACCTTCCATAGTACAATCAACC
>CAJTRK010000068.1 GCA_910578475.1 uncultured Lachnospiraceae bacterium | reverse complement strand
TTTTTGCAAATATAGCTAATAATTAGCTGTAGTTGGCAAATTTGTAAAAGAGTTATTTGAAACGATGTCTAAAGTAGGATATATGAAAATTACGATAACATCTATTGATGCCCGCATAAAGTGGAAGAGGAAATGAAGTTCGTTGGAAAATGCAGGGTGAAGTTTCAGAATGAAGAATCAGAACGTGGACAAATTGCCTGTCCGCATTCTGATTCTTCTACACTTCTGCCTTATAAGGGCTGGTTATTGAGAAACTCCCCCAATTTCCGGTACACCGCCACAAACTCTCCGAACGTCAATTTCTCGGAATGGGTTTCGTTCACATCAATACAATATTCTATCTCCGTTTCCCCGCCTTCTTCCTGACAAATGCGCTTGCTTATCCACGGGACGGCACGGAACGTGGGCAGGCGGCTGTCCTCCCTGATGGAAAAGGCGATGCCGGACTGTGAGGTTTCGGGGTGGTCAGCCATGTCCCAACAGACTTTCCGCTCGCCGTTCTCACCGTATACCCGCAGAAAAGCGGAGATGCCATCGGCTATACGTTGCAACTGTCCGGCAGGCATCCAGTCAAAATCCGCGTCAATATTGTCAAGACTGTAACTGACGTAAAACTCATCCCGGTCGGCATATAAACCGACGTGCTTGCTGATGCTCACATTGTATTCCCCGTAGGCTTTTGTCTTACACTGAAAAGGAGCCTTTTCCCGCTCGATGAAACTCCCCATTATCCGGTAGAGTTCTTTCATTTGAGAATAGGTCACGCCATAAATTTCTCCCTTTCCGATGCTCATGCAATATCCCTTACCTTCGGCAGCCATACGCTCCTCCCGTTCCTTGTGTTTCCGAACGGTTGCCGCCTCGTAGTCAAACAGCTGCTTTAACTCCTTTTCCTGCGTGCGGAAGAAGGTCTGCATACGGCTGATGAGTTTGTTACATTCTGAGAGCTGGCAGGCAGAAGCGGTAAAACCGTTCAGGGTGTCGAGCAGGAGGCGGGCTTCCTCCTTGTCCGGTTTGCCATAGGCAAGATACCATGCACAGGCTTTTTGAAGGATTCCGCAATGGGCAAGCCACGGACGTTCGAAAGAGACAAAGAGACGGTTCAAGCGACGGAAATTGTCGTGAAGCGTTTCCAAAGGTTTCGGAGCAGTCATGTTGGCGGCATACATCTTCAGACTTTTTTCCAGTTGGCGGAAGAAAGCAGATTCCGAAGGCGTCACATCAAAGTCCTGCGCGGACCGAGATTCTTCGGCTGAAACAGGGCGTATTTCTGTATGTTCCATTATATACCTCCTTCCTGATTAGCGGTTTGTGAACCGGGTGACACTTCGGCGGCAGACGGGGGCAGCAGACTTTCGATTTCCAGTAGCACATGCTGATGGTATCTGAGAAAGAGGGAGGCTAAATCACGGTAGCGGTTGAGCGAAAACAGAAAGTCTGTCCAACCGCTCCATGCCTCAATAATCCGTTGCCGTTCTTTACGCGGAACCGTATCTTCGAGAAAATAGGAAAAGCAGGCTTTTTGAAGGAGGGGTATTTCTTCCACACTGGAATGTTCCAACAGCGAAAGCATTTCAACAAAACGAACGGTGCGCCGCTTTAAGGAGAATAACCATGCATCGTCGGACACGACCGCGCCTGTGTCCGGATTCATCAGAGAATGCTGGTGAAAGTAATGGTTTCTTACTTCGGCATTTTCATTGCCTGAGGAGTGGGGTTCTTGATGGCCGTTGAAAACAACGGAGTTTGTGTTCTCGTCTTGGTTCATGTTTAGTCAATTAAGTGGGTTAATTACTTTGATTCATTCTTAAAATTTGAAGTATATACCAATACCTATAGATATTAATTCAACACATATATGTGTGTAAAATGTTTTCAAAAAAAACCTTTATTTGTAAAAATATAAAGGTTATGAAATCAGCTATTGAATTATATGTTAGCCAAAAGGTTAAAGAATATAGAGATAAAAGAAATTGGAGTCAGCAGTATTTAGCTGATTGTATAAATCTTTCCGCATCTTTTGTTTCAAATAGGGAAAATCCTAAAACTGATGACGCTTTTAATTTAGACCACATTGATGCATTAGCAAAAATATTTGAATGCCAAATATGGGATTTATTACCTCAATATCCGATAAACAATAAGAAATAACTTTAGGGTGAGCGTACTTGTTTCATAACATTTTTATTTCAGGCAGAAAAAAGAACGGTTCCGCCTGACCCGCTGTTAGTCACTTCCAAGAAGCCGGAGGCATATTATATGCTCTCCACGGGGGTACGAAACCGTATATCAAGAATGGTAACAGGCAAAAAATGCCTGCTACCGGATGAAGCAGGATTCCTACTTCTTGGAATTATGACTAACGTTGCGAATATAAGATATGCTTTGAATATATCAAAATAATTATTCAAAAAATCTTATAGTGACACATGGGGACGGGGGTTTTGTGTCATGACGCAAATGCCCCGTCCCCATGCGTCATAACAGATGATACAGCGTAAGATTTATGAAATCCGCGGTCAGCGCGTGATGCTGGACCGGGATTTGGCGGAATTGTATCAAGTAACCACCAGTAATTTGAATAAAGCAGTGAAGCGAAACATCAAACGTTTCCCGTCTGACTTTATGTTTCAATTGACACCTGACGAATGGGAATCTCTAAGATTCCAAATTGGAATCTTAGAGACCGGCAGAGGAAAGCACACGAAATATTTACCCTATGCTTTCACCGAACAGGGCTTAGCCATGCTTTCCGGTATATTAAACTCAGACACAGCCATACAGGTGAATATTAATATCATGCGTGCTTTTGTTGCAGT
>CAJTRK010000067.1 GCA_910578475.1 uncultured Lachnospiraceae bacterium | reverse complement strand
TTCCATGAACATCCGTATACCGATATTGATAAATCAGGTCTTTTCTCTGGCTCTCTCCTGTCTTTAAGATTCGTCCTTTATTGTCTTTCCGTTTCTCAGACATTTTCAAACTCCTTTCCGTAGTGGAAAGAGCCTTGATATGACTCATTCATTGTACCATACCAAAGCTGATTTTACACCACAAGTTTCACAAAAATGCAAGAAATAAGATAACCACCTTTGTCAGATAGAATATTCCTGCTCGATATACTGATCGAACAAGCGGCGTTTGATTAACCGCTTATTGCCAACCCACAAAACAAAACGGCAGTTTTTCTCATTGGTAAGCTCACGCAGTTTATTGACACCAATTCCTGAATAAGCCGCTGCTTCTTCAAGGCTTAAATTGCTTTTTTCCCAAATAGGAACTTCTTTCACTGACTTTCGCCTCCCTCCAAGAGTTTCTTTAGGCGTTCCATTTTCTGTTGTGCCGTTATTTTGCGGAAATCGCCGCCCGTAAAGCGAACAGGCACACACATTTCAAGCAGCCTGCCATAAATACGTGCGTGTGGCACGTCCTCCGGATTCCTAAGCTGCTCTGGCGTAAGGTTCGTCGTTGCGATTAACGGTTTTTTGCTGATATACCGGCTGTCTATCACGTTGTAGACCTGCTCAAGTCCGTATTCCGTACCCCTCTCCATGCCGAAATCATCAAGGATAAGCAGGGGATAGGAACAAAGCCTTACGATGTATTCATTCCTGTTTTCCGAGCCATAGAAAAGGTTGTTCAAAATCGCTGCAAAGTTCGTCATGCAGACAGGTATCTCCTTCTCCATGAGTGCGTTTGCGATACAGGCTGCAAAATAGCTTTTCCCCGATCCGACATTCCCCCACAGTAAGTAACCGAGGTTTTCAGACTGTACCGTTTCCCACTTTTCCACATAAGAGTACGCTTTCCCCATCTGCGGGCATTTCCCGTTGTCATTTTCAAAAATCCAGTGTCGCATGGCAGGATTGGAAAAGCCTTCCCGTTTCAGACGTTCCACTTCGGCATTGTGCTTTTCGTCCGCCTCCCTTTTTTCCAGCCTTTCACGCTCTGCCCTACGGCAGTCACATTCAGACGGGTGGCGGTCACGCCCGAACAATGCCTTCCCTTGTGGGAAATAGGCTTCTTTCGGCTTATGGCATTTTCCACAGTACAGCAGCCCGTCCTCCCCTTTGTAATCTTCCGGCTCCTGCGTGGTGTCCATCATTTTCAGAATCGTATCAGTCAAACCGTTCATAAGCTGTCCTCCTCATTAAATGAATAATCGGGTATTCCTTTCTTTGACACTGTTTTGATAGTATCCTCCTGCGCCCATTTGTAAATCGTAGCAACATGGTTATTGTACTTTCTTCCGCTTGAAGCGATATGTACGGACAAGCGATCAATGTAGTACTTCCATTTGTCGGGCAGTTCCGATTTCAGACTGTCAAATTCTGCGTCAGAGAGGAAAACATTATGGAATTTTCCATAGACGGCGGGGGGGCTTTTTTCTCCCTCTTTCTCTGACTCTTTCTCTATCTTTAGCTCTTTCTCTACGCTACAAATCTGTTTCAGATTGTTACCATCCGTTTCAGACGTGTTACATTGTAACAGCCTGTTCTCTTTTTTCCGTTCTCTATGCTCCCTCACACGCATAGCCGAAGCCGTTTCCGATCCAATAATTGTTGGCACTTCCGTAAGCTGATACTCGTCATCGTCACCAATTTCTATCAGGCCATGACGCTGTAAAAATGCAAGCGTCAGCTTCACGTTCTCTGTGTCCTCATCAAGCGCAAATGCAATTTCCGAAGCAAAATTATCCTCCACGCCTTCAAAGTAAAGTTTCCCCTCGTCCTTTAGCGAAAGTAGCATCATTTTCAGATAAATGATTGTGTGCGTGTCACCGCCCGCTATAGAGCGTAATTTCTTGATGCGCTTGTCCGAAAACCAGTCCACTTTCAGCTTCAACCAATAATATCTCTTTGCCATAAATACCTCCTTAAACGCACAAAAAGGACAGCCCAGACCTTTCCCATAAGTCTGTAACCGCCCTTGCGCTGTGTTAATGATAATAATTCAAAATCCCATGAAAGCATCTGCAAACAATTGGGAAGAATTGCAGAATCATATATAGGATTATGTATTCAGTTTTTGATATGATTGCCCTAAAGTTTCAGCTTATAAGCCCATATTTTCAGAGAACATGTTCCAAGATTTTTTTTCTCTCTCCGCCTCATCATATATTTTTTGAGTTTTTCCTGCTCGTATAATGTAAGCGTATTGTTGTATAACTTATAGCTATCCATGATAAAAATTTCATCACCTGCCCCTACTTTGTGTATATGGGATAACCCTAGGAGATGGCTACAATGTCATTACATATCGTGCAATCGCAAACGCCAAATTCCTATGCCAACTCCCATGATGTAACATAACTACTGACCACAAAAATACTGGTCATTTCCATTCTGTAGTCTGCAACGGTCATATGGTTCCCACCCTTCAACCATCCCCTTATGATAATAAATGGTAAACGTGCAAAATTCCTTCCTATTTACTAAAATTTTTTAATTTTTTTTCAGTCAGTATGGACAGTAACACCTGTATTGGTTTTAGAATAGTCTGTTTTTGCAGACTAGACACCCGTTTGTATTCAATTTCTGGAATAGCAAGCACTGCCTATGGACGTCCACAGGCTAAAATAGCAAGCTCTTCCTATATCATAACACAGGTTCATTTTTCAATTTTTTCCTGTGGAATTTATTGAAAAAAATGCTTGCTTTTGGTTGCTAAGGGATATATTCCCCTAACCCCTTTTTGAATAAAATACATAATGTGCTGCATTGGAAAATTTCTTCCCACTACGATATACTTTATAGGTCTGAAATGCTTCTTATACTGCAAATTTAATCATGAAAGTTTTGGTTACAAAATAGCTAATTCAATTCTTGTCTATGATGTAATAACCCTGCGTTGAACTTCATTTATTCTCTTGTGAATTTTTATAATTTTTGTGT
>CAJTRK010000066.1 GCA_910578475.1 uncultured Lachnospiraceae bacterium | reverse complement strand
TCTGGCGGAGGCCCTGGAAACCCGTCGGCGCTTAGTGAAAAAGCTGTATTACGGCTTTTGAACTTAGCGCCGTTACAGGGTTTCGCGGAGCGGGAGCGTGCCTCCAAAGAGAACTGAATGCCGCGCCGGCGAGGGGGTGTAAGACTGCCGGTCAATTATTCCTGGGGCTCCGGCCATTCCAGAATGACTTTAAACAAATCGCCGTCCGCCTTGATTCTGAACCTGCCGCCCTGCAGCTCCGTAAAACTTCTGGCAATGGCGAGTCCCAGTCCGCTTCCTTCGGAATTTCGGGAAGCGTCTCCCCGCACGAACCGCTCGCTAAGCTCCTGCGGATTGCCGGTAATTTCCCGTTCGGAAATATTTTTCATCTCAATGTGTACGCCGGAATGCTCTCCGTCGTTTCCGCCGCGGCGCTCCACCGTTACGAAGACTCTCGTATCATGAAGCGCATATTTGATGATGTTTACATACAGATTTTCAAATATTCGGTAAGTCTTCTGGCTGTCCAGCTGCAAAATAACTTTTTCTTCCGGCACACCAAAACGTACCTGCAGGCCGGCCTCTTTCATTTTATCTTCATATTCCAGATAGACCTGCCGCATCAGATTGCAGATGTCCACCGGCACAGGCTCGAGGGTAACGCTGCCGCTGTTTGCTTTGCTTACCTCGAATAAATCTTCGATGAGCACTTTGAGGCGCAGCGATTTCCGCTCCAGCGTATTCACATATTCTTTCCGCTGCTCTTGTGTAATGTTTTCTTCCTTGAGTAAATCAATGTAGGTGATAATAGCCGTCAGCGGTGTTTTCAGGTCATGTGATACGTTCGTAATCAATTCGGTTTTCATCCGCTGGCTCCTGACTTCTTCTTCAACCGCCTTCTGAAAGCCATTCTGTATTTCATACAGTTCCCGTTTATAGGATTCAAAAATGCCGAAGTTGTCATCAAACTCATTATTCAGCTGCCCCTGCGCGATACTGTTTGTGGCTTTTAACATACAGCCATACTGTTCCTGTATTCTGTGAATATATTTTTTCAGAAGCCAGTACATCACAAATGTATAGATAAATATCACAAAGATGCCAAAAACCCAACACAAACATGCGACAGACATCAGGCAGAAATTGATAAAAAGAATCCCTTTCAACACTCTGCCGATATCCTCTCCCAGGTCGATGCCAAGCAGCTGTTCTTTCAGTTTCCGATAGTATTTTCTGAAAAAGAACAGGATTTTTTTCCCGACAGTCACGCACAGGATTCTTGTCCGACAGTATTTCCTGATGCCGCGCAGCGCATCCGACACTTCCAGACAGCAGAAATACCAAAATCCGAACAAAATTACCAAAAAGCAGAATCCGGTTATATTTTTGACAATTTCATACTCCATCCCTTCCGTCAGACTGACGGGCAGATTCCAGTTCAGCCATTGCAAAAAAGTACCGCTCTCCACATAACGAACAAAATCGACCATCATTTCCACGCCAAAGGCAAACGCGATGAACGCCGCAAGGAGTATCGGCTCAAAAGGCGCTTTCCTCTCCCGCTTTCCGTCAAGAAGCACAGGCCTGCACAGGGCAAGCAACGCCGTCACTGTCAGAATAATGCCCATCAGCAGCGCTGCGACCGATGTTATCCCGGCATTATAATAACTGTAATAGTTCAAATCCAGTCCAGTCAGATAATCTCCGAATCTCAGAAACGTTTCCTGTTGTTCCGCAGTCATGGCATATATAAAAGTAGCATTGGCCGCTTTTTTCTGGGAAATCGTAAGCGTTTTTTTCACTTCTCCCGTATCGGAATCCCAAAGCGCATAATGTTCCGCTTCTTCTCTTTCCGGGAGCAGTCTTCCGTTTCTGCCGTTTTCTACCGTCTGCACAGCTTTCAAAAGCCTGTTCGCATCGTTTCCGCGAACGCTGATATTCTGCAGATTTCCCGCCGCATCATAATCCATCAGAACATAATATACATATTCCGAAAGAAGCGGCTGCTCCTCCCCGTTTTCCGACATATCCGCCAATGTTTCGATAGGCAGCATCGTGTTTTTTAAAAAAGTTCCGCTCTCTTTATCCAACACATAATAATCCATCTGCGTGCCGATATTTTCCACATACTCATCGCGAATCCATGCCGCCTGATTCTGTATCTGTGCCGCATACAAAGACAAAATGCTGTTTAATTCTCCTTCATCCACATAGCTGAGATTGGAATAGCCTTCCAGCTCGTACACATCTTCCATTTCATCGACCGGATACCGGTTTTCCGTAACTGCAACGCTGTCTTCCATATACAGTTCTTCATAACTATAATTTTTGTTTCCCTTTTTATCGAGCACATTTTTATACAGTATATAATTGCTCTGTACCAGACAGGAGAGAAAATCTTCGCTTTCAAACCGTTCCTTTTTATAATCTTCCTGATAGGCCTCCGCTTTTCTTCCAAACTCCGGAAACAGTGCGACACATACAGCCGCAGCCAGTCCTGCGAGCAGCGCTCCTGTCCGGAATGCGTTGTTTCTTTTTCCTGCGTTACCATTTTTCGATTTTATATCCAACACCCCACACCACCTTCAAATATTTGGGTTCTTTCGGGTTGATTTCTATTTTTTCCCGAATCCTCCTGATATGCACCATAATCGTATCCGTATTGATAGCCTGTTCGTTCCAGACACGCTCATATATTTCTTCCGCGCTGAAAACTCTTCCCGGACTTTTTATCAATAACAAAAGTATCTTAAATTCAAGCGGCGTCAGCTTCACCGGATTACCGTCCACGCTCACCTCTACCGTTTCTTCATTCAGTTCCAGACCGCCTATACAATAAATCTTATCGCTGCTCTGCCTTCCGTCCACCGCTTCCAGATATTTCCTGTAACGGCGCAGATGAGAATTTACCCTTGCCAAAAGCTCCATCGTGGTGAACGGTTTCGTGACATAATCATCCGCCCCCATGTTCAGTCCCATAATCTTATCCACTTCTTCCGACTTTGCCGAAAGCATGATAACCGGGAAATCATAGCCCTGCTCCCTGACCTTCATCATCATGGTAATTCCATCCATACGGGGCATCATCACATCCACGATGGCAAGATGAATCTCCTGCGCCTGAATTTGTTCCAGACCTTCCAGGCCATCCGCCGCCTGCGACACCTGATATCCCTGATTCTTTAAATAAATTTCAATTCCTTCCCGAATTTCCTTGTCATCCTCTACAATTAAAATATGAAATGCTTCCAAGCTGTTTTCCCTCTCTTTCAAAATTGCTGTTCCGGTCATGATTCCGGATAGCAATATTATAATAGACAACCGCCTGTTTCGCAATTTCCTGCATCTCATATTTTTGTGCCGTCTCCAGAGCGCCCTGTTCCAGATATGTCCTGTCCTGCATTAAAAGCCCGTCCAGTCTGTTTTCAAATTCTATTTCCGACACAGATGTCATATATCCGTTTTTTCCGTTTACCACCACGTCACGGACGCCGGACGCCTTTACCGCCAGAACAGGCGTGGCCGCCGCCATTGCCTCCAGCAGAACGATTCCCTGTGTTTCCGACAGAGAAGAAAAAAGGAATAAATCTGCCGCTTTACAGTAGTTTTTCACTTTTTCATTGGGAACCGCTCCAACAAACGCGATATCTTCCCGGATTCCCAGTTCCTCCGCCAGTCTGCACAGCTGCCCTCTGTATGGTCCGTCTCCCACAAGCGCCAGCCGGAAATCCGCTCCGTGCCTTTTCTTCCTTTCCGCCAGCGCGCGGAACAGAAAACCGAGATTTTTTTCTTTTGCCAGCCGTGCGACCGTGCAGAAAAGATAATCTCTTCCGCCAAGCAGCAGTTCCCGCAGATATGCCGCTTCCTCTTCGTCCGCTGCAAAGCCCGCCTTGTCCAATCCCGTCGGAAGCACCGCCGTGCCCGTCCGGACGCCGTTTTTTTCCAGATATTCCTGCATGGACTGTGTGGGTGCAAAAACAAGGTCACATTTGTCAGCATATCGGTTTACATAATTCGGAACCGCATTCTGTATAAATTCCGCTCCGATATAATGAAGATACTGTTCATACCGGGTATGGTATGTAAAGCAGAGCGGCACACGATACTTTTTCGACAAATAGAGCGCCGTCCGGCCAATCAGCATCGGATGATGCACATGAATGACATCGAAATGCCCTTCCCGAAAGCGTCGTTCTATATGCGGGTCAAAGCTGTTCGGAACGGAAAAACCATTTACAATTCCTTTGATAAGCGCACGGTAACGCACGATATATTTCTCTTCCTCCTGTCCCTCGTAATCCGGCGCGAACACAACCACCTCATGTCCGTTCGCCCGGAGCCCGTCGCTCAGCCTTTCCACGGAAATCGGAACCCCCGCGATGAAAGGCTTATAGTTGTTCGTCATCATTGCGATTTTCATGGGATTATCACTCCTCTCGTTTCTTCTGTTTAATCATTTCATAACATCATTTCCCGGCATTTCCATATTTTCTTCAGCTCAGATACGCAAGCACCGCATCCCCCAGAAAATACCCGGCCCCGACAAAAACCAGATTCCATACGAACACTCCGAGCGCGGAGCTTACCGTGTATTTCATAAAATTAATTCGAAGTACGCCCGCCGGAATGGATACGATTGTTCTGACCATCGGAATCAGTTTGCTCAGAAAAATACCGAAGCAGCCCCTTTGCCGTATCAAATCAAAATTCCGCTCGATGGGTTCCCGCTGCTTCGGAAATTTTTTCAGATATTTCTCCAGAAGCAGGTTTCCTCCCATTCTTCCAAGTCCATACAGAATCCAGCTCCCGAGCACTCCCGCCGCCAGCGTAATCAGCATGACCGTCAGAAAGCGGATGTTTCCTTTCGCCGCCCATACGCCCGAGAGCGGCATAATTACCCCCGCCGGAAAACCGGGCATATTCATATACTCGAGCAGCACGATTACGAAAATCGCAACGGCGCCATATCTGGTAAAATAAAGTGTAAGCATGTCCAGGTTCATAATTTTATACGCCTTTCTTTCATAATTTGGAACAACAGCGGGCGGGCCGGCGGGATGAAAAAGATTTCCTGTGCAGAGCACGCTTTCGCTCCGCTAAAAATGTAGCGGTACTAAGGATTTTGTGATACAAGTATCCCAAAATCCAAGTGCCGACATTTTTACAGG
>CAJTRK010000065.1 GCA_910578475.1 uncultured Lachnospiraceae bacterium | reverse complement strand
AAATACGGGCTATACCGACATATAAGAACTTCTAAAGAGATAATCTAAATTCACCCATAATTTTAAATATAATATTATACCCCGATAAAAACTTGTTAGCAAATAAAACTTCTCTGAACAAAACAACGTACTTGCGCGGGAACGCCAACTGGACACAGACCGCTGCCACCTCAGTTTTCAGGAATACCCCCGCCATCAAAAATTATTAATCAACGGGCAGCTTTTCTTTTTCCCGTACTCCCGGAAAGAAGTGCCACTCAATACAAGGCAGGGAAGGTCGTGACAGGGGATACTGCCTCCCCGTTTTACTGCCATCTCGCCAAAGACGCAGGACACATGGGGGCGCAAGTCACCAGAAGAACTTGAGAAAGTTCTGGAGCAGAGTCTTTCAAACTGAAAAACCAAAAAATGAACGAGAAAAAGGCCAAAATGCCCATTTATCAGCATTTCCGCCTCTCAAAAATCCAACGTGCGCAACCACACAAAAAAACGTGCGCAAAGCGCGAAAAACGTGCGCTAGAGGATTCGAACCCCCGACCTTTTGGTCCGTAGCCAAACGCTCTATCCAGCTGAGCTAAGCGCACATTTGTGAGATGAAAACCTCACAACATAAGCCATTATATATATTTTAGAAGAAAATGTCAAGCTTTTTTTATAATTTGGATTAAAGCGCCTTTTGACACCCTAATCTAATTTGAAAAACGCTACACTGTCATTCAACTGTTCAATTACGGCTTTCAGCTCGTCCGCCTCCTGCGCAACTTCTTCCATATTGGCCCGAAGTTCTTCCGTGGAGGCATTGGCCTCTTCGGCGGATGCGGCATTTTCTTCGGAAATGCCGGACAAATCGCTGATGGAATCCACGACGCTTGCTTTGTTTTTATCGACTGCGCTTACAATTTCCGTAATTTTATTGACGGCAAAGGCAGCTTCGGCAATATGGTTTTCCACGTCGTCGAAACTGTTGTTCACGCTCCGGAGAGCGTCTGCCTCTTTTCCGACAGCATCCTGAATCTGACCGGAAATTTTGCTGCATTCTTCGGTTTTCGTGGTAATCTCTTCAATAATCGACTGTATCTGCTGTGCGGAAGAGTTGGACTGTTCCGCAAGTTTCTGGATTTCTCCGGCAACGACTGCGAACCCTCGTCCGGCGTCCCCGGCTCTTGCGGCTTCAATGCTCGCGTTCAGGGACAGCAGATTGGTCTGGTCAGAAATATCCATAATCATTTGTGCAGCTGTCGTAATCTGGTCTACCGCGTTGCTGACGCTGGAAATACTGGAAATTACATTTTCTGCGCTTACGGTAGTATAAGAATTAGCCTGCAAAAGTTCTTCGAGACTGTTTTTGGCAGTCCGGCTGACGGTGGTAATTTTTTCCGTGACATCTTTTGTAGCCCGGGAACTTTCCGCAATATTGGTAATGCCTTCGGAAATCTCATTCATGTCAAACGCTTCTTTTTCTACGGAACTGGCCATGCTTTGTGCGCCGTAAGCGAGTTCGTTCATTGTGTTGCTCAGACCTGTTACAGCCTGCGTACAGCTGTCAAGTGAGGCGTCTACGCGTGCTACGGAAGTATCTACCGTACCGGAGCAGCTCTGAATCATCTGTACAACATCTACCAACTGTGTGCGGAGCTTTTCTGCGGCTTCCGCGGCTTCGTGAATTTCACGGATATTATTCTTCTGGCGGCTTTGGAAATTCAGGCGGCCTTCCGAAAGCATTACCATGTCGTTGCGCAGCACCTGAATGCGCTTCGCGATAATCCGTCCTACCATAAAGACGAGGACAACGATGATGACGAGCAGGACGCTGCAGACAGCCAGGATATAGAAAAGGAACTGGCTCGTCGTCGTGGTCAGTGAAGAGCTTGGCTTGCCGGTGAAAATCATGCCGGCAATTTTCCCTTCCTGCTCGATTGGAATATAGTAGCCGTAGTAATCCTGGCCGCCTATATCAATATTTTTGGCAAAAAAAGTGTTACCCTGATTCAGGACGATTTCTTTTACTTCGTCGGAGCATTGTGTCAGCAGCATACGCTTGCCGCTTTCATCAAGGACGGTCGTCATATAGCGGGTATCGCCGTAAAATAAGGTACATTCTATTTCGGTTTTTTCTTTGATGGAATCGATGACGGAGAGGTTTTCGGTCAGGTTGGTTCCGCCCTTGTACAGCAGATTGCCGGAAAGCCAGAATTTGCCGGTGTCAATGGCATTAAAAGCTTCCAACAGCGTATAGCCGGCAGTCTGTAATGTACCTTCGATTTCATTTTCCGCCGCGGTATTTATATAGTCATAGGAAGTGATGACGTTTACGGCAATGGAAAGCATGGAAGGAATCAGACAAAATAAGAGTAAGATAGTGATAATGCTAGCTTTTTTCTTCATGTGTTTTTCTCCTGAATGTTGTTCTCGGCAATGCTGCAAGACTATATCGTGTTATGTTGTATTATGTTAAGTATAAGGGGTATCTGCAAAGATATCAAGCCAAAAAGAGGCAATTTGGCAGTCAAAAAGAAGCAATTTGAGGAATTGCATATAGTGGTTGCAGTTATGCTTTTTTCGTGGTACAGTAGGGTGAAAAGTGTGAAGAATGTTCTGCATGAATGTTTATGCCGCCGCAGGCGGCATGTCTGGAAGGAGTGGCGCTATGCAGAAAAAAATAGCAGTCATCAACGATATATCCGGGTTTGGCCGATGTTCCATCAGCGTTTCGCTGCCTGTTATTTCCTATCTGGGAGTTCAGTGCTGCCCGGTTCCGACTTCTGTTTTTTCCAATCATACAGGATATCCGCATTTCTTCTTTGACGATTACACGGACAGGATGCCGGAATATATCGACAACTGGAAAAGACTGGGACTTCGTTTTGACGGCATTGCTACGGGATTTCTCGGCTCTGCGAGGCAGATACAGATTGTGAAGGAATTTATACACGGGTTTGCGGGAGAAGAAACGCAGATTGTCATTGACCCGGTGATGGGGGATAACGGGAAACTGTATTCTACCTATAATGAAGAGATGTGCCGGGAAATGAAAAAGCTGATTACCCATGCGGACATTATTACGCCGAATCTGACAGAGTGCTGCAGACTGACGGATACTCCGTATAAAGATGCCGGATGGAAGAAAAAGGAGCTGTACCGGATGGCGGAAACGCTTTCCGCGCAGGGGCCGGAGAAAGTCGTTATTACCGGAATCAAGCAGGGAGAGTTCATTGCCAATTATGTATATGAACGGGCCGGGGAAAATCAGGCATTCGTGAGAGAACCGCGATGGATACGCACGCATAAAGTCGGAACGGAGCGTTCGGGCACGGGAGATGTTTTCGCCTCCATTATTGCGGCGGACGCCGTCAATGGAGTAGCTTTTGACAAGTCGGTGAAAAAGGCTTCCGGTTTTGTAAAGAAGTGTATTTTAAAATCAATCGAACTGGATATTCCGAAAACGGACGGGGTATGCTTTGAGGAGATTTTGTATCAGTTAAAAAGAAATTAGAGCCAAAAATTGTTACAGGATGCGTAAACCGGACAGAAGAAAAGATGGAAAGAGCCGTTTACGCGGCGGAATAGGAGAAAAGATGGTAATTTTATATGAAGTATACGAAAACTTATATGTGAATATGACGAACAAATGTCCCTGTGCGTGCACTTTCTGTCTGCGCCAGACGATGGATGAGATGAATCATTCCGGCAGTCTGTGGCTGGAGCGGGAACCGTCTGTGGAAGAGGTGATTGCGGAATTTGCCAGATTCGATATGACAAAATACAGGGAGCTGGTATTCTGCGGATTCGGAGAGCCGACGGAACGGCTCGAAGATTTGCTGGAAGTTGCGTCATATGCCAAAAAGACATTCGGGATTCCGATTCGTCTGAATACGAACGGTCTTTCCGACCTGATTTGGGAAAAAGATACGTCGCCTATGTATGAAGGATTGGTTGATACGATATCCATCAGTCTGAATACGCCCGATAAAGAAGAATATCTGAAACTGACCAGAAGTAAATTCGGCATACAGTCCCATGAGGCCATGCTTCGTTTTGCGGGCAATGTGAGTAAATATGTTCCGAATGTTATTTTATCGACCGTAGCGACGACGATTACGAAAGAGGAAGAGGAACGGTGCAGGGAAATCTGCGATAAACTGGGCGTAACATACCGCATCAGGCCGTTTGAGGACTGATGCAGCCAGGGATTGATGACTGTCTGCTGTTCCGTTATTGCGCGAGATACTGCAGTTCAAAAGGATAACCGTTCTTTTTGTTCCGGGCGGAAGAAGTGTCGGTTTCGATAACGGAAAAAGAGTCGCTTTTCAGAACTTCTTTCATTTCCTCCCGCACAGAGCCTGACATATGGGTAGAGATTTTGCGGCAGATATAGTCGCCCGCAGGAAGCAGGCGGATGGCGTCGCTTTGTACGCCGGCAGGAAGAGGCTGCCCGTCCTCCGTATGAACAAGCAGAAACATATGCCTGGTCAGCCTGCCGTTCTGATATTCATGCAGTACGCCGGAAGGATAGGAAACATTAATGCCCATTTGCTGCGCGGTAACGAAAAGTTTCAGGATATGCTGTCCGTAATATTTGGGTGTATCGATTTCTTCCAGCGGTACAGTCAGGATTGTGCGCGCTTCGAGGGTATTCTGGTAGAAGCCGTCCGGCAGCATCAGACCGGATTTGCTTTCCGGAATTTTGGCTATGCCGCTCTCGGAGACGGAAAGCTGCCGTAATGTTTCCTGCAATGCTTCCAGACATTGATGAATTTCCAAAATCTTTTCTTCGGCAAGAATCTTGCCGTCATACAGAAGTTTCTGCAGATTGATGGAGTCATTCTCTACATAGCGGTTCAAGTCTTTTAAAGGAATTCCCAGTTTGATGCAAAGCGTGATGGCGTCGAGCAGATAAAGCTGTTCTTCCGTATAATAGCGGTAATTGGTTTCCGCGTTGACAAAAGCAGGCCTTAAGATACCGATTTTGTCATAGTACCGCAGAGATTTAATGCTGACATTTTTTAATTTGGAAACTTTACCGATGGATAAATACTGGTTCATAAGGGGATGCTCCTTTTACTTTCCATAAGACCGGCCAATCGTGATAAAACTCTGACCCTGTGTTAAGGTTTGTTTCTATAACTATGACACATTTTTACAATTTACGCAATCTTTTTTTGAATGATATGTCCGCCGACATCCGTCCCGCCCGGAGCAGCGCATGGTTCTCTGGCGGAGGCACGCTTTCGCCAGAGAACCATGCGCTGCTCCAGGCGGGACGGATATCGGCGGATGGGTGGAGGGAAGATTGAAAATTAAAAATTTTAAATCGCGAGA
>CAJTRK010000064.1 GCA_910578475.1 uncultured Lachnospiraceae bacterium | reverse complement strand
TTAAGTTCCTTGGCTTTACATTGGGAAAGAACGGAAAGGGCATTTATGTCCGAGTTCATGGAAAGTCATGGAAGAAGATGAAGTCAAAACTGAAAGAGCTTAGTTCCCGAAGGTCTTGTCAGAGCATACGTCCTTCATTAAAGAAGATAGAGAGGTACATGCGTGGATGGCTGAATTACTACGGAATAGCAGATATGAAGAACAAGATAGATGACCTCAACTCATGGCTGTACCATAGAATCCGCATGTGTATATGGAAACAGTGGAAGTTACCCAAAACCAAGAAAAGAAACCTGATGAAACTAGGGATACCCGAATATTTTGCACACCAGGCGGCAAACAGCCGCAGGAAATACTGGTATGTATCGGGAATGGGAGCGGTCAACAGAGC
This sequence comes from uncultured Lachnospiraceae bacterium, assembly GCA_910578475.1. Classification (GTDB taxonomy): domain Bacteria; phylum Bacillota; class Clostridia; order Lachnospirales; family Lachnospiraceae; genus UBA3282. The sequence goes on along the minus strand of CAJTRK010000064.1, from coordinate 5,072 downwards.
ATTAACAAAAGAAAGACTGATAAACAGTGGCTTTTATGATTTAGCCACAGCCTATCAGTCTGTGCACGTCAACTATTGAAACCGCCGTGTACCGAACGGTATGCACGGTGGTGTGAGAGGACGGCGGTTAATCACCGCCTCCTACTCGATTTGTGAAAGGAAATATCTCTGACGATTATGATATGTGCTTTTTCCGTACGGATGACGGCAGCCGTTTGAAGGCTGAAAGAGCAAACTGAGCAGAAAGAGAGGATTTGGATGAATTTATCAAATGGTACAGAAGTTACGGCAGCTGTTTATCAAGAACAGGATGCGGAAGAAATTGTCAGCCTCATTGCGAGGAATTTTCGGGAGGTCAATGTCAAAGATTACGGAGCGGAAGCGATGGAAGCGCTTGTGGCTTCCCATGATGTGGACTGGTTCAAAGGCGTTGCGTCATATGCCCATGTTTATGTTTTTCGGAATGAAGGGAAAATTGTCGGCGTCGGCTCTATTTCCAGTTTTTGGGGAAGTCCGACGGAAAGCATTCTGCTCACGGTTTTTGTGCTTCCGGAGCTGCATCATCAGGGAATCGGCAATTTTATCATTGATACACTGGAAGCCGACGAACTGTTTCTGCGGGCGGACAGAATCGAAATTCCGGCGTCTGTAACCGCCGTTGAATTTTACCGGAAAAGGGGATACGATTACAAAAACGGCGTCTGGGAGCTTGATGAGGAACAGCACTATCGTCTGGAGAAATTCAGGAAGGATATTACGCTGCAGAAAGCGGGCGAAGAGGATGCGGAGCTTCTTCATGCGATGCAGGTAGAGGCATTCCGGGAACTGCTTGACCGCTATCAGGATTACGATACCAATCCGGCAGGCGAAACGGTTGAAAAAGTATTGTTCCGCCTGAAACAGGAATTTACCTATTTTTATTTTATCTGCCTGAATGGGCGGAAGGCAGGAGCGGTACGCGTTGTAGACAGAAAGGAAGCGGGCGGCAATAAACGGATTTCACCGATTTTTGTTTTGCCCGAATTTCAGGGAAAAGGTATTGCGCAGGAGGCAATCCGGCTGTGCGAGGCATTGCACGGAAACGGACACTGGGAACTTTCCACCATTTTGCAGGAAAAAAGGAACTGTTACCTGTATGAAAAAATGGGATATCATAAGACCGGAGAAACAAAAACGGTAAATGAGAGGATGACGTTGGTTTTTTATGAGAAATAGGATATTATGGTTATAGAAAAAGGAAGAAGAAATTATTTAAGTATACAATGGATTGATTGCGAATTGGAGAGGAGAAGACAACATGAAAATTGCGGTTACTTATGAAAACGGAGAGATATTTCAGCATTTCGGCCATACGGAGCAGTTTAAAATCTATGAAGTAGAAAAAGGCCGGATTCAGAAAGAAGAAATTGTAAGCACGAATGGAAACGGACATGGTGCGCTTTCCGGATTTTTAGCGGCGCAGGGCGTAGACACGCTGCTTTGCGGCGGAATCGGAGGCGGCGCACGCGAAGCGCTTAACGCGGCCGGAATCAGGCTGTATGGCGGCATAGCCGGGGCTGCGGACGATGCGGTGAAAGCCTTTTTGGCCGGAACACTTGACTATAATCCCGATGTACAGTGCAGCCATCACGCGCATGGCGGCGAAGAGAAACACAGATGTTTCGGAAACGGAGGCTGTCATTGATTGGATTATATTTTAGCGGAACCGGGAATACCAGATATTGCGTGGAAACTTTCCTGAAAGAATATGATGCCGATGCCCGGTCTTTTTCCATAGAAGAAGAGCAGGCATCGCGCCATGTCAAAGAACAGGAAGAAATCGTTTTTGGATACTCCGTACAGTACAGCAATATCCCCAAAATGGTGCAGGATTATATTGCGGATAACAGCGATGTATGGCAAGGCAAGAAAGTCTTTGTAATTGCCACAATGGGGATGTTCAGCGGTGACGGCGCGGGGATGCTGGCCCGCCTGCTGGCAAAACATGGGGCGGTCATTCTCGGCGGCCTTCACCTGAAAATGCCCGACAGCATTTGTGATGTCAAAGTGCTGAAAAAAACATTGCCTGAAAATCAGCGGCTTGTGAAAAAAGCGGAACAGAAAACCAAAATTGCCGCAAACCGCTTAAAAAGCGGAAACCCGACCAGGGAAGGGCTTGGAATTGCAAGCCGTCTGGCCGGTTTACTCGGCCAACGATTGTATTTTTATCATATGACCCGGAAATATTCGGATAAGCTGAAAATCAATGCGGACAAATGTATCGGCTGCGGGAAATGTGCCGACCTGTGCCCGATGAAAAACATTTACATAGAAAACGGAAAAGCCGCGGCGGGCAGCAGGTGTACGATGTGCTACCGGTGCATCAACAATTGCCCGGTGCAGGCCGTTACCCTGTTAGGGAAGTCGGTAATCGTGCAGGGAGGAATTGAAAAGTATCTGCAGGTGAAAGAGTAGGAAGAAGTGGGCTTCAAGCTATGCTTACAGAAGCAGAAAAAGGCAATATCGGAACAATTATTTCCATGTGAGGCGGGGAACATTATGAAAAAGAGGAAACTGCATTACGTTTGCCGTTAGGACAGGTGGTCGAAGTTGACTCTCCCATATTGGATTTTAAGTCCCTTTATTCTCTTTTAAGTGATAACTTTCAGGTTGCGGTTGTAGAGAAATTCGGATATGGTTTCAGCGATGTTGTTGATAAGGACAGAAGTATTGATTCGATACTCGAAGACACAAGAACTGCTCTTGCCGCCGCAGGATTAAATGCGCCCTATGTCCTTTGTCCCCACTCAATGTCAGGACTTGAAGCCCTGTATTGGGCGCAGAAATATCCTGATGAGGTATCTGCCATTATTGGACTGGATATGGCTGTGCCGGAGTATTATGACAGCATGAACATAAATATACCGATTATGCGCATTGCAAGTTGGGCGGCTAATCTGGGCGTCACTCGTTTTATACCGGGCATTTCGGACAGTGACGCTATAAAGAATGGTACATTATCCGATGATGAAAAAGAAATCTATCGAGCCATTTTTTACAGTCGGACAGCAACTGTGACAATGATAAACGAAACTGAACGAGTAAAGGAAAACGCTGAAAAAGTGAGCAGTATGGGTGCTCCACAGCTCCCGGTGTTATTATTTATTTCAGACGGTTCTGGTGGGACTGGCTTTGATAAAGAAACATGGAGGAAAATTCCAAAAGAATATATAGCACAGATTGATAAAGGGGAATATATAGAATTAAACTGTCCGCATTATGTTCATGATTACGAGTATAAAACAATCAGTGAAAATATCATTGCATTCTTATTGGAACGATAAAATTCGGTTTGTCGGGAAAATCAAAACAGAAAAAAGATTACAGAAAATATAAGAAATATAAAACATGACGTTAGATGTCAGGTTATGCTTGATACACTGTTTCCCATAGGAGGCGCTAAGATGAAATATGAATGGAGAAAGCACGAAAAAGCTCTGTACGGAGCAAAAAGCATACCGGCTTTCGTAGATATACCCGCGCAAAATTTTATTATGATGAAGGGAAGCGGAAATCCTAACGATACAGATTTTTCAGATAGGGTAGCTGCGCTCTATTCATTAGCGTATGCCATTAAAATGGGTTATAAATCTACGGCAGCGAAAAACATGTTATCAAATGAAATCCAAGACTTTACGGTTTATCCTTTAGAGGGTATCTGGAGACAGAAAAACGCTGATACGGAATCTGTTGCCGGTAAACTCATAAAAGAAAATCTGGAATATACCATTATGATACGTCAGCCGGCCTTTATCACAGCGGAAATGGTATGTGCCGCATTGGAAAAGATAAAAGTTAAAAAGCCAAATCGACTGTATGAAGAAATGATTTTTGATACGATACATGATGGAAAATGTGTTGAAATTCTGCATACCGGCTCATATGACAATGAACCATTCTCTTTTGAGCAAATGGATAGATTTGCAGAAGAAAACGGTTTACAACGGATAACGGATTGTCATAGAGAAATCTATTTGACTAACAGAACAAAAGAGGATAAGCTCAAAACAATTTTGAGGTATAAGGTAAATTAGTGAACAGCAAACCTGAAAGGGAGCTTCAGAACGAAAGCCGGCAGCGTGATAGGTAGCAAAACAGGACTAAGCGGAAGGAAAGAATTGCAAAATAATGCGCAACTGGTATTTGCTTTTTAGCGCTTGCCAGATTCTTTATTCCTTTTGCCATATACTTTATAATGGCAATAAGGAGGAGAGTACTGTGAAAAATAAATTTTTTCACAGGCAAATTTGTGCTTGCGCCCAAATTCGCGTGTTGAGCAAGAATGGGGGATTTTTATGAATATGAATATGATATCGAAATACTTACGATTTTTGCGTAAAGGTCATAACTACACACAAGACGATTTAGCAAAAAAATTAAACATATCGAGACAGGCAGTATCGAAATGGGAAACAGGAACGGCCATCCCCGACTTAGAAGTTTTGCTGAAAATTTCCAAATTATATGACATCACGATAAATGACCTGTTAGAACCAAAGATACAGCCACAGAAGATAACGGATTTTGAGCAGATTTCATCAATTCCTGAAAAGGAACTGAAAGAAGTGTTAGAACAGTTTGACACGAATTCGCTTGTAACAGCTTTCATGGGGGCATCTCCCGAAACGAATCGTTTTTGTGAAAGACTGTTTCCTGATATAGATTTTGAAATGGCAAGAAAAAGTATAGGCAGAATCAGAATAGAAACTGTTGAGGATATGCAGAACCAAATAATTGCTATGATTAATTTGCAGGCGGTTCAGGAAAGCGTAAAGGAAACTGAAAAGATTGATTAAACAGCGTAAAGGCGCATGGAACATTAAATTGTAAACCATGCGTTTTTTGCGCCTGAAAAGAGGAGTATGAGAGAAAACAGGTAAAAATAGACAAAAAATCAGCAAAATTCGACAAGGATGAAGGATGTGGAGGGGATGAGTTTTGCAGGAAGGGGTGGTATAATTTGATATAGAAATGTAACAATCAACATTACCTGACGGATAATCCGGTATTATCGGGCAGGGGTGGGAATATGC
>CAJTRK010000063.1 GCA_910578475.1 uncultured Lachnospiraceae bacterium | reverse complement strand
GTTTTTATACTTAACAAACTGTCAAAGACGGGATTATAATATGCGCCCGTTATATTTTCAACATATCATTTTACAGCAAATCTTTTTGCGGCCTGCTATCCTTTTCCGGTCCGTTATCCTTTCCCCGGTCAGTCATCCTCCCCGCAGTAATAATCAAAATATTGCTCCCGCAAAGACTGATAGGAACCTCTCGGCAGATAAATCTCGTCTCCGTTATCCATTTGCAGTCTTTGTGTATTCAGGCTTTCCACATGCTCCAGATTGACGATATAAGCTACGCCCACCCTGACAAACTCTTCGTGTCCGGCAAGCATTTCCTGCAGTCTTCCCATCGTCATGCGCAGCTGTATATGGCGCTCTTCCGTCAAATAGATGCACTGGCTTTTTTTCTGTGCTTCACAGTAAAGAATATCGTGAAGCGCAACCCTTCGAATACTTCCGTCTGTCCGCAAAAGCAAATGTTTCTGCTGTTCCCGCTCTATTGTCTTCAAAGTCTTATCCAATGCCGGAAACAACTCTTTCTCCGAAATCGGTTTGAGCAAATACTGAACCGCATCCACCCGGTAAGCCTCTAACGCATATTCTTTGGATGACGTCAGGAATATGATGCTGCATCCGCTTCCCATTTCCCTTATTTCCTGAGCCGCCTGAATCCCCATTTTTTCGGGCATATAAATATCCATCAGAAGAATATCCGGCATGTAACCGCTTTCTTCCATCCGGATAAGAAGTTCATTCACATTCACGAAACAGTCGATTTGAAAAGTACGGTCGTTATGCCGCTCCTGATATTGTTCCAAGAGGATTCTTATTTTTTCCATCTCTGTTGCTTCATCGTCACAAAGCGCAATTAGGTACATGCCTTCTCCTTATCCGGTTTATCCTTTTTCTTTTTATCATTGCCTGCACGAACAATTTTATTTTAGCAAAAAAGAAAACCTTTTCTCAAGAGAATTATTCTATTGTCAGAATTTCCGAAAAACCGGTCACTTCAAAAACATCCCGAATCGTCTCATTGACATGGCAAATCACCATTTTTCCCTGTTTATTCATCGTCTTCTGTGCGGATAACAGCACACGCAGACCGGCTGAAGACAAGTATTCCAGTTTTTCGAAATCCATAAGTAGTTCTTCCACACCGTTCAGGTCTGTTTTCAAATCAGCTTCGAGCTGCGGCGCCGTCGTCGTATCGAGACGTCCCTCCAATAAAAGTGTCATCTTCTTTCCGTCTAATATTTTTTCAATCGTCATAATGATAATCCTGCCTTTCTCATATAAATAACCATGCCTTTTTCACAGTATCCCTCTGTCACGGCACAAAGCCTCAACGCTTCTGTCATAGGTCGCTTCCGCCTCCGGTGAAAAGAAACATCCGGGAACACCCTCATGATTATCGCGGTGATGCGCCACGCACTCACAGCATCTTCCATGCCTCGGACAATCATATGTACATGTACATGGCCTGCTATTACTGCATTCTTCCACTCTTATCTCCTCCATCCCACTGATTTTGTTTCACATCTTCTTTTTGATTGTCAGAATGTTCTTTCCTTCCCGATATTCATAGGTAACTTCATCCATGCTCTTTTTGACCATATAGATGCCAAGCCCTCCAAACTCCCGTTCCTCTGCGGAAAGCGCAATATTCGGGTCGGCGGTCTGCAGCGGGTCATAGGGCACGCCCTTATCAATAAACGTTATAATAACCGCCAACGGTTCCTTCGTCACCTCCACCCTTACGGTGACAGGGCCGATTTCCGGCTGATAAGCATAATGTGCAATATTTCCGAATAATTCGTCTATGGCGATATTAATCTGCATCTGTGCTTTCACAGAACATCCATACTGCTCCAGCTGTTCATCCACAAATTCCGTTACAAACATTATATTTTCAACCGTGGCGTCAAGCATCAATTCCCTCATTTTACATCATCTCCTTCCCCTTCTGCTTTTCTATCAGATATGCAGTCCGCTGATGCTGTACTGCATAATCTTTCTTTTTATGTCTTCCGTCCGGAGTTTGTTCAAATTCTGTTTCTCATAAATATCATCCAACAGAAGATTGATGTTTTTCTGCATGACTTTCACGGTATGTGTCATATTCTGCATGATATCTATCGCATTTTTCGGATTATTTCGAACAAACTCTTCCAACGAATCTCTTGTAATACGCATTGCGAGAACTTCATCATACGCGACAGCCGTATAAATCGAAGGCTGCCCTGATAATATGCCCAGTTCTCCGAAACATTTGGATTTGGAATAAATGCCAATCAGAAATTCGTCTTTTTCGCCATATCGATTATAAAGGGCAACCGAACCGGATAAAATCTTATACATTTCCTCATAAGTCTCACCCTCTTTCTGTATGATTTCTTCCGCATGAAATGCCTGCACGATTGATTTGTCCATGCCGCTTCCTCCAATCCTTTTCTACCCGACGTTCTCATTTTTCCATCCGTTTCACATATTCCACGCAAAGCATTGTAATATCATCAAACTGCGGCGCACCGCCCGCAAAAACATCCACATCCTCTTTGACGGCCGCTAACAGTTCTTCCGGCTTTTTCGCAGTATTCATCCGTAGCACGGAGCCGAGCCGCTCCATACCGTACAGCTCTTCTTTTCCGTTCATCGCCTCCGTCACGCCGTCCGTATACTGGAAAATTTTATCTCCGGGCGCAAGCTGTATGCTGCCTGCCTGATATTTCATATTTTCCATTCCCGCCAGAACAAAACCCGGTTTTATCCGATAGGGTTCATAATCTTCTCCCTCTCTGGCAATAAACGGGATTTCATGTCCGGCATTCACAAAATGAAATTCTCCTGTCACCAGGTCAAGAACGCCCTCAAACGCCGTAATGAACAGCCCTTCGCTGTTGGCGTCGCACAGCAGGTCATTGACTTCCGAAAAAACCGCTCCGAGACTGATGTCCGGCTTCGTATGGTCTTTAATCAACGTTTTTCCGATTACCATAAAAAGCGCGGCCGGAATCCCTTTGCCCGACACATCGGCGATGACAACAGCAAGATGCTGCTCATCCACCATAAAAAAGTCATAAAAATCGCCGCCCACTTCTTTTGCCGGATTCATAACTGCATAAATATCAAATTCCGGCCGCTCCGGAAAAGCCGGAAAAATACAGGGAAGCATATCCGCCTGAATGCGGTTTGCCACATCCAGTTCCGTTTCGATACGCTGACGCTCTTCGCTGTCTTTTGCCTGACGTTCCAACAGGCGCCTCGTCCGCTCCGCCAGCGTCGTACAGATAAAAGAAAGCCCGAGCAGTATTGCCGCCCGCGTCAGCACAAAGAAAATCGTCGCATCATAAAGATGTTCTTTCGTAATGACTCTCGGTCCCGAATAGTAAGCGGCATCCAGCAAAATCTGGTCCCATTCCCCTACAAACATCCCGATGTAAATAGAAGCGGAAAATAATATCTGCGATGCGATAAGCGTCATTCTGCTCAGCTTTTTGGAATAATAATGGCAGCTCAGCATGAGCGGCATCGTCCAGGCCATGACGCCATGTTTTGGCATGGCGCTGGACAGGATGAAAATCCCCATAACCGAGCAAAACAGGATGGCATATTTTACCCATCCCTTTTTCCCTCCGGTCCTCCTGCAAATCAATGCCGGTATCAGAAAGAAAAATATAATTACCGGCATCGTCGGATTCACGATTTCAAGAGGCAGAATAAAAATTCGAAAAACCGTTAAAAGCCATGCCGCCGCGCACAGGAAAGCGCATATAACCAGGCACCTTGCCGCATAGAGATTCGCTTCTGTTTCATTTTCCATAAAGGCATTCATTCTGTTTTTCCTCCGCCTCCTTACAGGAAATTTGGGCGTACCGGATTCTTTTATCTTCATACATCCGTTCGTCGGCTTCTTTCAGAAGCCGGTCGATATCCCCGTTGTTCCGGGCACGCCATACGCGGCCGACTGCCATAAGGGAATTTTTCCGGTGCATTTCCTTATCCAGCAACGCCGCCAGTTCTTCCAGTTCTCTTTCTTCAATTCCTTCGCACAATACAAGAAATTCGTCGCCTCCGATGCGGAACAGCGCGTGTCCTTCGAACACTTTTTTCAGGCATTCTCCCACCCGAATCAAAAGTTTATCGCCTTCCCGGTGGCCCTTCCGGTCGTTTACCCTTTTCAATCCCATCACGTCACAATACAGCACACCGATGTTTACGCCGGGCCGCATCGCCCCGACATATTCGTTCATGGCATGGCGGTTTCCGATTCCGGTGAGCTGGTCCTGAAAACACAGCTCTTCCAGGCGGCGCACATGATTTCTCCGATGCAGTATCGTAACGATGAAATGCCCGAGAATCCGCAGCAATGTCGTAATATGTTCCAAAAACTGCTCCGGCGGGTTATCCACTCCATAAAACCCGATAATTTTTCCTTCCCTGACAAGCGGACTGACTACAAGCGAATGAATATTCTGCGGCACTAAATAGTCATAGACAGGCTTATCCTTTTCGCGGACGCTTTCCAGGCTTTTAATAATGACATTCTCGTCCTTCATAAATTTCTGATACCATAAGCTGACCACCTGAAAAGAAACGTTTTGCAGATTCTCTTTCTGCGGCGTTACGCCGCCTGCACACCATTCGTATGTATTTTGGAAAGTTCCGTCCTCTGTTTCCTCAAAAATATAAACTCTGTCACTGTGTAAGGACTGCCCGAGATATTCCAATAACGCCGCAATCGAATCTTCGGGAACGGATTCCATCATGGCAATCCGCAGCCCTTCGTTAATCATTTCTTCGTTGTCTTCATATCCCTTATTCTGCTGTTCCCATGCGCTCAAATCCACACCGAGCTCGAATCGGTATCGTTTTCCGCCTTCTTCGATTACCGTTTCCTTCAATGCAAGCTTCTTTTTGATGACCGGATTATAGCGCACCTCTTCCAGAAAAAATCCCGGCGACAGCTTTTTCTGATTGCAGGCCGTACACGGCGCGGAGCTTCCTTTCAACAGTTCATAACATTTCTTTCCCTTACTTTTTTCCAAAGGTTCAATTTCATATATCTTTCGAGCGTACCGATTGGCATATACAAGTTCGTAACTGTCCATATCGACCACACAGACGCTCTCCTGCATTCTTTCATAAAATTTCCATAGAGCCGACGCCTGCAGCGTCTCTGATTCATATTTTTTCATAACAGTAATCATGCCTTTCTTTCAGCTTTTCATAATTTTTTCAGACTTCATCTGTATTAAACTTTAAAGGATGCTACCGTTTGGTTCAAAATTTCGCTCAGTCCGGACAGTTCTTCCATCTGTGCCAGAACGGCTTTGGAATTTTCATCAGAATTTTCCGCGGATTGCTTCATAACCTGCATATATTCCGCAATCGCTCCTATCAGCTCCGCAACCGCAAGAATATATTGGTTGATGCCCGTTATGCCGACGCTCATTTCCGCTGAGGCCGAACCCAAATCCCCGGAAATGCTGCTGTAAAATGCCGCATCCTGTTCATACATCTCGGCTAACCGTGTCATGCTCTGATAATCCGCCATTACCTTGTCATTCATAAATTCCAACAGTCTTCCGGAACTCTGGGACAGAAACGAAACGTTCCGCACAACCCCCTCCGTCACTTTTCGGATTTTGTCTACCGCCACTTTGGAATGGTCCGCCAGTTGTCGAATCTCATCAGCAACGACCGCAAAACCTTTTCCCGCATCCCCGGCTCTCGCCGCTTCTATCGAAGCATTTAAAGCCAGAAGATTCGTCTGTGAACTGATGGACAGAATCTCTTCCGTAAGCGTATCAATTTCCCGCACTTTCTGGCTGTCTGCAATTGCCTGCTCCAGTTCTTCTTTGGTTTCCTGATACAGCGTAACCGCTTCTGCGCTGGATGCCTCGGAATTTTCATGCTGTTTTCCGGCCCGTTCCATAATATCGCCTGATTGTCTGGCCGCCTCTCCCGCTTTTTGGGCGACTGCTTCAACCGCCACGCAAAGTTCCTGACCGGTGCTTTTTATTTTTTCAGCCAGTTCCTTCGCTTCCGTCGTCTGTTTCAATACCTGAACCGTGGAATCTGCAATTTCGGAAATATCGTTTGTAAGCACTGTCATTTTGGCAGAAGTGCCTTCCGCTATCGTACCGATACTTTCCGCTTCCTGTTTGGTATTCAGAATAATTCCCCGTATCTGCTGTCGTACTTCTCTTGTAGCCGTCCGAATCTGTTCCGTCTCGTCTTTGTATTCTTTGGGAATGCCTTTCTCACTGACAACATTTTCCGAAAAATCACCGGATGCGAACTGTTTTAACATTTGCACCGGCTCTAAAGTCTTTCCTATCAGGCCGGCCATCGTAACGGCCACAAGTACCGTAATCAAAAGCGCAACGGCAACCGCCACCCCAATCATGGCAATCAGGGAGCTTCTGACATTGGCCGTCGGAACGACTACTCCCATTTTCCACTGGCTGCTTTCAATATCTGCCGTCGCAAAATAACACTTGCTTCCGTCGTAATCGGTAAGTTCTGTTACGCCGCTGTCTTCTCCGTTTATCAGCCCCGCGAGTCCGGGCATAATATCCGTCACGTTGACGGCGTTGTCTTCCGAAGGTTCAAAGTCTTTATTCCGATGCGCCACATACCGGCCGCCGCTGTCCGCCAGAAATCCGTATACGCCTTCGGCAAAATCTATGCTCGCCGTCAGGTCCGTTACCGTGCCGAGCGTCACATCCAGGCCGATTACCCCGCTCAGTCCGCCCTCTATGTATACAGGAGCCGCAATCGTTGTACACATCTGATTGGTCAGCACATCCCAGTAAGGGTCTGTTACGATTACCGTCCCCGCCTCGGCCGCCTGCTGATACCATCCCCGCTGAACCGGGTCATATCCTTCCGGTATCTCCGCTTCTGCGTTAGACTGTATGAACAGACTTTCCTTTGTGCCGCAATACAAATTCAGAAGTTCGCTTCTGCCCGCCGCATAGGTATTCATAACGGACTGGATAAACTCTTTGTCAACATTTTGAGCCGCCTCTATACAGTTAGCCGCTCCTTCCGCCAGCATTTTTTCATTTTCAATCCATGTATTGATTTCTTCCGCATATTTGTCCGCATAAATCTGCAAGGCTTCCGTCTGGTCTTTCATCAGACGTTTTCCGGCAACGATGACGATACCAACCGTAGTCAGCAGAATACTGACTACGACCATGCAGATTACGCTGACCGTCAGTTTTCCCTTGATGGTTCTTCCCATGGTTTTGTACCTCATTTCCCTGAATTTTTTAACAGTCGGTATCAGTTTACCAGAAAAAGCTTCTTTTATGAGGCGTCCCGGTACAGATTGCATATTTTGGGGTATCATTTGCAAATCAGAAATTGGCCGGACTGCTGCCGGGTTGATTGCAAACCGAGGTTCCCGTCTTGT
>CAJTRK010000062.1 GCA_910578475.1 uncultured Lachnospiraceae bacterium | reverse complement strand
CCTTTGGGGCGGAAATGAATAAGAGAAAACAGAATATGGCAGTCAAATCTTAAAGAGGCCGCCAAGTCAAAATGACAATATCAAAAGAACTTAAAAGCCGGGGCAGACAGTTGGCATTATGTTGCTTCGGCTATTTATGCGGGATGTGAATATTTTATATCTACTGATGTCCGACTGTTAAAATATTGTACAGAAGAGATAAAAATGGTAACGCCGATAGAGTTTATTACAGAGATGGAAGGGGATGAACAGATGGGTATAGTTGAAGCGGAGCATTTTATTTCTGCGATTATTCGGGAAAAATTTGATTATACAAAATGGCAGAGGGATTATTTTGATGCTAAGACGCCAGAAGAAATCAGTGCGGAGGCATCACGTTTTGAGGCGGCACAGCCTTTTGCCGGTAAAGCAGTAAGGCTTTAATATGTGAAAGTGCCGCCTTTCAATCAGTTACACTTTTGTTACACTCATCGAGGGAAGATGGCGCAGCCTCCTTCCTTTACTGGATTTCCGGGCACTTAAGGTCAGCTTTGAACCCTCAAGCGCATATTTTTGCGCTTCGCACACGGATTTTGTGCGATTGTACACGGTTTTTGTGCGATTGTGCACGGGTTTTTGTGCGGTTGTGCACGAGATTTTTAAAATGCGAAAATGCTTGAAAGCAAAATCATACAACAGCTCCATCACACAGGGAAAAGCATTGCTATGACAACAGCTTCCGGTATATCTCCAGGTCCCTGCCTTTAAAAACATTAAAAACCACCCGTTCCATAGAATCCTCATGCTCTGTGAGGAAATCCGTTACCGTTTTGAACGCAATTCTTGCCGCCTCCTCGTTCGGAAAATGAAATTCTCCTGTTGAAATACAACAGAATGCCACGGAGCGGATGCCGTTTTCCAAACAGCATCGCAGCACTTTTTCATAACAGCTTCGCAGCGTTTCGCAATGCGCGTCAGTCAGTCCGCCATAAACAATCGGACCGACGGTATGAATAACATATTCACATGGAAGGTTGTACGCTTTCGTCAAAACAGCCGTTCCCGCAGGCTCTTCATATTGTCTGCCATAGCGCATTCGCTTCTCGTTCATCATCCGGCTGCATTCGGCACGCAGCTGCATTCCCGCCGCGCTGTGAATCGCATTATCGATGCACTTATGGCAGGGCACAAAGCATCCTAACATCTGCGAATTGGCAGCATTGACGACTGCCTCTGCCTTCAGCCGGGTAATATCCCCCTGCCAGAGCGACAGTTTCCCGGCAAAAGGAACGCTGCTTCCATACGCTTCATCAACGGTTGGAATTTCGGAAAGCGTAACAACGCCTTTTTTATCCAGCTCTTCTTTCAGGTAGGCATCCTGTGCCCGTAAAAGCGCCGTCGTTTCCTTTCCCGGCATGCGAATGTTCATCAGAGAACGAATTGCGGCTCTTTTTTCTTCCACCCCCAGACTGTCGGTTTTAAGCCCCCTGTACTCATAGGAATCCTCTTTTAATTTTTCCAGAAAAACAAATGCCTTATCGTTGTCATATGGATTCATAGAACCGCCTCCTTCCTACATGCGGATTATTGCGTCATTCTTCGGCACAGAGCAAAAACCGTTTCCGGCATATCAAAATTCCAGGCTGTCTGAATTCAGCAGAAAGTATCTCATTCCCATAATAACAAAACCCTCTTCATTTCTCCAGGGGTTCGCTGTCCCGCCTACTATCACTATTTTTTTAAAGGAATCCGGAATATTACGCAGAGAATAAAGTTCCTGCGCCTGTTTTTCTTTTGACGTTATATCATAAGCAACCTGAACATAATATCTCTGACTTCCCTGATTAACAACAAAATCAACTTCAAGTTGCTTTCGGACACGTTTTCCTTCCTTATTTTTTCCATACAAATCTATAATACCGATATCAACGTTATATCCGCGAATGAGCAATTGATTATAGACAATATTTTCCATAATATGGGTTGGTTCCTGCTGGCGAAAATTTAATCTCGCGTTTCTAAGACCCATATCCGTAAAATAATACTTTAAATTAGCGCCGATATATTTTCTTCCTTTTATATCATAACGACTGGCTTTTGAAATCAGGAATGCCTCCTCAAGAAAATCGATATGTTTGGATATTGTTTTATTCGTATAGCTAATCCGGCGTTCACTTGTAAAGGTATTTGAAATTCTTGTGGGATTTGTAGGCGCCCCGATTGCGGAAGCAAGAATATCAACCAGTGTATTAAGCCCATCCGGACTTTGGATGCTATTTCTTTCGACTACATCTTTCAAATATACATTCGTGAAAATATTTTTCAGATATTCCGCTTTCTGACGCTCCGTCTGAAATCCAACGACCTGGGGCAGCCCTCCATAAATCATGTAATCCTCCCAGGCATCCTCATATTCTCCATCATAAACAGAATAGAATTCCGCAAAAGAAAGCGGATAAACCCTTATTTCATCTCCTCTGCCTCGAAATTCCGTTATAATGTCACTGGACAAAAATCTGGAATTACTTCCAGTCACATAGATATCAATATTGCTTATGCGGAGCAGACTGTTCAGCACTTCTTCAAATCTCGGCATAAATTGTATTTCATCTAAAAGCAGATAATAGTTCTCTTTGTCCTCTACGGCAGTTTTCACATACTGATAGCACGCTTTGGGATTTCTTAATTCTTCATTTTCAATGCCGTCTAACGCAATCTCAATGATATGGTCTTCGTTTACTCCATTTTCCATCAAATGCTTTTTAAATATGTTAAACAGCAAAAATGATTTTCCACATCTTCGTATGCCTGTAATAACCTTTATCATTCCATTATTTTTTCGCAGAATAAGCTGCCTGAGATATTCATTTCTTTCGATTTCCATCCATTCACTCCTTGTTTTTGTGCAAAAGCACATATTTCAGTAATCCCATTCTACAACCGCAGCTAAATTCTTTCAAGTCTTCATTCCTGTTCTATGTGCATGTTCACATTTTTATGTACTTTCAGTGTGAAAAAGAAAACTGAATTCATGTTTATGCGCCAAAAATCAACAGTGTGGATGCCTTGTTTGGCAAATCTTAGAAATACCTTAGCACTTCCCCAATATCCGCCTGAATGCAGATTGCTCTGTCCTTTATTTCCTCCGGCACATGAATCTCTTTGTTATTAATGCAAATATATTCCACATTTTTCCGCTCATGAACCATGCGCCAGAACGGATATTTAATAATTCCCGGTGTATTAAATCCCACCCCCAGTTCTAGCAGAACGGTCTTTTTCGTCATTACGTTTTCCAGAAAAAGGCGGTATCGCTCTGCTGCCGCATGCCAGTTCTCATCTTCTACAAAATATTGGTCGACGCGCAGGTGCATCGCCATATCGCCGCCGCAGACCGGACATCGCGGAACCATCGAAGCGGGAATCAGGCAGTCTTTCCGCGTCTCGTCCATACGCCGGAACAACGTTTCGGCATCGTAGATTTTACAATGGCAGCCTTTTTCACACTGAATCATGCCATAGTCTCCCTGTGTCGCAAAAATTCGTTCCGCCGCAAAACCGGCCTTATAAAACTGATGGTCAACATTGGTCGTCAGAACAAAATAATCCTTTTCTTTTACCAGCTCATAAAGTTGGAGATACAACGGCAGCGCAGGCGGCAGAAAACGGTTCATCATGCTGTGTTTCGACCAGTACCCCCACCGGGCTTCCTGACTCGGAAAAGGATAAAAGCCTGCGACATACATATCCGGCATATTCATCTTACCGTATTTATCAATAAATTCACCGAAATTTTCCGTAAAACGTTTCCCGGCATAAGTCAGCCCGGCCGCAGCCGAAGCTCCTGCACCGGCTCCAATCAACACGGCTTCTGCCTCTTTCAGCAGTCTTCCCACACGCTCAGTCTGCTTTTCATAAGGAATCTTCTGAAAAACATAGTTAATCTGTGTCATAATAGTATCCCCTTTTTATTGTAACTATAATCATTACATTTAATAAGCAATAATATAACCCAGTCATGTTGTAGTGTCAATAGTTACAACTTTGTTTTTGAAAAAAAACTTAAATTTTTACGGTAAAAAACTTCACTTTTCACCTGATATTCAGTTGAGATTTCCTTTCTATGATGGCATAATAGAAAATAAGCGTTTTAATTTGGAGAATAAAGAGAATGAAAGTTTGCAGGCTGAGAGAAAGGCATAGGTGATTACTGTGAAAAATTAATTTTTCACAGGCAAATTTGTGCCTGCGGCCCAAAGTTTGCAGGCTGAGAGAAAGGCATAGGTGATTTATATGAAAGAATTTGTAGTTTTTACTGACGGTGATGTAGACCTGCCCGCCCCTTACGGCGAGGAAATCGGGATGCTGCCGCAATACTACTATTTTGATGAAGACATGGTTTACGGCGACGAACAGATATTATCCCGGGATGACTTTTTTAAACAGCTTGCCGGCCGCAGGGCTTATACTGCCGGTGTAAATCCCGACCTGGTCACACGGCGCTTCGAAGAAACCATCCAGGAGGGAAAAGATATTTTGTGCATCGCCGTTTCCTCCGGTCTGAGCGGTTCCTACAATACAATCTGCATGGTGGCGGACCACATGAAAGAACAATATCCCGCATGCAACATCGAAGTAATCGACTCCCTGAACGCTTCTCTGGGCAGCGGTTTTCTATGCGTCGATGCGCTTGAGCTGAGAAAACAGGGAAAGAGCCTGCAGGAAACTGCGGAAGAAATCAGAAAGCGCATCGGGCTTATCGACATTTTCTTTGTCGTAGACGACTTTAAATATCTGGTTCAGGGAGGCCGCGTTTCTCCGGCCGTAGGTAAAATTGGTGATATTCTCGATATCAAGGTAATTCTTACCATGCGGGAAGGCCGGATTGAGCCCTACCGGAAAAACCGGGGTATCAGTACCGCGCTTCGGAATATTCAGCGCATCGCACAGTCCGGCGAGACAGCCAGACTCGGCGCAATCTATGTCGGCAATCAGAAGATGTTTGACAAATGCAAATCTCTCGTGAATGCGGAATGCGAAGCGGCGCTGAATTTAATCGTTTCTTCCCATGTAGGGCCAAACGCTACCGGTATCGCTATCGAATGGGCTTCGGAAAAACCTTTCTGACCTGCCGTATTAAGGAATTTTGTCAGGCGAAGAGAACTTCTCTTCGTCTTTCCTTTTGTCTATCATTTCCTTTTGTCTGTCATTTCCTTTTTCAGATATTTTTCCGTATCCAGCCTCAAATCTTCCAGCGTCATGGACGCCAGCTCTTTTTCCATCGCCGCCTGTACCCGAAGAAGCTTATCGTCCAAAATACAGTGAATGTTCCTTCCGACGGGACAATCGGTGCTCGGATTTTCGTGGAAATGAAACAACTCGCCGTTCTCCACACATCCTACGGCGCGGTATACATCCAAAAAGGTGATTTCCGATAACGGTTTCGCAACGGTCGCTCCCCCCGTTCCCCGCGCTACTGAAATCAGGCCGGCGCCTTTCAACTGTCCTAAAATTTTGCGGATAATAACCGGGTTCACGTTCGTACTTCCCGCAAGAAAATCACTCGTTACCTTATAGTCTTTTCCAAATGTATCGATGCAGGCAAAAATATGTACTGCCAATGTAAATCGGCTTGAAATCTGCATAGGGATACCCCTCTTTCTTTTTATTCTTCCATTCTGTGCTGTTATTCCTATAATGTAAACGGTTACATTCCGACATCATCTGATAAAAAAGAAGTTCCACACCCATTCCGTATTCTTTACCAGCTTCATTCCGATTTCACGCATACGGTCGTTCAGCCTGTGATACATCATGTGTTGTGCCCACCGGATACCAAGAAGATATTCCTGTTCTCTGTTCGTCAGACAGGCAATTGTCTGTGCAAACCGCCTTTCATCCTTTTCCATCCATATACCAAAAGGGCATTCCATATAGGCGTTTTCTTCTCCGCTTTCCGCTATGGCTTCCGCCAGCTTTCGGGAAAATCCCTCTCCTTTTTCTCCCCGCAGGCATTTTATCCGCAGGCTCTCGCTTTCTTCAGGCAGCGTCGAAAGCAGCATGCGGGAATCCGTCAAATGCCGGTATACCGCTTGTTCCACTTTTATTCTGGGAACCGGATAGGATAATTCCCGCATAATCTGCTCCACGGAATATCCCCGGTCTGTCAGGTGTCTGATTGCGCCGCCCGCCGCTACATCAAATACAAAATCGGAAAGCGCGGCTTCAAAATACCTCTCATTTCCGTCCTTCATCCTCACTACATCCTTTTTCTCTTCTTTTCACACTGTTTCCGTTCTTTTGGAGTGTAGCACACTTTCGAACGGCATTCAACCTTCCCGCTTTTCGTACTTTTGCCTTTCGAATTACGCTTCTTCCGGTCAGATTTCTGCCACTTGCCGCGCAGTCCATGACAATTCGGAGATTTTATCGTATGATATAAACACAACGAATCCTCGCGAAGATTCCCCCCGGCAGTTCGGCAGCCGGCAGTCCAGACAGCAAAAGGAGATATTCATGAAAGTAGAACTTCAAATATCCGCAGACATCGACGAACCTTATATTGTCATTCATACCAGTAAAATAACCCCGGAAATCAATCAGCTGATGGAATTATTCCAGTCTTCCGGAAACGTTATTACGGTGACCGATAATGACCAGCTCATCGTATTGGAGCCTTCGGAAATCTATATGCTCCGCATGGAGGATGAACGATTGAACGTCTATTGTCAGCAAAAAAAATATGTTTCCGGCAAAAGGCTTTACGAAATGGAGAGACTTCTCGGAAATGGATTTATGAGGATTTCCAAATCCACACTCATCAATTTAAAACAGATAAGCCGTGTCGAATCATCTTTTCACGGTACAATGCTTGTAATACTGAAAAATGGAAATAAAGATTATATTTCCAGAAAATATCTTCCGGCATTCAAACATTATCTGGGAATTTAACAAAAAAATATTAAGGAGGTATCACTATGACTTTATTCAAAAGAATTCTGGAAAATTCTATTCAAGGAATCGGCATCGCCTGTTTCATTTATCTTCTTTCGGGCATGATATTCGATTATGTGAATCACGGAACGCTCCTGATGGAAAACTGGATGTTTACCAGGCAGGTCATCGGCACATTCCTGGTCGGAATTGCCTTTTCCGCACCGACTGAAATCTATCGTAATGACAATCTGCCTTTCCCGCTGAAATTTCTGTTTCACATGGGAATCGGCTGTACCGTTTATACCATCGTCGCATTTCGCGTTGGCTGGATTCCTGTACAGCTCGGATGGTGGCGCTGTCTTCTGTTTGTGTTTTCTGGATTTCTCGCTGCTTTACTCATCTGGCTCGCTTATGGGTACTATTACTGGAAACTGGCCAAAAGCATGAACGACAAAATTCAAAAGGAAGAACACGAAAACCAGTAACCTGACGCGTTCCTATCCTGCCGCCTCATGAACACAGGCGCAGTTGTCCGTTGTCAAAAGCGCGCTGTCCCAAACACCGGGCAGCGCGCTTTGCTTTTGCCGTCATTCCACAGAATTTCGCCCGCTGTCTTTAAGCCTTATATTTTACGGCTGTTCCGTAGGCCATAACTTCCGCCGCTCCCTGCAGCACCGCTGCAGACGCATAACGGATATTAACGACCGCATCCGCTCCGAGTTTTTCCGCCTCTTCGACCATCCGCTTCGTAGCAATCGCTCTCGCTTCGTTCATCATTTCCGTATAAGCTTTTAATTCACCGCCGACAAGCGTCTTAAACCCCTGCGTAATATCGCGGCCGACATTCCTGGACTGAATCGTGCTTCCTTTCACCAGGCCGAGCATCTCCAGTTCTTTTCCACTGATATAATCAGTACTGACTAATATCATCTTCTTCTCCTCCTTGAATTTCTTTGATTCTGCTTATCAATACACCGAGCATGACTGCGGACAAAATCAACGGCACTACAATCATGATGATTTTGACTCCGACAGGAACCCCGGGTACAGTCATAAAAAATACTACGATTCCAATATAATATGCAATTATAATAGTTGCTATTATTATCGGCGCAATCATTTTTTTAAAGTGTTTCATTTCCGCCATGCACTCCCCTTTCCTTCGCACCGGACATTCCGGCCTTTGTACCGTCTGGCCTTTGTACCACCGTCCGATATCAGATATTCTATATATCCAATTCCGGCGGCACATCTATTTCATCGGAAACATATCTGCCGTTCTTCTTGCGCTGCCTTACGCACTCCGTCAGAAGGTATTCTATCTGCCCGTTGACGGAACGAAAATCATCTTCCGCCCAGGCTGCAATGGCATCGTATAACCTGGCAGAAAGCCGGAGCGGCACTTGCTTCTTGCCTGTATCACCCATACTGAGAGCTTCCTTTCTGTTCTACTGCATTCGATTAATATAAACTGCCGGAATTTACAACAGGCTGCGCGTCGCGGTTCCCGCAAAGAACAACGAGCAGGTTCGATACCATCGCCGCCTTACGCTCTTCGTCCAGCTCTACCGTATGGTTCTCATTCAGACGCTCCAGCGCCATTTCCACCATGCCGACCGCACCGTCTACAATCATCTTTCTCGCATCAATGATGGCAGATGCCTGCTGCCTTTGCAGCATAACCGCCGCAATTTCCGTCGCATAGGCAAGGTAAGTGATTCTCGCCTCGATGATTTCCATGCCGGCCTCTTCAACTCTATCCTGAATTTCATCCCGAATCCGCGCCGCAACGATTTCGCTGGAACCGCGCAGACTGCCTTCATCCGCCACGCCGTCGCCCGTCGTATCCACATTCGGCGCCACATCATAAGGATAAATGCGTACGATATCCCGAAGCGCGCTGTCGCATTGCAGCGACAGAAATTCTTTATAATTATCCACTTCAAAAACCGCTTTCGCCGTATTCACCACGCGCCAGGTGACCGCAATGCCGATTTCTATCGGATTGCCCAGACAGTCATTAATTTTCTGTTTGCTGTTGTTCAAAGTCATGACTTTCAGCGAAATTTTCTTGCTGGCCGTTTCTGCGCCCGCTCCCGCCGCTTTCCCGGCAGCTATCGCCAGCATCGCCGTCGAATCGCTCACATCCCCGCTCTGGCTCAGTCTCGTCCTTGCCGCCGGATTAACGCTGCTGCAAAAAGGATTTACATAATAGAATCCGGCTTCCTTTAACGTACCCACATAATTTCCGAACAAAGTCAGCACCAACGCTTCCTGCGGTTTCAAGACTTTCAGTCCGCCGCAGAGAATCGACGCCAAAACGACCAATGCCATTCCGGAAATAAATAAAACAGGATTCTCATCATTCTCAATCATGACGGCGCCGAAAATAATTCCCGCAAGCGCCAGCATAAATAAGACGATAATGCCCAGTAACGCCGCCATGCCATGCTTTTTCCCCGTTAAAATTTTCTCTTCCATACAAAGGTCCTCCATTCTTTCTCTATCAGCTATGTTATCGTTTCATTTCCTTTTGATATCATTATGATATCATATTGAATAATTTTGTCAAGGGAAATTTATTGCTTAATTGCAAAAGTAAATTCCAGTGCAGGAGTAAATTCTACTGCCCTTTC
>CAJTRK010000061.1 GCA_910578475.1 uncultured Lachnospiraceae bacterium | reverse complement strand
AACTTCATCGTCACGTTTTCGAGAATCCAGGTTACAAGATTTCTGATAAAACATCTTTTACCATCCGAATCCTGTATCAAAAAACGAAGGCTCAGCAGCCTGCGTTCAGGCACTCACTACGATTACAGCAACTTCCCATGAAATCAAAAATGATGCACGTTTCCGTGCACCATTATCTTAAAAAACAATTTTCAATTTTTTATCTACTTTTTATAAAATTTTCAAAAATAACAGCTATTCTTTTCTCATAATCAAAAGAAAGGACTGTACGAATATGAAAATGATTTACGCTTCCCTTATTCAACTATCGTCCCGTGAAATACACCGAGCAGATACATAAACCCATAAAAATCAGCCTGTTCCAGATTTGCATAATCACTTCCTGCCGGAATGGTAAAGCTGTAATTTATTCCCCCATATGTAAAATTCGTTTTTAAGGATATATCGCCCCTTTCCTTTAATTCATCAAGTACATACTGTGGATAGCAGAGCCAGTCTTCACTGTCAAACGTTACCGTGCTCCCTGCTTCCGCATTCTTAATAGAGGTTAAAAGATTATTGCGGACAGCAAAATCCGCGCTGACTGGCTGACTGGCTATGATGCTCCCACAGTAAATACACTGATAGGAACTTACACCGTCTTCGTTTTCTGTAGGTTCCGTTGTGATACCCCACTCATATACATGGTCGCAGCCGTCAGAGGAATCAACAGAGTCTGAACTGTCCAAATCTTCAGCATCCGTATCTGTTTTTTTGGTTATAATCGTCATTGAGCCGCCAATTCCCCACTTACCATCATTATTCGGTTTATGCACCACATTCCAGGCTTTCATTTTCCCGGGTTCAATTATCTTGTACAGCACGGCATCCGCATAATCGCCGTCAGCAAGATTGTCTATCTGATACCCTCTCCAGAAATCATAATCTACTGTTTCTGTATGTCCGTCATCATAGGTTATCGTCAGGGTTCCGGACTGCATCGTATAGGGTTTTGTATTCCAGTTATCTTTTGCATTTCCATTTTCATCAAAAGTAACATTTGCCCATCCGCCAGTCCATTTTCCTACGATATCTCCCTTTTCAGCCGCATTTGCAGTCACCGGCATACATAGAAATATACCTACACATAATGCCCCAATCATTTTTTTCAAAGACCTTTTCATTTCTCTCCTTTTCCTTTCTGCTTTATGTATTATTGGTCTATATTTTATATACAATTGCGGCATTTTAGGTCTGCTGGCAGCTAACATTTTCGTTTTTTCCATGCCCTTCTCCAGGACTTCGGACTTTGAACGTGTTTTTCTTTCAATTTTCCGCCTTTTACGGATAAAACCACGGACTGAAATATTCCTCCGGTATCGGGTCCGGCATCGGACTGGATTTATATTGATTGACTCTCGAAGTCAATACCTGTACGGTGAATCGATATGCGCCTCCGGCCTTTGTCAGGAACTCTGGTCTGACCAGTATACCGCCGAATCCCTGCTCAACAATATATTCTTTGGTCCAGATATTATTCATTACATAATTGCCGTCCTGATTATAGACACATATATTAAAGCTGTCATTGTCTTCATAATCATCCAGATTACTCCATGTAGCGTAGTAGGACAGGCCGTTTTGTTCATCCATCTCCATTTTCCACGCCAGGCCGGTCGGCACAGACAGGGCCGGAGCAGACTCTCCCGTATACTCGAAAATATCCGATACAGCGTAATCGCTGTCCGTATAATGAACGCCGTCCCCCACCGCAGATACCGTAAAGTAATAATATCCGTTTTCCTCAAAATACTCCGCCAGATTCATTTCATAAAACAGATTATCTTTCTGAGTATTACTGCTCATATTGCTTTCACAGCAATACAAATCCTTGTCAGGCTCAGGTTCCTCCGCCGTATCTTTTCGATATAGCCTCCAATGATACTTTTCTTCGTCTTCCCCAGAACCGGATTCCAAGACATGTCCCCATAATGCGATACCGGTCTCGCCGTCCCAATGCGGTTCTGCCGGAACAGGCAGAACTTTCTCTCCCATACTTTCGACAATTCCCTCTTCTTCCGCCACATTTCTCCAATATGCAATACCCGGCAAAACAGCGAGCGCAATGCCGAAAACCGCCACGGCAATACACAGATTTCGCTTTTTACTGAAAAATGCTCTCTTGACCTGTGAGACGGACCGATAACGTTTATCGGGATTAAGATTGGTGCATTTCGCTATGATTCTCTGATAATGCGGTTTCTGTCCTGTTTTCCCCATCAGTTGCCGGATTGTCACGCCGAGCGCATAAATATCTGTCCGTTCATCCGTCTGCGCAAATCCATATTGTTCCGGCGGCGCATATCCTCTGGTTCCAAGCAGCCTTGTATCCTGTTCCAGATTTTCCTTATACAGACGCGCCGCATCGAAATCAATCAGACGTATATGCCCGTCATTTGCCATGAGCAGATTGGATGGTTTAATATCACGGTGAATGATACCCTTCCCATGCAGAAACTCCAATACCGCACACAGTTCTCTGATAATCAGAAATACCTCTTTAGGAGATATTCCACTCTGCAATGACTCTCCTTCTATGTATTCCTCAATGACTTCTGTCGTTTCATCCGTCATATTAACCGAATACAATCGGGGCAGATACGGATGACGGCATTCCAAAAGTTCCAGATAAACAGGATGATTTCCCTGCAGGACCTTGCGGACCCACATCTGTCCACTTTCTTTCTCACGCACCAGATATACCGTACTTTTGTCGCTTTGCTTCAATAATTCCATTTCCTGATATTCCATGCAAACCTCCATGATGCCGCGGAGTGAAACCTTAAAATCTCAGGGTATGAGCTTTAGGAGTTCTTCTCACGCTGCCATCGCCAGCCTTGTCATTTTATATTCTTTTCGGTATAATATTACATATTCGCATAAGCAGCTGAACTTCTTCCTTTCAGCATGATTACCCCGCGATTCCCATAACGGATGCTGACAAGCCCGCGTTCATTTACAAATTATACAATAGCAGGAGCACCAATACAACATGAATACTTTGATTCAAAAGAAGAAATCGACTGAAGAACTGAGGCATGAAATTAAGTCTGCAACGGATATTGAAGATTACCTGATACAGAATAAAGAGGAACTGCAGCTTCCACATCTTAGCGATGCGCTTCATTTAATGTTGTCCCAAAAAGAAATCAGCCGGGCAGATGTTGTGCGCGGTTCTCTGCTCGACCGTTCTTATGTCTATCAGATTTTTTCCGGCCAAAGAACGCCGTCCCGTGACAAATTAATCGCAATCGCATTCGGCATGCACCTTTCCGATGCACAGACACAGACACTCTTAAAATTGTCACACAATCAGGAATTATACGCACGAGCAGAGCGCGACGCCTTGATTCTTTTCGCCTTACAGCGGGAAATGTCAATCATGGAAACAAATGACCTCTTATTCACCCATGGCTTCACAGTCCTCGGAACGACGCAAGAATGATGAATATCCCATTACAATCTGCGGTCAGACAATCTAATCATAATAGGAATACCATCAACATTGTGGAGGGTTTGCCTTGTTACAATACAATTTCATTTCTGATACAGGGCGAATACCGCACGCACAACCCCGCCTGTCCCGTCCGGGCCATTCGCAAGCGACAGCCTGCCGCCGCTTTTTTCACAAATCAGCTTACAAATGTACAGTCCCAGTCCAAAATGCAGCCTGCTCTTTGAGCCTTCTTCCCGGTAAAAAGGACTGCCGGCCATTCTCAGGGCTTCTTCCGAAAAACCGCAGCCGTCATCTTCGACACAAAGTTCCAGTTCCTCCGCTCCTTTTGTTATGGTAAGAACGATTCGGTCTTTCGCATATGCGGAGGCATTGGACAGCAGATTCTCCAACACTTCCAGTACAAGTTCCCTGTCAAGGCAAACGGTTCCCGGTTCTGACACAGCTCCCTCTCTCGAGGCGATTTCCTGTTCCGGTCTCGGCGCGATTCCCGGTTCTGACACAGCTTCCTCTCTCAGCGCGGTTTCCGGTTCCAATACACTGCCTTCCCGGACAATTACCCGCTCATCCAGCTGCCTTGCGGTGTCCATGCAAAGGGAAAACAGCGCTCCGTAATCTGTCTCCTGATAACACGGTGTTATGTCTTCCAGTTTCTGCACATCGCTCATTTTCCGCACATAATTTTCCAGCCGCTGTATCTGGCCGCGCAGCATGCCGATGATTTCCAGTTCTTTTTCTGGGCTGATGCGCCGCTCCGGCACATAATGCTCCAACAAATCCACATAACCTTTCAGCACAGTTACCGGATTACGCATATCATGGGCAAAAGCCGCATTCAGACGCTTTCTCTCTTCCAAAATTCGAAAGTTTTCCTGGCTTGTCTCATACAGAGAAGCCCTCATCTTTTCAAAAGCGTCGCAAACCATGCCGAGTTCATTCGCTTTCGTCTTTTCCATCGTAAAATCAAGATGGTTATCGGTAATCTGCTCTGCCAGGTACAAAAGCTGCCGGATGGATTTTTCCATTTCTCTTTTATAAAAAATATATCCGCCCGCAAAGATACAGGCTGCAACCCATAACGTTATCAACGCTACCTGGATAAAAGAAATCAACCAGTAACCAAACGCTTCTCCCTTTGTTCCGGCGCATTTTACATTGTGGAAAACATAATGAAGTAT
The DNA here is from genome assembly GCA_910578475.1 of uncultured Lachnospiraceae bacterium. GTDB lineage: Bacteria > Bacillota > Clostridia > Lachnospirales > Lachnospiraceae > UBA3282. The sequence goes on along the minus strand of CAJTRK010000061.1, from coordinate 6,009 downwards.
ACCGTTCTCCGCTTCATATACCGTATAATTATTTTCTCCGTATACAATCATCGAAGCATCTGCGTCTTCTTCCAAAACATCAAGCTCATTCCCGGTAAAAACATTTTCTATATACCACGTCTGCCAGTCATTGGCCGCATAACCGATTTGATAAGTTCCTAAAAGCGCAAGCACAATCGGTATCGGCATATAGAGAAGAATCCGCCATTTCAGGGAATCTTTCGGAGATATCCCCCGGGAAATTATCTTTTTTATCCGACCCATTTATACCCAAGCCCCCATACCGTTTCCAGATGATATTCTTCTCCGGCCGCGCGCAGTCTGACCCGGATGCGCCGGATGTGCTCAGCCACCACGCTGCTGTCACCCTGCGCGTCATATCCCCAGAGCAATTCATAGATTCGTTCCTTATCAAAAACCTGTCCGGCATTCATGGAAAGAAGCTCCAGAATTTCAAACTCCTTTTTGGGAAAATCAATTCCGTCTCCATCCGCCGACACCGTCTTTGCCGTATAATCAATTGCCATCTTTCCAAAGTAACGCACATTGGCCTGCCTCGCCGAACGATGCTCCCGCCTGATATGCGCCGCTACCCGCGCGCCCAGTTCGTCTATGGAAAAAGGCTTTACCATGTAGTCATCGCCGCCAACGGCAAATCCATTTATTTTATCCGCATCCTCAATGCGAGCCGTCAGAAAAATAATCGGACATTCCACATAATCCCGTATCTGTCTGCACACGGAAAGGCCGTCCATCCCCGGCATGTTAATATCCAGCAGAATCAAATCCGGATTCCGCCGGGACTTTTCTACCGCATCCGGGCCGTTATAAGCGCATATCGTTTCATATTGATTCAATTCGAGGTAATCTTTTAATAAACTGACAACATCTTCTTCATCGTCCGCAATCAGAATTTTGTACATGAAGCGCCTCCATATCCTCCATATCTCCGGATTCTGCTTTTCATCAGCGTATCCATATCGGTTCCCCTAGTGCAGTTTTTTCTCCATTATCTCGTAAACCAGTTTCACATCATTTTCCAATTCGCAAATGCCATGCCCGACCGTTTTATATCCTCTGTTCTCGTACATACAGACTGCCGCCAGCGAAGCGTCTAAAACAGACACACCATACAGTTTCCCGATTTCTGCTTCCAGCACGTCCATAATCCGCGTGCCGCAGCCCTTTCTCTGGTATCGGGGCAGCACATAGACCCCTGTGATATGGTTCTGGTGAATGCAGCCCACTCCGACAATCTCGTTGCCATCTGTCAGTACGCCCATGTTCCCGGAAAGTATCCCCTCCGAAATATGTTCCCTGCTGTGATGCCTGCAAAAGAAATCTACCACTTCTCTCGGATAATACTTTGGATAAACCGTTTTAATAGCCGTATGCAGAACATTGTGGATGGCATCCGTCATATCTGAAACCGCTGTCACATATTCCATTTCTCCTCTCATTCCTCCCACAAGCTCCTTTCCTCTTCCCTCACAAACTATGTGACCGGCGAAACTGTCTTGTTTTAAAATCAAGACAGTTTCGCCTGACATCTTTATCCGTTCCATTATACCACGTTCCACCGAAAATGAAATCCATATGTTCCGATGATAACCGCATTCCAATGATAACTATCCACGCTCCGATGACAACCGCGTTCCGACAATAACTACAATGACAGGCATAAAAAGACATGCTAAAATAAAGTAACTCGTTCCTTTTTGCAGAAAAAAAGAGGAATGCGACATGCTGATGTCATATTTCCAATGATAAAGTGGAATCATCAAAGGAGGGATTTGATATGCCATTTACCGAAATATGTATTTATCAGGTCAAACCACAAAAAGAAGAAGATTTTGAGGCGCTCATGCTTGAAGCAAAAAGCTTTCTGGAAAAACAAGAGGGGCTGCTTTTGCTTCGTTTCAGCAAAAGAGGATATCGCATTGATATGGAGCAAATCAAAGAAGGGCTCCCCCCTCTCAAAATCACCCGTATCGTGAAAAGCGTTAAATATATGCTTTACTGGGAATTTGACACGAAAGAACACTATGGAACAGCACAAAAGAACCTTTATGACAGCTATTGGAAATTAATTGAAAAATGTCTGCTTGTTCCACATGATAAATATTTGGGAGAGGAGATATTTTAATGAAACCGGCATACTGCGGATTAAATTGCACCGAATGTTCTGTTTATCTCGCTTCTGTCAGCAAAGATACCGAAAAACAAGCGCGCCTGGCAGAAGAATATTCAACGGATAACTGTAAGTTTACACAAGAAGATATGTATTGTCTTGGATGTCATTCCGATACCCTGTCAGAAAAAATGTGCCGGGATTGTGATATCAGAAAACGCAATATTGAAAAATCTTTGGAAAAAGGGCGATAATATGCAGATAGACAGATTAATTCAAATTCTTTTTCTCCTGCTTAGTCATGAGAATATAACAGCCAGACAACTGGCAGCGGAACTTTGCGTGTCCACCCGCACAATATACAGAGACATCAATATCCTTTCGATTGCCGGCATACCAATCCTGTCGCAAAAGGGCTATGGCGGCGGTCTTTCTTTATTGCAGGGATATTCTCTGGATAAGTCCTATTTTACGCAGGCAGAGCAGGACAACATTGTGCGGGCGCTGCAAGTCCTGAAATCGTCAAATTACCCTGACGCGGATAAATTATTAAACAAAGTGGCCGGATTGTTCAGCCACAATTTACAGTCCGAATGGCTGGAAATTGATTTTTCCTATTGGGGCAGCCCTGAAAAAGAGCGGAATAATATCTCAGCTCTGGAACGCGCTGTCATCAATAAATATGTCATCACCTTCACCTATTTCAATTCAGAGCTGACAAGAACCGCTCAGACCGTTGAACCGTTAAAATTGATTTTCAAATCACATGCCTGGTATCTCATTGCCCATTCGCAGCGCAAAAACGAAATCCGTACTTATAAAATGTCCCGCATAAGGGATATTCAGATAACCGGCCAATTGTTTGACCGTGAACTGCCGGCGGACTTCTCACTCACGCCCGCCTATAAAGAAGAATACAATACGCCTCTGTTCATACTGCATTTTTCGGAAAAAATAGCGTATAAAGTCTATGATGAGTTTCAGGAAAAATATATCAAAAAATTAGATGACGGGACATTGGAAGTGACTTTCAGATACCGGCTAAGTGACTGGACCTTCCTTTATCTGCTGTCCTTTGGTGAATATGTCGAAATTATCGAGCCGGTCGAGGCGAGAGAAATGTTAAAAGAAAAAGCGCAGAAGATACTCTCTCTGTACGCATGATTACCGGAATTTATCCGCCACTATCCTGTAATCCGGCATACAAAGATACCTTTTCAAACCGTTTTTGGCTTTTCATCGTTCCGGAAATGCCATACATTATTTTAATTTATAAAGCCTAATCTTTGGAATATGATGGATGTATTTTTCCAACTGTTCACGCCGAAAGGGTTTTCCATGCGCTGGAAAAATCCAATCCGCTTTTTCATCAATCAATATCTTCCATGAATTTTGAAACGCCTTTTTATTTTCTATCCATATCGTTATTCTTTTCCGGCTTGGCATCCCATTCATTGCCGCATCGCCGCAAAAGATTTTATTGCCTGTTCTAAGGGATATGGAGTCAGAAGTGTGTCCGGGCGTAAACAGGATTTTCCCCTGTAACAGATTTTCTACATGCGTCAGATTCCGGGGGGATATTTCGATAAATCTGTCGATGTATTGCTTGTCAATCGCCGGAAAAAGATGTTTTCCTTTACCAATCAACCCCATCAACCTGCAGAAAATGAATGCGGTCAGGCCGCTGCAGCCGCCGGCAAAAGAATTTTGTCCTTTTAACAGTGTGGGCTTAGCCCGGTTATGTAGGATAACTTTTATGGCAGGGTATTTTGCCAGCAACTCATTCAGAAAGCCCGCATGGTCATCATGCGCATGCGTCAGAAAAACATATTTTATCTCGGAGAACGCTATGCCCTGCCTGTTTGCTCTTTTCTCGACATGTTTCAGGCTATGCTCATATCCCGTATCAATCATGATATATCCTTCCGAAACACGATAAAGATAAGTATTCACCACTCTGCTTCCCGCATTATAGATATCCGTCGCCATCTCCCGTTTCTTTCCTTCCTGCTATTCGTCTTTTTAACACGTCAAAACACAAGCAATACCATTACTCCTGACAACACCGGAAAATATACGGTAAAACGCTCCCATCAGAATGTGCTCTCCGTTTCGTACATTTTCAGCATCAGACTTTTCCCAAACTATTTAGGCTTTCCTCCGCAAAGCACCGTTAAATGCAATATCCATTTTCTGCTAATATACTTGATACACAAAGAAAACTGTTCCTCTTTGCCACAAATAATCTGCAAGCAGAACGTTATTCCTGATTACAATGATATTGTCAAAACATGGAAGATAACGATTCGACCGACACAACTAATCGGCAAACAAAAAGTTAATCCCACCAGCAATAATAGACAGACTGTTCATCATGGAATAGCTTTGTGCTTGAAATCAACTCACCATTATCGCCAATGAGAAAAGTCGGCTGCGAAAAATCTGTTTCTTCTCCAATATCACTTGGAAATATATATTTCGGTTCATGAAAAATCTCTTTTATCTCAACAAGCGTTAATTTGCTGAAGATAATCAAAGTATCCGCCGTAATAACCTGATTATTATTGTCCAGGCCATAAACCTGCACGAAAACTTTTGCCGTCTTATCTTTACTAATAAAGTTTTCAATCAGAGCAATATATTCTTGTTTCCCTTCAAGGCTTTCGCATGCGAAATCCGTAAAATCATCTGCCGGGTCTAAGTAATCTTTATAGGAAAACCAATAGTTATTTGTATAATTTCCATTCACGCTATCTGTTTTCAACAATGTTACAATCGTATCTTTTTGTCGATTATTCATAGGGATTGCTCCTTAAACCATTGATTTTTATCCTGTATGTTTTTTCTCAAAAATAATAGTTTTATATACTATACCACTTTTATTCTCCATTTGCTATAAAAATATAGGTCACGGCAACCGTCTAACCATATATTTCTTATTGTTCTGACGACTTTTCATCCTTCTGCTTCTGCCCTTCTAAATCATTCTGCTTCTCATACAGATGGTTTCGCTCCTTGCAAAATTTTTCACACGCTCCAACTGCGCCCGCGCTCCCTCCTGGCAATCCGGCTCCATCTTTCTATATTTCCCGGTCAGGCAGCGGACTGTATTATTATATTGTTGTATTGCTGCATTGTCATATTGTTGCATTGTCGTATTGTTTTTTTCTTCTATCTGCCGTTTGCTGTTTTTTTAGACATTAAGAAACCGCAGTCCCTTGAGTTCTCAAGGAATTGCGGCGCTTTGTTTTATTGGTTGGCTCTAATCATCTCAACTGTGTAATTCGTTCATCAATTCTTCGTACTACGCTATTGGTGTAAGCATTAAAATATTTCAGCCAAAATCCGCGGGCCGTTGGGTTAAAACTTTCAAAGTCTACACCAAGTCTGGTATAGCCTTCTTTTTTCAACGCAGATATGGTAAAATTCAGTAAATTTTGATACAATCCTCTACCCCTGTGTTCCGGCAGGCAGTATGCACCCCGGATATGACGGTAGGTGTCACCCATTGCAATAAACGTTTCTCCGGGAACCGAAATTTTTACAAACGCACATATTTTTCCGTTCTGCTTTGCCACAAAGTAACGTCCGCCTTCCTGCATAGAGGATATTATAAACTCCTCTTGTGTTTCCGGCACACGATTCATAAAGAAAGGGCTTTCGCAGTAATGGCGATATAACGCCAAATGAAGTGGATAGATAAAATGATATTCGTCTTTTGATAATTCGGTTAAATCATAGCCTGCACAAAATTCACAGTCAATCAATTCCATCGGACGAATAGCATCTAAACAGCGCAAACCGAAACCATAACGGAAAAACTGTCGTTGGAGCTCTTCATCATGAGCGTATAAGCAGATTGCATGGGAAACTGCCCC
>CAJTRK010000060.1 GCA_910578475.1 uncultured Lachnospiraceae bacterium | reverse complement strand
CGGGGTTTTGCCCCCTTTTCCGGGCGGTGGGCTTTTATTGTATCACCACGCTTCAATGCTTGTCAAGCTTATTTCTTTCTCTTTTTGCCAAATTTTGCTGAAATCTTTTTACAGAAAATCTTCCCTCTTTCTCATAAGCCTCTCAGTCCCGTTCCTTCTGCTTCTTTCTTTTTATGGGCTTCTTAATTTATGCAGAACTTTTAACCAAGCAGTCGAATATAGAATAAAAGCAGAATCACGGGCGTGCACAGACTATACACCGCAATACTCAACGGCGCTTTCACCCCCCCACACACAGCTGTTTTTTATACCGTGGGCAGTTTATAATAAGTAAAATTAAAATGCAGGCCATAACACAGGTCGCCGCCAGTATCATCAGGCCCGGCGTTATGTCCCTGCCTTCCAGATAATGATACAGACATGAAGAATTTTCCGGATAATATTTTGTACTTCCGACTTCGTCACACAAGGCGGTAATCCATGAATTTTTCATCACACAGTATGTATTCATATTGTCCGGACAGTTCCGATAGCATGCAAACAGCGTGCGTCCGTATGTCAGAACCGCAAGCAAAAGCATATTGACATGCAAATTCTGCCCGGATATCAGAAGCAATATAACCAAAAAAGGAACATAAAGGAACAGGCGATAAAACCCATTGGACATCAGGAAGCTCATTATCACATAAATGACGGCCGTAATATACAAGATTTTTTTCCGGCATTCCATTGTTTCATTCATTTCCATGTTATAGCAGCCAAAATAGAATAATACCAAAACAAAACCTGCAATAGAAATTTCCCCAAGCGCCGTACTGATTGTAGATGCCCCAAGCATTTCCCACACCATTTTCGCAAAATCATTTGCCGTTTTAGCAGTCTGATATGTCATGTCGTTTCTGTATAACATTTCAAACAGCAGCAAAGGGCATATCAGCCCCACAAGCAAGGGAATCAGTTTAAATACATTTTTTTCCTTCATCAAAATCATTGCCAGCGCCGGCATCAGCATAAGCGGACAACATGATACCGCAAGAACCATCCATAAATAAGAACTTTTGTATTTTTCTTTCAGGAAATAATATAACGATATGGTAAAAAAGCATATGTATGTCATTTCATCCTGTCCCGAATAGCCGACAGACATCATGATTTCAGGCGCGCCCATTAACAAAAGACCGGATAAAGCGGCTTTTTTAACGTCACCCGTCATGAACATACAAATTTTTCCACAAAAGTAAATGGTGATAAGCTCCATCAGAACGAGAAATAATTTAGACCAAAGCAGGCTGTAAAAATTGTTGATAAGAATTATACCCCCCCGGAGTTTACGAGCCACAACGGCAGGTTCCACAAACACCAGGGCAAAAGCCACAAATAGTTCCCTTCACAGTTATAGTGCTGTGCTCCATGTATGTTTAAAGCGGTATAGTCATAAAATTCTCCAAGCCTTCCTTCAAAGAACAAATCCCAGAAGTTCATTGTCCAGGCTGTCATGGAATCCAAATCCCAGTATTCAAAAGTAATCAACGCCAGAAAAGACGACAACAATGTAATTGCTGTCAATACCATATAAAGACGCTGGCCTTTGGCATATTTCAATAAATCCTTCATTAATCCGTCTCCTCCTCTGCTCTCTGATGATATTTCCAGAAAGAAATCGTTTCCTGTAAATCCGTTTCATCTTCAAACAAATCAAGCGCTTTGGCCGCCTCAATCGCAAAATCCACATACGCGTTGGCTCTGGCCGTTATGACATTGCCGTCTCTGACGCAGTCTTCTTCCGCCCGGACTGTCGAGCGGATATCTTTTAAAATTCCAGCCTTGTCCAGCACATCCACACCCGCACAGATTCCCGCAATCAATACGTTCCTCTGATGCAGTTTTCCGATAATATCGGTTACGACGGCATCGTCAATGTTGGCAGTCTCGCCGCCGGGCACGATAAAACTCCTGACGTCCGTCCAGTCCACATCTTCTATCGGCATATCCGCATTCAGGGAGTATCCTTCCGTCGCCCTGACCGTTTTGCCGTGTGAAGAGCAGAATATCAGTTTACTGCCCGTGGCGTTCAGGAAATAATTCAGAATCACAATTTCAAAAATACAGCAATTATCATATAATAAGACGACATCTTTCATTTTTATAACCATACCTTTCTCTTAGCCTGCAAGTTTGCAGCCATAAGGCGCAAACTTGCGGTTGAAAGAATGCAATTCTTTCAACCTTTGCATCCTCCGTTCCTGTTCCATATCAATTGTATATTTTGCATCGATTTGGGTTTCGCCTTATTACAGAAAAAACGTCTGCCGGGTCTTCTATGCCGTATAGAAATTTTGACCGTACAGAACCCTAAAACAATATAGAAAAAAATAAAAAGAAGTGTTGTCGTTATCCGCTCAACACTTCCCGCTTTTCTGGTAGATATAACGGAGAAAGAGGGATTTGAACCCTCGCGCCGCGTAAACGACCTACACCCTTAGCAGGGGCGCCTCTTCAGCCTCTTGAGTATTTCTCCATAGTCTGAACTAATCCTCTACCAATATGAAATTACGCCTTTTACATGACGCATTTGTTATTATACATAAGACAAAAATATTTGTCAATGCTTTTTATTGACGCAATGAAATTATTTGCTATATAATAAGATAGATTACTTTAAATTTTTCTAAAAGACAGAACATCGGGGGACAGATATGCTGCATATCAAAACGCTGGACGACGGCCTTGAAATCTTCAAAGCGCTCGGTTCGGAAATCAGAATCGAAATTGTAAAAATATTATTGGAAAACCACGGAATGAATATGAACGAACTGGCCAGCAAGTTAAAAATTACGAACGGCGCGCTGACCAACCATATCAAAAAGCTGGAAGACTGCGGTATTGTTTCTATTTCCAACGAATCCGCAGGACACGGTAATCAGAAAATATGCTCCGTGTATCTGGATAAAATTCTTGTGGATATCAATGCACAGGAAGACTTTAAAAACATTTACCAGACCAGCCTGAAAGTCGGGCATTTTACGGATTATAATATATATCCCACCTGCGGTATCGCTTCCGGAACGGCATTAATCGGAGAAGTCGACGATACCCGTTATTTTGCGCATCCCGGAAGATATGAGGCGGATATTCTCTGGTTTACGAGAGGATATGTAGAATACATTATTCCGAACTTTATTCCCTGCGGGCAGAAAATCGACCAGATTACCATCTCGCTTGAAATCAGCTCCGAAGCGCCCGGCATCAACGACGTCTGGCCTTCCGACATTTCTTTTAAAATTAACGGCCGGAAAATCGCTACCTGGACGAGTCCCGGCGATTTCGGAAATGTACAGGGTATTTTTACACCCGACTGGTGGTATCCGAATTGGAATCAATACGGCCTTTTGAAGATTCTGGTACTCAATAAAAAAGGAACTTTCATCGACGGACTGCAGGTATCGGATGTTTCCATAGATGAATTTGACTTCGACTATCACAGTACCATAAAACTGAAACTGGAAGTCGAGGATGAGGCCGAGCATGTCGGCGGACTGACGATTTTCGGAAAAAGTTTCGGCAACTACAACCAGGATATCGACGTGCGCATTAATTACAGTCCGATTGAAGATTTTATTATGGAACAAAACGAACAGGAATAAGAAAAAGACCATCTTTTTGCTTCATGCCTCTTAAGGGCATTTTTCAAAATCGATGGTCTTTTATCATCTTTCATTCCGTTCTGCAAAATACAAGTATTGTTATCAAATACAATTACAGTTCTTCATTTTCCAGTACAAACCGGCTCATGGAGCCCTGCAGTTCTTCCGCCTCGTTGTTTAGCAGCCTGACGGTATTGGCCAGCGTATCGATTTCCTTCATCTTTTCGCCAATGACTTCCGATATGCCTTCTATCGATGCCGCTATCTGCCCGGACAGCTGATTGATTTCCTCGATAGAATGATTCACGACCTCTTTATTATCCTGCATGTTTTCCATTTTCTGCCGGATGGCGCCAAGCACTTCAACCAGCGCTTCAACATTCGTATTGATATTTCCAAAAGTCGCAACGGTTTCTTTTAACATCTCCGTCTGGCTCCTTAAAAAGCTTTCCGTGCTTCTCGCCGCATCAGTCGCCGCCTGATTGCTTTTCTGGATATCGCTGACAATTCCCCGCACGACGGTTCCCGCCTGCATCGACTGGTCCGCAAGATTCCGAATTTCCGATGCAACGACAGAAAATCCCCTGCCGCTTTCTCCCGCTCTTGCCGCCTCTATGGACGCGTTCAGAGAAAGCAGATTGGTCTTGGACGCAATGCTCTCAATCGTTTTAATAATATCAACGATTCGCTCCGACTGCATGTTTACCTGGTCAATACTGGAAACAAGGCTTTCGGCAATCTCCGCCGTCTCCTCCGACTTTATGCTAAGCTCGTCAATTCCGCCTTTTCCCTGTTCGACAGCATTCAATGCTTCCTCTATCTTCTGCGTCATTTCCTCGGACGCATGATATACATCGTTAATCCGCTCGGAAAAATCAGCCATCTCTCCGACGCCCAACTCCGTCTGCCGGGACTGTTCCTGGACGCCTCCCGCCACGGATTCCATTGACGATACCATTTGCTTCATGGAACTTTCGATTCCCGCCGTAAAGGAAAACGCCTGCTCCGAAAGCTCTTTTACCTGTGTGCCGAATTTCTGATTATTTCCGACAAGTCCCCGAATACCGTCCAGCATCTCATTGATGCCGTCAGCCAGCCGGCCAAATTCGTCCCGACTGTCAACCTGTACTTTTTCCATCAAATTTCCCTGCGAGATATGGTACAGGGAAGCGCTCATGGATTTGAGTGCGCGGCTGATTCTTCTGGAAATCCAAAATCCGCATACGACCGCAAACAGCGACGCAAGCACAACAATCATGACCGTTATGTTCCGAATGCCCCGGACTTCCTCCAGAATCGTGTTTTCCGGCACAAGAACACAGACCATCATCCCGGTTTTCCCTACCGGAGCGCTGACAAAAAGCTGCTTTTCTCCGCCGGTTCTGACGTAAGCGGATTGCACCTCTTTGGTGTCTCTCTCCAGAAAAAATTCCTGATTTGCCAGAAGGAGCTCTCCCTGATAACGCACCATGCTGCTCTCCTGGCCGTTCTTTTCCTCCCGGAGCAATATTTCGCGGCCGTCTTCGGTCACAATGCCCCGGACGCTTCCGCTGCCAAGTTCCATGACACCGAGAAGATTTTCCATATAATTTTTATCAATATCTAAAACCAGAAACCCTTCGTTATTTTTCAATACAAAGCGCATCATAAAAGAAAGAACATAGGATTCGTTATTGATGCCAATCGTCCCGTCAATGTATTCGTGCCAGCCTCTCCAGGCATTGGAAGTCTTCTTTTTATTCATGGAAGCGCCTTCGTCCGTTTCCATAAAGGCACGGTAAGACCCTTCCGGAAGGCTCTTCACATTCGATACAAGACTCTTTCCGCTATCCGCAAACAAATAATAGTTTCCGAGATAAGGAGAAGCGCTTTTGATAGCAATCAGCCTGTCATTCAGGCCGTTTGCAAGGCGCGCTCCTTCCGCCCCTCCCGCCTGCGCCGCATCGTTATAATAAGCGTTAAAATCTTCGCTCATATAAAATTCCACCGCTTTGTTCGATACGGACTCGCAAATCAGCTGCAAAGAAGTGCTCATAGAAGAGGCCGCGCTTATAACGGCGTCCTCATATTTCTGCATAACCGCCCGCGAAGCCATGCGATAGGATAATGTTCCGAGCAGAATAATCAGCGCTATCGCACCGGCAAAAACCATAAACAGCGAATTTGCAATTTTCTTTTCCTTTTTGGGGGCTTTTTTGCCCGACTTAAAATTCAAAAACCGGTTTCCCTTCTTCATTCCACTTTACCTCCAGCATCATGGCGTGTCTGTTAGGTACATAAAGCGGATTTCCCACAATCTCTTTTTCCGTTCGGGCATGGAACACCATAATGTCCCTTCCTTCTTCGTCAATCGTAAAGCTGTTATGTCCGGGACCATATATGCCTAAATTTTCATTCGTTCTCAGAACCGGATAGCGTTCTTTTTTCCAGCTTTTCGGGTCCAGTAAATCCGCGTCTTCATCTGCCGACAGCATACCGACACAATAATTAATGCCCGTATCACTGGCCGAATAAGTCAGGAACAATTTACCGCCATGATGTATTACGGCGGGTCCCTCGTTTACCCAGAATCCATATCTCTCCCAATCGTAGTCCGGTGTCGTCAGCAATACCTGCGCAGTCTCCAGTTTGACGGGCGACTGCATTTTTGCAATATAAAGATTGGAAATCTGCCTTCCGACTCCTACTTTTTCCGCCCATATACAATAGCGCTTTCCGTTGCTCTCAAAAATTGTCATATCAAGAGAAAAGGCCTGGAAGGAAAAGGCGTCGTCATCTGCAGCCTGCATCATTCCTTTTTCAACCCAGGGGCCGGCCAGCGGGTCCTGGCTTTCACACTCCAGCACATAAGGTCTGATTTTCCAGATATCCTCTTTTTCACCTGCCGCAAAATAGACATACCATTTTCCGTCCAGATAATGCAGCTCCGGCGCCCAGACATGCTCGCTCATCGGACCGCTCTCGTGTCTCTTCCATATAATTGTTTCTTCCGCTTCTGCCAGTCCTTTCAGGCTCTCGCATCTGCGCAGCGCAATACCGTCGTATTTCGGCATACTTCCGGTAAAATAATAGTAACCGTCCTTATGAAGCACATAAGGGTCAGCCCGCTGCATAATCCAGGGCTGTCTGTAATTATAATTCTTGTCCATAACCATTTCTCCCCGTTATTCATTTCAAATCCCAAAGCGCATCATGTTTCTTCGGGATTGTCAAAATCATCGTATCGTTCATCAATATGATTCATGAAAACACGATAAAAAAAGAAAGACTGCACATAAATCAAAAGTGCAAATCCAATAAACAGCATTATACCGTTTGCCACCAGAGACACCAGATTAGCGTATACGGCCACTCCGGTAATCAAAAGGATAATGGCTGTATACGGCAGATAGCCTATTGCAAAAGCCGCTGCATTTTTCAAAAGCGCCCCAGTCTTTCCTTCCAGCTTGGCAAATACCGGGAAAATCCACAAAATCCATATCAGCAGCAAAAAACCGGTTACTGCGCTTGCAATGAACATAACTTTCCCAAAACCACTCTCCAGACGATACCAATACAGCATATCCACTGTCAGAATAAATCCGGCCAGAAAAATCCCAAGCCAAACCGGCGTAATCTGAGCAAAATTTCTTTTAAAGCTGGTAAAAAAACGCTTCACCACATATCCGTCTCCACACCGTATCGATGTAATGCTCACATAATACGCCGCAACAGTAGCTGCCCCCGCCGTAAAGACGGGAAGGCAGCATAAAATCCATATAAGATTTAAAAGTATTAAATCTGTCGCTTTATTCAGGAAAGCGATGACCGGCGAATCAGACATAATCACCATGCCTTTCTCTCTGTCAACTGCATTTATTTGATGCCGCTGATTGCTACCGACTCAATAATAACCCGCTGGAAACAGAAGAACAGCGCTATCGTCGGAAGCATGGCGATTACGGAAGCCGCCATAATCAGCGCATAATCGCTCTGAATGGAATAATACGTATTAAAGGAACGGATAACAACCTGCAGCGTCCAGTTCTTCTCACTCCGCAGGAAAATCGTAGGCGCAAGGTAATCATTCCAGATTGCCATAAACCACAATGTCAGCTGCGTTCCTACCGCGCCTTTCATCAGCGGAAAGAAAATCTGCGCAAAGGTACGGAAATACCCGCATCCATCCAGTTTCGCCGCATCCATCAAATCATTCGGAATACTGGTCAGGTTCTGGCGCAGGAAAAATACCATACTGATATTACCAAAACATGCCGGAATAATCAACGGCAAAAGCGTATCCGTCCATCCGAATTTCGTAAACATTACATACTGCGGTATCATAATAACCGCAAACGGAATCATAATCGTCGCAAGAAGCCCCATAAAAATGGCTCCCTTCGCCCTGAATTCCATCTTGGCAAAAGCAAATGCCGCAAGCGAAGAAGTGAATCCGCCTATCAGCAGTACCGGTATTTCAACCTTGACCGTATTCAAAATACCGGAAATAAAGTTTCCTTTCGCCATAACTTCCGAATATTTTCCCCATACCCAGGGGTCCGGAATTACTCTTAACTGTCCTGACAAATACTGGTTCTTCGTCATAAAAGAAGTCATTATCATATAGAAAAACGGGAATATCATAACGACAGCGCCAAGTGAAAGCAGGACAAAAACGATAATATTGATTGTCTTTTCTTTTTTGGAAGTGATTCCGGAAGATAATTGGTCCTTATTTTTCATTTCACGCCTCCTAGTCCATCGTCTTAACCCATTTATTCTGACCGATAAAGTTAATCAGTGTAATGACAAAAATGATAATCGCAAGAATAACCGCAATTGCGCTTGCGTATCCAAGCTGAAAGCTCTCAAATGCTTTCTGGTATAAATAGAATACAATGGTTGCCGCACTGTAACCGATACCGCCGTTTCCGTTAGGCGTCATAACCTGAACTTCTACGAACACCTGGAAGCCGCCGATTAATGTCGTTACCAATATGTAAAATGTGACAGGAGAAAGCAAGGGCAGCGTAATGCTTTTGAATTTCTGCCATCCGCTCGCGCCGTCCACCATCGCCGCTTCATAATAGGAGCGCGGTATATTCTGCAGGCCGGCCAGATAAAGTATGATGGAAGTGCCGAGTCCCTTCCATACCATGAAAATAATCATAGATACTTTAATCAGCGCTTCATCGCCTAGCCAGTTCGGCCCATGCAGTCCCGTCAAAGCCTTAATAATCGTATTTAAAAGACCGTAGTCATAATTATATACCCACGCCCACAGAATCGATACCGATACGAGGGAAGAAATAACGGGCACATAATAAATCGTACGAAGAACTCTTACTCCGGGAATTTTCCGGTTCATTCCCATCGCGCAGACCAGACCCAAAATCATGCCTATCGGAATGCCGAGCAGGTAGATTGTTGTCGTTACGAGGGTCTGCCAGAATTTTTTGTCCGCAAATAATTTGATATAGTTATCGAAACCGCAGAAGCGGTCCATCATCCCTGCAAAGCCTTTTGCACCGTTCCAGGTCGTCAGACTCGTTAAAAAAGCAAAAATAATGGGATACAGCATAAAAATAAGAAACCCCGCCGCCGGCGCCGCTACGAATAAAAGTCCCCATCTTTCTTCGCGTTTGGCCATTGCGGATAATTTAATTTTTTGTTTTTTACCCTTTCCTGCCATGATGTCACCTTTCTTACCATCTCTTTTTATAAAACAGGTGCGGGCAGCCGTAACTGTTTCCGCACCTTATTTTTTGTTTACTGACCGTTTGCCGCTGCTTTCAGTTCGTTTGCATTGTCAAGAGCTGCCTGCATTGCGGGCTGTACCTGTGCACAATACTCAGCTGCCGTCATTTCGCCGGTAAGTACGTATTCATAACCACCGTTTAAGAATTCCTGCCACCAGTCGCCGTTGTATGTATAGGTAAGCTCTACAAAAAGACCTTCATATTTGTCAGTTCCTTCAATATAATTAAAGATAACATCTACATTTTCACCATAAGGAATGGTTCCGTCTGCGATTCTGTCTTTGAAATCGCCTTTTGCATAACTCATGATATTCGGAATCTGTAAGGATGCGCCAGTTGTCTCGCCGGAAAGAACTCTCTGTCCTTCCAGGTCTGTCGAGAACAGTGTAATCAGCGCTGCTGCCGCTTCCGGATACTCTGTATCAGCGGAAACTGCAAAACCTACGGAACCGTTACGCGTCATGGAAACGCCGGTAGAACCTGTCGGCCATGCACATAAGCCCCACTCATAAGGGAATGTGTTTTCGTCCATGAATGCGCCTACATCCCATGTACCGCACGCATAAAAAGCAATCTGTCCGTCCAGCCATCTCTGGTATCCGCCGAGTGCCGTATCCTGCTCAACGGTAGGCGTAACGTTGTATTTGCATGTCAGGTCTGCGAAATACTGGAACGCATCGATAAATTCCTGCTGTCCATCGATTACTACCTGTGTATAATCTTCATTCAGGAAATGACCGCCGTTCGTATAGATGAATGCGTCCAAAGCCCACTGAAGCGCATTCGCGCATCCCCACTGGTCAATTTCGCCGTCACCGTCTTTATCTATCGTCAGCTTTCCGCAAACTTCAAGAAATTCTTCCCATGTATACGGATTTTCCGGGTCGGGATATTCTACGCCCGCTTCGTCAAACAATGTTTTATTATATGCAAATGCAAAAGTGGATAAGTCTTTGGGCAGACAGTAAATCGGACCTGCACCGGCCTGTGTGCCGTCATAACGGTATGCCTCTGTAATTGCAGGCCATAAGTCGTTAATGGTTTCTGCGGGAACATAATCGTCCAGAGGAAGAACATAACCGTCATCTACGTTTGCCGCAACAGTATCGGGTCCTACATAGAAGATATCAGGCATATCGCCCGCTGCTTTATAAGCAAGAATTTTCTGACCGTATTCGTCAGCAGTTGTTACTTCGAACGTAACATTCGCTCCTGTTGACTCCGTGAATTTATCGATTAAGGACTGGTAAACAGCTTTCTCGTGGTCCTGTGCATAAATGAAAACGGTGATATCTGCATCGCTGAATTCACCTTCCACGGCGATATTATCTGTCGCGGATTCATCTACCGTAATCTGAGCGCCAACCTGCTCATTTGCCCCCCCCTCCTCGGAATTTGCGCTGCTGTCAGCTGCAGGGGCTGTTGTGTCATTTGTTTCGTTTGATGCGCTGTCGCTTCCGGAATTTCCGCATCCTGCCAGACAGGATACTGCAAGCGCCGATACGAGCAACATGCTGATTAACTTCTTTTTCATATTGACCTCCTTCTTTTTTGTTACATTTTTTCGTATTCATTTTGTTGATACAGATTTTACAGAAGAATCTATACTACTTTTGTTTTGCCGGCAATTTAACACAAAAATTTTTCTATTTTTGTGCAATATGTATATTTGTTTCTGTATCTGACCAATCTGATATACATATAGTACAATGTACTATCTTTCTTGTCAATATATATTTTAATATTTATTAA
>CAJTRK010000059.1 GCA_910578475.1 uncultured Lachnospiraceae bacterium | reverse complement strand
ACTTCTCAATAAGCATGCAAAAATATATGAGGATCTCGGAGTGAAGGTACCAACCTCGTCATGTTAACTCCGAGAATCCGGGTTGTAAGGCAGGTTGTACAAAATGGCGTTAAATGCGCAGACTGAAAGAACGACATGGAGGTTGGTATGGAAAATCAGATTATTTTGGAACACGTCAACAAATTTTATGGGAAAAAACAGGCGTTGAAAGACATCAATCTGACAATCGGTCAGGGGATGTTCGGATTGTTGGGGAGAAACGGCGCGGGAAAAAGTACGCTGATGAAGATACTGGCGACGCTGCATGAAAAGCAGAGCGGAAGTATTACCGTTTGCGGAATCCCGATTGAGGAGGCGAAGGAAATCCGGAGCATAATCGGTTATCTGCCGCAGGATTTTTCCATGTACCCATTTATGACGACAGAGGAAGCGCTTCATTATCTCGGCATGCTGTCGGAAATACCGAAAGGAGAGCGGCGGGAGCGGATAGACAGCTTGCTGGAGAAAGTTCATCTGTCGGAGGAAAGGCACAAGAAAATACGAAGTCTGTCCGGAGGCATGAAGCGGAGGCTTGGCATTGCGCAGGCTTTGCTGCATGACCCGCGCGTGCTGATTGTGGATGAACCGACGGCGGGGCTCGACCCGGAAGAGCGTATCCGTTTCCGGAATCTGTTATGCGAGGTGGCGGAAGAGCGGATTGTTATTCTCTCCACCCATATTGTAGGGGACATCGAAGCTTCCTGCGAAAATCTGGCGGTTTTGAATGAAGGGGAAATTTTATGGCATGGAACGATGAAAGAAATTCTGGAAAATGCGGCAGGACGCGTTTTCCGGGCGGACGTCGATGGTGAAGAGCTGCTGTGGATAAAAGAAAAGTATCTTGTAACCGGCATGCTGAAACAGGGAAACCATACAACCGTCCGTTTTCTTTCCGAAACGCCGCCGGACGTGAAAGGAGCGTCCCCTGACGAAGCAAATTGTGAAGACGCCTATTTGTACTGCCTTTGTGCAAACGCAATGAATGGGGAAGTACGGGGCAGAGGCAAAGAAGCGCATGGAAAGGGTATGGAGATGCAAGGCAGAGGCACGGAAGCAAAGAGCGGTAGCGGAGAAGCGCATGAAAAAGGCGCGGCGGACAGGAAAGTATCGGCAGGCAACGCGGCAGCAGGCCGGAAGACAGGAGGCGAAAAGACATGTTTCTGACAGAATGTAAAAAAATAGTCCGTTCCTTCCTGTTTTGGCTTTTTACGGCGGCAATCGTACTGGCTTATCTGACGCAGTTTACACCGGCGTTAAAGGCAAAACTGGCAATGCCGACGGAAGAAAACGCTTCATACGGAACAATTATAACGAAAGACCCGGATGTGATAATACCCGCGGCGGTGCAACACCTTGTGGAAGAATATGTGAGAGGGTATTATAGAGCCTATCCGCTGATGTTTTACAGGGAAGTATTTTTAAAAGAAGAGGATGAAGTCCGCATGGCGGAAATTCTGGAAGAACTGACGGGGCTGACGAAGGAGGAACTGGGCTCTTTTACGGATTATCAACCGGCCGGTTATGATTATACGGTCGTGGATGACAGTCAGACCATAGAATACCACGAGGCCGTTCTGCCTGATTATGTGCCGGCGGAAATAAGCTACGAGCGTTTTCTTGTTTTGATGAACGAGGCTGACGGTTTAATCGGCGGCGGCTCCGATTATGCGGAGAAAAAATTGACAGCGGCGTTTTCAACGGTTCCGATGGATTATGCGTCGGCGCTGGCAGAATATCATGTTATTATGACGAACGAGGAGATAGGGAAAGCCTATATCAGGCTTTATTGCGATTATATGGGAATTTTTCTTGCGATAATGCCGGTTTTTGCCGCCGCGGCATTCTGGGACATGGACAGAAGGAGCCGGGCAGAAGCTTTGATTTACAGCCGAAAAACATCTTCCGTTAAAATTGCGGGCATACGATATGCCGCATTGGTGTTCTGTATGATGCTGCCTTTGTTGGTGACGCTGCTTCATGCGGTAATCTGCCTGAATGGTCTCTATCCTGAACTGGATATTGTGTGGTGGAAAGGTTTTTGGCTTGCGGCTTTCTGGCTTTTGCCGGAACTGATGACCGTTATCGCGCTCGGCGTGGTGGTGACGGAACTCATTTCCCCGCTGCCCGCTGTTTTTCTGCAGGGCGTCTGGTGGTATTTGTCGATAGGGCAAAATGAACTGACGGGGACGATGACAAAGTGGAACCTTGTATTGCGGCACAATAGCCTGACCAAGCTTCAGATATTCCAGGAGGAATATCAGACGTTTTTATGGAACAGAAGCTTTTACCTGATACTGGCCGTTGGATTGATTGCATTGGAAGTGTTTTTGCTCCACAGGAAAAGAAGTGGAAAACTTCTAAGAGCGAAGCGGCTGATTTTGAATCGCGGAAAGCATGCAAAGGACTGATTCAGTAGTATGAAAAGAAAGCGGGGAACTGACATGAGTATAAAGATTGAAATCATAAAGGCAAATCTGCGCCATCATCTCCTGATGCCGTTTCTGGCGGCTGTCGGAATCCTGTTTCTGACTGCGGTTTTATTTCCGATTACCGCATTAAAAGGAAAGGATGTGAGCAAGCCGTTGGAGTATTTTCTTCCTTTTGTGGGGGTGGCTCTGCTGACGCCGATATTTCTGCCGGAACAGGACAGCAGTATCCGGGATGTCGTTGCGTCGAAGAAAATAAATGGGTCTGCTATTTATAAATTACGGGTGTTATACTCAATTGCTGCGCTGTTGATGCTCATTTCCATTTTTGTTGGAATTATGTATCTGAATGAATGCGAAGTGCGGTGGTATCATTTTTACGGCGGTTTTTCCTCGGCGCTCTTTTTGGGTAGCATCGGTTTTGTGACCGCCGGCGTAAGCGGAAACACAGTTGCGGGGTATATGGCGGCATTTCTTTATTATATCATGTGTTATGGATTAAAAAGACAGCTCGGCGTTTTCTGGCTTTTTCGGATGAGCATGGGACTCCCTCCAGAGAAGACATGGCTTTTGCTCGGCGGCTTCGTATTGATATTCCTGGCTTTCGCAAAAGTAAAAAGATGTGGGAAAATGATGGTTGATTCTATCATGAAAAGATATTGATAAACTATGGCTCATTTCACAAAGAAACCATATTGTTAAATTATGTTTTAATAAAATGAAAACGCCGCCTCTGATACAAATCAATATATTGCAGAAGCATCATGAAAAATTCCTGACAGAGCAGATTTGTATGAGAAATGAAAATGATTGGAAGCATACAATCCTTATATTTCAAGGAGTTTCCAACATTTAATTCAGATTTAATTTTCTGAAAAAAGCGTAATACAAAGGCAGCGCATGCCCATCTGCAATACAATAACAAAATAAACAACACATGTTATATCACACCTGCTTTGGAATATGCACGCAGTTAGGGGCGGTGAAGTATTGTCCACCGCCCCTTTTTTTTATCTATAGGAAATTGCGACAGTGTAAATCATTCAAGGAGAATGCGAAGCATTCTCTGAATCGTCTTTGAGAAAATATCCTATCCCATCGTTACCACAACATCATATTCTGTCTTTCCTGCCACATAAGGAATCACGCATCCTTCGACGGTCTGACCGTCAACGGTAATGGATTGGATGCCTTTTTCCACATTATCCGGATTGACAACTTTGATATGATAGATTCCTTCCCGGAATTTTCTTGTGAGTTCAAAATCGCCGAATCCTGCGGGAACGCATGGATTGATGCTCAGACCCGTATGGGTAGGGTATACGCCCAGAATATACTGGGAAATGTTGACAAAAGTCCATGCGGCAGTACCTGTCAGCCAGCTGTTCTTGGCCTCGCCGTGGAATTTTGCGTCCGCGCCCGCTATCATCTGGGAATACACATAGGGCTCGGTCCGGTGGATTTCGCTGCATTCCTCCACATAAGCAGGACAGGTCTTCCGATAGATTTCAAAAGCGCGGCTGCCGCGGCCGATGACCGTTTCCGCGATGGACACCCAGGGATTATTATGGCAGAAAATACCCGCATTTTCCTTGTAGCCCGGCGGATAGGAAGATACTTCGCCAAGTTCAAGATGATATTTCGTATAAGCAGGCTGTAAAAGCATTACGCCGTATTTTGTGTCCAGCTTTTCTTTTACGGAATCGAGCGCTTTTTCCGCAAGTCCTTCTTCTACGCCGACGCCGGCGAGAACGCAGAAGCCCTGCGGCTCGATATAAATCTGCCCTTCTTCGCATTCTTTGGAGCCGACCTTATGGCTGTGCGCATCATAAGCGCGGACAAACCAGTCGCCGTCCCAACCTTCTTTCAAAATTGTATCGTACATTACTTTTACTTCTGCTCTTGCACGTTCCGCTTCCGCACTGTCATTCATCAATTCGCATAACTGCGCATATTCTTCTCCGTATTTTACGAACATACCCGCGATGAATACAGATTCCGCCACGGGGCCTTCGGAAGGGCCGAAAGTCTGGAAGGACTCGCCCGGATGCGCGGAGAAACAGTTCAGGTTCAGACAATCGTTCCAGTCAGCACGTCCAATCAGCGGAAGGCCGTGGGGGCCTTTATGGTTCACCGTGTAGTCAAACGAGCGTTTCAGGTGGTTCATCAGCGGCGCGGCAACAGACATATCGTTATCGAAAGGAACCATTTCCGTCAGAATGGAAGTATCGCCGCTTTCTCTTATATACGCGGAAGCGCCGGCAATCAGCCATAACGGGTCATCGTTGAAACCGCTGCCGATATCGGAATTTCCTTTTTTGGTCAGAGGCTGATACTGGTGATATGCGCTGCCATCCTGAAACTGGGTAGAGGCGATATCGATAATACGCTGTCTTGCCCGGTCGGGAATCAGGTGCACGAAGCCGAGAAGGTCCTGGCAGGAATCCCGGAAGCCCATACCGCGGCCGATGCCCGACTCATAATAAGAGGCGGAGCGGGACATATTAAAAGTCACCATACACTGGTACTGATGCCAGATATTGACCATGCGGTCTACTTTTTCATTGGAGGATTTCACGCTGTATTTGGAAAGAAGTCCTGTCCAGTAATCGTTCAGTGCGGCAAAAGCCCTCTCTACATCGGCATCCGTCCGGTATTTTGCAAGCATCCGCTCCGCCGGTTTTTTATTGATGACGCCGGGAGATTCCCATTTTTCCTCTTCGGGATTTTCTATGTAACCCAATACGAAAACAAAGGATTTCGTTTCGCCGGGTGCAATGCTCATATGAAGCTGGTGAGAAGCGATGGGAGACCAGCCGCTTGCCAGGGAGTTCGTGCACTTGCCGTTTTCTACTGCTTCCGGCTCTGCCACGCCGCGGTAAGCTCCGAGAAAAGCATCCCGGCTCGTATCGAATCCGTCCACCGGCGCATTGACCGAGTAGACCGCATAATGATTCCGACGCTCTCTGTACTCCGTTTTATGGTAAATGGCAGAACCGATGACTTCTACCTCACCGGTGTTCAGATTCCGCTGAAAGTTTCTGGAATCGTCATCGGCATTCCACAGACACCACTCTACATAGGAAAAGAGAGAGACGTCTTTGGTTTCGGAGGATTTGTTGGTCAGTCTGATTTGGCTTACTTCACAGTTATCGTCCATCGGAACAAACGTAAGAACGGAAGCCTCCAGTTCGTTTTTGCAGCCTGTAAAACGGCTGTAACCGATGCCGTGGCGGCACTCGTAGCCGTCCAGTTCGGTCTGGGTTGGTTTCCAGCCGGGATTCCATACACAGCCGCCGTCTTTGATATAGAAATATTTGCCGTTGATATCGGACGGCACATCATTATAGCGATATCTTGTCAGGCGCAGCAGTTTCGCATCTTTATAAAAGGTATAGCCGCCGCAGGTATTGGAAATCAGTGAAAAAAAGTCATTGCAGCCCAGATAGTTAATCCAGGGCAGCGGGGTTTTCGGGGTGGTGATGACATACTCGCGGCTGGCATCATCAAAATAACCAAATTTCATAAGCTGTTCACTCCTTCTTTATTAGTTGAACGGTTTGGAAAAACAGTGTCATAGATAAAATCGGTCTTACAGGTTAAAATTGGGACAGAAAACGATTAAGTAATCGATTTCGGATTAAGTGATACTATAAAGTATACAGAAAAAAATGGAAAGTGCAATAAAAATTACAACAAATTATCAAAAGTCAGTCGGAAATTTTTTGCCGATTATGGATGAAAAAGGACACTTTGGCGCGTTTTTCCTGTTTTTTGCAAAGGATAAAACAAAAGATGGCGAAAACGTTTGAAATAATTTTCTTGAATTATGAACAAAGTGTAAATGAAATGTAAATGAATTATGCAAAACCACAAAAAGAGGAGAGCGGAATCTGTGAAAAATAGACAAATATATATATTTTTTACAAAAAAAGAAAAAAATGTATTGCAAAATTATTCAATATGATATAGACTGAAATTACGAAAACGATTAAGTGATTTGGGCTGATTCCTATCATAATGCTGCGGCAGGAGATGGCCTGACGTGAACAAGACAGGAGCGGACAGATGGTATCAATGAAAGACATTTCTGCGGAGTGCGGAGTATCTATCGCGACCGTAAGCAAGGCGCTCAATGACCACAAGGACATTGGTGTGGAGACAAAAGCATATATCAGACGAGTTGCCAAAGAAATGGGATATTTTCCTAATTCCGCAGCGAAAACGCTTAAGACAAAACGAAGTTATAACATCGGCGTTCTGTTTGCGGTAGATGACCACAGCGGTCTGACGCATGATTATTTTGCACAGGTGCTGGACAGTCTGAAATGTACGGCGGAAGACAAAGGGTATGATATTACTTTCCTTAACAGCAGCAGCGTAAGACCTAATAAAATGTCCTATCTGGAGCATTGCCGGTACAGAGGTTTTGACGGTGTCGTTATTGCGAATACCCAGTTTGACCATCCGGAAGTGTTTGAACTGGTGCAGAGCGATATTCCGAGTGTTACGATAGACCATATATTCAACAATGTAAGCGCGGTCATATCGGACAATGTAAAAGGCATGAGAGATTTGCTTCATTATGTATATGAAAAAGGACATCGCAAAGTTGCGTATATCCACGGAGCGGATTCCTCAGTAACACGCAGCCGTCTGGCATCTTTTTATAAAACGGCGGCAGAGCTCGGAATTGAAGTGCCGGATGAATACATAGGAAAAGCGGCGTATCGTGATACGAAAGCAACCCATATCGAAACGGAACGGCTGCTCGATTTGAAAGACCGGCCGACCTGCATTTTGTATCCTGATGATTTTGCCTGTTTCGGAGGAATCAATGCGATTTATGAAAGAGGGTTGAAAATCCCGCATGACATTTCCATCGCCGGATATGACGGAATCCGAATCGGAAGGCATTTCGAACCGCAGCTTACGACGGTAAAGCAGGACACGAAGGGACTGGGACAGTCAGCCGCAGAAAAACTAATCAGCCTGATTGAACATCCGAAAACGACGATTATCGAACAAATTGTCGTGGAAGGAGAAGTATATCCGGGAAGTTCGGTAGGAGATTTAACCTGAAATAAGGCATTTATATCGGGAAAACCGATAATGATAATAAATGCAAAAGTAGCTGGTGAAAAACTGAAAACAGTGACACCAAGAATCCATAAGGGAGGAAAAATTTTATGAAGAAAAAGTTACTTAGCGCTCTTCTTTCAACGGCAATGGTAGCAAGTCTGCTCGTCGGCTGTGGTGGAAACGGCGGAGCGGCAACAGACAACGGTGCGGCAGCGGATAATACGGCGGCGGCAACAACGGACAACACGGCGGCAGCAGATAACACGGCAGCGGCTGATACACAAACGGATGCGGCAGCAGACACAGAGGGGGGGGCATCTTCCGGGGATAAGTTCTACATCTACTCCTGGAACACAGAGTTACAGGAAAGACTGGAATATGTATTCAACGTATATCCTGAAATCAAAGACAGAGTTGAGTATGTAAACGTTGGTGACTCCGCAGTATATCAGGAGAAAATCGACCAGTTATTACAGACACCCGACGCAGAAGACTACCCGGATATGATTGCTTTCGAGGCTGGTTATATCATGAAGTACACCAACAGCGATTACACAATTCCGGTAACGGACTGCGGTATCACGGATGCAGACCTTGCAGAAATGTATCCTTATACGATTACTATTGCAACTGACCAGAGAGACGGTTCCTTAAAAGGACTTTCCTGGCAGGCATGCCCTGGCTCCTTCATTTACAGAGCTGACCTCGCAGAAAGCATTCTTGGCGTAAAGAGCCCGGAAGAAATGCAGGCAAAGATTAATTCCTGGGATGCTTTCCTTGACACAGCAAGAGAGATTAAGGAAAAATCAGGCGATGCAACAAGAATCCTTTCTTCTAACGGTGACGTTGTAAACACATTTATGTCCAACAAGACACAGCCCTGGGTAACTTCCGACAGCGTATTCCATATGGACAGCGCAATGGAAGAGTACATGGATGTTGTTAAGGTACTTGAATCTGAAGATTTGACACAGAAGACAACACAGTGGTCTGACGAATGGAACGCTGGTCCTTCTACCGATGCAGTATTCGGTTACTTCGGATGTACATGGTTCCTGCACTGGACGATTAAAGCGAACTGCGGTGGCGAAGCAGCAGGCCAGGGTACATACGGTCTGTGGAATATGTGCCAGGGTCCGGCTCCTTACTACTGGGGAGGCACATGGCTTGGCGCAACGGCAAACTGCTCTGATACGGCTCTTGCAGGACAGATTATGAAGACTCTTTGCTGTGATACAGAAACAATCCAGAAACTTTCCGAAGAGACACTGGACTATGTAAACAACAAGACAGCTATGAAGAACCTGTCAGACGCTGGCAAGGGCGCATATGACTTCCTGGGCGGTCAGGATTTCATCGCAGTATTCTCTCCTTTGGCTGAAGACGTTGACGTTTCCTGGATGTGCGCATATGACCAGAAGGTTAATGAGCTGTTGGATACACAGGTAACCGCTTATGCAAAAGGCGACAAAGATAAAGAAACTGCTATCGCAGACTTCAAGAGCGCAGTAGCAGAAGCTTATCCGGCATTGACGGTAGAATAAGATGAGAAGTTTCTCATTTGGAAAGAAATAAAAGAAATATTATTGGAAGGTACGGCTTGGCCGTACCTTCTGTAACAAAAAAATTGCTTGTGTGTAAGGGACGCGGCACAGATATTTGAGAGGGTTCCGGGTCCGGAGAAATGTCAAATGCCTGTGACGCGGCTTGAGCATGGCAAAAACAAAAATTATGAGAAGGATGTGGAGATATGGCAAAGAGCAGCAGTAACAAGCGTAAAACGGTAGAATACGGTCGCTACGGATATTTCTTTATCGCTCCGTTTTTTATTATTTTCGCTATCTTTCAGTTATGGCCTCTTGTTTACACGATGGGTCTTGCGTTTTGTGAAAACTATACGGATACAATGTTCAACGTGGAAGTAGGTCCGACCTTTAACGGTCTGAAAAATTTTAGCACGATTTTCGTAGGAAAAGACGGCGCTTTATTCGATACCTATACCTTCCGGGCATTATGGAACACAATTATTATGTGGCTGATGAACTTCCTGCCGCAGATTTTGCTGGCGCTTCTTTTGGCGGTCTGGTTTACCGATACGCGAGTAAAACTGAAAGCGCAGGGCGCATACAAAATTCTGACTTTTATGCCGAATATTATCACGGCGGCTACAATTTCCGTTTTATTCTATAAACTGTTTGATTATCCGAACGGGCCAATCAACCAATTTCTGGTAAACAGTGGAATATGGTCGGAGCCATTCCGTTTCCTGGATACAAAATGGTCAACAAGAGCTATCATTTCCTTTATCAACTTCTGGATGTGGTATGGAAACACGATGATTGTACTGACGGCGGGGGTGCTTGGTATCAGTCCTTCTTTGTTCGAGGCGGCCAGAGTGGACGGCGCATCGAGCTGGCAGATTTTTAAGAGCGTAACGTTACCGCTGCTGCGGCCGATTATGTTATTCACGCTTGTAAACTCCGCGATTGGCGGCCTTCAGATGTATGATATCCCGAAACTGTTGACAACAAGCGGTTACGGTGACCCGGATTATACGACCAGAACGATTACAATGTATATTCGTGAACTCGCCTTTACCGGTTCAAGACAGATGGGTAAGGCGTCTGCGGCATCCCTTGTTCTGTTTGTTGTAACATTGTTCTTTAGTCTCATTCTCTTCTATATTATGAGAGATAAAGATGCGATTAAAGAAAAGAGGGCGATTAAAGCCGCACAGAAAACAAGAAAGGAGGCAAAATAATCATGGCAAAGAATAGTCAGGAGGGCGGATTACATGCAAGAATCCTCGGCGCCCAGATATTTCGAAATGCTATATGTATTTTTCTCTGTTTCTTGAGTTTGATTCCTTTCTGGATTATGATTGTGAATGCGACAAGAACCAGCGTGGATATTCAGTCAAGTTTTTCACTCATTCCGTCTCATTACTTTATGGAGAACTGGGAGAAACTTTTGTATCAGTGTAATGCGAATGTACCGTTATGGAAATACATGGTAAACAGCTGTATTATTGCTTTTGGCTCCACATTGCTGACAGTTTATTTTTCGACGATGACGGCATACGGCGTTACCGTATACAAATTCAAAGGATGTCAGTTCGCATGGGTATTTATCATGGCGATTATGATGATTCCCGTACAGGTGTCTTCCATCGGTTTCTTCCGTTTCGTGTTCGGACTGGGACTTGGAAACAGTTATATACCATTGATTATTCCCGCGATTGCGGCGCCTTCTACCGTATTCTTTATGAGACAGTACATGCAGAGCGCGCTGCCGCTTGAAATCGTGGACGCGGCGAGAATTGACGGTTCCAGAGAGTTCAATACCTTTAATACGATTGCGATGCCGCTTATGAGACCGGCAATCGCGACACAGTGTATCTTTGCTTTTATCGCATCGTGGAATAACTTCTATACGCCTTCCATGCTGCTTACATCTCAGAAAAAATATACGCTTCCGATGTTCGTACAGCTGATGAGAGGTGAGAGATTCCGTTCCGACCACGGTATTATCTATGTTGGTCTGGTTATTACGATATTACCTATTTTTATCGTATATTTCATTCTCTCCAAACACATCATCGCAGGCGTTGCGCTCGGCGGTGTAAAAGAGTAATCGGGAATATAATAACTTGTGTTATTAGCGGCACATTGCATGGGCAATGTGCCGTTTTTTATCCTATAGGAAATTGCTGTAATCTTAGTGGATGCCAGACGAGAATTTA
>CAJTRK010000058.1 GCA_910578475.1 uncultured Lachnospiraceae bacterium | reverse complement strand
TCCTCCGGGATATTATAGTTATCTATCAGTATTATCAATCCATATAAATCAGCATAATCATGGTGTTTTTTGTTGCGCCAGTTTCTCATTGCGAGAAGCTGGCGTTTCTTATTGTCGATTTTTAGGAAAACCTCCCGATGTGTACCGCTGCCGGTCCCCACCTCCATTCGATTCACCCGTCAACCACGCCTGAATCGAAATGGAGGAAAACTATGGGCTTTCACTATGGATATGAGAAAAGGAAGTTTGATGCAGAATGGACCCGGCTGGAACAGGAATACCGCGCAGCCGGTATGGACGATAGGCAGATCGCGGCCATGAAGGAATATGACTGGACCTGGTTTTGTTGCCGGCATAAAAAAGCCTCCTTTTTGATAAGAATTGTCATATCTTGATTCTTACCAAAAAAGAGGTATTTCTTTCCAAAGACACAAACTATTTTACACTACCGAAAATGTGCAAAACGCATTAAAAAAAGCATTTGCCCAGATTGCGCAGCCGCGAATCCTTTGCTTATCTACGGGTCGCAATGATTTGGTTTTTTATTCTCAAAATCAAAAGAACCTGTACAAATTTCCTGCAATATCTGATAAGATGTAGGTATTATGATAAAAATATATACAGATTGCAATATTTTTATCTTTGCGGATTAGGAGAACGATTTATACATTTCTTTTCGGCTGGTTTTATTTGATTCGAATGAACGGGGAATACGATTAAAGTTTGTTGAGAACAAATACTGTTTGACCGACAGACAAATAAGGAAACGATAATAGAAACGGGCACAACATTTCAGGAGGCTCCAATGCTGACCTTAAAATTGCAACGGTTATTTTCCGCCATCCCCGAAGCACTCTATGGATTTACGGATATTTCTTACAGCTCTTTTTCCAAAGAATATCGCTCTGCGCTCGTATTTGCAATGCCTTATGGGGAACAGCTCACGCTGGAACAGTATACGGAAGAGCGGTTTGAAAACGGTATATGCAATGCCAGAAAAAAACTGGAAGATACGGTGGGAAAAATTGAGAGCATATTAAAGGAAGAAACGATAAAATATTATATCCCTCCGGCGGCGCAGGAAAATGAAGAAGCGTTGGAAGCGGTTTTTTCATATAAGTTTGCGGCGGTGAATGCCGGCCTCGGCTGGATTGGAAAAAATGATGTTCTGATTACGGAGAAATACGGGCCGCAGGTAAGGCTTTCTGCCGTGCTCATAGATGCCGATTTGGAAAATGGCGTCAGAATTGAGGAAAGCAGATGTCCATCGGACTGCACAAAATGTATTGATATCTGTCCGCATAAAGCATTAACCGGTAAGGCATGGAATATCAATGCGAGGAGAAGCGATTTGATAGATTACCATTTGTGCAACCAAAAAAGAAGTGCGTATATAATAAGTCATGGAAGAAAAAATGCGTGTGGTTTGTGCATGGTGGTCTGTCCGTTTGGTCAGGTTTTGTGATGCCAACCGTTGAGATGCCGCGGGATTGGCGTATTACGGCGGCACAGTCAGAATTTGTGCCGAAGCGTCACAAATTCTATTAATCGCAACGCATCCTCAGCGTAAAATGCTTCGGAATGGAGGAAAAAATGAATGAAATACTGAAATCTCTGTATGACAGAAAGTCGGTCCGTGTATTCACCGAAGAAGAAATAGCGGAAGAGGATAAAAAGAACATTTTATATGCGGCGATGCAGGCTCCGTCAGCAGGATGTCAGCTGCTTTATACGATTCTTGATATGACGGACCAGGAGAAAAAGGACAGGCTGGCCGAGCTTTGTGACCACCAGCTTTTTATGGCAAAAGCGAAGATGATGCTTGTGTTTTGCGCGGACTGCCGGAAGTGGCTTTCTTTTTATGAGGAAGCGGGATTGGAGCCTCGTTCTCCCGGCGCGGGGGATTTGCTGTTGGCGGTGGAAGACGCTTTGATTGCTGCGCAGAACGCGGTAACGGCGGCGGAAAGTCTGGGAATCGGTTCCTGTTATATCGGAGATGTGATGGAGAATGCGGAAGAAGTAAAAAAGCTTTTGCAGCTTCCGAAGTATGTATATCCTGCCTGTCTGCTTGTTTTTGGGTATCCGACAAAGCAGCAGAAGGAACGGAAGAAGCCGGAGCGGTTCCGATTATCGGATATCGTCTGTGAAAACGGTTATCGGGATAAAAGCAGTCAGGAAATC
Organism: uncultured Lachnospiraceae bacterium; assembly: GCA_910578475.1. Taxonomy (GTDB): domain Bacteria; phylum Bacillota; class Clostridia; order Lachnospirales; family Lachnospiraceae; genus UBA3282. The sequence goes on along the minus strand of CAJTRK010000058.1, from coordinate 9,661 downwards.
CGGGAAATGTTCGAGGGAAGAACGGGAACAAAAGAGTATGAAGCATGGATGGAAGCTTTTTGGAAAAGAAAGTATGAGTCGAGCTTTTCAATGGAAATGAACCGCTCTATGGAAGTATATTTGAAAGATTTTCTGGAGCAGGATAAATGATGGAGGGTAAAGATGAAAAAACTATTTGACTATGCGGACAGCTATTTAAAGAAGTGCGATTGGAGAGACCTGGCTTTGATTAAGTTCTGCCTTTTTTCTATAGGGATTATGGCCGGTCTCAGAATACCGGAAAGGCACAGAAAGAATGTAATGACAGCGGCATTGGCGGTATTTGCTGTTACATATATTCCTTTGATGGCAAAGTTCTTTGGCGTTATTGTTGACAGCGGGCGGCAGACGGGAAATGAATAGACGCGGAAAGATAAGAGAAAATACGGTATGTGGCATCAACTGGCCATGTACCGTATTTTTTATGTTTTTTTTACCCGGTTTCGTTTCATGTGTTTTCTGTGCATTCCAATAAGAAGCTGCGAACCGGATGCAACTGCCGGTTGATATTTTTTCTTTTATCGCGATTTGATTCGAAAACGCGTTGATTGTTATCGGGTGTAAAACTGTGATATATTTGAACTGGAAAGGATGGACGGTATATGTTAGACAGAGGGGAAATTGGGAAAAGAATCGCTTTTTTCAGAAAAGAAAAAGGAATCACGCAGAGGGAGCTTGCTGATTTTCTGCATATTTCTTATCAGGCTGTTTCGAAATGGGAGTCGGGAAAAAGTCTTCCCACAGTTGATATGTTATATGAAATTTCTAACTTGTTGAATGTGACGGTTGACGCGCTGTTGAATGAGAATGAATGGAAGAACCGGGAAATTTCATACCGGGAATCCGGTCTGGACGTACAGCGGCTATACATGCTCAAAAAGTCAATTATGGAATTGCATTCCAAAGACGGCCCTGTTCTGTCCTCGGATTTCGCGGACGCCTGTCTGTTCCGGATAGATACTTCACGGATGAAAGACCCGGTATATTCCTGTATTCTTTGTGTGCCGGGTTCGAAAGAAAAGCTGGCCAAAGAGTATCGGTATAATCGGGAAATCTGTGCGGATACGGCGGCTAACGCCATGAACCATATTGTACAGCATGGCATGAAGCCTGTGCTTTTAAAGGCAATGGTACTGTGCGGAAATTACAGCCAGGAACAGCTCTATTTGATGGCGCAGACATTCCGGCGGATTTGCGACCAGAATCAGGTTTCCTTTTCCGGTATGGAGATTGCGGCGCAGCCCGTTAATTATACGCCGCAGGAATATGCGGTAAGCGCAATGGTAGTCGGAGTGCAGGACAGAGACAAACTGTTGACGGCAGACCGCCTGCAGGAGGGGGATGTCCTGATAGGGATAAAAACGGAAGGTATAGAGGGAGCGAGTTATCCGTTTGTAAAAGTAATGCTCGATAGAAAGCCTGAGCTTTATCATGCAAAAATTGACGAAAATACTTTTTTTCTGGATGAGCTGATGCGGGCGAATACGGCTTATACGAGAGAAATTATGGCATTGCAGGAAGCGGGATTTCTGCATATGGCTTTTCGAAGCGGCCACGCGCTGCTGAATCGGGAAGCCTGTAACGGAAGCTATTCCGGAATGGCCGATATGCGGAGCGGCCATACGTTGTTGAACAGGAGAATATGGAGCGAAATCCCGGAGGGAATCGGTGCCTGTATTGACCTGTCCGCCGTTCCGGTGCTGCCTTTGTACCGTTTCCTGTTCGAACAGGATATGATTGGGGAGAAAGTGTTTACCTATCATTTCAATATGGGAATCGGCATGATAGTGGCCGTGCCTGAGAAGCGCCGGAAAGAGGCGATGGAAATCATCGGGCGGTTTTCGGAATGCTGGTGCATCGGGCGGATAGAGGCTGATAACGGACACAAAGGGGCAAGGGTCTGGAGCCGGGGAAAAATCTCCTGGGATGGAGCCTGAGAAAGGATTGTTTTGCAGTATATGAGGGGGGATTGTGATGCCACAGAAAATGATAAATAATGAAAAAATGCCGGATAAACTATATGAAGCGATTGCATATATGAAGGAACATCTGGCAGACAGCCCGTCTTTACGGGAAACCGCCGGGTATGTACATATTTCGACTTCCTATTTGTCCAAACTTTTTATCACTCATCTGTATACGCCATATTCGATTTTTATATTGAATGAAAAGATTCTGTATGCACAGAAATTATTGGCCAACACCGACGATAGCATGGCGGAAATCGCAGAAAAAGCGGGATTTTCCAGCAATACTTATTTTAGTGACTGTTTTAAAAGAATTACCGGAATATCCCCGCTGCAGTTTCGGAAGGCATGGAGGATTGTGTGAAAAATAAATTTTCACGCGAGAATTTGTGCCTGAGGTCCAAATTCGCAGGCTATGGAAAGGCATGGTTATTAACATGAAAACGGAGAAAGAAGTTCTCACGCTGATTATCAGATATATCAGAAAACATATAAAATTTATAGCTCTTGCGCTGTCCGCCGGGGCGATGTGCGCTGTCTGCAGCGTTGCGGGTTCGGAGCTTTTAAAGCGTGTCGTGGACGGACTGGAAGCGGGAAAACTGACAGATATCGGGCGCATAATTCTGATGTGCGCCGGCATTCTGGCTGCGGGAGCCGGTTCGGCATGGATTACACGGTATGCTTCCGGGAGCGTCGCGACGAAGATGCTGAGAGAAATAAAAGATGATGCGGTGGCGCACATTGCCTGTATGACCGAAGAATTTTTGTCAAAAAACCGTTCGGGGGATATTTTGTCAAGGCTGAGCGATGATGTGAACAGAGTCAGCAGTTTTGTACAGGATGATTTGATTTTTATCATCAGGAATCCTTTTTTGCTTGTTTTCTATTTTGTGTATCTGTTGTATCTCAATCCGGCGTTGTTTCTGATTTCTATCGTTCCTACGCTTATCTGCCTGCCTTTCGGCGCATCGCTGACGACGAAATTCAAGGCCGGCTCCTGGGCGTATATGCGGTATTCCGCGGAGGTCATCAGCGATTCGGCGGATATGATAGGCGGCATGGAGATTGTCAAAGGCTATTCTCTTCAGGAAACGCTTTTGGCAGATTATCGCAGCAGCGTATGGAAAATGACGGATATGGCGGTTTATAATGACCAAAATCAATATAAAGGGCGGGTATTTTTTATTCTTTCCGGGACGCTTTCCTCCATTTTCTGTCTTGCTGCCGGCGGGTGGTTCTGCCTTCAGGGAAGGATGACAATCGGTGCGCTTGTAGCTTTCTTTTCTCTTTTACCGCAAATGATAGAAGTCGTAAACGATATGGCAAGCCGCATTTTTAACAGTAAAGTGGCGCTGGCGGCAGCAGAAAGAGTGTTTGAACTGCTGAATACGCCGGTGGAACCGACGGGTACGGAAGAGACCGGAAAGGAAGAAGCTCCCGCTATTGAATTTCAGGATGTGTCCTTTGCTTATGAAGAAGGCGTTCCGGTACTGGATGGTATCAGCCTGAAAGTCCCCCGGGGAAAGACGGTTGCGGTAGTCGGTGCGAGCGGAGGCGGAAAAAGTACGCTGCTCCGGCTTGCATGTGGCTTTTACCGGCCGCAGACAGGAAAGATTTTAATCGAGGGCGTTGCGCTTGAGGAATGGAATCTGGAAGCGATGCGTTCCCGAATTTCCTATGTGTCACAACATTCCTATCTGTTCCCGGTTTCTGTGGGAGAAAACATAGCAATGGGACGGCACGGGGCGGATGAAGCGGAAGTTCACAGAGCGGCCGAAGCGGCCAATGCCGCCGGTTTTATAGAAGAATTTCCGGAAAAATATGATACATTGGCGGGCGAACGGGGCGCCCGTCTTTCGGGAGGGCAGATACAGCGCATTGCCATCGCGCGGGCGATTTTGAAAGACGCGCCGATTCTGCTTTTGGACGAAGCCACATCGGCGCTCGACGTACAGGCGGAGACCGATGTGCAGAAAGCGCTTGACGAACTGACGAAGGGACGGACGACATTTGTGGTCGCCCACAGACTGTCCACGATAAAGAACGCGGACTATATTGTTGTCGTAGAGCATGGAAAAGTGGTCGAAGGCGGAACTCATGAAGAGTTGATGGAGCATGGAAGCGTTTATCCGAAACTGTATTCCGTCAATTCGGTTCTTGCGGAAAAAAAGAATTTTTGAAGACCGGAAGAAAGGCGTGGCAGTAGAAATGAAACAGGAAAAAATTACAATGACGCATTTAAAAAAGTATCTTTCACTATTTGAAAAAGCCGGTTTATATTGGTGGTGTCTGTTGCTGATTCCCTGTATAGAAGTGCTCATAAGCGCGGCAAATGCACTTTTTTATCAAAAGATTATCAATGCGGTGACGGCTTCGGACATGCGGCTGTTTTATGAGGCGCTCCGCCTGGCGGCGGTTTTTCTGGCCGTCAGCATGGTCAGGATTCTGGTTACTTATATTTATATGTATCAGATTCGACAGATTATGGCAAGACTTCGTCTGCGGGTAATGGGGCATTTATTCCGCCTGCCGCTGTCCTATTTCGAGAGACATCATTCGGCGGACTCTATACAAAAGTTGTGTTTTCATGTAGAAGATATCAAAAATTCCCTCGCAAACAGGCATTCCAGAGTCATTAATCCTATCATCATGGGCGCAGCCGCAATTATTATCATTTTGACGTTGGATTTCAGAATAGGACTGATGGTGCTTGTGCTCAGTCTGGTGTCGGTGAAAATAAATATGGTTCTTTCCGGTCCGCTTCGCGGCATGGCAGTCACGATACAGAAATTTTTTACTTCCTGCACGGTGTGTCTGACCGATATTCTGGCAGGCATTGACGTTATCAAAATGTTTTCGGGAGCGCGCGGCATGGTGGAAAAATATGCCGATATGAATGAAAAGATGTCCGTGAGCACAATGAAGCGATTCCGCAGAATGTCCGATGTGATGGCGGTAGAATGGACCTTCGGCTTTTTGTGTAATATCGTTATTCTGCTGATTGGTGTTTTTATGTCCTTTGCAGGGCTTGTGGATTTCGGCACGGTCGTGGCAATTCTCAGTTTACAGGGGATGGTAACATTTTTCCTGAGTAATATCGGAAGCGCATGGGGATGTCTGATAGACTCACTTGTCCTTTCGGACAGAGTGTTTGAGATACTGGATGAGCCGCTCCAACCGGAGCTTGTCGATATCCGGACGGAGCCTGCCCGGATTCAGTCAGAGCCTGTGCATATCCAACCGGAGCCTGTGCATATTGATGATGCGGAAAGGAAAAGGAGATTCTTCGATAAAGAAAGCGGCATTGTCATAAACGATGTGATTTTCTCTTATGACCGTTCGGAAAAAGTGCTGGACGGCGTGAATATTGTGGTGGAAAAAGGAAAAACGGCCGCGCTTGTCGGGGAAAGCGGCGGCGGAAAAAGCACCATTGTGAAACTGCTGCTTGGTTTTTACCGGCCCGACAGCGGCGTCATCGGCGTACTTGGGAAAGCGATATTCGATTATACACCTGAAAAGTTACGGAAAAACATCGCTTATGTCCCGCAGGACGCTTACCTTTTTACTACAAGCATCAAAGAAAATATACGGTACGGCAGGCTCGGAGCCAGTGACGAGGAAGTCATGGAAGCTGCCAGAAGAGCCTATGCCCATGAGTTCATCATGTCCTTCCCGGACGGATATGATACGATGGTCGGAGAACGGGGGGAAAGTCTGTCCGGCGGACAACGCCAGCGAATCGCGATTGCCCGCGCCTTTATCAGGAATGCCCCCATTTTGCTGTTGGATGAAGCGACGTCGGCATTGGACTCGGAGAGCGAACAGCTTGTTCAGAAAGGCATTGAAGACCTTATGGGCGGCCGCACGACGCTTGTTGTGGCGCACCGGCTTTCCACCATCGAAAAGGCGGATAGGATTTATGTTATCGAGGGAGGAAAAATTTGCGAAGAAGGAAGGCATGACGAGCTGGTGGCCAGGGGCGGCGTGTATGGAAGACTGGCGGCATTGTCGAAGAAGAATGCCTGAAAAAGTGTGGAATCAGGAAAAGTATTTGATATACGAAAAAGGAAACTGTATAATCAGGTTATGGTCAGGCGGCGGAAGAAATACTATTATGAATTTTTGGAAAGGAGCATGGTCATAAACATGGAACTGCAGGAAATCATCGCACTGGTAAAAAGAACGAAAACTTTTGTGGAAAACAGAGAAAGAGCCAATCATATCAAAGTGAAAGGCCCGGCGGACTATGTGACGCAGGTTGATACCGATATCCAGAACTTTTTAGCCCGGGAACTGGGGCGGCAGGCCCCGGAGATTCAGTTTTTGGGGGAAGAGGAAGGACTGCATGAGATGAGCGGAGACACTTACTGGATTCTGGACCCGATAGATGGTACAACGAATCTCATTCACGACTATCAGCACAGCGTTGTGTCGCTGGCATTATACGAAAAGGGAGAAATCACGATGGGGATTGTCTATGACCCTTTCCGTGAGGACGTTTATCATGCGCAGAAGGGAAAAGGCAGTTTTCTGAACGGGATGCCGATTTCCGTGTCCGACGCGGAAGCGTTGAGCGAGACCATTGTGACTATCGGCACATCACCCTATGACAGAGAATTAACGGAAGAAAACTTCAAACGATTCAAGAGAGTTTTTGACAAAAGTCAGGACATTCGCAGAACCGGTTCGGCAGCGTTGGATTTGGCGAATGTAGCCTGCGGCCGTACCGGTGGATTTTTCGAGACGCTGCTCAGCCCATGGGATTTCGCTGCCGGCATGCTGTTGGTTATGGAAGCCGGGGGACAGGTAACAAATTATGCGGGCGAGCCGCTGAATTTCCTGAAAAGAGGAAGCGTCGTCGCGACGAACGGGAAGGTGCATGAGGAGCTTAGAGGGCTGCTGTGACGAATGATATGATAATCAGTCGGTTAGCAGCGAACCGAAAGGCATTATTGATATTGCAGATGTGCCGGCGGCGATGATATTCTGGATGATGCCTGTGAAGTTTTCAATAAAGCAGCAAAACGCGCATTTTACGATTATCTGAACGGAGACGCTGAGATGGCGGAAAAGATATATGAGGCGGTTCTATCAATCACAGCGAGCGGTATTTCTGTTTTGGTAACGAAGAAATTCATTAAAAATATGTATATTCGTGTTTTACCGCCGGACGGGAGAATGCAGATTACCGTTCCCCATACAGCCGCCGATGATTCTGTACGCAGGTTTGCAATTTCCAGAAACGCAATGAGAGATTTTGTGAATATATGGACCGCTTTTGCCCAAACTGGCGGAGAATCAAAGAGAATCTGAATCAGCAGATGTTAGACTATTTTGGAGAAAGCTGATTATTTCCTGATTTCTTCAGCCCATTTGAAAGCGAATTTCGCAGTAAGAACGGCAATGAATTCATTTATGACAGCGGCCGCAACAATTGTTCCTGATATAATCGACGTAAGAGACGCATCAATCGCTGTTAAAATAGAACCCTCTGCCCGAAATGCAAATAAGAAAGTTTGATTGGCGCAAAGGATTTATAGGTAACAGTGATTAAGGGGATTGAAGCGGAAATACAGAGTAATTAACAAAGCGACAAATCGGGATTGTGTTCCGTCAACACTTAGTTTTCCCCATAAGCAATTCCTTCCGTTTTATAAATAACCTCGTTTCTTTGCTTCTTCCATCAAATGGGGTTGAATATTGGGATATGTCAATCTTTCTGGCAATCCGCCCATCATGGCGATTTTTTCAATTTCACTATGTAACTGATTCAAAACATTTTACATCGGCAAAGAATAGCATTCCAAAAGATTCGCTGCCATCAAAATTATCTGGCGCTGTAACAGAATATACACAGACAAGCTCTATATCAAATTCCAAAGCCCCTGTTTCCTCGTATAATTCTCTTTTTGCCGTGTCCATAATATTTTCCCCCTGCTCCCGATGACCTCCGGGAATTTCCCATGTGTCCCTGTCCTTGTGTTTACAAAAGACATATTTATTTTGGGCTTTAGTTATTATCACAGCAAATTTTAGCAGTTCATCGTCCATATTGTCATAAAATTTCACCTCTGTCATTTTGCCATTTCTCCGTCTGCATTGTTAATTCATTCCGATCTGTTACCATTATAATTTTTTATTTTCTGTATACGGCAAATCCAAGAATTTTACCCCATCTATTTCTGCAATACCCACATATATTTTATCCGTATACCGCCCGTATGTGCAAAAGTGATCCATGACATATTTTGCTGTAAACGGCATTTCTAATGAAGATGTTTCATTAAGCGAAAACCATTTGCATATGCCTTCATTAGAAGCCAGATTATCATCTACATGTTCTTTTAGATTGGCAAAAAAATAATAATTCTGCCTGATTTCCTCCTTTGTTCTTCTCAATGTAACATATCGCAGCGCCGTATTTTCAATATCTTCAAATGTCAAATGAAGTTCCTCATAGAGTTCTCTTAACATACACGCCTCTGCATCATTCAATTCATTGTTTTCAAAATGACCGCCTGCCGAACCTATCCAAACATCGTTCACGACTCTGCCACCCTGTCTGTAAAGAAGCAGTACATTCTCTCTTCTAAGCAGATATAGGGCTGTCATATTCCTTAACTTTCCTTCCATGACATTCACATTTTAACCTTTCGTCTACACAGTCTATAATTTTATTAATTTGCCATTATCAAAATAATAGATATCCCGAACTATACCCATTGAATAAAGGAATCACCAATATGCACTACCTCTTGTGGATTCAAATTGGTTTCTTTCAAAGCCATTTCAAATAATTCTGTGTGAGGTTTATACGACTTCGCATCTTCATTCGTGAATATCTTAATAGGAGCTAAACCGTGATACTGGATTGCAGCCACAACATCATCGGTATCTATGTTAGACACTATATAATACGGAAGATCACATGATTTCAAAAAATTTGCAGCATCTTCGAATATGGGAGGCTTTCTCCAATGTTTAAACATTTTTTGACTCAATTCATTAGCACTGGCATTAGATTCAAATTTTTCTAATGTCATTTCAAGTGATTCTATTTCCAATTCTTTTTGGGTTTTAAAATTATTACCAAAAGAATTCATACACAATTCTTGAAATACTTTCCACCAATAGCTGCCAATGATTAATTTATTCGCACCATTTTCAGTATTGCTGATAATAGTTGTAATTTCATCAATTATAACGCCGTCTTCATGCACAATTGTGCCATAAAAATCAAAAAATAACGCTTTTATCATATATTCCAAATAAAACTCTCTAAACTACTAACTTCTCATCTATAATACCACATTCTTTGGTATTTATCATTAAGTTGATATATAATTTGGTAAAGACCGAAAGTCTATCTCACCCCGCGGTCTTTGATTCTAACTGTCTTTTGCTGCTGATAATCCGCAGTTTTCTTTAGAGGATTTTTTATCCGTTCAAGTATCGGGGGAAGAATCTGAATCGGTATAGTAAAGCAATCGGAGTCATGATATAATGAGTGCAAGCGAGCCAGAGGGAGTTTACTTACTCTTGGTGAGCAACGAATTGGCTTACGGACTTGTCCGTAAGATACTTAAACGCAGAAAGCATTTCATCAGTTCCGATTGCCCGTTATCGAAAGGAGAACGGATTATGGCAAAAGGTTC
>CAJTRK010000057.1 GCA_910578475.1 uncultured Lachnospiraceae bacterium | reverse complement strand
GCACAAATTCGCGTGTGAAAAATTTATTTTTCACACTAACCTCCATGTCGCAGCTTTGCAGACTTCGAGGTTCTTGGCGAAACAGCCTTTGCTGTGAGCATTAGAACTTCTCTTCACACTAAGCAAACATCATCAGCCCGCGTTCTATCAGCCCGATAACAGGCTCGGAAAACAGCCCGAGGAATACATTCAGCGCAATGAAACACACGAGCGCAAAGCTTTTGGCGGGCTGTTCCCAAAAACTGATTTCCTCAAATCCTTTGTCTATCACAACACGTTTCTTTTCCGGCGTATAAATCCGGATGACCGTCTTCATAAAGTACACCGCATTCAAAATAACGCTGATGGCGAGCGCAATCATCGTAATCATGATTTTATGCCGGTTCTCCATCGCCGCCTGAGCAAAAAGCAGTTTGGAAATGAACCCGGAAAACATCGGAAAACCGACCATTGAAAGCGAACCTGCCGTAAAGGCGACGCCGGCCAGTTTATTCCGATACCCCGCCCCGGTCAGGTCAAAGAAATTCTTGCTTTTGGCCGAAGCATCCGTAATGCCCGAAGCCGCCACAAAAAGCAGCGATTTGGTCGCCGCATGGGAAACGATATGATAAATGCTCGCAATCATGCCTGAAGTCGTTCCCAGACCGAATCCCATGTAGATATAACCAATCTGCGCCACCGAAGAATAAGCAATCATCCGGTTGATATCATTTTCCCTGATGGCATTAACGGAGCCCATAATCATTCCCGCGACGCCGAACACAAACAGCACGTTGATAACCTTGCTTTCCCGGATAATGTCAAAGCCGATGACCCGGTAAAAGATTTTGACCAGCAGAAAGATATATCCCTTCGAGACCAGCGAAGACAGAATCGCCGCGGAGGACAATGTAGAATATCCGTAGGCGTCCGGCAGCCATGTATGAAAAGGATAAAGTGCGCTCTTAATGGCGATTCCCACCGACATCAGACAGATAGCGACGAGAAGCGGAACATGATATTCTCCCGATGCCTGCAAAAACGCCGCCTGCTCTTTGATATTGCTCATCAAAAGATGCCCCGTCAGGCTGTATAAAAAACAGATGCCGAGCAGCAGCAGACCGGAGCCCAACAGACTCATAATCATATAGCGGACGGCAGCCTCGAAGGTTCTTCCCGTCTGCCGTATCATAATCAGACCGCAGGCGGAAATAGTATTGATTTCCACGAAAACATAAGCCGTGAACAAATCGTTCGTATAAATCAGTGCGAGCAGAGAACACAACAGCAGATTCACCATAATATAGTACAGGTTCTGTTTCGTCTCTTCGATTTCCAGTTCCCGCTCCAGCGCGCCGCCGATGACGCACAAAAACATAATGATACAGAAAAACAGCGCCATCGCCGCTTCCAGAATCCCGACGCGGATTTCATTTCCCCAGGGCGCCGGAAAATGTCCCATCGTATAGACGTATTCCTGTCCCGTCCTGAGCACAAAGGCAAGAACTGCGGCCGACATTCCGCCGATAACCGTAATGACGAGCAGATTCAGACGTTTCGCCGATTTTCCGTTCAAAACAGAAGATATGGGACCGGCAAATAAGGAAAGCAGAATCGAAATAAAGGGAAAATTCTGCACGAAAGCCATTATAATCCCTCCTTCTTCAACTGTGTGGATATCTCATCCAAATCCAGCGTATGATATCGGTTATACAAACGAATCGTCAACGCCAGCATCAAGGCGGTCACGGAAACGGAAACAACAATCCCAGTCAGCACAAGGCCGCTCGGAATCGGATTGATATAAGCTTCCGCGCTGCGGATGCCATCCGTTACAATCGGCGCTTTATGCCCCGCAATATAGCCTTTTAAAGCAAGGAACAGATACACCGAAGTGTCCATGATATTCATGCCGACGATTTTCTTTATCAGATTTTTCTGCATCAGAAGATTGGAAAACCCGATGCCGAAAAGTATCATTGACACGGCTTCCTCGTAATTCGTCAGAAAATTGGCAAAATCCATTTCAATAGCCTCCTTTTCGGAACATGACATAAAACGTATACATCGTTCCCGCAACTACGATGCCGACACAGATATTCAGCACGAGTATCAGCCCGCTGCTCAAAATCGCTCCCGGCGTTCCGAGCGGAATCACACTTTCGATATGGTTCGCACCCGTATAAAAAGAATAGCTCTTTGCAAGACAGTAACAGCCGAGCGCGCTGACGCTGAGTATCTTGTACGTTTTTCCGGTAAAAAACCGCTCCGTCTTCCTGAATCCGAACGCGTTCAGATACAGAATCAGCCCTGCGCCGATAATCGCACCGCCGGAAAAACCGCCGCCCGGGCCGAGATGTCCGCCCAAAATCACATAAATGCCGAAAATAATAATGGGCGGCACAAGCACCCTCGCGGCAGTCTGTAAAATGACGTCGTTTTTCGGCTCATAAATACGGTCGCTTTCTTCCACATCTTTGCCGTTGTCATCTTTCTTTTTATCTTTGCGCAGCAGAATCAACACCGTGCAGGTGGCAATAAACAATACATGTGACTCTCCCAACGTGTCAAATGCCCGGTAGTCCAGAATCATGCCCGTCACGATATTCACCGCTCCCGTTTCTTCCAGACCGCTTTCGATATAGCGCCTGGCGACTTCATTGTTCGCCGGGTTTTCCGGATGACCGTAGGATGGCAGATAAGAGACCGCAATCAGCAGCATTGCCACCAGAAAAAGGCAGAACAGGCCGCTGAACACTTTATAAAATTTCTGAAAGCTCCTGATTTCCCAGTTATGCGCAAGGTCATAAATTGCTTCAATCCGCTGTCTTTTCTCCCGCTTCCGCTTCCAGTCAATATCCTCATCTTTCTGTCTTTCTGTCTGCGGTTTCATTTCCACCGTATTTAAAAAAGGGTCTTTTGTTCCTTCAAACCACTGTTTCAGTCGGAAAGAAAGCGTCTTTTCATACTCATGTCTCGGTATTTTTCTGCTCATGCCCTTTTTCCTCCTTCTTGTCGGCCTTCATAATAGCATGAATTTTTTTCAGCGTGACGAAGAACAATACACTTGTCACGCCGGCCCCGACCGCCGCTTCCGTAATCGCCAGGTCAGGAGACTCCAGCAAAATCCAGATGATGGACATCACCAGACTGTACGACATGAAAATCAGGATCGTATTCAACAGATTTTTGGACAGACTGGCCGCAACGGCACAGATAATCAGAAAAATCAGTAAAATATTCGTAAAAACCTGCATACGGATGACCTCCTCTCCTATTCCCCGCCGGCGCTTCCTGCTTCGGTGTTTCCTGATTTGGCGTCTTCTTTTTGCCGCTCCTCCGGCTTATCCAGATTCATAACGGTATAATGCTTCTCCTTTTTTTCATCCGTCACAACCTCCAGCCGCGCTATCAGATGGGACGAGGTCGGAGAGGAAAACCACAGAAAAACAATGATGCAGAACAATTTTAAAGATGTAAAATTCAGTCCGCTGAAAAGTATCAGTCCAATCAACGAGCTCGCAATGCCGAGCGTATCTCCCATCGCGGCGGCGTGCATTCTGTTCATCACATAGCGGAAACGGAACACGCCGACCATCTCAATCAGAAAAATGAGAAGACCGCAGAGCAGAAACAACGCACCGAACAAAAAACGAATCCATTCAATGACCGCCATCGTCTTCTTCCTCCTTCTTTTCCTGATATACGCCCATATAGACCTTTGTCAGCACGATGACCGCAAGAAAACTTATCATCGCGTATATGATGCAGATATCCACCAGATATCCTTCTTTCAGCATAATGGCAAGTATGGCAATGATGACCATCACAATCGTTCCCATCATATTTGTCGCAACGATTCTGTCCGCGATGCGCGGCCCGATAATGGCCCGAATCAGGCACAGGATAATCATAACCGCCAGGACTGTCAGGACGACGGTAAACAGTATATGATACGCCTGGTCCAGTCCCGGTACACCTTTTCCCATGGCTCAGCGTCCCCCTCTCTCGATTTCTTCCATACGCTTTACAAAAACAGATTCCTTTATGCCCTCGGCAAGTGATTCATCCAGACAATGTACCGTATAGACATCGTCTTCCAGCTGCACCGTGATGGTTCCCGGCGTCAGCGTTATGGCATTGGCCAGCGCCGAACGCCCCGCCGCCGTCTTTAAATCTGAACGAAAGGTCACGAGCGCCGGTTCGATTTCTTCCTCCTGTGACAAAATCAGACGCACCACCGCAAAATTTGCCTTTACGATTTCAATGACCAACACCACGACATACCGAATGATGCGAAACAGATTTTTGAAAAGCAGTTTTTCTTTTTCGATGCTGTAATCCGCGAATCTGCATGTAAACGCGAAAACAGCCGTTGCGATAACCACGCCGAACAACGCAATTTCCAATGTGAAATTTCCGTTAAAAATGACCCAGAGTAAAAAATATAATAAAAACATGGTCAAAACTCCTTTTTCCCCAGTCTGACATTCTCCATGTGCTCCGCCAGTTCCGACGAAAGCGAATCGAATAAATACTGTTTTTCCGCTATCGGATTCTTCATGAACAGCTCTCTCAGCTCTTCGTTGGTTGACATAATATCTTCTTTCAAATCCCTTGCCGAAAGCCGCCTTGCGCCCTGCCCCATAATAATGAGCTGTTCCAGGCCGTCTGAAGTAGCCACGCTCACCCGATGATTTCGCGCGATTTCATGCGTCACTTTTTCAATATACTGGTCGGCTGTTTCCGCTTCCTTCGTATAGACCACATGAATATTATGGTAAGAAAAGATGCTCCCCGGACTGCCTTTTACCTTATACGCATCGAAAACCAATATCAGCGTCATTTTCCGATATCCCTGATAATTGCTCAGAATGTCCATCAGCTTTCCTCTTGCGCCGTCCAGACTGACCTTCGCCAGCTCCTTCAGCTCTTCCCAGGCAAAAAGAATATTATATCCGTCCACGAGCAGATATTCTTCTCCGTCCCGTCCGGCGGCGGTCCTGTGCATGCCTCCATGCGACGGCGTCCTGCCGGATTTCTGCGATTCGCCGGAATCACCGGATTTCCCCGCAATGATGGTCTTCGCGCCGTTCCATTTCCGGCGGGCGTCCAGACTGCCGTCCTGTTTGTCTCTTCCGCGGCCGGCGCGTTCTTCCGCCGTTTTTCCGCTTCCGTAAGTCCGCTGAAAAATCTCCGCCAGTTCTTTTTCTCCGGCAAGATGAGCGGCATATCCGCCCGCACCGCGCTCACTGGCCGACTGACCGCCCGCCCTGCTTTCCGTACCGGCCTGCTGCCCGCTGAGCAAATGCCCCGAAGTATTTCTCTCGCCAGACAAGCCGCCCCGTTCCGAACTGCTTCTTTCCTCCAGACAGCTTTCCAAGTGCATATAACGCTCCACATCCTGCCATTCCACGAGAAATCCCGCTCCATGCGCACAAAATACGGAAGATGCCGGATTATCCAAATCCCTCCCGGCCTCGTATCCGATTTGCGCGATGACTTCCTCCGCATTATGACACGGCTCGTATCCTTTCAGACTGCAGAAAAGCCTGCCGCTCCCACCGGAATATGCGGTAAGTTCCGCCTGATAGCCCTGCATGCCGGCAACCGGAGCCGTTCCCGTAAGCACGGAAACATCCCCCTCCGTCAAGGGCGCGTCAAAACGCCCGCTCATCGCCTGCACATCCGTCATGGCCCGCCCTATCATCGCGGACGGCAGCTCCAGCCGAAACTCATAAACCGGTTCCAGCAAAACACATTCCGCCCGATGAAGCCCATGTCGAACCGCCCGGTAAGTGGCCTGCCGGAAATCGCCGCCTTCGGTATGCTTTAAATGTGCCCGGCCCGCGGCAAGCGTAATCTTCATATCCGTAATCGGAGCGCCCGTCAGAATCCCCGGATGCTCTTTTTCTTCCAGATGTGTCAGAATCAGACGCTGCCAGTTCTTAGCCAGAATATCCTCGCTGCAGTCTGTATCGAAAACGAGTCCGCTGCCTGCTTCGCCCGGCTCCATCAACAGATGCACTTCCGCATAATGCCGCAGCGGTTCATAATGTCCAACGCCCTCGACAGTCGTTTGAATCGTTTCTTTATAAAGGATGCTGCCTTCATCAAATTCGACAAGAATGCCGAAACGCTCCTCCATGAGCTTTTTCAATATCTCTATCTGCACTTCGCCCATCAGCTGTATGTGCATCTCACCAAGCTGTTCTTTCCAGACGACGTGAAGCTGCGGCTCCTCTTCTTCAAGTTGACATAACTTTTGGTATATCATGTGAACGTCGCTTTCAGGCGGCAGAACGACCCGGTATGTCATAACAGGCACGAGCAGCGGAACGACGCTTCCCTGCTCCGCTCCAAGCCCTTCTCCCGAAAAAGTCCGGCTAAGTCCGGTTACTGCACAAACCGTTCCTGCCGGTGCTTCCTTTACGAGCGTATGCTTCGTACCGGAATAGATACGAATCTGGTCAGCCTTTTCTTCCCAGTCTCCCGCTTTACTTTTCAGGGACTGCTTTACCTGTAAACTGCCGCCTGTTATTTTTAAGTAAGTCAGACGATTGCCCGCGCTGTCTCTTCCGATTTTATAAACCCGTGCGCCGAAACTGTCCGGGTATTCCCGCCTGCGGGCAAACTTCTCCACACCATCCAGAAGTTTCCCGACGCCATCGCCTTTCAATGCGGAGCCAAAATAACAGGGAAAGACCTTTCTGTCCGCAATCAATGCCGTAATTTCCTCGTCGGCAATGCTCCCCTGCTCCAGATATTTTTCCAGAAGCAGTTCATCACATACGGCAATATTTTCCAGAAACCTCTCATAATCCACATGCCCTTTTCCTGACTGTTCTTCACAGACCGCCTGCGCCGTAAAATCAACGCACTGGCTGCCGAGCCGCTCCTGTAATTCCCGCATCAGCCGTTCTTTATCCGTCCACGGCTGGTCCATTTTATTGACAAAAAGAAAGACCGGAATCCGGTAACGCATAAGCAGATTCCAGAGCGTCATGACATGTCCCTGCACCCCGTCCGCGCCGCTTATGATAAGCAGCGCATAATCAATTACCTGCAAGGTCCGCTCCATCTCCGCCGAAAAATCCACATGACCGGGCGTATCAAGCAGCGTTACGTCCATGCCTTTCCATGAAAATTCCGCCTGCTTGCTGAAAATGGTAATTCCCCGCATCCGTTCCTGCACATCCGTGTCCAGAAATGTATCTCTGTGGTCCACTCTTCCCGCTTTTCTGATGCTGCCGCTTTGATATAATATGTTTTCCGCCAGAGTCGTTTTTCCGGCGTCAACATGCGCCAGAATCCCTAAGACAAGTTTATTTCCAATCATAAAAACGCCTTTCCAAACATTCCGACAAACAACGCTGTCGCGAGTTCACACAATATGAGGAAATATCCCGCCGATTCTTTCGTGATGCCGCCGAATGCCTTTTTGGACATATAATAATAGTATGTCCATATCCACATACAAAGCAACGCCTCCAACATGCCCATTATAGGCTCGATTATCACACAAGTACAGAAGCACAACGCTAAAATTACGCTAAGAATCATCCGCAGCGCCCGTTTCAGCGCCGGAGAAAAAACCGGACGGCCTCCGTCCTTTTCCTTCTCCGTCTCACTTTCCGCCGCAGGAAACCATACAATCGCCATACTGTACAACGCGCCTGAAATCACATAGCCGAGGCCGAGAAGCGCAAGCTGAATATCTTTTCGGATGAGCGAAAGCCCTCCCGCATACATCAGATAAAAAGTCATCGCCGCAAGGAACGCATGCGTACCGATATGTCCCGAAGCTTTTTCACCGGCTTTGGCAGTCAATCTGTCCGCCAGTTTTTGCGATGTATTCATAAACCCCGACAGATAGACGCCTCCGCTCATCAAAACCGGTATCGCCGCTCCAATGAGCGCAAAACAAGTCTGCCCGAAATCGAATCGTTGGCAGAGTATCTGAAAAATACATATCACGATACCGACTGCCGCACCGTACAGCGGGCGGAAACAAATGATATATTTAGCGTTTTCTTTTCGGTTCATCCACTGAAACATAAATATATTCCTTTCCATACTTTCCCGATGCTCTGCTCTTTTATGCAATTACCAGTCAAATTATATGCCCGCTTTCCGGGTATGTCAAATTAATAAATGAAATCGGACGACACAAACAATCACACTTTTATCCGCAGCGCCACAAAGCTTTCCGGAGCAAGCGTCAATACCCCGTTCAGTTCTTCGCTTCGTTCTCCGTAAAGAACGGCCTCCGGTCTGCTCCTTCTCCTTTCCGTTCCATCGACGCTGTCATTCTCCGGCTCCCTCTGCAGTTCTTTCAGAATGGCTTTGCCCCGGAGCGGCTCATCGTTCCAATCCAACAGTTCCAGCGTCTTTGTCTCTTTCGACGCATTGACCGCTTTCAGTATGTATTCCTCCGTCCTTTCATCCAAAGAAAGGTTTACATAAATATTCTCCCTGCGCAGCTCCTTTTCCTGTCCGTGCATGGGAATCAACACGGTTCCCATGTTCTCGCCGTACATTTTCTGCACATAATAGCTGGCCGTCGGATATGTGTCCGTCTCGTCGAACCAAATCATGTCGGGCGACCACTGGGCATAACCGATTCTTGCAAAAAGAGGCGCATAAGAAGCCAACACCACCACATCCGCATTTTTTTCGATTCCTGTCAGGAAAGCCGCCTCCGCAAGCGCGCCCGCAAGCGTATTTGCGCCCGGATTATTCATGCCGCAGTCCGGATGCGCTGCATATTCTCCGGCGAAGACTTTAACATCCCGGGAATAATCGTCATAAAAATCCACATGTTCATAAAACCATTCCGGCTTCACATAATAATGTTCGTCCACCGCATAACAGAAATTCGGATTTCCCGCTGCCGCTTCATGATAAAATTCCCAGGCATTCCGGTAACGCTCCGATGTGATATCCGGTCCGGCGGAACCAATCAGCCGGATTTCCGGGTATTTTTCATGTATTGCCCCTTCAAAAAGACGATAACGCGCAAAAAAATCGACCCGTTCCGTTTCCCACTGTTCGTTTCCGATACCGACCATTTCCAGTCCAAACGGGTCCGGATGGCCCATCTGCGCACGCAGAGCGCCCCATGCCGTTTCCGGCGCGCCGTTCGCAAACTCGATTAAATCCAACGCATCCTGTATAAATTCCTGAAATTCCGGCGCATCTGTTTCTACCAGTTCATAGGACTGATACTGACAGGCAAGCCCCACATTCAGCACGGGCAGCGGCTTTGCCCCTATCAGCTCACAGAGCAGGAAATACTCGTAAAACCCGATGCCAAGCGTCTGATTATAGTGGGCATACTCGGTATGCCACCCGTTTTCCGCATTCGTGCCATGCAGCGACCATCTGCTGAAATTGGCCTTCCGCCGTTCCGGCATGCCGACGCTTTCTTTCCAGCGATAACGGTTCTCCATCGTATTCCCTTCCACGATACAGCCTCCCGGGAATCGTAAAAAGCCGGGGTGCAGCTCTTTCAGCCGTTCAAACAAATCTTTTCGGAAAACGCCCGCCACCGCGTCCGCGGGCATCATGGAAATAAAATCGAACTCGACGGTTCCCGCTTCCTCCAGCGCAAGAACAAAAGCTGCTCCCTTCACCGTCTCTTCGGCTCTCAGCGTCAATTCATAGCGAATCCATTTCCGCCAGGTATTTTTCGGCACACTCTGACAGGCCACAGCCGCTTCCGCATACGCTTTTCCATCCTTTTTGACCGATACAAGAAAGTTTCCTTCATAGGCATTCTGTCTTGCATAAAAAGATACCCGGTATTCTTTCCCTTTTTCCAGAAAAATACCGCTGTACGCCTGATTTTGGAATCCCTGCCCCGGCTCCGCCGCCGTAAAACGCAGATAACAGGGATTTTCCCGATACAACGGGCTGCCCGTCACATACTGCATTTCCCCGCCATTTTCCTGCGCAGGGCGCCACCCGTAGCCG
The DNA here is from genome assembly GCA_910578475.1 of uncultured Lachnospiraceae bacterium. GTDB lineage: Bacteria > Bacillota > Clostridia > Lachnospirales > Lachnospiraceae > UBA3282. The sequence continues at coordinate 2,082 of CAJTRK010000057.1, read as the reverse complement.
GGGTCCGGCTTCGCATAATAATCTCCTTTATCGCCATAGCATTCATAAAACGCAAAGGAACGATTCTCCAACATCTCCGCATACAGCCCGCCGTCGGCCGCATAGTTGATATCCTCAAAGAACAGCCCTATCATCTCTTCATTGATTTTACTTCCTTTGTTTTTCTCCAGTTTCAGTTTCATTTATCCAATTCCTTTCTTGTTTGTATTCCCGCCATGCCGCTGAATGGAAAAAGCAGTTTTCCATGCACGGGAATGTCTGTTATATTATTGTACTACGAAACCGCCGCAACTACAAATTTATCATGATGATGGGTGTTATAATAATGATGGAATAACCGGGCGCGATATGATAAAGTAGAAAAAAGCTTTGTAATTTGGGAGGTAAAAAATATGGTGGCATTCTTGCGATTAAGAAATATCTGAGTACATGGAACTGTGTTAAATAGTTTTATGTACAGGCAAAATGCACGATAAACTATTTAATAAAGGAGATTATGTAATGATATTTCAGGACAATGTAATCAAAGAATACTTAAAAAACGTTTATTTTGTGACCGGAACACCCTGTGGCGGAAAGACGACGATTTCAAGGGAGTTGGCTAAACGGCACAATTTATTGGTTTATGATGTCGATGAGCGGTTTGCAGCGCATCAAACCATTTCAAACCCTGCTTTCCAACCGTCAATGAATAAGGTTTTTAAAGATGCGGATGCGTTCTTCGGGCGTACTGTCGAGGAATACCAAAAATGGCTGACTGGCAATACAAGAGAACAATTGGATTTTGTACTGTTGGATTTGATTCGCCTTTCACACAATCAAACCGTATTGTGCGACTGCCATTTGACAATGGAAGAGGCCGGAAAGTTCACAGAGGCATCCCGGACAGTCTTTTTAATAAAAGAACCTTCAAATTTAGTTGAGGAGTACTGCAGCCGCCCCGACCATCAGGGTTTTCGTGATTTTATAAACAGTGCATCCAATGTTGAGAAAGCAAAAGCGTTATGTAATGCAACCTTACAAAGTCTCAACGAGAAAACATGGACAGCTATCAGGGATAGTGACTATTATTGGATTGAAAGAACCCCGGACAGCACAGTCGATGAAACTGCAAGAAAAGTTGCACGACACTTTGGATTTGTAAAAAATGATGTGAACAACTGATTGACTTTGCAAATGAAAAGTACGGATAAATGCCTAAATGACAGTTTGGCGGGAAACCCTTAAGGATTCCCGCCAAACTGTCATGGTCAAAACGAAATCTAAATCATTGAATAGCCAAAGGCATTGGCAAATGCGTCTATCGGCTTATTCTCTTTACACATCGCACAACTTTCGGGACTGTAAGTCTTGTAATCCGGAACATCTGCGGTTGTAAACAGCGCATGAACCGGAATCCCCATCACACTGTTTGCCGCGCTGAATACCGCGCTGATACCGCTGATGGAAGCGCCGTAATAGGTAAGCGTCTGCACCGCCTTCGTGACGGTTCTTCCCGTTGTTGCACTGGCTAACAGAAGCAATATATTCTTCCCTTTTATCATCTGCAGATAATTATCCCGGAACAACATCTGTCCGGCGGAAGAATACTCCGGCGTAATAATATAAATTGTCTTATGTGCATTCCTGGAATAAATGCCGGCTCTCGTCAGTTCCTCTGCCAAAAACGCACCGATAATATCGCAGCCGTCGATACAGACAATCGTATCGACTATCATGGATGCCTCAATCTGTCTGCTCAATTCTTTGGCCGTCAGAGACGCTTCGCTCAGACGCGTTTTTAATGTCGTCATATCCAGAAAGTAATTGATATGAGAACTCGGCGTTACAAAATGACCGGGAATTGCCTTTAATTCAATATTGGGGTGAGCTTTGGAACTAATTCTAATCATTTCCTGCATACGCGTACCTCCTTTTCACGACGCAATGATTCAATTTCCGAACCATTTTCCGTCTTTTTCTGATAGTTCTATTATACCGTTAATGGAAGTTTATGGCAATGAAAGACGACAGACTTTTTAAATCTCCTAAATTGCAAAAGTAAATTCTACCCTTTGTTTCTTCAATAGAAGTTACCTATGC
>CAJTRK010000056.1 GCA_910578475.1 uncultured Lachnospiraceae bacterium | reverse complement strand
TTTCACCTGCTGCCTGACGAGTCCGAGATAGTTGTGCATGACGGAATCCTTACCATCAAAAGCATGCAGATTTTTTGAAAGCCGGTCTATGGTTTTTTTAAGGGTAATGCTTTCCTTTAGGGCGCGGGCAATCTCGCTCAGATGCAGCTTATTTCCGGCAAGGATGCCATAAATCATCTGATGAACAAATTTCTCCTGCGGGCGTTTCAATCCTTTTGAAATCTTTAAAGAAAAGTTTGTAAAATCCCTTTTCATTTCATACCCCAATCTGCTATAATTAATCATGCAAAAACACTCCCTTTGTTTTGTTGTTTTGTGGTGATTCAATTATAACAAAGATTAAGTGTTTTTGCATTTTTATTTGGACAACTGTACTTGTAGTGAATTTAAAAAATGGGGAAACTCAAATGTAAAATGATATGTTGAAAATATAACGGGCGCATATTATAATATGGAGAGTTTTTACTTTGTACGAAAATTTTATTTCGAAGAAACCGGCAGAGGCAGAAAAAGCCTGACCGGGAAAAAGGAGAACCGGCGCCATGAATCATTTTGATAAAATCATCACAGGAAAGCAGTTTGATGAAGAGCGCGCTCTTTATCATTTACAGAACGGTCAGGTCAGTAAATGTACTTTTGCGGGTCCTGCGGACGGTGAATCCGTATTGAAGGAATCCCGAAATATTGAAGTGGATGAATGCAGTTTTTCCCTTCGATATCCATTATGGCATGTCAAAAAATTTTCCTTAAAGGATTCGACGATGGATGCGCTGACAAGGGCGGCAATCTGGTATGCGGAAGACGGAGAAATTACGGGGACCAGACTGCATGGAATTAAGGCGGTCCGGGAATGCCGTAATATTCTGTTGAACGGGTGTGATATCGATTCTCAGGAATTTGGATGGAAGAGCACAGGCATAACGATAAAAAACAGTGTTCTAAATTCCGAATATCTTTTATTTGACAGCCGGGATGTGAATTTATCGGATGTTACCATGACGGGAAAATACTCTTTTCAGTATATGGAGAACCTTGTTATCGAGAACTGTACGCTGGATACGAAAGACGCTTTCTGGCACAGCACGAATGTAACGGTGAAGAACAGCCTTGTAAAAGGCGAATATCTCGGATGGTTTTCGGATGGACTGACATTAATCGACTGTAAAATTTCCGGGACGCAGCCGTTTTGCTATTGTAAAAATCTGAAGTTAATTAACTGCACGATGGAAGGAACGGACCTGTCTTTCGAATATTCTGACGTGGAGGCGGATATCGCCGGCAATGTCATGTCGGTTAAAAATCCTAAATCGGGAAGAATCATTCTGGACAGCGTGGATGAAGTGATTATGGAAGACGCCGCGATGGAATGCCGCGGGGAAGTCATTTTACGGACAGACTGCAAAAGAGCGCAGACGAAATAGCCTGCGCTCTTTTACTTTATTTTGTGTGAATCGTCGCCGCCGGGCGACGATTTTTTAATCTATAGGAAATTGCGACAGTGTAAACTATTCAAGGAGAATGCGAAGCATTCTCTGAATCGTCGCCGCCGGGCGACGATTTTTTATAAGTCATAATACGCTTTAAATTCCGCAGGATTCGGAATCTGTTCCATTTTCTTAAGCTCTGCGCGTTTGCGCGCTACCCATACGTCAATCAGCCGCTGCGGGAAAACACCGCCTTTTGTCAGATAATCGTGGTCCGCTTCCAGCGCGTCCAGTGCTTCGCCCAGTGATTTGGGCAGGCCTTTGATTTTTTTCTGTTCTTCTTCGGATAATGTATAAAGGTTGAAATCGTAGGGGCCCCAACCGTTTTCTGCCGGGTCTATCTGATTTGCAATACCGTCCAGACCTGCCATCAGGATTGCGGCGTAAGCATAATACGGATTGGCCGTTGCATCGGGATTACGCAGCTCAAACCTTTTCGCTTCCGGAGATTTGGCATAAGCCGGAATACGGATGACTGCGCTGCGGTTGGAAGTTGCGTAGCCAATCGTAACGGGTGCCTCATATCCGGGCACAAGCCGTTTGAAGGAATTGGTGGACGGATTGGTAAACGCGCACAATGAAGCGATATGTTTCAACAGTCCGCCGATGAAATAATGAGCCGTGCGGCTTAAACCGGAATAGCCGTTTTCATCATAAAACAGAGGCTTTCCGTCTTTCATCAGAAGCATATGCACATGAAGGCCGCTTCCGGCTTCCTGATAGATGGGCTTGGGCATAAAGGTAGCGGTTTTTCCGTCCTGCGCCGCCATATTTTTGATGATATACTTGATAATCATCGTATTGTCGGCCATTGCGGGCATATCCGCCAGTTCTACTTCGATTTCCATCTGTCCGGGGCCGCCTACTTCATGGTGGTGATATTTCACTTTGATTCCCCAGTCTTCCATCGCCATACACATGCGGCTGCGCAAATCGTACCCAACATCCTGCGGCGCAGAGATATGATAGCCGCCTTTGGCAGGCACTTCATAGCCGTTGTTGCCCGGCATTTCGAGACTGCAGTTCCAGTCCGCCTGTCTTGTATCAACCCAATAGCCGCATCTGCGAGGCGTTACCTCAAAGCGTGCGCGGTCTAACAGATAAAATTCAAATTCCGGTCCGATAATCATTCTGTCCGCAATGCCGATTTCTTTCATATACTCTACCGCGCGCAGGCTGACGTTTTTCGGATACTGGTCAAAAGGTTTGTTTTCTCCTTTTCCAATCGTACAGACATTTCCGCACATGGTCAGAGTCGGCACTTCCGCAAAAGGGTCTACATAAGCAGTAGCCGGGTCCGGCAGGAATACCATATCGCTTTTTTCGATTGGCGCATATCCGTAGTTGGAGCCGTCAAAGCCGATACCGTATGTAAAAGTATCTTCCCCGAAACGCTCTACCGGAATCGTGATGTGACGCCAGCGTCCGTCGATATCCGTCATTTTGAAGTCTATCATGCGGATATTCTTTTCCTCACATAGTTTCCTGATTTCTTTAATCTGGTCCATTCTTAACCCCTCTTTCCTTTGACATAAAATTCTGCAATTCTTCCACAATTACAGCTGTTTAAAGTATATCACAGAGAAGGCGTTCCGCACCATCATTTTTTCTGTAAAGCTTTTCTGTTCTTCTGTGAGGAGCAGATTTAACACCAATTTAGCGCGAGATTATGCTATTCTAACAAGGAATTATATGGTACAATACGAATGTATAATATAAGGGGTGATACGATTTGAATCCAAAACTGAAAGAAAAAATTTATGAATCGCTTTCAGCGGTTCTGCCGATTACAGGCATTGTCCTGCTAATCAGCATATTGCTTGTGCCCGTGGAGATTGGCACGATGGTTATGTTCATAACCGGTGCGCTTATGCTCGTTGTCGGAATGGGGGTTTTTCAGCTCGGCGCAGAGATGGCAATGACGCCTTTGGGGGAAGGTATCGGCGTGCAGATATCAAAAACGCGCAATTTCATTTTAATCTGTCTGATTGGATTTTCGATGGGAGCAATTATTACGATTTCCGAACCGGACTTGCAGGTGCTTGCGCAGCAGGTTCCATCGATTCCGAATTATGTCCTGATTCTGACGGTAGCGGTCGGGGTCGGCATTTTTCTTGCAATGGCGATTTGCAGAATCTTATTTCAGATTAATCTTTCGACAATTTTGATTGTGCTTTATATCATTCTGATAGGAATGTCTTTGTTTATTGAAAAAGATTTTCTGGCCGTTGCTTTTGATTCGGGCGGTGTGACGACGGGCCCGATGACTGTACCGTTCATTATGGCGATGGGTGTCGGCCTCGCTTCCGTCAGAGGCGACAGAAACGCTTCCAGCGACAGTTTCGGTCTGGTGGCGCTTTCCAGTGTCGGCCCGGTACTTGCGGTGTTGATTCTCGGTTCTTTCTATAATCCGACGCAGGCAAGTTATTCTTCCTCGTCTGTGGCAAATGTCGTAACTACGCGGGATGTGGTGTGGGAATTTATGACGAGCACGCCGCCCTATATAAAGGAAGTGCTGATTTCCCTTGTCCCGGTAGCCGCAGTCTTTGCAATTTTTCAGCTGTTAAGCCGCCGTTACCAACAGCGTCAGGTGAAGCGTGTGCTGGTTGGTTTCGGCTATACATATATCGGCCTCGTGCTTTTTTTGTGCGGCGTCAACGTGGGATTTGCGCCGGTCGGTTCTTCTCTCGGAAAAGATATCGCGGCGGCGGACTGGAGATGGCTCCTCATACCTATCGGTATGCTTATCGGGTATTATATCGTAAAAGCGGAGCCGGCCATTCAGGTGTTAAATCACCAGGTCGAGGATGTAACGAACGGAGCGGTATCGGCAAAAGAGATGAACCGGTGTCTGTCCATCGGCGTTTCCGTCAGCGTAGGGCTTACGATGCTGCGGGTGCTGACAGGGCTGCCCATCTACTGGATTGTCATTCCCGGTTATATCATCGCGCTGATTTTATCGAGACTTGTTCCGAAGATGTTTGTCGGTATTGCATTTGACTCCGGCGGAGTTGCCAGCGGACCGATGACGACAACATTTTTGCTGCCGCTTTGCATTGGGGCCTGTGATGCCGTCGGCGGCAACGTCATGACGGATGCTTTCGGCGTTGTGGCATTGGTTGCACTGACGCCGTTGATTGCGGTACAGATTATGGGTATTGTATATCAGTATAAGATGAGGGCAGCGGCGCAGCCTGCATTACAGGGCGCGGTTTCCTTAGATGCTATGGATGAAATCTTTGAATTTGAGGAGGACGACGAATATGACGAGCCATAGTAAAAAATCGGCGTACCGGATGCTTTTCCTCATCGCCACGCCGAAACTGGTCAGAAAAGCGGAAGACTTGCTGAAACAGGAAAAAATACCGGTGCAGCATCTTTTTCACGCGCAGGGAACGGCTACCAGCGAAGTCATGGATATGCTCGGACTGGACGGCATTGATAAAAGGATTATGATGAGCATGATGCCAAAGGTCTGCGCGGACGATACGCTGAAGAAGATGAAGAAAAAGCTTCATCTCGGTATGCCGAATACCGGAATTGCCTTTACGCTGACGCTGTCGGGAAGCAGCGGGCATGTCGTTCAGCTGATGGAAGCGGTGAGGGAAGAGACCGGAAAGATGACCGAAGAAAGGAATGAAGTCGGAGTGAAAGAATATCAGTACAGCATGATTATGGCAATCGTAAATCAGGGATACAGCGAGGAAGTTATGGACGCCGCAAGGCCGGCCGGCGCTTCCGGCGGAACCGTATTCCACAGCAGACGGGCAGGAAACGAAGAATCTTTGAAATTCTGGAAGATTCATGTGCAGCAGGAGCGGGAAGTCGTGCTTATTCTTGCGCAGAAAGAGGATAAACTGGCAATTATGCAGGCAATCGGTCAGAAATGCGGCATGCAGAGTCCTGCACAGGGCGTCGTGATGTCGCTCCCTGTGGATGAGATTGCGGGACTCGACTAGGTTGAAAAGTGTGAGAAAGATTTGCAGAGCAAATCTTTCTCACACAGCAGAATGTCCGTGTGGCCATTCTGCATGAATTGTTTGTGCCGCCGCAGGCGGCATGTCTGGAAGGATGAATTTATTCATGCGAGATGTACGGTAATGATAAAGCCATGATGGGTGGAGGGACAATGAACTTTTTAGAAGAAAGGATTCAAAAGGACGGAATCATCAAAGAAGGCAATGTGCTGAAAGTGGACAGTTTTCTGAATCATCAGATGGATATCGGGCTGTTCGAACGGATGGGAGAGGAATTTAAGCGGCGGTTTGCCGGAGAAAGGATTGATAAAATACTGACGATTGAAGCTTCCGGCATCGGAATTGCCTGTATCGCGGCGCGATATTTTCAGGTTCCGGTCGTTTTCGCCAAAAAGTCGAAAAGCGTTAATATCGAGGGCGAAATGTATATTGCGGATGTGGAGTCTTTTACCCATAAATGCAAAAATCAGGTCATTGTATCCAGAAAATTTCTGTCTCCGGGCGAAAATATACTGATTATCGACGACTTTCTGGCAAACGGCTGTGCGCTTCAGGGATTGATTTCCATCGTATCGGAAGCGGGCGCAAATGTTGCGGGCATCGGAATCGCCATAGAAAAGGGCTTTCAGGTCGGGGGAAGGATGATTCGCAATCTGGGATATCATCTGGAATCACTCGCCATTATCGATGAAATGGATGCGCAGACGGGAACGCTTATATTCAGAGAACAGTAAAGGAAAACCTACGGCCTGCGCCGGGAGTTTTTGACAGACAGCAAATGAGGGGTATCATACGAATGAAAAACGAGATAAATAATATTTACAGGATTGACGGAAAAGTGCCTGTTTTTAAGGCGGTTCCTTTTGGATTACAGCATATTCTTGCAATGTTTGTAGCGAATATTGCGCCGATTATCATTGTCGCCGGGGCGTGCGGCCTGTCGGCGGAGCAGTCGGCAATGCTGATACAGAACGCAATGATTATCGCCGGAATCGGCACGCTGATACAGCTTTTTCCCGTGTGGAGAATCGGTTCGGGACTTCCCATTGTCATGGGCATCAGCTTTACATTTGTGTCCATTTTCTGTTATATCGGCGGAACATACGGATACCCGGCGATTCTGGGCGCGGTATTGATTGGCGGCATTGTGGAAGGTCTGCTCGGACTGTTCGCGGTGTATTGGATAAAAATAATTACGCCTGTGGTCTCCGCGAGCGTCGTTACCGCAATCGGTTTTTCCCTGCTTTCGGTAGGAGCGTCTTCTTTCGGCGGGGGAAGCGGCGTGGAAGACTTCGGCTCCGCTTCGAATTGGATTCTTGGAACCGTTACGCTGCTTGCCTGTATATTATTTCATGTTTTTGCCAGGTCTTTCTGGAAACAGCTTTCCGTTCTGTTTGGATTGATTGTGGGATATATCGTTGCAATCTGTATGAATATGGTGGATTTTTCTTCGCTGGCGGGAACTGCCGTAATCGCGCTGCCCCGTATTATGCCTTTTGGCATGGAATTTCATGCGGGGGCAATGCTTTCCGTGATTTTGATTTTCCTTGTTTCCGCGACGGAAACAATTGGCGATACGAGCGCCCTCGCGTCGGCCGGACTGAACAGAGAGGCGACGAAAAAAGAAGTGTCCGGTTCGCTTGCATGCGACGGCTTTATCAGTGCGTTATCTTCCGTATTCGGATGCCTTCCGATTACTTCTTTCAGCCAGAATGTCGGATTGGTTGCGATGACCAAAGTAGTCAACAGATTCGCGATTGCAACAGGGGCGGCAATCATGATTCTTGCGGGCATTTTTCCGATTTTCGGCGCGCTGCTCTCGACGCTGCCGGATGCGGTGCTCGGCGGCTGTACGCTGATGATGTTCGGTACGATTGTTGTCAGCGGATTTCAGATGGTCGGTAAATGCGGTTATACACAGCGTAATATAACGATTGTTGCGCTGTCGCTCAGCATCGGCATCGGCTTTACGCAGGTTCCGGAAATTTTCTCGATTTTTCCGCAGATTGTGCAGAACGTATTTGCGGAGAACTGCGTCGCGGTCGTTTTTCTGATTTCGATTCTGCTGAATCTTGTGCTGCCGAAGGATATGGAAGCGGTGCAGCGCACGACGTAAACTCATGATAACGGAAAGAGCCGCCGGAACGCCTGAAAAAAGCGGCTGCTACATTGACAGTCCCAAGCGCGCTCGGTATAATGAACTTAGATTTCCCAAACAGGAAATTCCTGTCTGAAAAGGAGAAAAAATTGGAAAAGACCTTTAAAGAAAAATACCTTGCAGGTGAAGTGGAATTTGAAGAAATTGACGATTACAGTCAGGAGTGGGGGCTTCATGACGATTCCATGACATTGCGGGAATATCTCGGATTAAATGCGGAAGAAGAGGATGCCTGGATTAGCGTCAGCGATGAGGCATTAAAGGAACTTCTGGATAAACAACGTTCCTGAAGCGCATATAATAAAGAGAGACCGGACAGGAATGCAGGAATATCATAAGGAGGTATTTACGGGGATGACAGCAGAAAAAATTAAGAAGCTGGTAGCGCAGATGACGCTGGAGGAAAAGGCGGCTATGTGTTCCGGTGCGGATTTCTGGCACACGGAGGCGGTAGCGAGACTGGGGATTCCGGCAAGCATGGTTTCCGACGGGCCGCACGGACTCAGGAAACAGGACCAGGAGGGCGACCATCTCGGTGTGAATGACAGCATCAAAGCGGTCTGCTTTCCGGCAGGATGCGGAACGGCGGCTTCTTTTAACAGGGAGCTTTTGACGGAAATGGGAGAAGCTCTCGGCAACGAATGCCAGACAGAGGGCGTCAGCGTGCTTCTCGGACCTGCGGTAAACATCAAACGTTCTCCGCTGTGCGGGCGTAACTTCGAATACTATTCGGAAGACCCCCTTGTTGCATCGGAGATGGCAGGCGCTTTTATCAAAGGCGTACAGAGCAAAAATGTCGGTACAAGCATCAAACATTTTCTTGCGAATAATCAGGAAACAAGAAGAATGTCCGGCGACTCCCGTGTGGATGAACGGACGTTAAACGAGATTTATCTGGCGGCTTTTGAAGGTGCGGTCAAAAAACAAAAGCCCTGGACAGTGATGTGTTCTTATAATAAAATTAACGGCGTTTATGCGGCGGAAAACCATAAATATCTGGCAGAGACGCTGCGGGACCAGTGGGGATTTGACGGCTATGTCATGAGCGACTGGGGAGCGGTGAACAATCGCGTGGAAGATTTAAAAGCGGGTCTCGATTTGGAGATGCCGACTTCGTTTGGCGCAAATGATAAACTGATTGTCGGAGCGGTTCAATGCGGAAATCTGGAAGAAAGCGATGTGGACGCCGCCGTAGAGCGCATCCTGAATATTGTGTTCCGCTACGAAGAAAACCGTGATAAAAATGCCGTCTGGGATAAAGACAAAGACCATGAACTGGCAAGAAAAGTAGCGGGAGAAACTATCGTCCTTTTGAAGAATGAAGGAATACTTCCTCTGGACGAAAAAGAAGAAATTGCTTTTATCGGAAAATACGCGGCGAAGCCGCGGTATCAGGGCGGCGGAAGCTCCCACATCAACAGCCACAAAGTAACTTCTGCAATGGATGCGGTAGAAGGAATGGGCAATATCGTTTACGCACAGGGTTACCGCGATGATGTGGACGAGACGGATGCAAAGCTTTTGGAAGAAGCCCTGGAAGCGGCGAAGAAAGCAAAGACGGCGGTTATTTTCGCAGGACTTCCGGACGCTTTCGAGTCGGAAGGCTTTGACAGACAGCATATGCGTATGCCGGACTGCCAGAATGAATTGATTGAAAAAGTAGCGGCGGTGCAGCCGAATACCATTGTCGTACTGCACAACGGTTCCCCGGTGGAAATGCCCTGGATAGATAAAGTAAAAGGTGTTATCGAAGCGTATCTTGGCGGCCAGGCGGTCGGCGGCGCAGTATGCGATATTCTGTTCGGAAAAGTAAACCCGAGCGCAAAGCTTCCGGAGACTTTCCCGTTAAAACTGGAAGACAATCCGTCATATCTCTCATACTTTGGCGAGGGCGATGTGGTGGAATACCGGGAAGGCATTTTCGTGGGTTACCGCTATTATGATAAGAAAAAGATGGATGTCCTGTTCCCGTTCGGCTTCGGTTTATCTTATACGACGTTTGCGTATTCCAATCTGACCGTCGATAAGGAAAGCATGAAAGATACGGATACGATGACCGTTACGGTAGACGTGACAAATACGGGCAGTACAGCCGGAAAAGAAGTCGTACAGCTTTACATCGCGGATAAGGAAAGTACCGTAATCCGTCCGGTAAAAGAACTGCGCGATTTTGCAAAAGTGGAGCTGGCGCCGGGAGAGACGAAGACCGTTATGTTTACGCTGGATAAGAGAGCATTTGCTTATTACAGTGTCAGAATTCATGACTGGCATGTGGAGAGCGGCGAATTTGATATTTTAATCGGTAAATCATCCAGAGATATTGTATTAAGCAAAACCGTCACCGTAGAATCGACAGAAAAGATTCCGTTCGTGTATACGACGGATACGACGATGGGGGACGTGATGGCCGACCCGAGAGCGTTGGAAATCGTGAAACCATTGTTGGAAAAAGGCATTTTCGGCGGAGAGAAAAAAGAGGAAGAAAGCGAAGCCGCGGCAGAAGCGATTTCCGATGAAATGAATGCGGCGATGCTGAAATATATGCCGCTGCGCGGACCGGTCAGCTTCGGCGGCCATGTGTCAATGCGCGATATCCAGAAACTTGTAGACAAACTGAATTCTCTGGAATAATTTCGACTTGTAAAAGCGACAGAAAATCCCTTCCGGTACAGACACCGGAGGGGATTTTTGCAAAGATTTCAGAGAAATTTCATTGACTGTCCTGTTACTGTATGGTTTATACTATATAAAAAATGACATGATATATTCACGGAATGCAGGCTGTTCAGCCTGCGTTTATACAAAGGAGATGTTCTGTTGCCTACGGATTATAAAGATAAAGGACTCACCCTTTTGAAAAAGGGACAAAAGGGAATTATTCACGCGATTTTCAGCCGCTTCGGGCTTGTTTTGACGATGCTTCTTGCGCAGGTATTGATTCTGTTCGGCATTTTTCAGTGGTTCGAAGAATTTCTGCCGCATATCATGGGAGGAACCGTTCTGTTTTCCTTTGTCATGGTAATTTACCTTCTGAACAGCAGAATCGACCCGACGGCGAAAATTACATGGCTGATTGTCATTATGCTGCTGCCCGTGTTCGGCGTGCTTTTGTTTGCGTATACCCAGAGCGAGATTGGACACAGGGCATTAAAAGCGCACATCAACAGAATTATCATGGATACGAAAGATTATATTCCGCAGGCGGAAGAAACGATGCGGAAATTTTCCGAAGAAAACAGAGGAGCGGCGGCGCTGGCGCGCTATATGCAAAGAAGCGGCTGCCATCCGGTCTATGAGAAAACGGCGGTGACATATTTCCCGCTCGGAGAAGATAAGTTTGCGGAGATGCTGAAACAGCTTGAAAAAGCGGAACATTTCATTTTTATGGAGTATTTTATTGTGGACGAGGGCCTCATGTGGGGAAAGATTCTGGAGATACTCGCGAAGAAAGCCGCCGAAGGCGTAGACGTCCGCATTATGTATGACGGAACTTGTGAATTTGCGCTGCTGCCCCGGGATTATCCGAAGCGGCTGAAAAAACTGGGTATCAAATGCAAAGTATTTTCGCCGGTAACGCCTTTTGTATCGACACATTATAATTACAGAGACCACAGAAAGATTCTTGTCATTGACGGGCACACGGCGTTTAACGGCGGCATAAATCTGTCGGACGAATATATCAATGCCAAACCGAAATTCGGGCACTGGAAGGACACGGCCGTCATGCTGAAAGGCGAGGCGGTGAAAAGTTTTACGCTGATGTTTCTGCAGACATGGGATTTTGATGAAAAGGAAACGGAGTACGCACATTTTCTGTCATATCCGGCAATGCCCGCGGAGACAGCAAAAGGATATGTCATTCCTTATGGCGACTGTCCGTTAGACGATGATAAACTGGGCGAACGGGTTTATATGGATATTCTGAACCGGTCGCTTTCCTATGTACATATCATGACGCCGTACCTGATTCTGGACGGCGAAATAGAGGCGGCGCTTAAATTTGCGGCGGAGCGCGGCGTAGAGGTGGCGCTGATACTGCCGGGCATTCCGGATAAGGCCGTTCCCTATGCGCTTGCCAAGACGCATTATAAATCGCTGTTGGAATCCGGCGTAAAAATATATGAATATACGCCGGGATTCGTCCATGCAAAGACCTGCGTCAGTGATTCGCTGGAAGCGGTGGTCGGTACAATCAATCTGGATTACCGCAGCCTGTATCATCATTTTGAATGCGCGACCTATCTGTACGATACGGATTGTGTTGCGGCGATAGAAGCGGATTTCCAGGCAACGCTCGCCAAATGCCGTCTGGTTACGAAAGAAACGATACGGAAAGAAAAATGGCATGTGAAACTGACGGGTTGTCTGATGAAGGCAGTTGCGCCCCTTTTATAAGCAAAACCTCATCGCGGACTTCATCGCAGACCTCAATAGTAAACCGAGATTCCCGTCCAAGGGGGAAAGACAGATACAAACAG
>CAJTRK010000055.1 GCA_910578475.1 uncultured Lachnospiraceae bacterium | reverse complement strand
CCTTTTTGAACATGAATGTTCAGATTGGCAACACTTTTTTGTGTTCCGTATTGCTTTGTAAGATTTTTCGTTTCAATTACATATTTGCTCATTGCGAAACCTCCTTTTCATATCTGCCATTCTATCACACCAACCTTGCATTAACCTTGCACCAATCTTGCATTAACCTTGCAATTTGGAGAAGGAAGATTTTTACAAATAATTACTCCCGCCGTAAGGGGGCGGGAGCTGATTAGTCTATCAAAGGAAAAAACAAGGTGAAAATTGTTCCTTTCCCCGGTGTGCTGTCTGCCGTTATTGTTCCGTTTAATTTTTCAACAAGCTCATGTACGATAGACAGACCAAGACCGCTGCCTTTTTCAGACCGCCCCTTATCGCATTTATACAGCCGATCAAAAATATGCTTTAAATCCTCCTTATCAATCCCTATTCCATTATCAGACAGGAGAATTTTTATATTCTTGTTCTGTTCCGATAAAACTATTTCAATTTTATCTGCATGGCTATGGGAGATTACATTTTGTATAAGGTTGTTTAATATCCGCATATATCCGTCCGGGTCAATCTGCACCCGGAAAGGCTGTTCTGGAATGTCAATCGTGAAATCTACTTGTGTATCTTCAAATATCGGTATCCAGTCAATTAGTATATTGCGTGTCAGCTCTGTTAAATCAATCTCCGCTATGTTCATGGAAAATTCATTAGAACCTAACTTAAACCAATCAAAAAGCACGTCTATATATTCTTTCAAGTCATGCGCTTTCCGGCGGGCAGTTTCTATATAGTCGTCACGTTCTTTTCCGTCTACAATCCCTTTGTGTGCAGCGTCCAAATACCCAATCAGTGTGGTAAGCGGTGTCCTTACATCATGGGAAAGGCTCGTCATAAGCTGCCTGTTTGTTTCGTCCGTCTGGTGATAGGCAGAAAGCCTTTTTTCATAAGACAGGATAATATCATTGATTGCATAAGCAAGTGGGGCAATAAGCTCATGTGTTTCTGCTAAAATACGCCTGTTTCCATTCCCATTTTTTATATCTTCTAAAGCGTCAGATATTTCCGAAATCTGCTTTTTTACACGCCGGACGGTCAGCGCAGAACTGCAAACAGAAAAAAGGACAATCACTATTCCAATCACAATGATAGCTTCTGTAAACAACGGTCATACCTCCTTACTGAAACGATAGCCAATCCCTTTTACCGTCTGTATATATTTAGGGCTGCCGGGATTTTCTTCTATTTTTTTCCGCAAACGGCTAATGATTGCCATAATATTACTATCATCATACACATATTCTTCGCCCCATACTTTTTCATATATTTGCTGTTTTGTCAGTATTTTTCCTTGATTTTTAGCAAGGAACAGAAGAAGATCAAATTCTTTCGGGGGAAGTTCATATTCTCCATTTATTGTGACAATGGAACGGCTATTAAAATCAATCATCAACCCGTCAAACTCAAATCTCTGTGTCTGTCCGTCTTTTTGGTTGAAGCGGGTATAGCGTCTAATCAATGAAACAATACGGGCAACCAGCTCGTCCATATCAAAAGGTTTTGTTAAATAATCATCGGCTCCTGTCCGCAAACCACGCACTTTTGAAGCACTGTCGTTTTTTGATGTGAACATTAAAATAGGCAGACTGCTTTCCTGTCTAATCTGTTCTAATGTTTCAAAGCCATCGAAACCGGGCATCATTACGTCCAGTATAACAAGCTGGTATTCCTTTTCTTTTAGTTGCAGCAAGCCGGATTTCCCGGAATAGCAACAGTCAGCTTCTATACACTCTTGTAAAATACTTTGCTTGATTAGTGCGCAAAGCTCTTTATCATCATCAATAATCAAAACTTTATTCATGTTTTTTCTTCCTTTCTGCTTTCAACCGGGCATCTGTTGGTTTTTCTGCGTCTTTTGGTATCAGCCATAGCCGACTAAATTTTGCCACACCCGGTATACGGTTTTCCTCACATAGCTTTTGTACCCGTCTTTCTGAAATGCCCCATTTTTTCGCCGCTTCCGGGGCAGAAATAAACTCTAACATCTTCATTCACCCTTTCTCTAATCTCTATCAGTATAATTATATGCGTCCAGCCGAATAACTTCAAGATACTTTTTGCTAAGTTTGGGAATTATTTAAACCAACTTATAGAACTGTGTAGACATATCCAAAAAGAAAGGTGAACAGTAAAATGTAATAGGGTGAATGAATATGGCAAAAAGACCAGTACCACGATATGATTTTAAGGCTTTTGGGGAAGCTGAATAGATGAAGATGTGATAATTTGCCGATTCTTGTTAATCTCCTGAAAAATCCGTACAGTCAAAAACTTCCCGGCATTTCACCAAACGGTGAAACGCCGGGAAATGCAGGCTGTTATGAAATGGACACATCAATCCCGGCTATCTCTCCGTCCCGGACCGCTTTTGCCCATTCTTCGTCCAGAACGCCGCCGTTCACGTTCTTCTGCGCGCCATCCCCACAGGTCAGCACGATTTTGGTCACCTCATAGCCGCCGGGCAGATACTCTTTTTGTTCCGCCAGATGATAGCGGACCGGAATCTTTCCGAGGAACACCGCTTCTATCTGTCTGTCCTCTCCAATCAGATAAGACGGGAGCGTCGGCGCAAACGTTAATGTCAGTTTTCCGTCCTGCATGGCAAAAGGATGCAGGCCGAACATCATCAACGACCACATATGGATAAATTCGACGGTTGACCCGCTCAGACGCGCTACAAAGCCCTTGCCGTGATACCGTTCGTTCGGATTCTTGCTGCTTGCGATAAAAGAAGAATTTTCATAAATACTTCTTCCATAAACTTCCGGGTCGAGGAAGGGAACCGCCGCTTTGCCGAAATCATCTGCAAATTCACGGTACATTCCGGATTTCAAAAGCTCCAGCAGATATTTGTATTCCATATGCAGCCAGATGGATTCATTCTCCAGCCAGCCCGGCGTAAAGGCTTTCGCGCGTCCGATTTCGTAGGAAGCGTCTTTCAAGGAAGCGTTGACCTTGTACATGGAAAGCTTTTTATCGTACAAATCGCTGTTCTTTACGGCCGCATATAAATTCCTTTTTTCCTCCATTGTCTTATCCAGTTTCAGGAAGCGGACAGGCCCCTCCAGGAAAAGCGGAATTTGTTTCACCGCAAAATGCTTTGGCAGAATGCCGTTTTCATCCTCCGTATAATCCGTCACCTCGAAACTGAAATAAGTGGGACAGATACCGTCCTCCATCGCACAGGCTTTGTCGATACCGGCCCGTACGATTTCCAGAAACAGCGTAAGCGTCCGAACAAGCTCTTCGCTCTCTTTGTCCACCTTTTCACCGGAAATGCCGTCGTATACCTTCTTCCAATAATCCTCTTTGATATCGTTTACCCGGTTCCAATAGCCGGCCGCTTCTTTTTCCCGTAACAGAACGGATTTTTCCGCCGCCGCGGCGCCCTCAACCTGCTCCATAAAATCCGCAGTCTCTCGAAGCATCGAACAGGTTCCAGGATATTTTTCAAGAACGGAAAGCACATAACGAAGCATCCGGCCAAGCTCATAAGTCTCCGCCATCGAAGAACCAAACAGACCCGGAAGCCCGTTCAGCGCATCATACCAGCCCGGTTTGCCGCCTTCCATTTCCACACCCATGCCGTAGGCATCCAATGCCGCGAATTTGGTCACGCATAACGTCAAAAGTTTCTCTAACAGCGTGGAACGGACGACATCTCCCCTGCCATATGCGGCCCGCACCAGTTTTTCAGGCGTATTCCGTCTGCTTTCTTCCTTCAGCGCATGGTACTGGCGGATGCCTTCCGCCGTCTTCACATACCGTTTTCTTCGTGGATTGACCGCCGCCTGCGAAAGGAACCATGTATAGTTTTCTTCTGACAAAAGCTCTTTTTCTTTTTCCGGATAGATTTGCAGATAACTCTCGATTAAATCCAGATTATAGGTCCAGTGGTCCGACCAGTAACCCTCGCCAAAACTGCCGTTCATCTGACTGACCGCTTCGGTCATTACCTGTTCGAAATAAGACTGCGCCTCCGCCTCTGCCATGTCGTCGGCAAGCCGGAAAAAAGCGCCCGGCGTAAAAGGTTTCTGCAGCGCGTCGATAAACGCTTCTTTTCGTCCCGCGGGAAGGGATGCGAAGATGCGCTCTCCCGCTTCTTTTTCCAATACATAAGTGACCTTTTCGATGGAAAGGGGATTGTAGCCGTCCAGTTGAATCAGATTATAAAAAGTCCGTATATTCTCCGTTCCCACATAAGGCGTAAAGAAATTGTCGCACCTTCTGTTCTGGTTGACGTCCCGGTAACTTCCGTTGCCCTGGGAGTAAAATTCCGGCAGCATGCTGAAATAATTGTATTCCCGTTCCAAATCGCCGTGTTTTCTGGAATAAACGTAAAATACTTTGTCTTTTCCGAGCAGAATCGGATAACCGCCGCGCAGAACATTGTCCATATAAGTATAACGGCAGTATGCGTCAAATTCCGGGGAAGCCGTATGGGTATCGATATGACTGCACAGGTCATCCACCAGTTCCTTTGTCCGGCTCAGTTTCACCTCAAAAAACGCTCCGTCCATTTTCTTTGCGGTAAACTTCCGCAGCGTCTCATAACTTTCTACCTGACCGATTACTTCATAAACCGTCAATGCTTCCGAAGACGCCAATGTCTTCTTCATTCCGTAAAAACTGCACGGGAACTGGTTCTGCGTTACCTGCTCCATATTCTGCAGCGCCTCGATGCCCTCTTTTTCAAAATTTACCGCTTTGGTCAATGTCGTATCGTATGCGAACACAATATCCGGGTCAACGATGGCCGGAAGCCTTGTTCCGTCCTCGAGCGCCCCAAAAGAAAAATTACCGCCGACCACCTCCGTCACAGAAGCCGTATCGACAATGCTCGCACGCACCCGGTAAAAAGGCACTCCCGTCTCCACATGTTCGACCTGCATCCATGCCTTGACAAGACTTCCCATCGTTTTCAGGTCGTCATTGCTGACCCCGTAAGGAATACATGCGGGCATACCGTCCAACATTTCCACTTCCGCCGCCTTATCGGAGAGATTCTCAACCGTTACCTTCCGCACGAGCGCACCCGTCTTTTCCTCCGGCAGCGTAAAATAAGTCACATGCGTCCGAATCTGATGGGCGGCATTTGTCTCCTCAATTTCCAGTCCGTTCTGATGAATCATCATCCGATGCTTCTCGCTCTCGTCCGCAAACGCTTCGAAATACACACCGTCTTTTTTCAAAAATGTGCGGAATCCGGTCCGCTTTACGTTCTGGTAAGACTGATGCGCCGGAAAAAATTCCATGATGGCATGGTCTTTATTTTCCACGCCAAAACACGATACGCACTGTCCCCGGTTTACATAATAGCACCAACTTGGAATCCCCTTTACACCGGCAATTCCCGGAAGAAAACTGGCAAAGGTGGATTTTCTGCCATAATCTTCGATAATAAACGCTTCGTTCTGACTGTTCATGTGAGACCTCCTTTATTTTCCATTTTTGTATGTAATATTTTATCTGCCTTTTTACAGAAACGGTATCATCTCCCGCACCGACGAAAAAATTAAGTGCGGCATCACATCGGATTCCGCCGCATCCGCAAGCGTCGCTTCCCCGCTCAACACGAGAACGCTCTTTAATCCATTGTTTCTTCCGGCCGCAATATCCGTATACAGGCGGTCTCCCACCATCGCGATATCCGCCTTTTCCACGCCCACCCGCTCTGCAAGATAGTCGATAATATCCCGGTTCGGTTTCCCGATGACCCGGTCCGGATAACGGAATGCCGACGCGTGGATAAACGCCTGAATGGCTCCGGCATCGGGGATAAAGCCGGTCTCGGTCGGACAGTTATAATCCGGGTGCGTCGCCAGGTAGGGCAGACCTGCCCGGACAAAATCACACACTTTACACATTTTCTGATAATCCAGAGATGTATCGAATGCCACGACGACTACCTCCGGAGACTGCTCTTCCAACACAATGCCCGCCTGCAGAAATTCCGCCTGCAGCAGCGGATTGCCGAGCAAAAAGACTTTTTTCCCGGCAAAATGTTTCTTTAAATAAAAGATTGCCGCCTGCCCCGAAGTAATGATTTTCTCCGGTCCGATTTCCCATCCCATCCGGTGCAGCTTCTCCACATAAGCTTCCGCGTTCCTGGAGGAATTATTGGTCAGGAAAATATAACTGCGGCCCGATGCCTCGATTTGGGCCAGAAATTCTTTTGCTCCGTCAAACCACTTCTCACCCAGATATATCGTACCGTCCATATCCAGCGCAAAGCAGCGGATGCCGTCTAAAATATGCTCTTTGTCCTGATTGACTTCAGGAATTTTCTTCGTTGATGAACTCATATAGCGCCTCGATTCCACTTTCGTTTAAATGCTTCCGCCATCCGATTTTTACCGTTACAGCCCGAACACTTCCGCCACCGGGCTGCCTTCTTTTACAAAAGCGGCGAATTTCTCAAGCGGAACATGACAGTCTATAAAACATTGTCCGTCAGATACGCTGCCTGTATTCACATCCTGCCAGCGGCCTTTCGGCAGATATACCCTGCGTTCCCGCTGTCCCTGTTCCGTAACCGGCGCAAAAAGGATATCTTCCCCGAACATATACTGGTCTTCCAGCGTATAGCACACTTCATCTTCATAATAATCAAAAAACATCGGCCGCATAATCGGCTTTCCTTCTTTGGAGGCAATTTCCATATAACGGCATATATAGGGTCTGAGTTTTTCCCGCAGAAGAATCAGTTCTTTCAGAATTTCATAATTTTCATCTCCAAAGCTCCAGATTTCATTATCGCCGCCGCTCGGTTCAATAATGCCCGGATGACGTTCCACCTGTCCCTGGGTCCTGAGTCTGGAACCGTGCAGGCGCATGACCGGACAAAACAGGCCAAACTGCATCCAGCGGACAATCAGCTCTTTAAAATAATCGGTTTCAATATCGCCGGAATGGAATCCGCCGATGTCGCTGTTCCACCAGGGAATACCGCTCATTGCCATAGAAAGTCCCGTTTTCACACTCATGCGAAGCGCCTCAAATTTCGACGGTATATCGCCGTTCCACACCAGCGCGCCGAACTTCTGAATGCCCGGATATGCCGCTCTCGTCAGCAGAATGATTTCTTCTTCGCCCTCTTTTTTCAGGCCGTCGTAAAAAAGTTTGTTATAATAATACGGATACAGCATCGCCGTCTGCGCGCCGTTTCCCGCATACAGTTTCAAATTGGAATACTGCTGCGGATGCACTTCCGGCTCCGCCTCATCCAGCCAGAAATTTGTAAATCCCATATCGTAATAATTCTTTTTGATTTTATCCCATACAAAAGGCCCGGTTTCCGGATGCGTTACGTCGATAAAGGTCTGTTGACCATAGAAGTCAAACGTTCCGTACTGACCGTTTTCCGTCCGAACCAACAAATTCCGCTCGTTCATCTCTTCCCAGTTCTCGCTTTTGGGATTGATAGTAGGCCAGACAGACACTACCGGCTGGATTCCCATCTCTTTCAGTTCCCTGCACATTCCTTCCGGGTCAGGCCAGTATTTCGGGTCAAATTTCCATTCTCCCTGCTCCGTCCAATGGAAAAAGTCTATCACAATGACCGAAAGCGGAATCCCTCTTTCGCGGTACTCTCTGGCTGCCCGAAGCACTTCATCCTGACTCTCGTAGCGCAGCTTACTCTGCCAGAATCCTGCCGCCCATTCCGGAAAAGCAGGCGCATATCCGGTCAGTTCACAGTACTTTTGCAAAATCTCTGCCGGCGTTTCTCCCACATACACAAAGTAATCTGCCTGATAAGCGCTGTCGGCTACCCACATCGTATGATTTTTCGTTGTCTCACAGCGTCCGGGCGCCGGATTATTCCAGAAAAATCCGTACCCGAGTGAAGAATAAACGACAGGAACCGCCGATTTCGTATTGTAATGCAGCAGATTACAAGTACTTCCTTTGCGGTCAAACACATCCTCCTGTTCCTGTCCGAGTCCATAAAAATGCTCGCCCGGATTGGCGTCAAAAATGATTTTCGTCTGATAATGGTCGCCTTCCGTATGAAGCGTTCTCGTTACATAATCTCCTTCGAATTTGGTGTGCAAAATCTGCTTTCCGTCACGGTAATAAGTGATGATTCCGCCACACCAGACATTTCCTGCCTCCACGGTCACCGAAATTCTGCCATTCGTAAGCGTCGCTTTTCCTTCTTCTTCCGTTATAACGCAGTCCGTCTGCTCCTTTGCGGGCAGCAATGTCCAGCTTTCGTCCGAAAGTTTTCCATTCCTCGTAGAACGGCAGCGGATGCAGTCTTTTCCGTATGCCTCAACAACAGTCAGCTCATCCCTTCTTGTAAATTGTATTCTGTTTTTTCCAACCATTATTTTACCCATAAGCAGTTCTCCTTCTATTTACCAATCTATGTTAAGAGTATCATAGAAGGGTTTATGTTGACAACTGAAATAAATCTCTTCTTCGCAGAATTTCTTATATAGAACATTTCAGAGAACAGCCTTCCTGCATAGAACGAAATTTCGTTCTGTTTTGGGGGAAAGTTGTTGTAAAATCAATTTTTCCATGTTATAATATCGTCATAAACAAATCTTGATTCTGATTTTATGTATCTGTTCATGAAGTGGTAAAAGATGTCCGTTATGAAATTCGCAGGTGCATATTCCGGCAGTTCTGCCGGAGATTCTCGTTTGTTTGGCAGAATTGCGACAGAAAACCGGATAGCCTCAGCGCATATTTTTGTTCTATGGGAAATTGCTGTAATCGTGGCGGAACCCGGACAGGAATTTATGAAATAAATTCTTGAAGCACAAGCGGCTGAGCTTATTCTTTTTACAATTTCATCGGAGAGAAAAAGGGCGCATATATCATACGCCGCAGGACGGAAGGGCAGAATTTATCAACCTATCCGGAAAACAGTCTTTATGAGAGATATTATAATCCGGAATACCCGGCGGACGATATGAGCATCAATGGATTGCTGCGCTGTTTTCATCACTCGGAACCATATTATGAAACCGAAAATTTTCCGAGAATCGTAGAACGCGTCAGATATTTTAAGACTCAAAAGGAAAGTGTGACAATGATGTGTGAAATCGCAGACAAAATCAGGCAGGAAGGCAAAGCCGAGGGCAAACGGGAAGGCAAAGCCGAAGGCAGACGGGAAGGCATGGTCGAGGCGATTCTGGAACTGTTGGAAGATTTGGGTAAAATTCCGAACTGTTTGAGAAAACGTATTTGCCAGGAAACAAATCCAAAACTGCTGAGCAAATGGCATAAGCATGCCGCAAGAGCATCCAGTCTTGCGGAGTTCGAGGCAAATATGTTAAAATAATATTGTTTGAACAAGAACAGGAGATTTATCATATGAAAGAAAAATTATATACCATTCCGCTCAATGACGCCATGAATGCGGGCGACGAATGTCCGTTCTGTTTTATTGAAAGAAATGTGGAACAGGATTTGCTGGATTTTACGCTTGGCTCCGGCTCTTCCTATATGGAAAGCGACGTCCGGGAAGCGACCGACAAAGCCGGCTTTTGCAGGGCCCATTTTAAAAAGATGTTCGACTACGGCAACACACTGGGGAACGCCTGGATTCTGAAAACCCACTATGTTCAGATGAATCGTGAAATGAAAGCCCAGTTTGCCAGCTTTAAGCCGGGCAAAACTTCCCTCATGGATAAACTGAAAAAACAGACCGAACGCACCAATCCGATTGGCGTCTGGGTTTCCGAAAAGGAAAAATCATGCTATATATGCAATCGGTTCCGCGATACTTATGAGCGCTATATGGACACCTTCTTTGTCATGTATAAGAAAGACGAAGAATTTCGGGAAAAAGTAAAAAACAGCAAGGGCTTCTGTCTTCATCACTTCGGCGATTTGTGTGAAGCGGCGGAAAGCCGTCTGAATGATAAGGAAAAGGCCGCATTTTTCGAAATGTGTTTTCGTTTGATGGAAACGAATATGGAAAGACTTTCCGAAGATGTCTCCTGGCTTGTAGAAAAATTTGATTACCGCAACAAAGACGCCGACTGGAAAAATTCCAAAGACGCCATTCAGCGCGGAATGCAGAAATTAAAAGGCGGCTATCCCGCGGATGCCCCCTATAAAATGAACAAATAATTGCGCAGCAAAAAGCACAGACCCTGCCGTCTGTGCTTTTTCGATTCTGATTACCAGTAGGACTTCCAGTCTCTCCGCGCACGGATAAGCCCTTCCAGATAATAATAGTCTCCCCATGTATTGCACTCGTCTACGCCCCTGTTTTGACATGGATTTCCGGCAGAAGCTCTCGCATATGTGCCATGCAGAAGAAGTCCGTTTGATTCATCCCCGGACAAAACCGCACAGTTTTTCCATAATGCAAGCAGCAGCCTTTTCGCCATGCCGGTATAATACAGAGACTTTTCTTCCGGAAGATATTTTGCCATTTCCAGCATGCCGCAGGCCGCAATCGCAGCCGAAGAAGAATCCCTCGGTTCGCTGCTTCCGTCGTCAAAATCAAAATCCCAGTACGGAATCAGATTTTGGGGAAGATGCTGCAGAAAATACGAAGTTACTTTTTCAAAAATATCCACATATTCCCCGCTTCTGATATAGCGGTATGCCATAGCGGAGCCATAAATTCCCCACGCCTGGCCTCTTGCCCACGCCAAACCATCCCGGTTTCCCTGATGAGTCACGCCTCTGACCGCTTTTCCGCTCTCCGGTTCAAAAAAATAAGTATGGTAAGTGGAGCAGTCAGGCCGAAGCATATATTTCATTGCCGTTTGTATATGTGCCTTCGCTTTTTCCGCATACTTTTCCTCTCCCGTCGTTTCCGACGCCCAGAACAGCAGCGGCATATTCAGCAGACAGTCTATAATCAGGCGGTAATTGTCCGGCGCGCCGACCGGTCCCCAGGCCTGGAAAAACTGTCCCTTCTCACAAAATCTTCCCATCAGATTATCCGCCGCCATAAGCGCAGCTTTTTTAGCTTTTTCATTTTGCGTCAGCTTCCATGCGGCCACGCAGGAGGGTGAATACAGAAATCCCATATCATGATGTTCCACATCAATCCTGGAAGTAATTCTTTCCAGGAAACTTTCTACCTGAATTTCTCCGGCCCGCCTTAATTTTTCCTTTCCTGTCTCTTCATAAGCCAGCCAGATTTCCCCCGTCCAAAACCCGGTAGTCCATTCCACATTTTCCGACCGTGGATAGAAATTTCCGCAGCTATTGGAATCCGGAAAACAATCGGTAAATTCCTCAACATTCTTTTCTACGAGAGACACCGCCTTTCCAAGCGCTTCTTCCACCTGCTGCCCGCTTATTGTCTCACAGGATAATAAACTTTCCCTTGTCTGCACCCTGTTTTCCCTCTCTTTCCTTTTTTCAGCGGCTCTTATCATCCGCTGTCAATCCCCATATTGAAAACCATAAAATAGCGTTCGGTTCAAGACTCACAGGCATTTGCTTTCCATCGCCGTCATAAACAACCGTATCCTGATGTTCGTATGTATTGTTGTAAGGCAATCCGCTGATATATACGCTTTTCCCTGTCCGAACTCATGCACAGCCAGTTGTACATTCTCACCCTTTATCCTGAGAACAGACGCATCCGGAAGCGCATAAATATTCTGCATGCCTTCCCCGAAATCAATCTGTTCCCCGCTGTCTTTCGTAACATAATGCGCATGTTCTTTCATATTTCCTCTCATTCCGCCGCAGAAACGGCATTATAAATTCCCACTTTTTTATTCCGCCCTCATATCATAACTTCGTAAAACCGGAACATTTCCTCTCATCTCATACGCATTACTGCAGGCATAACGGCCCTCCCGGTCTCTGATTTGTACGCGAATATATCCTTCCGTTCCATCCAGCGGAAAAGCAGCGCCGGTAATGGTCTGTCCCTGTAAAGCCGCCTCTCTGTGACAGTAACGCCCCTGCGTCATAACATATATTTTTTCTACGGGACTCGTTTCTACTTTCAGCACACCGTCCTCTACGGATAATCCATAAATTTCCGGTCCCATGGAACTATAAAAATTCCCTCCAAGCAGCGCATCTGTCACCGCCTTATAAGTCAGTTCCTCCGCCTTCACCATCGTAAAGCCGCCAAAAGAATCACACAGGGGATTCCCAAACGGATAGCTGTTGTGATTATCATCGGCCGCCACGCAAAACAGCCTGTTGCCCAGTCTCAGCATCTCGTCATAACTCTGCGGATGAAACCCGTACATGCCATCCAGTTCACAGCCGTAATTATAGATTTCCATTCCCCACAGCCCCCTCAGGCCTTTATAGTCTTCATAATTCTGAAGCGACCAGTAAGGATGGTTATAACAGGCAAAAAAGCCGTACTCTTTCATTTTCCGGATATAATCATTGATGTAATCCATGTCATAGTACTTTCTTTCAGGCAGCGGGTTCCGCCGCTTCTCCTCCTGATACTTCTCCGGCGCGGCATCATACAGATTAATATGAAACGTCTTAACCCTGGAAAAATCTCCGGGTACTTTGAAATGTTCATTGATATCCACTTCCATTGCCGCAAGAGCCACAAATTCCCGGTCGCACAGTTCCGGATACCAGCCATATTTTCTGTGGTCTGTACAGGCAACAATCTGATATCCGCGCTTCTGATATTCCGCCTTCACTTCCTCATTTGTCAGATGCCCGTCGGACTCAACGGTATGACAATGAAGATTCGCCTTATAAAAATGCCCCGCTTCCGGAAGCAGATTAAGCCAGCCACCCGATTCCGTATGTGGATAAAGCGCCGCCCGCATAAACCGCGGAATTTAGCAGACCGGAAACGGAAGACGTCCTGCCGACCGCTCCATACCAGGAAGGCAGCGCAACAATCAGCAGTGTATTCACCGCCATCATGGCTGTCGTAGACAGCGCCAGCATGCCGAATGACACCGGCATTCCGGTTCCCGATATTCCCCACAGAACCGCCAGCGCCGCGGTACAAACCGCAAAAAAGACGCCGGACGCCTTTACCTCATCCATCCGGCCGCTCCCCGCTTTCGACGCAAAAAAGACCCCGGACAGATTACACAGCGGAATGATAATCGTTCCCGCAATCGCAAGCACCGCACTGACGCCATATGTTTCTCGAATATAAACCGAAACCCAGACCGTAACGCTGTCTTTCAACGCCCCCTGCATAAACAGAACCACCAAAAGACAGACGAACAGTTTTACCGTATCCGGTTCTTTCCGCCCCTTCGTCCGCTGCTTCCGGAAACGTTTTTCCGCAGGACGAATCGGCTCCTTTTCCACCTGACGCATGCCGCAGAGCCATACAAAAGATACCGCCAGAAGATATCCGCCAGCCATCAGGAAGACATTCCGCCACCCGGCATACATAAGCATCACCGCCGTAATCCCGTAGGCCGCCATCGTTCCTGCCGGAACGGAACTGTTTAACGCCGCGCATACTTTCTGTCTGTTTTCATCCTGACAATGTTCGGAAACCAGCCTGAGCATGGGCGACCAAATCATCGACTGTACGAGGCCGTTGACACACCAGACCGCCGTCATAAACCCGATTCCGTTTCCCGCCGCCATCAGCAGATTACACAGGCCGGAAAAGAACAGGCCGGAAAAAACCATCTTTTTCACCGATATTCTGTCTCCGAGAAAACCGTTGACGAACTGTCCTGCTCCGTATGCGAAAAAAAATCCTGTTCCGATGATTCCGGCCTGCCCCTTATCAAAACCTTCCGAAACAATCATCTCCGTCAGCGCCGCCGAATAATTGAAAGAGTATATCGGGGATTTTTACGAAATTGAGGAAACTTCTGAAAAAATATATATTTCGGCAGATTTTCCCGATGAATACGCAAGTTCAGAAAGCCGTATCGCCTTAAAAGGCGCCGTTGCAAAGGCTAAGGCAAATGCTTCACAGGCTATTCCCGAACTTATAAGAATAGCCGCCAATCCAAAACATGAAGCAAACCGGAAAGAAAAGCACAAAACAGATGCGGTATATGGATGGTATCGCTACAACATCAGATTTGCATTGCCCGTATATGATGACAAAACAGGGAAAATAGCAAGACATAATATTTATTCAGCAAGTATGCTTGTCCGTCATGCGAATGATGGCA
>CAJTRK010000054.1 GCA_910578475.1 uncultured Lachnospiraceae bacterium | reverse complement strand
AGGATCTCGGAGTGAAGGTACCAACCTCGTCATGTTAACTCCGAGAATCCGGGTTATTATTGTGTGTGTGCTTCTTGTTGTTGGCGTCTTCATATTTGGCATGGTCTTCTTTGCTCAAAAGGCCGTCAACGAGGTCGGTCGCTTTTGTTTTCAGCGTGTCCAGTAAATTATCCCGGCTTTTGTTTTCCTGTTCCATACGCGCCAATGCAGAGTCGATAAGCTCTGCATTGGCGTTGAAGACGTTGATATTGTATTTTTCAGTTTCTCCGGGTTTGTGGAGTTTGATAAAGTTTGTGAATGTGCCCATTTGGTTCTCCTCGTATTATAAAGTAGTAGTGTTTATAGTCCCTCTCCAAGGACTGTATGCTATATTTATCCAAAGGAGTATTATTATGATTTACGTTGGGATTAATGTAGCCAAAGACAAGCACGATTGTTTTATCAGAAATTCAGATGGCGAGATACTGTTTCAGTCTTTTGTCATTACTAACAATCGAGAAGGTTTTGAAACCTTATTCCAAAGAATCAAATCAGCATCAGATGATTTAGACAAAGTAAAAGTAGGACTGGAAGCCACCGGACACTACAGTTACAATCTTCTGGGATTCCTTCTTGATAAAGGTCTGACTACCTTTGTTATCAACCCGCTACATACCAATCTTTACAGAAAAAGCCTTAGCCTTAGAAATACGAAAACGGATAAAGTTAATCCCAGTACTATTGCTGCTACGATGATGTCTGATATCAACTTAAAGTCCTACTCAAATACATCTTATTAAAATGAGGAATTAAAGTTATTCACCCGTTACTGTTTTGATAAGGTGAAAGAACGGGCAAAACTGAAAGCTTTAATCACCTGTCTTGTAAATATCCTTTTTCCAGGAATCAAAAACTTGTTCCTGCGCTTCATGTACAATCTGGGCAATTAAATAACTGCTATTCCCACATGAAGAAGCGTGGTTCCAGATACCTCCGATATGCTCTTTACAACGCTACAAAGTATGTTTGTCATTGGGACGAGTCCTTTCGTGCATATCTCCAAAAGAAACGCTCGGAAGGCAAGCATTACAACATAGCTTTATCTCATGCCACCAAGAAACTTGTACGATTGATTTTGGCGATGGAGAGAGCAGGAGAGGCATATTGCCAACAATTTAACTTTTTCTGTAAATTTCTCCTTTTTAGTATACCTGTAAAGATGCTTTTATTGTCGTGCAGTTTTCAAAGTTCAAATGTATCTGAAATGCATTTCTGCAATTCATTCAAAAAACTTTCATTTTAGACTTGTCTTTTTATAGTTAGTCTTTGGCTTATGGTTAATATTCCTGTTTCTCGGTGAGCATGGCCGATTCTTAGTGGATATATCTGATTATGGGGCCGTGAACGTATTCGGATAAAATCCGGTGTGTTCCGGCTTCTTTTATGAGTTTTTCATATCACGGATAGAACCGGCACATGGTAAATGTGGAAGTTTTGCCTGAAGCAGATGTGCCGCAGGGCTGTATTGTTTCTGGGAACGCAGAGCATTTATCCAGTTGATAAGAAGGGCAATGTTGTCATTGATGTCTGTAAAATTGTGTTATTTTGATTTTTTCGTCTGGAAAGCTGCTGTATTCGTTTTCATATTTTGTCATATTCTGTTTTCCTGATTTTAATTTTGTAAAAAGTGCTGGTATGTGCGTGTTTTATGATAGAAAAACAACAGTTTGGCTGAGTTGGTGGGAAGTTAGGAATAAAAATTAAAATATAAAGATATTACAATGACAGTTTCAGCCAATATTGTTTTAGCCGGCTATGTTATTTACGAAGCAAAGGATATTATGGCTGCTACTATATGGATACTGACGGAGCTTATTTTATAAGAACGATTGCAATGATTTCTGGCAACACAGTGCGTATAAAATATAACGCATATGAAAATGAAAAAACAATTGTCAGAGCCTTATATATTTAATTAATTTTTCTGTGCAAGCAATACTACAATATTCCCGTTCGCAGTTACTGTATAAGAAGATGTATTACAAATAATAATGTCCGTAGTTGTACAAGCAATCAAGTTCAAAAAGACAGAACCGCTGATATGGTAACTGGCAATGCTTATTGCTGTATAGCCGGTAGGCATAGCATAGTTTAAATGTATTTGTTTATATCCGCCCGCAGGTATTTGTGTCGAAGGTATTAGAACCGTTAAAGTTTTAAATATATTTGTCAATCTCCCGTCCAACTCGGATAAATTACTGTTTTGCGCATCAAGCTGGTCTTTCAGAGCTTTACCTGCAGTCTGGTCAAGCGGGATGCCTGGGACGGTTGCGGTCAGGCTTGTTGATGTTCCCTGCCATGTCCCGTCGCCCCGCAGAAAGGCATTCTGTTTTCCCTTTGCCGGAGCAGGAACGCTTCCGGCTCTGCCGGCGGCATCTGCGGTTGCGCCTGTCATGACGGAAGGGGCATAGGCCGTTAAATCGGGTTTATTTTTGATATAGGCATCCGAATCCGTATCGGAAACGTTCCAGTCCGCCTGTACATTTGCTTTTGCACCGGATTCGATACCGTTTAATTTGTTTTTTTCTTCGGTTGTATAGTCATGCGTGGACAGGCCTTTTCCGGCGACCTTATCGACTTTGTTGGTGACGGTGTTCCAGGCGGAAACCAGGGTGTCGGTGATGCCGTCCAGAACGGCCTTATTATTGTGTGTGTGCTTCTTGTTGTTGGCGTCTTCGTATTTGGCATGGTCCTCTTTGCTCAAAAGGCCGTCAACGAGGTCGGTCGCTTTTGTTTTCAGCGTGTCCAGTAAATTGTCCCGGTTTTTGTTTTCCTGTTCCATGCGCGCCAATGCAGAGTCGATAAGCTCTGCATTGGCGTTGAAGACGTTGATATTGTATTTTTCAGTTTCTACGGGTTTGTGGAGTTTGATAAAGTTTGTGAATGTACCCATTTGTTCCTCCTTGAGAAATCGTTTGGTTTATGGTCAGTGTTCGTGATTTCCGGTGAGCATGGTCAGTTCTTTCGAGGAAATATTGCAAAAGGAGAACTGGTATATGGTTACATACTCAGAATTATTTGCGTATACACTTGTAATCTTTACTATTTTTGCGTTTGCATTTGAAAACAAAAGAAAATAACCGCCAAAGTAAGCGGTTATAATCTTGTTTTATAATTTAATTCATTTGGGACCGACCGCTTGTCTCTACGGGCCAGTGCCTTTTGCATTTGTTTCCATGCAAATGCAAAAGCACAATATGATGTCTGCAC
Source organism: uncultured Lachnospiraceae bacterium (assembly GCA_910578475.1). GTDB lineage: Bacteria > Bacillota > Clostridia > Lachnospirales > Lachnospiraceae > UBA3282. The sequence continues at coordinate 11,035 of CAJTRK010000054.1, read as the reverse complement.
AGGCGGAGAAGTGTTCCGGATTTAGTATATTCCGTTTATCCAGGAAGCATTGCCGTTTTTATGATGGAAGGTAAGGATTAAAGTTTCGCCTGCCGTACAGCCGGGAAGGGTTAAAGTTTTACGCCATCCTTTCTCTCCGCCGTTTGAAACGTCGATGCCGTCGTCGATGCCTCTTGCCGCGGCTATGGCATTGCCGTTTCGACTTACGGTGAGACTGAGTCCGTTCGCATTGTGCGCCGAATTGTAGCTGACATATCCTTCAAATTTTAGATAGCATGTCCCGTTATGCGGAGCGATGAGGGGAACTTCGCCGTAATCAAAATCGGACCTTGACATATATAATGTAAACTGTTCCGGAGCAATTCCGGTCGATACGCCAAAGCTGCCGGGATTTGTTTTCACATCTTCCTGTCCCTGTAATCTTCCGGCATTGTAGCCGTTTGTATATCTTGTGTCATGAATCGTCTGTATTGCCTGACAAATCCCGTCCGGGCTGTTTGCTGCCGGTGTAAATCCAAGCCCTTTAAGTTTATTATAAATCTTATTTACACCATCCTGAAAAGACGTTACAATGCCATTGATGCGGTTTTCCATATTTGAAAGTTTAGATTCTGCCGTTTCACCGTCGTCAAACTCGACGTCGCCAGCCTTTGTCCAAAAAGAAATTCTCAGCCACAGGCGGCTGTCCTCGTCAATTAGTTTTCTGAATTTTCTGCCTGTTTGTATTTTTTCATTTACTGCCATTTGAAATGCTCCTTTCGATAAAAAATCGTCGCTTGGTAGCGAACATTAAGAGTATGCCTGTGGCAAACTCTGAGAATGCGTTGCATTCTCCCTGAATGGTTTACGTTGCTGCAATTTCTCATAGAATAAAAAGGCGCCCGGAGAGGACGCTGCATTATTATTAGATGATGTCTGGATTAAATCCATATGGTTTGGTTGTCAGCTGCGGATGGTTCCGTATCAGAGCTGACAAATGGTTTAATTGGCTCGATTGTCAGTAAATGCTCCTGCAAGTTATCAATGCGGTTTTCGATTGCATTTAAGAATACGGCAAAGTAACCGCAGATACCTTCCTGCTGACCGATATAATCGTTGGCCATGTCATATTGCTTTTTTTTCAGAAAACGTTGATAGTTTTCCATAACCTGAACTTTTTCGAGATTGATATCTTGAAAGAAAAGTAACGGGTCAATCTTTGCAGGATAAAAAGACATGGGATTGCACAGCATCTTATTCACCTCCTACCCATACGTCGCCTTCCAGACAGTCAACGTCATCTTCGTTTTCTTCAAAATGAACAGATTGTTGAACCTGTCTGGCATATTTTTGCGCATTATATATCTCGTCTTCCCATGTGCGGAATGTTTCGGCGTCTACAATAAAGCGGGAAAGAACTTCTTTGTTGGCCTGAAGCAGCTGTGCCGCCTGGCTGTATTGTCCCTGAGAACGCAGCGCATTTATCTGGTTGATAACAGGGGCGATATCATCGTCGATGTCTGCAAAATTGTGTTTGGTAATTTTTTTGTTTGGGAAGCTGCTGTATTCGCTTTCATATTTCGTCATATTCTGTCCTCCTGATTTCATTTTATAAAAAACGCCGGCATAATGTATATTATCGTTGATGATTTATAAATTATTTTATTTTTAATGCAGTAAGTACTCCGTTTGTCGTCGTTGCAGCTTCTCCGGCAGAAAGTGTAATGGAAAGAATTTTGGACCATGTTTCAGCCGAAATAGCTGTATATCCGCTTTGTCTTACGCTGCTTATATTCCCCAGGTCTTTTGCCGTGAAGTCTGGCTTGTTTTTGATATAGGCATCCGAATCCGTATCTGAAACGTTCCAGTCCGCCTGCACATTTGCGTTTGCGCCGGGTTCAATACCGTTTAATTTGTCTTTTTCCTCGGTTGTATAGTCGTGCGTGGACAGGCCTTTTCCGGCGACTTTATCGACTTTGTTGGCGACGGTGTTCCAGGCGGAAATCAGAGCGGAGGTGATGCCGTCCGCTTTTGTATTCAATGTGTCCAGTAAATTGTCCCGGTTTTCATTGTCCTGTTCCATACGCCCCAATGCAGAGTCGATAAGCTCTGCATTGGCGTTGAAGATGTTGACAGTGTATTTTTCATTTTCTTCGGGTTTGTGGAGTTTGATAAAGTTTGTGAAAGTACCCATTTAGTCCTCCCTGAAAAATCATTAAAGTATGTTCGGTTTATAACTAATATTCCAGTTTCCCGATGAGCATGGTCAGTTCTTTGTGAGTGTATCTGCTCAGGGAACCGTGGCTGTATGCGGACAGAATCCGGTGGGTTCCCGCTTCTTTTATCAGCTTTTCGTATAACGGATAAAACCGGTACATGGTAATTGTGGAAGTGAAGCCGTCAAAATCGTGGGAAACGGAAGTAATGATGTATTGTTGTTCGGTGTCGGAATCGCTCCGGCGATAGGAGACTTTTTTATTTACGTCGAGAAATGGCAAAAGGGCAGTAGTGATGGTAATACTATCCGTCAGTCTGCAGTTTTTCCAGTTTTCCCATTTGGCCCTGTCGGCGGCCAGGTCATCGGAGGTGATGTTTTCATAGTCTATACGTTGCCGGTGTAAATCCAAGCCCTTTTAAACAATTAACAATTTTATTTACACCATTCTGAAAAGACGTTACGATGTCATGGATGCGGTTCTCAACATTTGAAAGTTTGGTCTCTGCCGTTTCGCCATCATCAAATTCGACATCACTCGCCTTTGTCCAAAAAGAAATTCTCAGCCACAGGCGGCTGCTCTCGTCAATTAGTTTTCTGAATTTTCTGCCAGTTTGTATTTGTTCAATGATTGCCATTGGAAATTCTCCTTTCGATGAAAACGCGTCCTAAAAGGGCGGTGTTTTATGATATATTATTTGACTAAATCCATATTGTTGTTTTGTCAACGTCTGATGGTTCTGAATCAGAACTGACGAACGACTGTGTTGGCTCTATTGTAGGTAAATGTTTCTGTAAGCTATAAATTCGGTTTTCGATTGCATTTAAAAATGCAGAAAAGTATCTACAGATACCTTCCTGTTGACTGATATAGTCGTTGGCTATATTACATTTTTGTATATGAAGCAAATGATGATTTATAACATTGACTTTTTCGAGATTGATATTTTGAAAGAAAAGTAATGAGACAGCTTTTGCCGGATAAAAAGACATGTGATTAAACTTAAGCACCGCCTACCCATACGTCACCTTCCAGGCAGTCAACGTCTTCTTCGTTTTCTTCAAAATAAATGGACTGTTGAACCTGTTTGGCATATTTTTGCGAATTGTAAATCTCGTCTTCCCATGTGCGGAAAGTTTCAGCGCCTACAATGAAGCGGGAAAGAAAGTCTTTGTTCGCCTGGAGAATTTGCGCCGCCTGACTGTATTGTCCCTGAGAGCGTAACGCATTTATCTGGTTGATGATAGGGGCGGTTTAGTAATTTCATTAAAACAGAAAGAATATCTGTTGCGGCAACAAAAATCGAAACTGCGACAATTAAGTTGCAAAATACTCCAGAACTTGTGCTAGGCGTATATTCGGATGGTGCAAGTCCTGTTACGATAGACAGAATTTCCTCTCCGACAGGGAATAGTATTTCTTTACATTTTACTGAAACGATGAGTAATGATGTTCGATTCCGTATTATTTATGTATAGCTGCTTACTTTAATCGAACGGCAAGCATTTCCTTTGAATGCACAGCTCCGGCATCAGGAAGCGTAGATGAAATATATCCACGCAGATATATAGTAGTTGCTTTAGAAAGATTAAAGAGATGTATGCTTTCTATGTACCGCTGTTTTGTATTAACACTGTTTTCTCCGTATCTGCTTCCGTCCGCATAAAATCCTTGAATAATTGAATTCAATTCATTCGAAACTATATTAGCCTTTCCAGTAACTATATAGGTTCCAGGGCCCAACACAATATGACATAAATTATAGAAATTACCACCAATCAATTTTTCACCTTCGTACATATCGCTTGTAAAATTATTATATACAGTTCCCAACTCAGATAAATTGCTGTTTTGCTCATCAATCTGGTCTTTCAGTACTTTGGCGGCAGTATGGTCTAACGGGACGCCTGGAACAGTTGCGGTCAGGCTTGTTGATGTTTCCTGCCATGTTCCATCGCCCCGCAGATAGGCATTATGCTTTCCCATTGCAGGAGCGGGAGCGCTTCCGGCAGAGCCTGCGGCGCTTGCGGTTGCCCCTGTCATGACGGATGGCGTGTAGGATGTGAGGTCAGGCTTGTTTTTGATATAGGCATCCGAATCCGTATCTGAAACGTTCCAGTCCGCCTGCACATTTGCGTTTGCGCCGGGTTCGATACCGTTTAATTTGTCTTTTTCCTCGGTTGTATAGTCGTGCGTGGACAGGCCTTTTCCGGCGACCTTATCGACTTTGTTGGCGACGGTGTTCCAGGCGGAAATCAGAGCGGAGGTGATGCCGTCCGCTTTTGTATTCAGCGTGTCCAGTAAATTGTCCCGGTTTTCATTTTCCTGTTCCATACGCGCCAATGCAGATTCGATAAGCTCTGCATTGGCATTGAAGATGTTGACAGTGTATTTTTCATTTTCTGCGGGTTTGTGGAGTTTGATAAAGTTTGTGAATGTACCCATTTAGTCCTCCTTGAAAAATCATTAAAGTCTGTTCGGTTTATGGCTGATATTCCCGTTTCCCGGTGAGCATGGTCAGTTCTTTGTGGGTGTATCTGCTCAGGGAACCGTGGCTGTATGCGGACAGAATCCGGTGGGTTCCCGCTTCTTTTATCAGCTTTTCGTATAACGGATAAAACCGGTACATGGTAATTGTGGAAGTGAAGCCGGCAAAATCGTGGGAAACGGAAGTAATGATGTATTGTTGTTCGGTGTCGGAATCGCTCCGGCGATAGGAGACTTTTTTATTTACATCGAGAAATGGCAAAAGGGCAGTAGTGATGGTAATACTATCCGTCAGTCTGCAGTTTTTCCAGTTTTCCCATTTTGCCCTGTCGGCGGCCAGGTCATCGGAGGTGATGTTTTCATATTCTCCGCCGGTTTTGACGTCCAGAATTTCTCCAAGATTTTCCACGGTAAAAGGGGAGTCCGGGACGATTGTCAGCGTGACTCGTTCGCAGTTGTAGAACTGCTGAAAATATTCTTTGGAGTATAGCTCATAGGCTTTGCCGTCGGGGCCTGTAACAAATTTGCCGCTTTTTTGGCCGCTTGTCAGGACGTTGAGAGCATGAACCTGCCACTGGCCGAGAAGATAGGCTTTGACGACATCCTGTCCGTCTATACGCTTTTTCTTGATTTTAAAAGCGTATACGGTATCGGGCAGCAGTACGTTTGCCTTGACAGGACTTTCATCGGTTTCGCTGTAAATATCCACCGGGCCGAACTGGTTAATATTGATTTTGGCGCTGGCCTGATTCGCTGCCGGAATTTTCAGGCCGATAATATCTCCGTTTGCATAGGTTTCTTCGTAGCCGGCGATAGCGGAAGAGTAAACGTTGTCCGCGTAGGTGCATTCTTCGCTGTAAAAATGTGCTTCGATGACTTTTCCCCATATTTCGCAGATATTGCGTATGCTCGTCATATCGACAGAGGTATTTTCCGCTATCAGGACTTTTTGGAAAAAGGAGTTGTCCAGATAGAGGGCGTCTTCGTAGCACATCGGTTTTTGCTGGCAGACGAAGGTGTTTGTCTCCATGTCAAAAAACATTTCATAGTTGGGATAAAGGTCTCTGAAAGCGGTCAGGATGGAGAGAACGCTGCATCCGGCGGAAAATTCCAGGTCGTGGGGGATGGCATTCCATGTGATATTTTCTTCCCGGTATTTCTGCCAGTCATCGAAATAATCGGGCATTGCTTTATATTCGCCGATATCATCGATTCTGTGATTGGTTATGTGGGCCAGTTTTTCAAGGGTCTCGATTACGGCGTCGCGTATGACGTTGTATCGTATGACTTCTCCGGTTGTTTCGTTTTCTTCGTATGCCGGATAGCGGATGAGGAGGGAACCGAGCTGGCCGTTTTTGGTTCCGTCAAGTTTTTTCATAAAATCGGCACAGTTGACGGAGAGATTGTCGGAAACGGCGTCGTAAGCGCCGGAGGTATTTTCGTAAAGGTATGTGCCGAGTGGATAATACTGGTATTGTCCGGTTCGGCGGTTGAACAGTCCGACGGAAATTCGGATATCTTTGTTGAGCCATAGCAGGCTGTTTTCGGTCAGTTTTATTTTTTCCCGAAGCGTCGGCTGAAGGACGAATCCGGCGGTGCGTCTTATATCGGATTCGCCGTTTATCGACATATTGCCGCCGGTTAAGTCGGATTCTAGGGTTCCGATGATTTTCCGGTCGGCGTCCAGTACTTCGATTTTCAATTTCATTGTCTGCATGGCTGCGGACTGGGAGAGTACGAGTGTCAAATCTTCCTGTGTAATGATATCTGCCATTATTCATCCCACCATTCTGCTTCAATTTTGGAAAATCCCAGATAGTACAAATCGGATTCGGAGTTGACGTTTCCGATTTCCACCCAGTTCCAGGAAATCTGTCTGTCATTATAAGTTCCGTTCGCGGTATCGGAAGGACTTGGTGTGACCTGCACGAGCCAGAGCCTTCCATCCGGCAGTTTTAAAATTTTCGGGATGCCGTCGCATATAAAATCCATAAAATCCCGTTGGTATTTGATACGTTGATAGTCCTGTGATTCCTCGTATGTAAATTCACAGGAGGTTTCATCCAGTGGAACAAAAGAGCCTTTGCAGCTTCCCGTGTCGTAGTTGGCTATGGTATTCCTGATAAAAAGGGGATACCGGCTGTTAAGCAGTTCGACGGTGGAAGAAGGGAGGTTGCGGGTCGTATCGCAGAAGCCGTCCGTAATTTCGGTTCCCCATACGATTTGGTCTTCGATGAGGAACATTTTCGTGTATTTTGGGGTGGCAAAGGTCGTGGCATAATCGCCTTCCATGCCGTAAAGGATGGGAACGAGGGCGTATTCCATTGTCTGGCCGGAGGCCACAAGATAGTCGGGGTAATTGAGAACAAAGTCTTCTATACTTTTTGTCTCTTTGACGGCGATGGTTTTCCATTTGAATCTGCCTTCCGGTCTGCTTTTTAATATGATGTGAGAGGTGGTCTCCAGGTTCCAGTCCACATTTCCCGCATTTGTCGTATGGTTGAATTTTGCCCATAGGATGGTGTCGAAATCCCATTCTTCGGGGCATTTTGCCGTTAATTCAAAGTCTGTCGCTTTGGAGATGTACAGGTCGTCATAAATGCCGTTTTTCAGTTCAACGTAGTTGATATTTTCAAGGCCTGTGGGGGTGAGGGCACATGCCAGTTCACCACCCGCAAAGCCGCTGCCACAAAATAACATGCGCTTAATCGCCTCCAATCCATAAATCGTTTAATAATGCGTCGGTCGGTTCTTCCTGTTTTACAAAGGAGATGTAACTGTCTTTGTGTACGACAACGGTCTCGCCGGGGGTGTCAAGCCATATATCGTGGTCGTCCATCAGTTGTCTGGGCGGTCGGTTTGTTCCATACCAGAGATTCCCCTGCGGAGCATCGCCGATTTCCATAAAGACTTTCAGTTGGTAGATATTGTTTTTGCGCCGGATGGCAATCGTTATCATATCCGTGTCGGTAAAAACCTGTTCATCGGAATAGAGGATATAGTTGTTCAGGCCGTTCGGAACGGTCAGTTTGAAACGCAGTTTTCCTTCGTCGTAAATGCGTGAGCTCAATGTCAGGCCCAGGCCGTCATTGTTCATTTTAAAAATGTCGGCGGTCTGCCAGAGGTTGACACCGCGAATCAAAACCGTAAAATCATCTTTGATAAGGAAGCCCTTGTCGTAATACAGTGTCTTATCGCGGAGGTCAATCATGCCGTCTATATATTCGAAACTGTCTGTTCCATTGTACTGGATGATAATCAGGTTCGTTGCGACCTGTACGCAGCCTTGTCCGGGAACGGGAGAGGCATAGAGGCGGGCATATTGATTTGGATTTTCAAACTTTGCGGTTATCTCCTGATATCCGGTGTCGAGTTCCATGCCGTTTACGGTCACGCCGACGCATCTGATGCGGTAGGCGGTGTTATTGTCAAGTCCGCGGTAAGTATAGCTGATGAAAAGGGCATCCGTCTGCTCTGCGCTGCGTAGCAGCTGCTTTCCGGAAGCATCATATAAATAAAAGCAGTATTTGCTGATATCTTCCCAGTCGGCGGAGTAGTAGTTTATTTCCGCCGTAAAAGAAGAGCTGCCTATGATATGGTCTTCCGGCAGATTGCGGAAATAGAAATCAGGGGTCCTGAATACATGGAACAGAACCTTATCCGACAGAGCGGAAGGGTTGCCTTCCATATCGAAGGTCTGTGCCTGTATCGTATATTTCCTGCCGTTTGTCAGCGTATGGGCAGGGATTGTATGTTTTAGGGAAAAAGAAGAAACGGTGTCGTCGAATACGACGGCGTTCGTTTCATAATCCTGGATGATGATTCTGTTGGAATGAGAGCGGTTCCCTGTCCAGGAAAGGGATATTTCATAATCTTTATCAGCGTCAAAAGGCTTGATTTTCTGAATATAGGGTTTGGGCATTTTATCACCGTCCTTCTGTGTTTATAGTACGCCGCAGATATGGATGTTCCGGATATCTGCCAAAGGTTCCTTGACCCACACATGCTGTCCGGTATGCAGCAAAAGGCCGGGAATGGCACATTTCACAATCCGTTCATTGCCTGTTTCATCGAGGATGACATAGCCTTTGGCGGTAATGTTTTTGACGACGGATTTGTATGTGCGGTCTGCTTTGTAATTGTACAGTTTCCGGTCGATGGCTGTCTGAACCGACCGGAAGATTTCTGTTTTAAAATCCATATTGCATCTGCTCCTTATCAGCCGCGCCCTTGTTGTGGTACGCGGCTGTTATATAAAAATTAGTTCCGCTGCGGACAATAAGAGGTAAAAAAGTTACGTCGCAGCGTGGTTATCTGATAGCGCTTTGCTGCTCTGTATAGAGATGAAAACCGCTGAAAAGCCGGTTCAGTTCAGAGCCTACCTGTGCGGCAACTTCCCGGCTCGTAACGCCGGGGCAGGTAATGCGGATATCGCCGATGCGGATATTTGGCTGAATGTTTTTGTTGTTTGTAATCATGTTTGCGGCAGTAATGTCTCTTACCATTTTTTCTATCAGCCGCGTATGGGTAATCATCGCGTTGCCGGAAAGATATTCAAAGCTGTCATCCGCCTTTTCCAGAAGCGGCTCAAAGGCTTTGTGTAATTCGTAGGCGCGCTCTCCGGGTCCGATGGGGCGGAGAAGGGAACCGTCTTTCTGTGTCGGGAGCGGTTCCGCGCCGTTGCGGAATGATTCAGGCGAAAAGGCAGAGATTTCAGGTTCCGACTCTGCGGTGGGCATGACGCCGACGGTTGATGTTCCTGCAACTGGTATGATGCCAACGGTCGATGTTTCCGCAGCAGTCATAATGTCTGCGGTTACCGGTTCGGCGGCTGTGGTTTCTGCAGACTGGGAAGACAGGCCGCTTGAAATATGTGGTGTATCGTCACGGACGGGTTTGCTGTTGGAAAAGTTGCGTACGCCTGCTTGGATTTTGGAGGAAATTGTGCCGCTGATGGCGCCCGGCAGTTCGCCGTTCATGTCAACATTGATTTTGATGGTGCACTCAAATGTTTCGCCGTCGATATCGCGCAGACCTTCGAGCATTTCATGCACATAATCTTTTGCCTGCCCGATGACCTCTGAAAGCTGCCCAAATCGTCCGGTTACACCTTCGCCGTCGGGTTCGCCCAGTATCTCTTCCGTTTTCTGTCCGAGATTGCCGACAGAACCAATCAGCCCTTTGCCGTTTTCACTCGTTCCGTCAGTTTGTTCGCCGGATACCGATTCACCAGAGGTTTCCGATGTATCGCTGCCAATGGCGGCGGTCACATCGGTTACGGCGCCTTTTAACTGTCCGAATTTTCCGATGGCGCCGGTTCCGTCGCTGGCAGATTCGTCGCCCCCGGAACCAAGCGCTTCGTCGGTGGCTTCTTTCAGACTGTTCATTGCGCCGACCAGACCGCCTGTACCGGCGTCTGTTCCTGTGTCTGCGCCGTCCGTCCCCTGGTCTCCGCTGCTGCTTCCGCCAGTCAGGGCTCCCGTGACAGCGCCGATTGCGTCCGATACCGGGGAAATGGCTTCGCCAAGTCCGTTCAGGCCGTCTATATATTGCTGTGTGGCTTCCAGATAGGAACCGAGCGCTTCCGTATTCATTCCGGCTGCGTCGGAGAGACCGGAGAGCATCGTATCGTTGCCGGAATAGATATCCGCAAGAAGACTGAAATATTCTTCTTTGAATCTGGCAAAGGCTTCCCCGGACATGTTCAGGATATCATTTGTGGAGATGCCGAGCTGTTCCAGCGTAGCTGTCAGTTTGGCCTGTTCCTCGATTTCGCCCAGTTCCTGCCAGCGGGATTTATAATCTTCCATACCCTGAATGATGCTGTCCCAATACTGTTCGGTTTCAGCAATCATCTGGTCGTACTGTTTGTTAATCTGGTCAATCTGAACGTCCAGCAGGTCTATCTGTTCATTGATAGATTCTTTTCGTTCTTCTAAAAGGTCAATTTCTTTTTCGATGAGCTTTATCTGCTCTTCTTTGCCGGCAATTTCAATTTCCAGTTCCGCGTCTTCCACGGCCTGCTTTGCGTCGCGCGCGCCTTCCGTGTCCTGTGTATAGTGCATGCCCTTGTCGGCGCTGTACTGCAGAATGGTACGCTGATTCATCATGCGTTCCAGTTCGTATTTGGATTTTTCGAGGTCGATTTCACGTTTCCGCTGTTCGTTCGCATCTTTGATTGCGTCGATTTCCTCGTTGATGCCGTCGATGATTTTCTCTTTGGCCTCAATCTGCTCGTCAATCAGCTTGATTTGCTCTTCATACTGCTCTTTTTGTGTCTCCAGAACTTCGATTCTTGCGTCGCGTTCCGCTTCAAGCGAATCCACGGCGGCGGACTTCTGGTCTTCGTATGT
>CAJTRK010000053.1 GCA_910578475.1 uncultured Lachnospiraceae bacterium | reverse complement strand
AGGAAGGGTATCAAAAACCCTTCCTGATATATTACTTTTATTCATTACATTTCACATCCTCTCCGGCACGGAGTCCGGTTCTCTGGCTGAGGCTCTGGAAGGGCGCCGGTTCTTAGTGAAAAAGACGCTTCGCGGCTTTTGAACTTAGTACCGCTGCTGCCCTTCGTAAAACGAAAGCGTGCCTCCAAAGAGAACCGGACTCCATGCCGGAGAGGGTGTGAAATGTAATATTTATTCGTCAGACAAATCCCTGTTCCAGGCGCACATAGTCCGCTACCGATGCGATGTATTCGCTGTTTGTCGGCCTGCTGTGCTCGCTGCTGTTGCTGTATCCGAACAGCTTTTTGAACAATTCTCCGTTTCCACGTTCCCAGGAAACTTCTATCGCATTTCGGATTGCCCGTTCTATCTTTTGGTCCGTGGTCAAATAACGCCTTGCCAAATCCGGATACAACAGTTTCGTTACGCTCCCAATCAGCTCCATATCCTCCACACACATACTGATAGCTGTACGCATATATTGATAGCCTTTCAGGTGAGCCGGTATGCCAAGCTCTAACATTAACCCGGAGATGACCTGTTCCGTCTCCGGCCTTACCATCGTATTGCTCTCCATAGCACCATTCCCCTTTACCGTACATTTTGGAAAAGCATATCACAATTCGGTAAAATTTGTAAACTGTTATTCATCGCCCGCCCGGCCAAATCCGTATTCCGACGGCTTCTTCCCACGGCGTTTTCCCATATTCTGACTACTGTTTTACCGCCCCGTCCGAAATTCCTTTAATCACCCATTTTTGTGCGAACATATAGAACACTACCACCGGCGCCATGACTAACAGCAGTCCGGACAGCGCCAGACTCCACTTCTTGAACTGACCCCCGAAGAACTGGAATACCATCAGCGGAAGTGTCTGGTTTCCGGGCTGGTTAATAATCAGCGACGGCATCAGATAATCATTCCATATCCAAATCAAATCCAGAAATACCACCGACAGCAGAATCGGTTTGAGAAGTGCGAACACGACCCGCCAGAACAGCTGCCAAATACTGCATCCGTCAATGACCGCCGCTTCTTCTATCTCCTTTGGAATCCCGCTCACGAAGGAACCAATCAGAAACATTGCCATGCTGGCGCCGAAGCCCATATAAATAAACCACATGCCCGGCTTATTCATCAGCCCTAACCGGTCAATCCATTTTACAAAAGGAAGCATGATTCCCTGGAAGGGAACCAGCATTCCCGCCACGAGCATATAATAAATAATTTTGCTGATTTTTCTCTCGTATGTCCTCGTCAGGCGCCATGCCGCCATAGACGCGGTTATAATAATCAGCACAAGGCTCCCCGACGTAACAAACACGGTAAGCCTTGCAAACGGATTTCGCAATCCCGCCCTTCGGGATAATGAATTTATATCTCCCGTCTACAAATACTGCGGTTTATTGCAATCCTGCAAAGCTTCCACAATTTTCTTCACTTCCTGCGCCCGGTTCTTATCACAGACAAGAACCGCATCTTCTGTCTCCACCACAATCACATTATCCAGTCCGATTGTCGTCACCAGTTTATTCTTGGCGTAAATGATGCAGTCATGCGTATCGATATGAACCTGTTCCCCATAAGTGATATTTCCATACTCGTCTTTTTCGTACAGGGATTCCAACGCATCCCAACTTCCTACGTCGCTCCATCCAAAATCCCCTTCCAGCGCCAGAACCTTCGAGGCCTTTTCCATAATGCCATAGTCGATTGAGATTTTCGGAATCTGCGGATATATTTCCTGAATCACGTTCCGCTCGTCATCCGTTCCCATCGCCGCGCCGATTTTTTCCAGACAGGCATAAATATCCGGAAGCAGTTCCTTAAAATACTTCATAATCACGGACGCCTTCCAGAAGAACATGCCGCTGTTCCACAAATATTCGCCGGATAAAAGGTATTCCCTTGCCTTTTCCAGATTCGGTTTTTCCACGAACTGTCTGACCGCATAAGAGCCGTCCGCGCGTTTTTCCTCTTCATGACAGATATAGCCATATCCTGTCGAAGGATAGGTGGGCTGAATGCCAAGCGTAACGAGCGCATCCGTTTCTTCCGCTATGCGGAGCGCATCGGCAACTACTTTCCGATAGACGTCCGTCTTTTTAATATAATGGTCGGAAGGCAGGATGCACATCACCCCGTCGCCGTATTTTTGCAAAATCTCCATCGCCGCATAACCGATGCAGGCCGCCGTATTTCTCGCCGCCGGCTCCGCAAGGACATGGTCCGGAAGAACCCGCCCCGCCGTCGCATGAAGCATTAACTCCGCCTGCGTGCTGTTCGTCACGACAAAAATATTTTCCTTTGTAACATTACCCTCGAGCCGGTCAATCGTCTCATTGACCATCAAATCTTTTCCTGTCAGATTCAAAAGCTGCTTGGGCAGTTCCTTTCTGCTGAGCGGCCAGAAACGGGTTCCGCCTCCCCCCGCCAGAATCACTCCATATGTTTTCATCACATTTCTCCCTTTTTATCACAGCCTGCCTTTTCAAGTCACGCTTCATTTCCCAGACGTGCACTCTCAACATTTTCCCGGAACCAGTCATATGCGAGCCGGATGCCTTCCTCCAGTTCCACTTTATGGTTCCATCCGAGGCCGTGCAGTCTGGTAACATCCGTCAGTTTCCGCGGCGTTCCGTCCGGCATATCCTGATTCCAGACGATTTCTCCTTCATAGCCGACCGTCTTTCGCACCATTTCCGCCAGCTCCCGGATTGTGACCTCCTTACCGGTTCCGATGTTTACATGACTTTCGCCGCTGTAATGCTCCAGCAAAAAGACACAGGCATCCGCCATATCGTCCACATAGAGAAATTCCCGCAGAGGCGTTCCGGTTCCCCAGAGTTCCACCGTTTCCGCACCGCTCACCTTCGCTTCGTGAAACTTACGAATCATGGCCGGCATGACATGGGACCCCTGCAAATCATAGTTGTCATAGGCTCCATACAGGTTTGTCGGCATACAGCTGATGAAATCGTCCCCGTATTGCCTTTTGAAAAATTTACACATTTCAAGCCCCGCTATTTTGGCTATCGCATAGGCTTCGTTCGTCTCTTCCAACGGCCCGGTCAAGAGCGCGTCTTCGGGTATCGGCTGCGGCGCCATTTTGGGATAAATACAGGTGCTTCCGAGAAACAGCAGCTTTTTCACATGAAAGTCATGGGCGCATTTGATAACATTGCACTGAATCTGCATATTCTCATAAGCAAATTCCGCAGGCGCCGTATTGTTGGCATTGATACCCCCTACCTTTGCCGCGGCAAGAACCACCACATCCGGTCTTTCCGCCTCAAAAAATGCCCGCACCTGCGCCTGACTGGTCAAATCCAGCTCTTTGTGCGTCCGGCCGATAACATTGTCATATCCTTTTGCTTTCAGATTTCTGACAATCGCGCTGCCGACCAGTCCTCTGTGCCCCGCCACATAAATTTTATCCGTCTTTTTCAATGTATCTCCCTCTTTCTGAATTATTCTGCATATTGAAAACCGTCCCCGATACCGTCTCCGCGCAGACGAATCCGCGCTTCTGCCGGCGATGACGGAAAACTGTCATAGCCTGTCCGGTCTCCTTCGACCGGACAATAGAAACGTATTCCCTCTATTTCATAGCTTCTCGTTTCATAATTTTCGTAATCTTTCTGATACAGCCAGTAATCGTCCACATAAAAGACTGCAAGCTCCCTTCCGAAAGCCGCCGCCTTATACAACAGAAAAAGCGCAATCAAAAACTTACACGCCTTTTCCGGCCATCGTCCGCATCGTGAAGCAGCTCCTGTCTTTGTAAAAAACGCGGTGCAGACATCTCCCCATACAACGGCCGTAACCAGATAAACATAAACACAGCCGTAGCGAATCAGCGGCGAAGTGAACAGCCAGAACAGGAAGCAGAGCGCCAAAACGCCTTCCAGAAAAATACGGCTTCCATCCTCTTTTTCCATTGATTTCTCCCCGTTGCCCTTCGTCCGCAGAACCCACCGGATTAGCCGAATCAGAAATACGCCGACGGACACTAACGCCGCCAGAACCAAAATTTTGTCCATGCCGCCCAGTCCCTGAAACCACCCGGGGAGCCATTCCCACACCGGCATATCGAACTTCGTCACATCGCTGTAACCTCTTCCCCAGACCTGTATTTCCTTCGCATCATAAGCCGCAATTCCCGCCGGAATCTTCCAGTCCATATGAAACAGGTCGATTCCCGTAAAAGGATAGACAAGCCAGCCCGACAGCAAAACATTCCGTATCAGATAGGGCGCTGCCGTCAGAAAACCAAGTCCGATATAGACCGCTGTTTCCTTCCAGCGTTTTGTGCGAATCAAAGCGGACGCCGGCGCGCACACGAGCAGGATAATCAATGCAGCCGAAAGCTTGACAGTCAGCATAAATACACCGAGCACACACAGCATCGCATAGGGAAAAACCGCTTCTTCTTTTTCCTCTGTAAAATCCATCCACCGAATAACCAGATAAAAGGCTGTCAGAACCATAAAATAATCGGATGCCGGCGATATCATTTCATCGAAGATTATCAGCAGATAGTAGACACAGGCAACCCGCGCAAAATCGGATGGCCGCAGACCCTTACGTCTGACCGTTCCGACCGCTTTCAGGCAGACCAGCGCAAGAATCAGCCCCAAAAAACCGGCCGCGCAGTGATAGGACTGTCCGCCCAGAAATCTCATGCTATACAACGCGGACAGTGCAAAAGACGCGCTGTTATAAGCCAGTCTGCAATGCAGATTTCCGAGCCCTTTCACAATGCCGTATTCCTCTATCCAGCGAATGCTCTGGGCATGATACAGCGCCGTATCATAATGCAGAATCCCTCTTGAAGTTCCGTAAGCATACAGCAGAAACAGAAAAATCACAACCACCGGGAGTAAAACAGCCTTCGCCGGAACCTTTCCGCCGGGCTTTCTTTTTTCCTGCCATTTCCCATACAGCCGTCCGAAATCCTCCCGCAGTCTTTTCCGGCAAAAAAAAGCCGCCGCCAGACAGAGCCCTGTCAGAATCAGATTTGCCGCAAGCCCGACCGGCGCAAAAATACTGAAAAACTGCGCATAGACAGTCGCGCCCGCCAGACCGCAGAAAACATAACCATCCCAACTTTTTACCCGATAATGGCAGCAGGAAGAAAGCCCTGTCAGAATCCCGTATCCGAGCAGGAAAACCGTGCCCATCATATAAAACCATATCATAACAACAGACAGCATAAACAACCGTGCCTTTCCGAGCAAAACAGGATTTATTTCTCGTTCTTTTTCTGCTTTTTATTTTTGTATTCTTTACAGCTCATTCCCGTAATTTCCTGTAAATCGGCTTCCATCATCATGGATACAAGGCCCTTGAAATCAATGTTTCTCTTCCAGCCCAGTTCCCTTTCCGCCTTCTCACAGTTTCCCCAGAGGAATTCCACTTCTGCGGGACGATAGAACTCCGGATTCACATCTACGAGAAGTCTGCCGCTCTCCGCGTCGTATCCCTTTTCGTTGACGCCGGTTCCTTCCCATCTGATATGGATATCCAGCTCCGCGAAAGCCGCCTCGACAAATTCCCTGACCGTATGCGTCTCATTGGTCGCAAGAACATAATCGCCCGGCTTGTCCTGCTGCAGCATCAGCCACATGCCTTCTACATAATCGCCCGCAAATCCCCAGTCGCGTTTCGCGTTCATATTGCCGAGCGAAAGCTTCTCCCGCCTGCCCGCAATGATATTCGCAATCGCAAGCGTAATTTTTCTTGTAACAAAATTCTCACCTCTTCTGGGCGATTCGTGATTGAACAGAATACCGTTACAGGTAAACATGTTGTAAGATTCTCTGTAATTGACGGTAATCCAGTAAGAATACAGTTTCGCAGCGCCATATGGGCTCTTCGGATAAAAAGGCGTCGTTTCGCTCTGTGGCGCCGTTTCCGGAATGCCGCCGAACAGCTCTGACGTCGATGCCTGATAGTATCTGCAACTGCCGCCGTTGACACGAATTGCCTCAAGCAGTTTTAAGGTGCTGACGCCGGTCGCCTCCGCCGTATATTCCGGCACTTCAAAAGAAACACCCACATGTGACTGCGCCGCCAGATTATAGACTTCCGTCGGACGGATTTCCGCAACCAGACGCATCAGATTGCTGGAATCTGTCGTATCCGCAAAATGAAGGAAAAATTTCACCTTATTATAATCGGATTTTATGATGTGGTCAATTCTCGAAGTATTGGCAATGCTGTGCCGACGGATAAGGCCGTGCACTTCATATCCTTTTTCCAGTAAAAATTCTGCCAGATAAGAACCGTCCTGGCCCGTAATTCCTGTAATCAACGCTATTTTCTGCATCGTGTGTCTCCTTTTTTCTTTTTTTATTTTGGGGGGAAGCATGGCTTTGGTTTTTAGCCATGCCATTCATAATTTGGCTGTTTTGGTTTTGGGCGTTGTTTGTTTTGAAGCCAAATTATGAATGTGGGCTGCGCCCTATAGAAATTATCATGTAAAATCTGCTTTATGTGCAAGCACATACGCAGATTTTACATGATAATTTCTGCATGGCTTGGTGTAACATTTTGCTCTTTCCTATGGGAGTATACTATTGTATAATACAAGTATCAACCTAAAATATTGCCGCATAATGGTAAAATATTGCTGAAAGGAAATCGTTTGAAAATGGCAAAATCAACATCCGAACGTATTATCGCAACGCCCTCTTCCCATGCCAGAGAACATTATCTCTATGTGCAGGAAGTCGGCACGCTGCAAAGTCTCGAGCCGCATATCAGCAGACGGCAGAACCTGAATTCTTATCTGTTTTTTATTGTATTAAAAGGCAGCGGATATGTTTCTTATGACGGCAGCCGTTTCAATATTGCGGCCGGAGACTGCGTATGGCTTGACTGTACGAAGCCCTATTCCCATGAAAGCAGCGCGTCAGACCCCTGGAGTCTGATGTGGGTACATTTTTACGGAAAAGAGGCGCCTCATTTTTATACGAGCTTTCTGAAACAATCCTGTCCCTTTTTGTTCCGTCCGCAAAACACTATCGCCTTTACCGATATTCTGCATCATTTATATCAGATTCATTCCGTCAAATCTTCTTTGATGGAATTGTATGCCAACCGTTATCTGACCGACCTGATTACTTTATGTTTCAGTGAGAATCTCCGGGAAAACGGGGAAACCTCTTCCATTCCCGAAAAGCTGAAGCAGGTGCACGATTATCTGGACGAAAACTATGCGCAAAAAATAAATCTGGAAGACTTATCTTCCAGATTCTTTATCAGCAAATTTCATCTTTCCAGAGAATACAAGAAAATATACGGAACCACCATCGGAAATGAACTGACTCTGCGGCGTATTTCCCATGCCAAAACCATGCTGCGTTTTTCCGCTGACTCCGTCGAAACCATAGCCCTCGGCTGCGGCTTTCAGGAGGCCGGATATTTTATCAAAGTCTTTAAGCGGGCGGAAGGTATGACGCCGCTCGAATACCGTAGAAAATGGTAAATTCTTTTTTTCGTTTTAATAAAATTTTCTTGAAAATCAGACTTTGTAACTGTTTAAAAAATATGATAATTGGCTATCATAAGCTGGCATGTGATAAAGCCGGTCAGAATGCCCAACAGCGCGCCCATCCACACCTGAAGCGGCGTATGCCCGACAAATTCTTTCAGCTTATCTTCCACCGACATCTTCGTTCCCATTTCCCGGAACAATGCTATCATTTCATTGAGAACCTGCGCCTGAATGCCCGTCTCTCTCCTGACTCCCATCGCGTCGTGCATGACGATAATGGCTACGATAACCGCTATGGCAAATTCAAAACCGCCGCTGCCATATTGGATTCCAACCGCCGTCGTCAAAGCGCATACGGTAGCGGAATGGGAACTCGGCATACCGCCGCTGCCTACCATTCGTTCCCATATAAACTCTTTATGAATCAGAAAATGAATCATTGTTTTCAATACCTGCGCTACAAACCAGCCCATGACCGCCGCGACAAAGACCGGGTTTCTTATCAAACCGTTTAAAAATGACATCTTAATCCAATGACCATGCCTTTCTCTCAGCCTGCGAACTTTGAAGCCAAGACGCTATCAGCGTTGGCACAATATTCGCAAGACGAATAAATTCGTCTATGAAAAATCTTTTATTTTTCAACCTGTTCCCTTCATATATCTGGCAACCGCATCATGCCAGTCTGAGAATACGAAATCCGACGTCAGCCGGAACATATAATTGTCCAGAATCGAATAGGCCGGTCTGGCCGCAGCAGCGCCGTATTCTTCTGTCGTAATCGCTTCCACCACCGTCTTTTTCCCTGCAAGACGGAAAATTTCTTCCGCAAATTCCGACCAGCTGCAGTCTCCTTCGCAAGTTCCGTGAAAGAGCCCGTAATTTTCAGTCGGCAGCAGATACGCTATCGCTTTGGCAAGTTCGTCCGCACTGGTCGGCGAACCGACCTGGTCTTTCACAACACGAACTTTTTCATGCGTCTCCGACAACTTTAACATCGTTTTAACGAAATTTTTACCGTCCCCGTAAAGCCACGCCGTACGAATGATAAAATATCTGTCCGCAAAATCTTTTACAAAATTCTCGCCCGCAAGCTTGGTCAGTCCATACATCCCCTGCGGCCCCGTCGGGTCAAATTCCGTATAAGGCCTGGTTCCTTTTCCGTCAAAAACATAATCCGTCGAAATATGAACCAGCTTCGCACCCGTTTCCGATGCCGCAATGCTCAGATTTCTTGCTCCAATCGCATTGATTTTATATGCTCTGTCCCCTTCGGTCTCACAGGCGTCCACCGCCGTGTGCGCCGCACAGTTAATGATTGCATATGGTTTTATCTCTCTCGCCAGCTCCATAACCTGGTCGATGCTTGTAATATCAAGTTCCCCTACGTCTGTATTGACAAACTCAAAGGTATTATCTCCTGCATACAGCTTATTCACGGCACGCCCCAACTGTCCGTTGCATCCCGTTACGATAATCTTCTTCATAGGCTGATATGTCCTCCGTTCTTTCCGTCTGATTTCAACTCAAATCATACTGATACTCTACATTATTTTATCATACATCCGCAAATCCACAAGGAAAATTTAGAAAGAATTGCTATCTTCGAATCCATATATTAAACTATACTTGAAAACCGGAATTTTTATTCCTGTGCGCATACCTGTCCCGAAAAGGAATTGCAGTTATTGTGGAGAAACCATTTATGAATGGAATAGGCGGAGCACGAAGGCGACCTGTTGATGACCGAACTGCTTTGCTATAATTTATAAGACTCCCCCTTCGCGCAGTATTTTCCCTGGTGACGGAGACATTTTCTTATGATATACTATCTTGAGCGTCTCTATATGAAGATATGGCAAAAGGAAAGAGAGGATTGAACATGAAAAAAATGCAGGTAATTCTTCTTGTGGCTTTGTCTTCTGCTCTTTTACTGTTTGGCTGTGGCAAGGAACAAAAAGAGCAAAAACCGGAAGCTGAGCCGCCCGTTACCGAACAGGCAAAAGAAGAACCGGAAGTTACGGACATCCCGGAAGAAAAAGAGGAACAGCCGGAAGAGGTTGAAACGCCGGAAGAAGAAGTTCCGCCGGAAGAAGGCATGGTCCGCAGCCGCATTACAAATGAATGGGTAACGGAGGAAGTGGATAACACGCGTCCAATCGCCGTTATGATGCCCAATACAAGAACCGCCGCACACTATGGCATTTCGCAGGCCGATGTACTGTATGAATGCAATGTGGAAGGAAGCATCACCAGATTGATGGCAGTTTTTCAGGACTGGAGCGACTTCGACCGGCTCGGCAATGTCAGAAGCAGCCGCGACTATTATATATACTGGTCTTTTGAATGGGATGCGCTCTACATCCATTTTGGCGGTCCATTCTATATTAACGACGTCATCAATCGTCCCGATACGGATAATATCGACGGCATTTCCAGCAGCAACTTCTGGCGGGCCAAAGACACCGGCAATTCGACCGATAATGCCTATGTCACTACGGAAGGCATTCTGGAAGATGTCCGGAAACTCGGTTACAGTCTGGAATACCGCGACGGCTATTCGGACGGACAACATTTTCAGTTTGCACCGGACAGCGAACCAAATACGCTGGAACAGTACAGCGATGCGATTACCGCGGAAAAAATCGATATGTCGCCCACTTACCCGGTAACAAACTCCTACTTTGTATACAACCCCGATACGGGTCTGTATGACAGATTCCAGCATTTATCCGGCGCTGCGGACGGCCCGCATGTCGATATGGCCAATGATGAACAACTGTCTTTCAAAAATGTGCTCGTCCAGAATACTTATTTTGAAGTGCGTGACCAGAAAGGTTATCTTGCCTTTCAGTGCCACGATACGACGAGAGACGGCTGGTATTTTACAAACGGCAAAGGCATTCACGTCACCTGGAAAAAGACCGCCGATTACAGTCCAACAAGATATTATGACGACAACGGCAATGAAATTCAGTTAAACACCGGAAAAACAATGATATGTATCGTTGAGGACGGAGATTCCTTCCTCGTGGATGATGTAAAATATTCTTCCAAAAGTGAATAACAAAAAGCGGCGGCTTTCATCATCTATGGAAAGCCGCCGTTTTACATTATTTTTCATATATCTCTTCCAAAAAAACCCGTATCGCTCCAAAGTATGCTTCCGGGTCCTTCTCGTGCGCCTGCGCATGACCCGCCCCTTCGATAATCAATAATTCCTTCGGACAGCCTGCCGCTTCATACAGGTCTTTGGACATCTGAACCGATATCATCTCATCCATATCCCCATGAATAAAAAGCGTTGGAATACGGCTGTTTCTCACCGCGTCAATTGCCGAAGCGTCCTTTAAATCGTAACCGCCTCGCATCCGAAGCACAAGACATGCCGTATCGACTAACGGAAATGCCGGTAAATGGAACCAGTCCTTTATCTTCTCCCCGAACATTGCATACGCATCCGTATATGCGCAGTCCGAAATCACCGCATCGATATTTACCGAAAGTTCCTCGTCCCCCGATATCATCAATGCCGCGGCAGCCCCCATGGACTGTCCGTGCAGCACGATTCCGGCATCCCCATCCTGCGACAGAATATAACCGAGCCATAGCATACAGTCATAATGGTCCGTCCATCCCATCCCGATAAAATCTCCCTCGCTCTCTCCCTGACACCGCAGGTCCGGCACAATGACGTGATAGCCCTGCTCATGATACCAGTACGCAAAAGGATACATCTCCTCTTTCCACCCCGTATAGCCATGCAAAATGAGCACCCATTTATGATTATCCTCCGCCACCGGAAACTCCGCGGCAATGAGTGTATAACCATCCTCGGTCTTCACCGAAATTTTCCGGCTCTCTGCCGTTTGCAGCCATTCTTCCGTTGCGTTCAATGTCATCTGCCGGTTTATTTTAATATCCGATGTCTGCACCTGCGCCGCATAGCTTTCTTCCGTAATCCGCTCGAATGCTTCCAGTTTCTGCATGAAAGAAGGAACCAATGCCGCGCTGACCAGAAAATTCACCAAAACAAAATACAGCACAATAACAAGCGCCGCAATAACAAGAAATGTACACACAACTTTCTTTCTTCTTTTCCCCATAAGCCACCCGCAACTTTTATCTTTCGCCAGATACCCCAAAGGTCCGTCCCAGATAAGACGCCCTTTCCACTAATTACATCATACCATATCCTGCGGAAATGATATCCAGGTAAATTTCGGAATTTTTGTATGCTTTAACCTTATATTGCATTTTTACCTTATATTGCATTTTTACCTTATATTGCGCTCTTACCTTATATTGCGCTTTCGCCTTCCACCATCTCACCGGCCTGCGTAAATGAAATCTCATACATCCCGGACGCAATTTCTCTGGCCGCGCCGCTTTTCCACCGGTAAATACCCACATAGTCCGGCAGGCAGACCCGAATCGTATGACTCCGCGCCGCTGTCATTTTCACACGAAGCATTTTTTCCTGTCTGTTCCAGCATAGCGAAATTTCTCCGTCAGGATAGCAGAAATTCCTGATTTTACCGCTATTTAACCGTTTCGGAAGCGCCGGCAATATTTTCAACAAGTCTTTCGAAGCATACAGAATCATTTCCTGAACTGCATTGACATATCCCAATGCTGCGTCTAACTGTACCGGCGCCGGGTCCATATCCAGCGTAATGCTCATGCCGCGCCAGTCATTATGCAACGTAAAAAAGTTAGACAGAAGACAGGATTTTGCCATGTTATCCAGACATTCTGCCGCTTTTTCTCCCTCGTCAAATCTCGCGTAAATGGCCGCCATATGAACCATAGACCATCCGGTCTGCGCATCAATTTTCCGAAGCGCAACCGCTTTCTTGTATTTTTCCATTTCCTGCGGGCAATCGGCAGAATTTACTTCATTGCCCGGAAATACGGGGTAAATATGAGATAGATGACGATGGTCATACCGGTCTTCAAATTCCTCTTCCTGCCACTCCCGAATCGCTCCATACCCGTTCGTTTTGTAAGGCGGTATCGACTCGAGAATCTTTTTCCATCCTTCCAACCGTTCCTGATGACACCCATACTTCTTTTCAATTTCAATCAGATTGGTAAAAAATTCTTTTATAATTGCCAAATCTATTGTGGCATTTATGGTCGTCGGCATCGGATGCGCAATCATTTCCGACAGCGGCGGCATAAAATTCTGCGGTGTATTTTCCGGCGATACACTGGGATAAAGCTTGATGCTTCCATCTTCTTTATACCGGATGAAATCTTCATAAAATGCTGCGACTTCCTCCATATACGGGAGAATCTCTTTTCTGATATATGCTTCCTCTTCCGGACGATATGCTATATAAGCGCTGTAATGCTGCGCAATCCATCCGGCCGCCCCTGTCCAGTTAATAATAACGGGAACCACCTGATTCGGTGCAGATACATTCGGCGTAGTGCCTGCGGTCATATAGATTCCCCGGCATCCAAACAATTTTTGAGCATTCTCCCGGAATGTGTCCATCCGGGAATTATAGTATCGGAACAATGACCGATGATACTGCGCCAGATTTCCTACGAAACTGTGCCAGTAAATCATTTGTGTATTTTCATTGGCCATGTTGTGGGGCCATAAAGGATTATAACTGCCGCTCCATATGCCATATAGCGGAAACGGATTCGCAGATTCCGCCGTACCGCTGATAAACAGATACCTCCCGTATTTCCACATTTTTTCCATCAGTTCTGTCGGCTGTTCTTCAACGAATGCCTGATGCAGCAGCGATTCGTTGCTGGATTCTTTGTATTCATCAAATTCCAGCTCCGCGCTTTTATACAGCCTTTGATGAAGCGGTATGTGCCGCTTCAAATGCTCCTCATAGCTTCGTGCATGGCCTGAAATCCAATCCTTTGCTTTCTGCATTCCCGTTCCTGTTTCATCTTTGATAAAAGAACGGATAGCAATCATGATTTCACCGGCGTCCTCTACAAAAATTCTTCCGAACTCCGCTTTCTGTCTTCCGTCTGATTCTACTTTGGCCGCCATCCCGAAGAAACGATTGTCCGTATTAACAGACTGATAATAAAGCCAGTCTTTTTCCGTTTCCAATTGTTTCTTTTTCTCTATTTCTTCATATGCTTCCGGAACCGGCATTCCGGGATTTTTATGAATATCCGCTCTGAAATTGGCACAAATGACCGGTTTTGAGGCACGAATCCGATATAAAACGATATCGTCAGCCCTGGAAACAAAACTGTCACAGCGATACCACACTTCCTGCTCCTGCCACTGACAGGAAACCTCACCCGTGTCCATCTGAAGCACACGCAGATAATGATGGAACGTACTTTGGGGCGTAATCTGTATTTTCAAATCAGCCATCGGAAGTGGAGACTCCAACTCTGCCTGATATCCACACCGTTTCAACTCATTAACGATTTCCCAACTGGCTTCCTGATATGCCCCTTTGTCCATTTTATCTCTCATCCGCTTCAGCGCTTCATGCACATCAGGAAGTTTTTCTGCCATTCCTCCATACCACAAATCTCCATCTGTAATCATAAGCGTCTGTTCTTTTGTTCCGCCGTAAAAACTGACTCCGGTATGCCCGTTTCCACTCACAAGCGCTTCTCTCCAGGTATCTCTCCACCAAGACGCCGGATGCTGCATATAAAGAGTATCTCTTGTTATTGTGATTGGTTCCAACATTATTTTCCTCCGCCGTTTCTTTTGTTTTTCTGATATTATGACTCAAAGCATATACCTCTTTATCTGGCCTGCTCCCTGAAAATACAGTTCAAAAATCAATAACAAAAACCCCGAATATCTCGGGGCTTTTGAGAGGCGCAGACCGGATTTGAACCGGTGCGTACTGGTGTTGCAGACCATTGCCTTACCGCTTGGCTACTGCGCCATATTTTAATGGAAATGACTCCGACGGGAATCGAACCCGTGTTACCGCCGTGAAAGGGCGATGTCTTAACCGCTTGACCACGGAGCCAGATATAGTGACTCAACAAAAAATATGTTACCATAACCGAGGCCATTTGGCAAGCACTAATTACACGATTTTTGATTTATTTTTATTATCATATGCTTTCGATGTTGAAATGTTTCCTGCCATTAAGCCTTCTGTTACAAAAAAATGATAAATTTGAAAATAAAAAACCTGTAAGCGCCTTCACTTACAGGTTTCTTCTTTGGATGATTCCGTTCCAAACTCCCCGAGTTGGGCTCGAACCAACAACCCCACGGTTAACAGCCGTGT
>CAJTRK010000052.1 GCA_910578475.1 uncultured Lachnospiraceae bacterium | reverse complement strand
TTGACAAGAGATAAAAAGAAAGATTTTCCCCTGATTTTTCCTGAAATTCCCGAAAGCTTTCTCATCGAATTTCTACACCTGCAGGATTCTTACCACCTTGAGCGGCGTTCTGTATGTGGCATTGGAAATACGAATGCCTGTTTTGGGGCTGCTGGCATGAATGACCTGCCCGCCGCCGATATAAATCGCCACATGGTTGATAGTCTGTCCTTTTCCGTAAAAAATCAGGTCGCCCGGCTGCGCTTCCGCAAGCGTAATCTTCGTTCCGCAGTTTGCCTGCGCTCTGGAAGAATGCGGCAGGCTGACGCCGTACTTCTTATAAATGCTCAATACAAAACCGGAACAGTCGGCTCCCTTTGTCAGGCTGGTTCCGCCCCACACATAAGGATTTCCGAGAAACTCTTTGGCATACTGGCACAAATCCACTCTGACATCGGATACGCCCTGCCCGTATAAAAGTTCCGTCATTGTAATCGCTGTATTCAACCGCGCATCCACCTGTACATAGTCCGCGGATACGAAAACTTCTTCATCATCCAGATAAACTCTTATCCAGTCGCCTTCCGACGCCGCCACTTCCAGCTGTTCCCCATTCGGAACCATCGTAATCACTTCCGAATCCGTATTTGCCTCAGCGCGCACCTTCAAAGAATCCGTCGTTACCGTCGCAATCGTTGTCACAAGTTCTTCCGCCCTGTGTTTGGCCTGCACACCCGTTATAAGAAATTCACAGCTGACATATCCTTCCACTTTACCGGATTTGATATGCGCCCATGTGCCGTCGGAATCAATGACTTCACAGGCAGCATCTTTCGGCAGTTTCCCTACCAGCTTGCCATCCTCACCGGGAATCGCTCTGACATTCAGATTATTGTCAACATTGGCAATGCCCAGATTGGTATAGCCCCAGTTCGCATTCCTGGCATCTTCATATGCCTGCGCATACTCTTCCCGCGTGCTTCTGGATTCCGTAACGGCCGCGACGCCTATCGGGTCTCCGAGCGCATCCCGAATGCTTGTCCCGGTCTCATCCTGACTGCCGCCCGCCTGTTCCATACCATTCATCACGCCGGCGTTTTCCGCGCCTTTTGACTCCGTATGCCCAAATCCGCTGGCATCGGCCATATCAATGCCCGTTCCGAGCAAATCAACGCCCGCCGTCATTTCTCCGAGAACAGACTTCACCGTTTCCGATTCTCCCGCATCTTCATCCGCCTCGTTCAAATCTGTTCCTGATTCTTCCGCATCCATTTCCAGATTTTCTTCCTGCGCTTCCGCTGTCACAGGAACCGCCTCCTGCAATTCCGTCGCAGAAGCCTGAAGCGGCTGGCATAACATGACACAGATTAAAAGATAACATAATTCCTTACGTTTCACTTTTCTCAACCTCACTCACAGCTTAGTATATCTCAACTTTATTTCCCATTTGTTACATAATTGTTACATTTTCAGTCTCATTATAACAATTTCATTGCAGACTGTCAACATCTGTGAGGTTGTCTTAAAAGAAAAACAATTTCCGGCATCCATTTCTGAAATTAAAAAACTCCCGCACATGCGGGAGTCCCGTTCAATTGATTATGTATCCGCCAACGCCGTTGCAAAGGCGATATTGGTCGCGTGGTCCGCGACTCTTTCCAGACCGGAAATAATATCGGAAAAGAGTACGCCGGCTTCCGGTGTGCATTCGTTATTGGTAAGACGTTCCAGGTGTTTCTGCTGCAGTTCCTTCTCTTTTTCATCAATTGCCTCTTCCAGATGGCTGATGTCCTCCTGATGTTCCTCTGAGCTCTTGACGAACATTTCCAGAGAGAAGCGAAGCAGCGTATTGACCATATCCAGCATAATTCCCATTTCCGTCTGCGCATCTTTGCTGAACGATACGCCCGTCTCATTTCGCCGTTTTGCCGCATCCGCTATATTTTCCGCATGGTCGCCGATTCTCTCGATATCGTTGACGACATGGAACAGCGCGCCGATACTCTTCAAATCTTCAATCGGCAGCGTGGTCTGATTAATTTTTACCAGATAATCCGTAATCGCATGACTCAGGAAATCAATATTTTCTTCCACATCATAAACTTCCGCGATTTCTTCTTCATCCAATGTAATCAGGGCATTCATGGCCCGGTTCAGGTTTTCGCCTGCGAGAGAAGCCATACGGTCCAGCTCCTTGATAACTTCCACAATCGCCGTCGCCGGATTAAATACCACTTTCTCACCGATATATTTCAACTGGTGGCTGTCACGATAACCAATCTTTTTGTCGCTGCCCGGTACGAGCACATAGGTCATCTTCACGATTGCGCCGATAAAAGGCGCCATAACAACAACCTGGAACAGTTTAATCGCGATATGCGCATATGCTACGACCCGGCCCGCATCCTGATGCGCAATGTCAGACAAAACTCCCACCACCTGATGAACGCAGGCCATAAAAATAATATATACGATAATCGTTCCGATAACATTGAAAATCAAATGAATGGAAGCGGCTCTCTTGGCATCCTTTTTACCGGTCAGGGATGCTAACAAAGCGGATGTACAGGCGCCGATATTGCATCCCAAAATGATGAACATGCACATATCAAGCCCGAGCAGCCCCTGATTCGCCATCAGAACCATAATGCTGACCGTCACGGACGAACTCTGTATAATCGCCGTCAGCACCGCTCCGAGCAGCACGGCCAGTACCGGCTGCTGTAAAGACGCAAACATATGAATGACTGTCGGAGAATCCTTCATGCCGGACATGGCTCCCGACATGGTACTGAGTCCCATGAACAAAATACCAAAACCGATAATGATTTCACCGAACTTTGTTATCTTCTGCTTCTTACAGAACATGACGACGATAACGCCGAGCAATAAGATAACCGGCGCTATTTTCTCCAATTTGAAGGAAACCAACAATGATGTCACCGTCGTACCGATATTTGCTCCGAAAATAACGCCCGCCGCCTGATACAGATTCATCAGCCCTGAATTAACGAAACTCACTACCATGACGGTACAGGCCGATGATGACTGAATAATTGCCGTAAAAACTACTCCTACCAGAATACCCGTGAAACGATTCGTTGTCAGCTGCTCCAAAATCTGTCTCAGTTTGGCGCCGGCCACTTTCTCAATACTTTCACTCATGACCCGCATGCCAAACAGAAAAAGCCCAAGGCCGCCCGCCATCGAAAGAATGATTTCCAGATTCATGTCACGCCCTTATCCTTCCTTTGTACTTTCCCCTGAATACCCATATACTTTTATTTTAAAATAAATCGTATTTTCTGACAAGCCTTATTTTTCCAACTGTCCGGTTCCGTGATATGCCGCGCCTTCCGCAATATCTTTCCGCATCTGCGCTTTCAGTGCCTCCACCCCGTCGAACTTCATCTCGGCTCTTTTATGTTCCAACAGTTCTACGATAATCTCACTGCCGTAGATTTCTTCCGTAAAATCATACAGATATGTTTCTACGCCGATTGTCCGCTCATCGCTCACAGTAGGCTTATAACCGACATTGGAAATCGCCGGATAGCATGTTCCGTCAAACCACACATTGGAATAGTAGACGCCATTGGGCGGCAGAAGCTTTTCCCGGCCGGGAAGCAGATTCACCGTCGGCATTCCGAGCTTTCGGCCAAGCTGTCTCCCATGAGCCACCACACCGCATACCGGATATGGTGAACCGAGCAGCAATGCCGCTTTTTTCATATCGCCCTTTCCCACCGTTTCCCGGACCAGCGTGGAACTGACTTCTTCTCCTCCAACGCTGACTTTATCGATAATCTCCACACGATATCCGCATGCTTCCGACATTTCCCGCAGAAGAGCCGCATTGCCTGCTCCTTTATCCCCGAAGGAAATATCCGTTCCCGCAATGATAACCGCCGCTTTCAATTTGTTCGTCAGATATTCCCGCACAAAATACGCCGGTTCGGTCGCCGCCGTTTCTCTGTTCATCGGAAATTCAATCAGAACGTCGATTCCCAGTTTTTCAAAAGCGGCCAGTTTTTCTTCCCGGCTCATCAGCTCCTGCATTTCTTTCCCCGAAAAAAAAGCCTCCGGGGCCGGATTAAACGTGAAAATAACGGCTGTAAGCCCTTTTTCCTTCTGCGCCAACACCCGCTCGAATAATTTCTGATGCCCTAAATGAATCCCGTCAAATTTTCCGATTGTGACCACGCTTTTATGGGACAGGGAAAAATCCGTCGTCCCTTGTATGATTTGCATACTTCGTGCCCCTTTCAAAAAATGAATTAATCTGTTTTATTTCGGTACGATAAACATTTTTACCGGATAAAATGTCTCCGTCCGCTTCTCATAACGGTAAATGCCGTAAAAAGAATCCTTTTCATGATACACGCGGACCTGCTCTCCATCGCCGGGATTTTCCGCCGCGTCCGTCATTCTCAAGGCGAGACAGTTCCCGTTTTCGAGCAGCTTTCCGTAATCTTTCAAAACGGTTATGCACTTTAAGCCGGAAAACATGTCTTCCACCGGCACGATACAGGTTTCCAGCCTGCCTGCCGCAACTGCTTCCTCTACTTCGGCCAACTTCAAAGCCTCTTCTATACGGAACCTTCCTACTCTCGTTCTCTGCAGGGTTTCCATTGCCGCGCCGCACCCTGCCTTTTTCCCGATATCGTCGCACAATGTCCGGATATACGTTCCTTTCGAGCAGACAATCCGCATTCGGAGAACCGGCAGTTCCACCCGGAGGATTTCCAGTTCTTCTATCCTGACAGTACGCGCTTTGCGTTCCACTTCTCTGCCCTCTCTTGCCAGCTCGTAAAGCTTCCGCCCATTGACTTTCAAAGCGGAATACATCGGCGGAATCTGCTCATATGTACCAAGAAAACCGCCCACGATTTCCGCCGCCCGTTCCCCCGTTACGGTTACTTCCCGTTCGGAAAGCACGGTTCCCGATAAATCCTGCGTATCCGTCGTAATGCCGAAACGCAGCGCCGCCACATACTCTTTGTTTTCGTCCGTCAGCATATCACAAAGCCGCGTTCCCACACCCAGACACACCGGAAGCACGCCGGTCGCATCCGGGTCAAGCGTTCCCGTATGTCCTATCTTTTTCTGCCCTAAAATTCCGCGAAGTTTCGCGACTACATCGTGGGACGTATAACCGGCTTCTTTATATATATTGATAATCCCGTGATACATGATATGACCTTACCTTTTACAGTTCTCTTTGTCCTTCAGCTGTTCTTCAATATGTACGGACAGATTGTTAATCGTATCATAATAAGTCCCCTTCATATTGCAGCCGGCTGCCCTTACATGACCGCCGCCGCCAAACTTCACGGCAATTTCGGCAACATCCACATTTCCGTTGGAGCGCATGCTCACCTTATATTCCATCGGCGCCACTTCGTACATAAAAATCGCGCATTCTACGCCTTTGACAATGCGCAGCTGATTTACGATGCCGTCCAAATCCTTTGGCTCCGCCTGATAAAATCTCATTGTTTTCCTGTCCACCATGCTGACGATACATTTTCCGTCAAGAAAGCGGATGCTTTCAAGAACCGCCCTGCCCATAATCTGATTCTGAATATATGTTTTTTCATAAAAAGTCTCGTCAATCAGTCTCGGAAAGTCAAAACCATAGGAAATCAGGTCCGACGCCACCTGTAAAGTCCTCGGAGACGTATTGGAATATTTGAAAACGCCCGTATCATGAATCATGCCGATATAAAGCGTCTTCGCGATTTCCTCATCGAGCCGCTCTTTGTCGAACAGTTCATAAAGAAGTTCACAGGTAGAACTTTTTTCCGGTTCGATGATATTCAGGTCTCCGCATCCCGGATTACTGATATGATGGTCAATATTGATTCTTCTGCCCGCTTTCCCGTAAAGCGTTTCCACATCTCCCAGACGCTCGGCGTTACAATCAAGCGCCAGAAAAACATCGTATATTTTATCCGGTCTGACATCCTTTTCAAAATCTGATTTCAGGACATCAATCTTCGGAATGCAGCGGAAAATATCCGCCGGCCGTTCCAGATAAACATCTATCTGCGCTTCCGGCAGTTCTTTTTTCAGATAAAGATATAATCCCATGACAGAACCGACACAATCCCCATCCGGTCTGATATGGCCGCCGATTCCGATGGTCTTTGCGTCTCTTAGTTCCTCTATAATCTTCATATAACTTTCAATCCCCTTACCTTTCAACCTGTTAGCCCTGCCGCCTGCTGCGGCACAAACTTCCTTCACACTTTTGTACGTCGTCAATCAGCTTTGACATATTCACGCCG
Source organism: uncultured Lachnospiraceae bacterium (assembly GCA_910578475.1). GTDB lineage: Bacteria > Bacillota > Clostridia > Lachnospirales > Lachnospiraceae > UBA3282. The sequence continues at coordinate 8,574 of CAJTRK010000052.1, read as the reverse complement.
TACGCAATGGACTGGTCCATAATGAAACGAATCTGCGGCGTATTGCGGAGATTTATTTTCCGCGCCAGCTGATTCCGGATAAAGCCTTCCGCACTGTTTAATCCTGCGAGTGTATCCGCCTGCGCCTGCTCGTCGCCAAGCACGCTGACCCATACTTTACAGGTCTTTAAATCCGGCGCGACTTCTACTGCAACTACAGACGTCACTTCTCCGATTCTGGGGTCCTTTAAATCCCCCCTGATAATTTCCGCCAATGCACGCTGCACCTCACCATTGATACGGGTATTTTTAATACTGTTTTTGCGCATATAAATCCTCCGGCATCTCAGATTTTCTTTAAGTTCTGGGTACTTCCACCATAATATAAGCTTCAACAATATCAAGCTCCTGCATCTTGTCAAAACCTTCGAAGACAAGACCGCACTCAAAGCCTGCTTTTACTTCTTTTACGTCATCCTTGAACCGTTTCAAAGATGCCAGTTTGCCTTCGTAAATCTGCTCGCCTTCTCTCGTAATCCGAATCATGCAGTTTCTCTGGAATTCTCCGTCCAGCACATAGGAGCCTGCAATATTGCCGATTGCAGATGCTTTGAAGATTTGGCGTACTTCCGCGTGGCCGATGACTTTTTCTTCAAAGACAGGGTCTAACATACCCTTCATTGCGGCTTCAATGTCTTCAATTGCCTGATAAATTACTTTATACAGTCTGACATCCACGCCTTCGCGTTCCGCTATCGCTTTGGCAGTCGCATCCGGTCTTACATTGAAACCGATGATGATTGCGGAGGATGCGGATGCAAGCGTAACGTCCGATTCGGTAATCGCGCCGACGCCGCCGTGAATACATTTCACAACGACTTCTTCGTTCGTCAGCTTCATCAGGCTCTGTTTTACAGCTTCCACGCTGCCCTGTACATCTGCTTTGACAATCAGATTCAGTTCTTTCAGATTGCCTTCCTGAATCTGGCTGAACAAATCGTCGAGAGACATTCTTGTTTTCGTATCCGCAAGCATCTCTTCTTTATGCTGTGCCATATAGGTGTCCGCATAAGATTTTGCGGATTTATCATTTTCGTGTACAATAAATACTTCTCCGGCGCTCGGCACATCGGAAAGACCGAGTATCTCGACCGGCATGGAAGGCGCAGCCTCTTTTACCCGTCTTCCCTTGTCGTCTATCATTGCACGGACTTTACCGTGGCTTGCTCCGGCGGAAATGAAATCTCCGATATGCAGCGTACCTTTCTGTACGAGCACGGTCGCAACCGGTCCGCGGCCTTTATCCAGCTCCGCTTCGATGACAAGACCTCTCGCCCGTCTGTTCGGATTGGCTTTCAGCTCCAGAATTTCAGCCGTAAGCAGAATCGTTTCCAAAAGATTTTCAATGCCTTCGCCGGACTTTGCGGAAACGGGCACGAACTCCGTGGAACCGCCCCAGTCTACAGGTATCAGCTCATATTCCGTCATTTCCTGCTTTACCCTGTCAATGTTCGCATTCGGTTTATCGACTTTATTCACCGCAACAATGATTTCAATGCCGGCCGCTTTCGCGTGATTAATCGCTTCCACGGTCTGCGGCATAACGCCGTCGTCGGCGGCAACTACCAATACGGCAATATCCGTCGAATTGGCGCCGCGCATTCTCATCGCGGTAAACGCCTCATGTCCCGGCGTATCTAAGAACGTTATCTTCTGGTCTTTTACCCGGACAGTATATGCACCGATTGCCTGTGTGATACCGCCCGCCTCTTTATCCGTTACATTTGTTTTACGAATCGCGTCAAGCAGGGAAGTTTTACCGTGGTCAACATGCCCCATGACACAGATGACCGGCGGTCTTGAAACCATTTCGCTTTCGTCTTCTTCATCCTCTTTCAGGAGTTCTTCGATAACATCGACTTTCACTTCTTTTTCGCAGATAATCTCGTATTCAATCGCGATGTTCTCCGCATCTTCAAAAGAAATTTCGGAATTGACCGTTACAATCTGTCCCTGCATGAAAAGTTTCTTAATAATCACGGAAGGCTGAATCTTCATCTTATCCGCCAGCTCTTTGATTGTCAGGGAATCCGGCAGCGTAATGACTTTAATCTGCTCTTCCACAACCGTTTCGGCCTTCTTTTCAGGCTTGATAAAACGTCCCGCTTTATTACGACTCTTTACATTTACTTCATCCTCTTCGTAAATCAAATCTTTTTTGGAACGCTTATCTTTCTCCTGACCGATTCTGCGTTTTTCTTCGTCCCTGTGCTTCTCAGCGTCCTTGATGGGACTCTCGGGCACAAAGTCTTTGTTACCCTGACCTTTCTTAAATCGATTATCCTGTCCGCCGTTTCCTCTCTGAGGGCGTTCACTATTGTTAAAATTCCGACCGCCGCCTGTACCAGGGCCTGCATTCGGATTACCGCCCTGATTGTTTTTAAAATTCGGACGGCCCTGACCTTCATTTCTCCGGTTTTCACCGTTATTGCCGTAGTTATTGCGCGGTCTTTCCTGACCGTTCGGCCTGTTCTGGCCGCCCTGTCTGTTCTGGACATTTGCTCTTTCCCTGTTTTCCTGTCTTTCTTTATTTTCCTGACGCTCCCTGTTTTCCTGGCGCTCTCTGATTTCCTGACGTTCCTGTCTTTCCTGACGCTCCAGTCTCTCCTGTTTTTCCTGCTGCTTCCGCTCCATCATGCGTTCCTGCTGCTGTTTCTGCCGTACTTCGTATGGCTCCGCCGTGACGGGAATCGGCTTCTGCGTCGGTCTGATAATCTTATGCGGCGCAGGCTGCTGCTGTACAGGACGGTTATGATTGCCGGCGGGTCTTCTCTCGCCTCCGCCCTGTCCGTTCCGGTTTCCGGGCATCTTGGAATTATGCGGATTGCTTACGAATATAATTTTTTTCTTTTTCTTAGGTTCCTCCGCACCGGCTGCTTTATTCACAGTCCCCTTCGGTCTTTCGGCATTTCCCTCTTTTACGGGATTCTCCGCCTGGCCTGCATTCTCTGTTTTCACCGCATTGTCCGCTTTTACGACATTCTCCGCTTTCACGACATTTTCTGCTTTTGCCGTACTCTCTGCTTTATCCATAGTTTTCCCTTTGTCCTCGTTTTTTACTCCGGGCGCAGTTTCCGTTTTCCCGGCATTTTCCACCCTGCCTTTGCCGAACTGCTTTCGAGCCGCCCCGATAGCTTCATCCTCGATGGAGCTTTGGGCTACTTTTACCTCATATCCTTTTCCCTGCAAAAAAGCAATGATTTCCTTGCTTTGCACTTCAAGCTCTTTTGCAAGCTCAAACACTTTCATTTTCGCCATACTGCTACCTCCGTCCAATACCATAATCTTCTAAATGTTTCTGTATCGAATCTGCAAATCCCTCATTTAAGACCGCCAGGGAAGTTCTGTCCTGTTTTCCTATGGAATGTCCAAGCATTTCCATCTCCCCGAACTGATAAAAAAGTACTTCATAAAATTCACACATATTCCGAAATTTTTTTTTCGTGTTATCGGAAGCATCTTCCGATACGATGACCAGATATGCTTTCCCTGACTTGACTGCGTTCTCCGTTGCAAATCCTCCACTGGCAACATTTCTGGAGCGGGCCGCAAGACCAAGCATCGATAACACCTTTTTTTTCGCCGCTGTGTTATCTTTGCACATCTTCGTCAAACTCCTTTTCCAGATTTTCGTATAGTTCATCCGGAATCGTCATTTTAAAGGAACGTTCCAGCCCTTTGCTTTTTCTGGCTCTTTGCAGACATTCCTTTGTCATGCAAAGATACGCTCCCCTGCCGTTTTTCTTTCCGGTCATATCCAATACGATAGGACCTTCCGCCGGCTTCAACACCCGCATCATTTCCTTTTTATTCTTCATTTCTCCACAACCCACACATTGTCTCATGGGAATTTTTTTTGCCATAGAAATCCTGACCCTTTCTATTCTACAAATTCTTCTCCGGGTTCTGCCGCATCTTCCGCGCTTTCATAGTCTTCTTCATACTCCGGAGAAACGTATTCTTCTTCTGTCTCCTGCGTTTCTTCTTCGTACTCTCCGCCGTAGTCTTCTGTATCATACTCTTCATCATCGTATTCATAGTCTTCATAGCGGAAGCCCGGCGCATCCTTCGCCTGTGTCTCACTCTTAATGTCGATTTTATATCCGGTCAGCCTTGCCGCAAGTCTCGCATTCTGTCCTTCTTTGCCGATTGCGAGCGATAACTGGTAATCAGGAACGACAACTTTCGCTGTTTTTTCATCCGGGTCGGCAAAAACAGCAACAATTTTGGCGGGGGACAACGCATTCTGAATCAGATTTCCCGGATTGTCATCCCAGTTGATAATATCTATCTTCTCGCCCCTTAGCTCCTCAACGATGGAATTGACCCGGGCGCCGTTTAAACCAACGCAGGCTCCTACCGCATCCACATTCGGATTATTGGAACGCACCGCAATTTTCGTTCTGCTTCCGGCCTCTCTTGCAATACTCATGATTTCGACCGTACCGTCCTTGATTTCCGTCACTTCCGTCTCAAACAGTCTTTTGACAAGTTCCGGATGGGTACGGCTCACCAAAATTCTCGGTCCTTTCGGTGTATTCTTCACTTCCAGAATATATACCTTAATTCGTTCCGTCGGTCTGAACTCTTCACCGCGCACCTGCTCGCTTTCATTCAAAACAGCGTCTGTTTTTCCAAGATTGATGGAAATATTTCTTCCCACATAACGCTGTACAATACCGGTAACGACGTCTTTTTCCTTTTCATAATACTGGTTATAAATTACACTTCTTTCTTCCTCGCGGATTTTCTGTAAGATAACGTTCTTCGCGTTCTGTGTCGCAATACGGCCAAACTCTTTGGACTTGATTTCCACATGAAGAATATCGCCAAGCTGTGCCTTATGGGAAATCTCTTTCGCATCTTCAAGAGAAATCTGCACACAGTCGTCTTCTACTTCTTCCACGACTTCTTTTTCCGCATAGCACAAAAAATCACATGTTTCTCTGTCGATTTCCACTTTTATATTGTCCGCCTTGCCGAAATGGTTCTTGCAGGCCGTCAATAATGAATTTTCAATCGCATCGAACAATGTTTCCTTGCTGATTTCCTTCTCCTTTTCCAGCATATCCAATGCTTCCATCAATTCCTTATTCATTTTCCCAATATCCTCCTTTTATCTTTCTCTTAAAAATGAAACGCCAGCCGGATGAGAGCGACCTCATTTCTGGCAAAAGTTTTTTCTTCCTTATCTGTTTCTATCGTAATCGTTTCCGCATCAAAAGCCTTTAAGATACCCTGAAATTCCTTCTGCTTATCAATGGGCTTATAAGTCTTTATTTCCACCTCTTCTCCTGTGCTCTTCGCAAGATGTTTATCCTTTTTCAGCGTTCTGCCGAGTCCCGGACTGCTCACCTCCAGAATATAGGCGTCCGAAATGAAATCTTCTTTATCCAGCTCATCCGATAATGCACGGCTCACATTCTCGCAATCATTAATATTTACGCCTTCCGGCTTATCGATATAGACTCTCAGAAACCAGTCGCTGCCTTCTTTCACATATTCGATATCATAGATTTCCACGCCGAATCGTTCCACTATCGGCGCAAGCAGCCGCTCCGTTTCAGACTCATATGTCTCTCGTTTGGACATTTTATCACTTTGCTCCTTTCCATCCTGCCTTTTTAACTGAAAAGAGTGGACTCGCAAGCCCACTCTTACCGTAATCATTCTATATAACTATTCCAGTGTAGCACTAAACCGGAAAGGATGCAAGGAAAATTTTTCCCGAAAAAGGCATAAAAAATGGAGCATACGGGATTCGAACCCGTGGCCTCAACAATGCGAATGTTGCGCGCTCCCAACTGCGCTAATGCCCCGTGGAAATTATTATAACATATACAAAACGAAAATGTAACTCCTGTCTTAAAAAAATGCCAAAAACCTTCTAAACGCACAGGCTTCCAGCACTTTTCAGGGTTGGGCTGTTATAAGCATGTTTTCATGCAACAGTCAACAGCTCGTAGGGGAATCGAACCCCTGTTTCCGCCGTGAGAGGGCGGCGTCTTAACCGCTTGACCAACGAGCCGTGTATTGAATACCTGCTTATTCTATTATAAATTATTTAAAAATGCAAGCATTTTTTTAAATTATTTCAATTTTTTACAAATTGAGCACAATTATATATCTTCTTTTATAAATTTCCGTATCAGCTTAAAAAGCCTCTCCGTGTCTAACGGTTTTGCAAGATGTGCGTTCATGCCGCTTTCCATCGCCATTTTTTTATCTTCCTCGAAAGCGTTTGCCGAAACCGCAATAATCGGAATGCCTGCCAGCGCCGGGTTTTTCATCTCACGGATGGTTCTCGTCGCAAGGTATCCGTCCATGATGGGCATCTGGATGTCCATCAGAATCAGGTCATAGTCTCCGGGCACGGATTTTTTTATCTTTTCTACCGCTATGCTGCCGTCTTCGGCCGTATCTACAAGAAAACCTGCGTCCTTCAGCACTTCATATTCAATTTCCAGATTTATCTCATTGTCGTCTACAATCAGGATTTTTTTGGGTGTCGCAAAGTGCGGCAGAACGCCCTCGTCATCCACGCCATAATAGTCCGACACGCTCTGTATGCGCAGAGGCAGCGTAATGATAAACCGGCTTCCCTCTCCGACCGTACTGGAAACTTCTATCGTTCCGCCAATCATGTCCAGCAGTTTCTTTGCAATCGTAAGCCCGAGGCCAGTACCATGTATACCGCTCAATGTCGTATTTTTTTCACGCTCGAAGGGTTCAAAGATGCTGTCCATAAACTCTTCGCTGATGCCGATACCGTTATCCTCCACGATAAACTGATACATCCTGTGATTACGCGGCGCTCCCTGAATTTCTTTTTCCATGACAATCAGAATGACTCTGCCGTCCGCTCCCGTATATTTTATCGCATTATCCGCCAGATAGGTAAGAATCTGGGTGAGCTTGCTTTTATCGGTATACACACGGTCATGCCTCAGATTGGAAATATCCAGAGAAAGGGTAATATTTTTTTCCGCCGCTCTTGGCAGAATGCTCATCTGTATCTGATGGGTAATGTCCATCAGACTGCATTCACTGTTTTCTACATGCGCGTTTCCGGCTTCCAGTCTGGAAATTTCCAGCACGTCGTTCAAAAGCTGAAGAAGCTGGTCGCTGGAAGTGGAAATCATGTCCAGATAGCCTGCTACCTTATCCTGATTCTGTATATGTTTTTTAATCAGCGCCGTAAAACCGACGATTGCATTCATCGGCGTGCGGATATCATGGGACATGTTGGCAAGAAACAGATTTTTGGCATTATTGGCCGTATTCGCTTCATTCAGCGCCTCTTTCAGGAGCTTCTTCTGTTTCATTTCGTGAATCATTTCTTCATCCACATTCCGAAAACCAAAAACAAGCTGTGAAATACGCTCTTCGCTTCCGACATTCACGATACGGAGCTGAATATATTTAATCTTGTCTTCTTTATAGACCCGAAAATTGATGTGAAAATTCTTCCCGCCCGATTTTTCCAGCTCACTCCGAATATATGCCGGGTCGCTTATCCCGGCCAGCAGTTCCCTGTCTTCGGGATATACCCAGTCTCTCACATAATCGACGTCAAAACCGGTAAATCTGCGAACCGCATAGTCTTCGGAAAAGGCCTTCCGAAACCGCTCGCTGACACGATATGCCTTGATTTTGTCCGCATCCAGATTCACATAGAAAATAGACTCATAATCGATACTCAGTCCCGCTATCATTTCGAGCCGAATCAGATGTTCCTGATGTATGACCTTCATTTCTTTATCATATTCATCAAGCTGTTCCTGCAGCTCCTGCTCTTTTTTCAGTTTTTCACTGAACCAGGTTTCTATTTTCGCTATCTGACGTTCTTTTTTCTCCGTCGCGTCGCCCACGAATACATAAAAAACATCGCCTACCGATTCGCTATGTACAAAATGACCGTAATCATCCAGCCAGCGAATCACGCCGTCTTTACGGACAATCCGGTATTCCACATAATCCAAATCATACTGGCTTTGCGCAATCTGCTCCTTAATGCTTTTCTCGACCGCCTCCAAATCCTCCGGATGCACGATGCCCCGGAAAGAATTTCCGGTTATCTCCCGCAATTCATCCATCGTATCGCACTGAAAGATACGCAGCATCGCCTCGTTGGCGTAAATAAGCGTTTCCGCCTCATCCGCGCGGTAAATAAAGAAACCTCCCGGCATGATGTCGGCAAAATGTTTCAGATAATTTGCCGCCTGTACATCCTGCTCCCCCGAATCGGAATCGTTTTCAGAGTGAACCAGCAAAGATACCAACGATTCAATCATGTTATATTCAAAATTACTCTGATTATCCATAAGAAACCCTCGTCCATACCATACGGAGTGATATACCCCCCCCCGAAAGCATTCTGTCTGATATTGAAATAATAGAAGCCCCTTCACAAAGAACTTCTATTATTATACCAAGTACAGGAAAAAAATCAATATTTTCGAAACAAAGAAGATAATATCGTTTCATGAGACGCAGTCTTACACCCCCTCGCCGGCGCGGCATTCAGTTCTCTGG
>CAJTRK010000051.1 GCA_910578475.1 uncultured Lachnospiraceae bacterium | reverse complement strand
TCACCGCCGTTTCTTTTATTATACCTCAAAACGGCAGAAATTACTATGTTAATTTATCTAAATATCAATATGTCAGCACACTGGACTTATGGAAAACGGAAACAGAAAGGGTACGGATAATGCAGATTATTATCGTTGGATGCGGAAATGTAGGAACAACGCTCGCGGAGCAGCTTAGTTCGGAAGGACATAACATAGCGGTCATTGATATGAACAGACAGAGACTGCAGAATCTGAGCAACAGCTTTGACGTGATGGGCGTGGACGGGAACGGTGTCAGCTTTGCGGTGCAGAAAGAGGCAGGCGTGGAGCAGGCTGACCTGCTGATTGCGGTGACGGGTTCCGATGAAGTGAATCTTTTATGCTGCCTGATTGCGAGGAAAACCGGCGGCTGTCATACGATTGCCAGGGTCAGAAATCCGATTTACAATCTGGAAATCAACTATATTAAAGAAGAACTGGGGCTGTCTATGGTCATTAATCCGGAGTTTGCGGCCGCGGTGGAGATGTCAAGGCTTTTAAAGCTGCCCTCGGCGATTACAATCGATACCTTTACGAAAGGAAGGGTTGAGGTCGTAAAGTATCGTGTCGGAGAAGACTCCGTTTTGTGCGACCAGTCTTTGCAGCAGATTAAAAGCAGATTGAAATCGGACATTCTGATTTGTACAGTGGAGCGTGGCGAGGACGTGTACATTCCCGGCGGTAATTTTATTATCCGTGCGCGGGATGAAATTTCCATTATCGGGACGCCGCAGAAAACGCTGGCTTTCTTTAAGAAACTCGGAGCGGTCGTTACCCGTGCCAAAAACGTTATGATAATCGGCGGCGGAAAAACGGCGTATTATCTGTCGAAACAGTTGATGGATATGGGAATCCAGATTAAAATCATCGAGCTGAATAAGACAAGATGTGAGGAATTGAGCGAACTTCTGCCAAAGGCAACTATCATACAGGGAGACGGGACGGACAGGAATCTTCTGATGCAGGAAGGGCTGATTCAGACGGATGCTTTCGTGGCGATGACCAGTGTCGATGAAGAAAATATCATGCTTTCCCTGTTCGCAAAGAGTGTGTCGAAGGCAAAGCTGATTACGCATGTGCACCGGATTTCCTATGATGAAATCATTGACAGTCTGGATATCGGAAGCGTAATTTATCCCAAGTATCTGACTGCGGAAAATATTATCAAGTATGTGCGGGCGATGGACAACTCGCTCGGAAGCAATATAGAGACTTTGTACCGGCTGAACGATAACCGGGTAGAAGCGTTGGAATTTTGCGTCAAGGAAGATTCTCCTGTGATTGGCATACCGCTTCAGGATTTGAAGATTAAGCCGAATATTCTGATTTGTTCGATTAACCATAAAGGAATGATTAGCATTCCGGGCGGTCAGAGTGTCATCCGGAAAGGCGATATGGTCATCGTTGTGACGACCAATACCGGGTTGAATGACATTAAGGATATTTTGAAATAAAGGGGAATGCTTTCATGAATGTTTCGATTATCAGATATATCTTATTTCGCGTACTGGAATTTGCCGCGCTGTTTTTGTCGCTTCCCTGTCTGGTGGCCATTATCTATCAGGAGAAAGCAGGTTTTTCCTTTGCGGTCGTCATGGCCGGATGCCTGCTCACAGCGGAAATCGGCAAGCGATGGAAGCCGAAAAGCAAAGTCTTTTATGCGCGGGAAGGTTTCATTACCGTTTCTCTTACCTGGGTCGTATTAAGTGTTGTTGGCGCGCTGCCTTTTTATTTCAGCCGGGAGATTCCGAGCTTCGTGGACGCGCTTTATGAAACGATTTCGGGTTTGACGACAACCGGAGCGAGCATTTTGCCGGACGTGGAATGCCTGTCCAGAAGTGTGCAGTTCTGGCGGCTTTTTACGCACTGGATTGGCGGCATGGGCGTTCTCGTTCTGATTCTTGCCGTACTGCCTCTTTCCGGCGGCTATAATATGCACCTGATGCGTGCGGAGAGCCCCGGGCCTTCCGTCGGAAAGCTTGTGCCGAGGGTTCAGCTTACGGCGAAGATACTGTATGGCATTTATATCGGAATTACGGCGCTGCAGATTATTGTGCTGAAAATAGCGGGCATGAGCCTGTATGATGCCACCGTTTTGTCTTTTTCTACATTGGGGACAGGCGGATTCGGCGTGTTGAATACGAGCATCGGAACGTATAAGCTTTCGGTACAGATTATTTTTACGATATTTATGATATTGGGCGGCATGAACTTTAACGTCTATTATCTGCTTTTAATCGCGAGGAAGCAGAAAGAGGCGTTATGGTATGAGGAAGCAAGGTACTATCTGCTTTTGTTCTTCGGCGCGGCGGCTTTGATTGCGTGGAATATCAGGGGATATTACGGCAATATTGCGGAAGCTTTTCATCATGCGCTTTTTCAGGTGGCGTCCCTCGGGAGCACCACCGGATTTTCCACGACGGATTTTGATAAATGGCCCGAGTTTTCCAAAGCGATTCTGTTGGTCATTATGGCGATTGGCGCCTGTGCGGGCAGTACGGGGGGCGGATTCAAGGTATCCCGTATTCTGGTGCTCGTGCAGGATATGAGAAGGGAGCTTTTGCGGGTCGTACATCCTCAAATCGTGAAGAAACCCCATCTGGAAGGAAGGGTCGTGGATGATGAGACGGTCAGCTCAATTCATTCTTATCTGATTATTTATCTGGTGGTGTGTCTTGTGTCTTTCCTGTTATTGTCGCTGGATAAGTATGATTTAACGACCAATCTGTCGGCGGTTCTGGCAAATCTGAACAACGTCGGACCGGGCTTTCATGCGGTAGGCCCTACCTGTAATTACAGCGGTTACTCCGTGTTTTCCAAATTTGTGCTGATGTTCGATATGCTGACAGGGCGTCTGGAACTTTTGCCGATGCTTTTGCTGTTCTCGCCGCGGGTGTGGAAAAAGTATTAACGGATGTTACGGTGCATCGGGGCAAAAGGAACCTGAAAACAGAACAATACACGGATGTGGTGTGGAGGAAAACGGATGATAAAAGAAAATATCAGACTCAGGAAAGTCATTGTGCATATTATGGATTCAACTGTCGGGATGCCGGTGCTGTCCGATACGGAACTGGAATACGGTTCCGAGTTTGCCGATTTTATCAAAGAACATATTGCACGAATCAGTTCCGGCGACGATACGAAGGAGAGCCGTTTCTATCGGGAAGAGTCGGAAGTATATCAGATTTTGGAACAGTATGCGGACGATTCTTTTATGGATATCAGCAAGGACATCGCGTCGCTTCTGTATGAAATCATGAAGAGTAATATTGATATTCCGCCGGCGGATTTGTTCGTGGTGCGTTTTCAGTATGAGGATGAGGAATATCTGGCGCTTTTAAAAATGAATTATAAACCGTTTTATACACATCGGACGATGGCGTTGGAAGAGGGGAACAGCAACGAAATCATCCGGCATAAGTCCATATTGCCGCCGGAGAGCCAGCGGCTGACGGAAGCGGCAATTATTCGTCTCGACGACCTTGCGGTCTGGGCCATTGAAAAAAAATATGAAGTGAACGGAGAGAAAACAAATTATTTTTCGTTCCTTTTTCTGAAATGCAGCAGTCATCTCTCTCATAAATCCAAACTTTCCATCGTCACCAAAGCGGTGGAAAGCGTACAGAAAGAAGGGTATGACGAGTCGGAACGCTTCGTGAAACAGATGGAAGCAAAGAGCATCATACAGGAACAGATTGCGGAAAGCGGAGGTTTTACCGTAGAAGAGATTGCGGAGAAAATTTTCGTGGAAAAGCCGGAATTAAAAACGGCTTTTCAGGATAAAATGGAAAAGTATGATATGGTGAAAGAGGAAATTAAACCGCAGAGCGAAAATACAGTAAGAAAATACCAGAGCCAGCATCTTTATACGGATACCGGAATTGAAATCAAAATTCCGATGGAACAGTACAAAAATCCGCGGAGTGTGGAATTTATTACCAATCCGAACGGAACGGTTTCTGTTCTGATTAAGAACATAGAACATTTGGAAGCGAAGTTATAATACGGTCTGAGTACGGAGTGATATCTATGGGAACGATAATCGATTACATTCAGGAATATGGCGACTATACTTTTGCGGAAAAGCCGCTGAGCGAAGTGGACAGCCTTATTTTATGCCAGTTTTCTTATTTGAAATTTGACGGTCTTGTTCCGGGACCGGAAGACAGTGCGCCTTTTGTATCTATCCGCCAGGTATTCGAGAACAGAGACTATGACAACCTGTATGGAGACGAGCGATACCGGGAAAAAAATACTGAACTGTTTCTTGCGATGGTGCACAGCAGACGGTTTGGCAGCATAAAAATGAATTATTATGTAAATCAGATAGAGCTGGAAAGGGAGACGCAGTTTTCGGCGGTTACCTTTCAGCCGGATGACGGGCTTTATTATATAGCATACCGCGGTACGGACGAGTCCATCGTAGGATGGAAAGAAGATTTGAATCTGGCCTTTTCCGAGCCGGTTCCGGGACAGCTTATGAGCGTTTCGTATCTGGAAAAAGCGGCGGGACAGCTCGGAACGTCTTTTTATGTGGGAGGGCATTCCAAAGGCGGAAATTTTGCGGTATACGCGTCGATGAACTGTCGGCCGGAAATACAGGATGATATTGTCCTGATATTTAATCATGACGGCCCTGGATTTCGCCCGGAAGTCAGGGAAAAAAGCGGTTTTGAGAGAATTGAGGATAAAATCTGCCGGACAGTGCCCCATTCGTCGATGGTGGGAATGCTTCTTTCTTCCGAAGGAAGTTACCGGGTTGTAGAAAGCAAAAGTTTCGGGCTGGCACAGCATGACCCCTATTCCTGGCTGATTGAAAAAGATGATTTCCGTATTGTGAAGCAGATATATTCCGGCAGAATGTTTATGGATACAACCCTGAATGACTGGATATTGTCGCTGAATCAGGAACAGATGCGTATTTTCGTAGACACGCTGTATGATGTCGTAAAGGCGTCGGAAGCGGATAATCTGATTGATTTTACCGCCAACTGGAAAAAGAGCATTCAGGGAATTATGTCGGCTATTAAAAATGTTGACGCCGGTACGACAAAGGTTATGAACAATATCATGAAAGCTCTGTTCGAGATATTGTCGCAAAATACGAAGGAAGAACTTCAGATAAGGAAAAAGAATCCTGACAGAGCGCTCCTCAGGAAGAACAAAGTTCCGTAAAAAAAGAGAGCAGTTCCATACCGCCTTTATCGAAGAGACGCTCCGGATGCCATTGAACCGCGAGGATAGGCAGCGAGTCATGAACGAGCGCTTCGAGAGTTCCGTCGGAGGACTGACAGACAGGAAGAAGATTCCGCCCGGTTTTATCGACGGCCTGATGATGGGCGGAATTGACGAAGGCGCTGCTTCCGTATAATTGATAGAAGAAATCCGTCCGGCTGCATCCGATATGATATACATAGTGGTACTGGTCTTTGCCGTTCCATTGATGTTTCGTAGCATTTTTAATATGCTGACATATGGAGCCGCCAAAGTGAACGTTGATGATTTGCATTCCCTTGCAGATACCGAGAACGGGCCTGCGCCATTTGACGAACAGGTCAAGGCCCTGAAGCTGAAGGATATCCAGCTCGGTATCGATTTGTCTGGAACCGTGATTCTGCTGGCCGAAGAAGGCGGGCGTAATGTCTCCGCCGCCGGGAAGGAGCAGTCCACAGCAGTCCGAACACTGTTCCGGGTCTAACGTGGTGACAGGGGAAATGCCGATGCGCCGCAGCGCTTTTTCATAATTACCGGTATCCTGCGGGCGTCCTATGATAGCAATAGAAGGAGAATCCATATAAGAACCTCCATAGGTCGTTATATGTTTATGGTATGCCATAGAAAGCCGGATGGTTACGACTTGCAGTCCTGCTGTTTCATTTGCCTTTTCTTTTCATACATGCGGTTATCCGCAGTCTGGTAGATGATGTCGATGTTGTGTTCCTGCGGGCTGCAGGAGGCGCACCCGTAGGCGATGGACATATTCAGATTGGAAATTTCCCGATTCTTTTGCCGGATATCCGCATGAAACTTTTCGAGAAGTCCGGAGATTTCTTCCGGAAGCGTGGTATTGAGAATCGAAATGAACTCATCGCCGCCGATTCTTGCAACGACGCCGTGCGGCTCAAAGGTATCTTTGATGACTTCCGCGGCGCTTTTGATTAAAATATCCCCTCTCGCATGTCCGTAGGTGTCATTTGTTATTTTTAAATCATTTAAGTCAAAACAGATAATCGTATAGTCTGAATTGCCGGATTCCTTTATTTTATTCATATATTCCATGCAGTACCGGCGGTTATGTATCTGTGTCAGCTCATCGGTATAGGCGCTTTTTAACAGAAAGTTCCGTTCCGTTTCCTGCATCAGTTTCCGGGTCAGATTAAAATAGAAAGAGCAGATTAGAATTACGATGAAGATAACGACGCCGACCGGAGCCGCGCCGCAAAACGCGGGCGAAGACGCTCCGAAATAGCGGTGCAGGCAGTAGCCGGCAAGTTCACAGGTAACACAGCCGCCAATCATCAGCATCCCGACCAGAAAAAGCCGGTCAATGGGCTGGCTGCATTTCAGATTCAGAATTTCAATCAAAAGAAAATAGACGAGGTCACAGACGATAAGCGCCTGCATGTATTGCAGCGTTGCCGCCAGATGAGCCGCGTCCAGCCCGTGAAGAACAATCATACTGGCCGTAGCGGAGGCCTGTACAATGAAAAGCGTCCGGTAACAGTTTCGGAGAAACCGCTGTTTCAGCCGTTTGACATCTCCCTTTTTGACGGCGTCAAAGCGAAAGACATCCAGAGAAACATCCTGAAAGATATCGTCGTCAATGCTGATTTCCCAAGAATCGTCCAGAGAAATATATTCGGACATGGAAACATAATCTTTTATCAGCAGTCTGTCGATTTGGGGAAGTAAGAGAAACGTGCTGACAAGCACATATAGTATCCAGAGAGCCTGGAGTATTTTTTTGGAAAGCGGTATGTTCGTTTTTTCATGGAAGTTCTCCGATTCTACATTCTTTTTCTACCTTAATTATAGATAGAAAAAGAATTTATTACAAGGAAGGAAGTTTTTTTGTTTTTTTCGATGATGTTTTAACGTGTCAAAGCCATACGAAATGATTTTCGGAGAGGATGAAACATTGACGAAAGAGGAGATATATGATATTTTTAGTCTATTCAAGTGTGAGAAAGGCATGGTGATTGGAATGGAGCGATATTTTGGAGAAAATACGCCGAAACTCGGATTTGGGCTGATGCGTCTGCCGAAAGAAGAAAACGGTAAAATCGATTTGGAACAGACCAAAAAAATGGTGGATTTATTTCTGGAGGCGGGCCAGACTTATTTCGATACCGCTTATACATACGATAACGGTGAATCGGAGCTTGCGGCGAAGGCGGCGCTGGTAGAACGGTATCCGCGGGATGCGTTTACGCTGGCGACGAAGATAAACGCCAACAAAGAAGGCTGTGATGAGCAGTCTGTAAAACAGCAGTTCTATACGAGTCTGGAACGGACGGGCGCAGGATATTTCGATTATTATCTGCTTCATGCCATTCAGTCCGGAAGCTATAAAACTTATGAAAAACATCGTCTCTGGGATTTTGTAAAAGAGCAGAAGGCCAAAGGCCTGATTAAGCACTGGGGATTTTCTTTCCATGCAGGTCCGGAACTGCTGGATGAACTGTTGACGAAGCATCCCGATGCGGAGTTTGTCCAGCTGCAGATAAATTATGCAGATTGGGAAAATCCGAACGTGATGTCCCGGGCAAATTATGAAATGGCGAGAAAACACGGAAAATCCGTTATCATCATGGAGCCGGTCAAGGGAGGCATGCTTGCCGAACCGCCGCAGACGATACGGGATATTTTCAGAAGCGCGGAGCCGGACGCATCCATGGCGTCCTGGGCAGTTCGCTATGCGGCGTCTCTGGACGGTATTCTGACGGTGCTTTCCGGTATGTCTAACGTAGAACAGATGGAAGACAATCTTTCTTATATGAAGGATTTTCAGCCGCTTACGAAGGAAGAACAGGAGACGGTGAAAAGGGCACAGGAAGCATTGCGCTCGGTGAAGTCGATTCCCTGTACCGCCTGTCATTATTGTACGGCCGGCTGCCCGAAGCGGATTCCGATTCCGGAAATATTTGCGGCAAGAAATAAACAACTGATTTGGGAACAAATCGAAAAGGGAAAAGCGGCTTATGAAAAGGCAACCGCACAGGCGGGAGCGGCTTCCGACTGTATCGCCTGCGGCCAGTGCGAAAGAGTCTGCCCGCAGCAGATTCCCGTTATTGCGCGTCTGGCGGAATGTACGGAAGCATTCGGCAGGTAATGGCCGGTTTGAGGAAAAGGCAGCAGTTTTGCAAAATGTGTGAGGGGATTTCTGAATCAGAAAAAGAAAAAAGAGGTTATCGGTATGAGTAAATCAATTAAAAACATGACATTATCGGCGATGTTTATGGCAATCGGAATCGTTCTTCCTTTTTTGACGGGACAGATTCCCCGAATCGGGAATATGCTGCTTCCGATGCACATTCCCGTATTCCTGTGCGGACTTATCTGCGGTTGGCAGTATGGGGCGGTCGTTGGATTTGTTCTTCCGCTGCTTCGTTCCTCCCTGTTTGGCATGCCGGTTCTTTTTCCGACGGCGTCCGCAATGGCGTTTGAACTGATGACGTACGGCCTTGTGGCGGGATTATTGTATCATCGTTCCCGCTGGCAATGTATTATTGCGCTTTACCGCTCCGTTGTAGCGGCGATGTTATCAGGCCGTGTGGTATGGGGCATCGTGCAGATTATTTTCCTGGGTATCGGCGGAAACGCTTTTACATGGCAGGCATTTATGGCCGGCGCGTTTCTGAATGCAATTCCGGGCATCGTGCTGCAGCTTGTTCTGATTCCGACGGTGATGGTTGCGCTGAACCGTACCGGTCTTGTAAAGTTTCGGAAGCATCAGGCGGCGCAGGCGGAAAGCGCGCGCTGATAAGACTTCCGTCTTTGGGAGTTGGAAGCGGCAAAACAGAGGCTTGAGTCGGTTCGGCCGTGCAGGCGGCGCTTCGGATAAATGGGAAGAAAAGTGGAGAGGCCTGTATATGAATATGGAGACTGCGGCCGAAAGGCTGTATGAAATAATGGAATCAAGATTAATAAAAGAAGCGGCGTTACACCAGGAGAGCATATCTCCCGAAAAGACGCCGTTTCTTGTAGCCGTTGACGGAAGATGCGGCGCGGGAAAAACGACGTTCGCAGCATTTTTGCAGGAAAAATTCGGATGGAGCGTTCTGCATATGGACCATTTTTTCCTGCGCCCTGAGCAGCGCACAAAAGAACGGCTAGGCACGCCCGGCGGAAATATAGATTATGAACGTTTTCTGGAAGAAGTTCTGAACCCGCTTGAAAAAGGCGTACGGGAAATTGTGTATCGGCCGTTCGACTGCCATCGTCAGGAAATGGCGGAGTCCGTTTCCATTGTTCCGGCAAAAGTCTGTCTGGCAGAAGGCTCTTACAGCTGCCACCCGGCGTTGTGGGAACGGTATGATTATCATGTTTTTCTGACGGTTGACAGGGAAGAGCAAATGCGGCGGATTGTCAGGCGGAACGGAAAAGAAAACGCCGAAATATTCAGAGAACGTTGGATTCCGATGGAAGAACGGTATTTTGCGCAGTGCCGGGTGGAAGAGCGGTGCGAGCTGTGCCTGACGATAGGGGAATAGAACGTCCGGGATTTTATGTCTTGGTAATAGGGGAATAGTCTGCAGGCTGAGGGAAAGGCATGGTGATTAGCATGGACATACAGAATTTCTGGGATGCCGTATTGAGACAGGATGCGGCAAGAATAAGAACCTGTTTTGCGGAGGACGCGTATGTGAACTGGCATTGTACGAACGAGCGGTTCACGGTAGAAGAATATATTCGGGCAAACTGTGAATATCCGGGAGAATGGGACGGCGTCATTGAGCGGACAGAGACTGTCGGGAATCTGACGGTGGCCGTGGTCAATGTATATGCGAAGGACAGGAGCGTTTCTTTTCATGTAGTGTCTTTCATGCGGATAGAGGAAGACCGAATATGCGCATTGGACGAATATTGGGGAGATGACGGAGAAGCGCCACAGTGGAGGCGGGAAATGAATATCGGCGTTTCCATTCGCTGAGAGAAAATAAAGGAAGATAGATAACGCCATTTGACGACATATGGCGATGTGGATTTTGGCAACGCAGATTTCGGCAGTACGGTATCCGATTGAATGAAAAGTTGTGTTATTAATAAAGTGACGTTTGGAGAATTGTGTATGAAGACAATGGTTTATGACAAACTGCCGAAAGAAGCACGGGAAATACGGGAGACGGTTTTTGTGAAAGAACAGGGATTCCATGACGAATTTGATGAACTTGATGCGGCGGCGAAACACCTTGTTTTATATGATGAAGAAATGCCGATTGCGACATGCCGTTTTTTCAGGAGAAAACTGTCCGGAGATTATACGGTAGGACGTATTGCGGTCAGGAAAGAATACCGCGGTAAAAATATCGGAACCTGTTTGCTGAACGCGGCGGAGGAAGAAATCAGAAACAGCGGAGGAAAACGGGTTTTTCTGCATGCCCAATGCAGCGTCCAGGCGTTTTACCGGAAACAGGGGTACAGCAGTTATGGTGAGACAGACCTGGACGAGGACTGTCCGCATATTTGGATGAAGAAGAGCATTTAAGAAGATATTTGAAGTTATCCAATCAAATTTTCTGTCCGGTTCCAGAGAATTTTCACGATTTTAGCGGGACAATAGATAAATCTGGGTAAAGGTATTATCATACAAAAGGCTGCAGGAACGATAGTCCAGCAATTCTGCCGCCCGCATTGCCGTCTGTGCTTCGTCATAATATATGTCAACATATAAGATTATTTGTCCGGTTTCATTTTCTTTACAGATTTCGGAGAGTTCATTCAGCTGCTCAAGCGTTAAGGAATAGGTCCGGTTCTGCTGTGCAAGAAACAGGCAGTTATTTATCAGTAAATGGTCGCCGGCGGTTACATAGATGCCGGGGGCATCTTTGTATTCTGTTCCGAGTCGGGTTAAAACTTCCTGATAACCATGATAGACATATGGATTTGATTGTACGGCATTGGCCCGCAGCAGGCATGCCAGACAACAGGCCGCGGCTATCCAGAGAAAACGTTCCGTCTGCAGATACCTGAATAAGTATAAAGCGGCTGTGACCGCCAAAAGGACGCAGAACGGATATAGAAGAAACAGATACCGGTCCGTCACTTCGGGAGAAATCTGTACGATTACGGCGAAATAGCATAAGACAGATACCAACAGCATCAGGCATTCCGTCAGGGGGAAATCAGGGTAAGCGCTCTGGTTTCCTTTTTTGATGAAAAGAATGACGCCTGCCGGAAAGAGGCAGAGTATCGTCAGAAAAAGAACATGCTTTCCGGCTCCGCTGCCAAGAAAGGCTTTGGTCAGAACGTCATGGTATTGCGGCCAGCGTTCCAAAAAGAAAGGAATGCCGTCCGCCGCATGATGCAATGCTCCTTTTCCCTGATATCCCAGAAAGATATGCTGCAGGGAAGCCGGAAAAACCAGTATACCGCCGATAATGCCGGTACAGGCGGTGACGGCATATTCCAAAGCCTTTTTCCATTGGCGGCCGAGGAGATGGAAGACGACATAACAAGCGGAAAAAAAGAAAGCAAACAGGACAAAATAATATTGTGTCATAAATCCGGCCATTACCGATAAACCAATCTGAACCAATAAGAATCTTCTTTTTTGACAGATAGTTTCCCGCAGAAGATGAAATACCAGACAGACGAAAAGCAGCGACCAAAATGTCAGCATCATATACATGCGGATATAAAGAAGCGTGGATAGCGCTCCGGCGCTGAGACCGTATAAAAGCACAGGGATGATGCGGGCATTGCTTGTTTTTCCGAAGAAAAATCCGCTGATTTGATACAGAAGAATCAGCGAACCGCCAAAAAAGAATAAATTGATGCTTAATCCGAACCATTTGGAAAAACGGCCGGGAAACAAAGAGCAGACCGTGTTCAAAAGTGCATAATAAAAGGGAGGATGGACATCCTGTGTCTGATTGTAACAGACAGACTCAAAAGAAAAACGCTCATCCGGTTGTATCGTGAGATAATCCCAATAAAATACCGGTTGATGCCAGTTGTTCATGTAACCTTCTGCCTGATGAAGAAAAGGCGTATGATAACCGTTGCTGAGTCCGTAGGACCACAGTTCGTCTATGTAGTACCCTTCTTTTCTGACACACCAGTATAGTGCATTTGCCGTTATGACTGTGCCGATAAGTAGTAGTAAAATTTTCTTTCGTGTTTCTTTTTTCAATGGTCAGGTAATCCTCTCTGATTTCGAATCCATGTTGTTACATAACCATTATACAGAAAAAACAACATAATGCAACATATAGCATATATAAATGATACATACAGCATATTATTTATTATCAAAATACTGCGTATCATTTGAGTATGCCATATGTTTTTATGAAGGGAAGAATCCTATGAATGAAATAATGATAGGTCGCCGTATTCGGGAGGAACGATTACATTTAAATCTGACACAGGAGATTCTGGCCGAGGATGTGGGACTGACGACAGCTTATATCGGTCAGGTAGAACGTGGAGAGCGGAACCTCACGTTGGAAAATCTGGTTAAGGTTGCGAATCGGTTGGGGGTTACGGTGGATTATCTCCTTTCGGATTCCGTCAACGCGCAGAAAGATACGACGGTAATCAAACTGTCCCAGTTATTGAACGGGAGAACGTTAAATGAAAAGGAGCTGGCTTTTTCTCTGATTGAAACACTGTTCAGCCACCTGGACAGGGAGGCGGGAGATGTTGAATTAAGATAGAAAGATGATTTGTGAACGACCCAAATCTGCTGTATAATATAGATGCACTGACAATTTCGAAAGAAAGAAGGGAACAAAAGATATGAATAAAAAAATTGGAATCATCCTGTTATCGACTGTTTTCAGCTGCGTGTTTACCGGTTGTACACAAAATGTTGAAAATCATACGGTGACGATAAGTCTGGCGGAGGAACAGATTTCCGGCAGCTTTACCGGTGTTTTGGAAAATAATCAGCCAATGGGCCAGGGTATCTTCTCTGTCGGTGAGGGGGAAATCGAATGGAGCTATGAAGGAGAATTTAACAACGGAAAAATCAGCGGCACGGGTACGATAAATAACGGCCCCTGTACTGTAAAATGGCAGGAAACAGCATATCAGGGGACCTATTCCGGTACGGTTTCGGAAGGAACGCCTGACGGTCAGGGAACATTTGCAGGCAGAACGGAAGAACAAAACTGGAATTATGACGGGGAATTTCTTAACGGTACGATTTCCGGGAGCGGAGAATTTGACAGTGTTCCTTTTGATGCGGAACTGATGGATGCAACATATCATGGCATCTATACGGGAAATGTTCTGGATGGGAAACCGGAAGGCTCCGGTGTATTTGAATATTATGATGAAGAAGGAATTTCCATACAATATGACGGTGGCTGGAAGGACGGAAAACTAGCAGGAGCCGGTGAATTAAAATGTAATAATCTGACCGTCGTCTTTTACGACGGTACCAGAAGAACAGGAACATATGACGGAACGACGGAAGACGGAATCCCCAACGGAGAAGGAACCTTTGACGCCGTCACAAGTGATATGGTTTCCTATACTTATACCGGGGAATGGAAAAACGGCTGTTGGAATGGGTATGGTGAGCAGGTATATGAAGAAAATGAGTATGGAATGCCTGACAGGAGAGGAACTTTTATAGATGGTAAATATACGCCCTCTTTGGGTGAACTGACGGTATATGTTTCTGATTTGATAGAGAGTGATGATGTACATTTTGGCATCACAAAAGAAAAAAAGGATTTTCTGGATATCTACGAGGATAGTATTTTAAATGGAAATCTGGAAGAACTTGAGGAGTTCATCGACCATGAACTGAGCTATGAGAAATATATCAAAAAAAATGGAGCATACTGTGAGACTCTCATGGAAACAGGGAAATTATATGTTCACCAGATATGGGAAAGCGATGTGGAATATACGAAAAGCGGATACATTACAGAAATAGTCTGCTACGATATAAACGACATTTCCAGAGTTTATTTTATGATTTATATGGACAGCCTTCCGGAAGTATATGAAGGAACAAAGTTGAAAATTGTCGGGGTTCCGCTTTCAAGTGGCAACTATGATAACGTGAACGGCGGCATAACGAGCTGTGTTATGTTTTTGCCCGTGAGTGTGGAAATCGTTTAAGAAAGGCGTTTTGTTTGAGCAGCGAACCTGAAAAGACTGGTAAAAGCGGTATGAATACATGGATTTACCAGTCTTTTTATTCAATCTTAGAAGAATACTCTCAGTTTCTCCATTCAACGATATCATCAAGCTTCCTGCGTGGTCTTGCCTGGGGAGATTCATTCGGATAGCCGAACGCAATAGCTGCGATAAGCTGTCCATCACTATTTAACCATTTACACAGCTCTTGATATGCAAAATAAATGTCACATATCCAAAGGCTGCCGATTCCTTTTTCCGTAGCAGCAAGAAGCATATTTTGTATAGAGGCGCTTATAGACTGGATGTTACAGATTTCATAAATATGTTCTTCCGGTGTCAATTCTGATAAAATATCTTTCCCAAGAGAATTCATAACGAAAATGATAGTCGGCGCTTCTTCCATGACAGCTATGGTATATTTTGCGGCAGCTATATGTTGTTTGCTTTGTGGAAGCAACGCCTTTTCATTTTCTTCCCGATTAATTCCCTGACGGAAAACCTTTAGCATTTCTGCTTTTGCATTTCCCTGTATTACAATGTATTTCCAGGGCTGCCTGTTTTTGGAAGAAGGCGCTTTTATTCCGCTTTCCAAAATATCCACAATATCTTTTTGGGATACAGGTTTATCTGAGAATTTTCTTATGCTTCGTCTGTCATAAATTTCAGAAATCATTTTTATTATATCCTTTTAAATTTTTGTTTGCAGACTTCATTATATCATACTTTCTTACAGTGGCATACAATTCTGAAAATATTATTTCTGTTATCTAAATTGCAAAAGTAAATTCTACCCTTTGTTTCTTCAATAGAAGTTACCTATG
>CAJTRK010000050.1 GCA_910578475.1 uncultured Lachnospiraceae bacterium | reverse complement strand
TTCATCCCGCCGGCCCGCCCGCTGTTGTCCTGACATCTTTCATTTTGGAAGATGTATTTAGGATAAATGGGAAAACGAAAGACTGTGTGCATGAAAAATGAAAGAATTTCTTAAAAAAAGCCACACAATTGCTTAACGCAGCTGTGTGGCTGAGAATAATTCGTATTTTTGATTTACTTCTGTTATTTATCGTACTCCAGATACGCGCCCTTCATCGGACTCGCGGCAAGTTCGCTGAAAAGGCGGAGCACACCTTTTTTATACTTGGGCGTTCTGGGCTTCCAGTTCTTTTTCCGCTCAAGAAGGATGGCGTCTATCTCTTCCGGTGTTTTTCTTTCCCCGGCGATTCCGACGATGTTCAGTTTCCTGCCCATCACGTCTATTTCAATCAAATCGCCTTCTTCGACAAGCGCAATCGGGCCGCCGTCAACCGCTTCCGGGCTGCAATGTCCGATAACGGGGCCTGTGGATGCACCCGAAAAACGACCATCCGTAATCAATGCGATACTTTTTCCAAGCTCCGCGTCGCTGCTGATTGCCTCCGAAGTATAGAACATCTCAGGCATGCCGGAGCCTTTCGGGCCTTCGTAACGGATGAATACCGCATCGCCTTTTTCCACCCTGTGTTTCAGGACCGCGTCCAGACATTCCTCCTCGCTGTCAAAGGGTCTTGCCCGCAATACCGCCTGATACATTTCCTTCGGACATGCGGTATGTTTGATGATTGCGCCTTCCGGCGCCAGATTTCCTTTCAGTACCGCAATGCTGCCGTCCGTTCCGAGCGCCTTATCGTAAGGTCTGATAATGTCTTCTCTCGTCAGCTGCACACCATATCGGCCGTTGAAATCCTGTAACCATTTTTCACAACGTTCATAATAACCGTTCTCTTTCAGTTCCCTGAGATTTTCACCCAGTGTCTTTCCTGTAACCGTCATCACGTCCAGATGCAGATGTTCTTTGATTTCTTCCATTATCGCCGGAACGCCGCCCGCATAATAGAATACTTCCGCAGGCCATCTTCCCGCCGGCCGCACATCCAGAAGATAGCGCGCGCCTCTGTGCAGTCTGTCAAATGTATCGCCTGTAATCTCAATGCCAAATTCATGGGCAATTGCCGGTATATGCAGAAGACAATTGGTGCTGCCGGAAACAGCCGCATGAACAAGAATCGCATTTTCAAAACTCTTCCTTGTCACGATATCACTGGGGCGCATACCTTCCATTGTAGCCAGTCTGACAGCCTGTTGTCCTGCCTGGTACGCATAGGTGCGTAAATCCGGGCTTGTCGCAGGCATCAATGCGCTTCCGGGAAGCGCGAGTCCGAGCGCTTCCGCCATAATCTGCATGGTGGACGCCGTCCCGATAAAGGAGCAGGCTCCGCAGCTCGGGCAGGCATTGCATTTTGCCCAGTTTAATTTTTCCTCGTCAATTTCACCCCGCTGATATTTCGCGCTGTACATGCCGAGCTGTTCTAACGTCAGCATTTCCGGTCCCGCATTCATCGTACCGCCCGGCACGACAACCGAAGGCGCATTGACTCTCGCAAGTCCCATCAGGTTCGCCGGCATTCCTTTATCGCAGCTTGCCAGAAAAACACCGCCGTCAAAAGGGGTTGCGCTTCCGTGAATCTCAATCATATTGGCAATCATTTCCCGACTGGCAAGACTGAAATTAATGCCGTCCGTTCCCTGGCTCTCTCCGTCACAGATATCCGTCGCAAAATATCTCGCGCCGTATCCGCCTGCCGCTTCCACGCCTTTTCTGACTTCTTCCACCAGAATATCCAGATGGCCGCTTCCCGGATGACTGTCTCCGAACGTGCTTTCTATCATAATCTGCGGTTTGGATAAATCTTCCGGCTTCCAGCCTGTTCCTATACGAAGAGGGTCCAGCTCCGGCGCCAGCTCTCTCATTTTCTGACTCATCAGTTCCATCTGTTCTGCTCCCTTCTTATTCTTTTCTTGTCTCTTTTTATACCCTTATTATATTATACAATCAAATACTATCAAACAAAAAATGAAATCACAAACGCTACCAGAAATCCAACGCCGCCGACCAGCGTTTCCATAATCGTCCATGTCTTTAATGTCGTCTTTTCATCCAGTCCCACAAGAGACTTCACCAGCCAGAAACCGGAATCATTGAAATGAGAGCATACCGTCGAACCGCCCGCTACCGCTGCCGTCACACAGGCAAGGTACATGGGAGACAGTTCCGCAATACCCGGCATCGCCGCAATAATGCCCGCCGCCATCGTCATAGCCACCGTTGCCGAACCAACACAGATTCTGACCAGCGCAGCAACCAGGAAAGCGACCAGTACAAGCGGCAGATTTGCGGATGCAACCGCATTGCCGATTACATCGCCGAGTCCTGAATACTGAAGCATGTAGCGCAGTACGCCGCCGCATGCGGTTACAAGAAGAATCAGGCCTGTCGGTTCAAGGGATTTGGTCATAATTTTTTCAAGCTCCGGCAATGTATATCCGTGTTTTTTACCAAGCAGGAACATCGCAACAAGCGTTGCAAGCAGCAGCGCCATGAAAGGCTGCCCCAGGAACGTTAATATCGGCTCAATCCCGGACAGCGCCGGAATTACTCCCGCCAGAGACTTACATACAATCAAAACGAGCGGAATCAGAATGATACCTACCACCGTCCCGAAACTCGGAAGTTTGGATTCATCAAAATCTTCCTGATTTGCCACATGCTCCGGAACAGGAACATCATATTTTCTGCCGCATATGGAACCCCAGATGGGCCCTGCAACAATCATTGCACAAGTACCGCAGAAAATGCCGACCAGAATCACCCATCCGAGGTCTACATTCAACATGGTCGCAACCAGTACCGGGCCGGGCGTCGGCGGAATAAACGCATGCCCTACCGCAAGTCCCGCAAGCAGCGGTACTACATAAAACAAAGAAGAACGTTTTGTTCTTTTGGCAAGTGAAAAAGCAAGCGGAATCAGAATAATCAGTCCGGCGTCAAAAAATACCGGCATCGCAATGACGAGTCCCGTTATGCCGAGCGCCCAGGCCGCCTTCTTATCACCAAACTTCTTTACCATCGTAACGGCAAGTGTCTGCGCGCCTCCCGAAGCCTCCAGAATCGCCCCGAACATGGAACCCAGTCCCACCAGCAGCGCAATGCCCTTTAACGTATTGCCGATTCCGTCGTCTACCGCCGTAACGATTTCCGAAAAAGGCATTCCTGCCACCAGACCAATCGTAACCGCGCCGATTAAAATCGAAAGCATCGCATGAATCTTGAATTTAATGATTAACAGTAACAGTAATGCAAGCCCTATCAATGCCGCTATGATAAGTCTTGTTGAATCGAGAGCTGCCACATCCCCCATAATAGTATCCTCCTTCAACATTTTATTTTTGCCACACTCATATAGTATGACGTCCGATGTTTTGTTGAATTTATTATACTATTTCACCCATTTTACAGCAATACATCCGATGTATTTTCTTCCTTTTCTCTGAAATCAACAAAAAACAGCGGAAATAGTATATCCATCCGCTGTTTTTTTATACATTTTTACTATATTTCACGGGCTGCGCATTCGTACGCGTCGCTTACTCGTCAGACCTATTGTCCTTTTCTGACTGTGCCAAATCCTCCTTCATACGGAGCAGCATCTGCCTGTTATAGGTCAGGTGCATAATCATTGCGCATCTTGCGCCGACGGAATCTCCCTGAATAATGGCATCCAGAATTGCCCGGTGCGTTTCAATCGTTTCTTCCATCAGTTTACGGTGCGTCAGATTCACAAATGTTACGACCGCAGTCTGGATAATCGGCAAAAGCTGCTCTACCACCCGGTTCCTGCTGCAATGCGCAATGCAGGTGTGAAATTCCACGTCCTTGCTCGTATGATTCTTCCCGGCAAGATACAGTTCTTCCGTTTCCCGGCAAAGTCTTTTCAGTTCTTCTTTTTCCTCCGATGTGGCATACTCACTGGCAAGCGCCGCAATCTCGGGTTCCAGCATCAGACGCACCTCGAAAAGCTCCAGTGCAAGTTTATATTTATCCGTAAACTTCTCCAGTCCCAACGGGTCGTCAGCCGCGCTGCTCGTGCCGACCACATAAGTGCCTGCCCCTCTGCGCACCTCCAGAATTCCTTTTGTCACCAGACTTTTCACCACCTCGCGGATGGTGCTCCTCCCCACGCCAAAACGACTGGCAAGCTCGTACTCGTTCGGAATCTTCTCTCCGATTTGTACAGGTTCATGCAGAATATAATTCATCAGCTCTTCTTCCACCTGGGGGGCAAGCAGTTTCTGGTTCATTTTTTCTATCTGGTACATATGTGCTCCTCTTTGCGCTCAAGTAAATCTGCCGCCGCGGCACAGGCGCATCCATAAGACATCATACCACTTTGAGAAAAAATTTGCAAATTACATTCCGTCCTTCAACACATGATGTTCCCGCAAAAGCTTCTCCACCACCGTTCCCTTTACAACGCGCACAAGCGGTTTCTTCAAAACGTTCAGCGGTCCCGGCAGCTCGATTTCCAACGGCGATTTGCCGTCCATCAGCTTCACGGAACTGTCCAGCAATTCACGAATATCATAAACGCTTCCCCATACTTCCGGCACGCCTCTGTCCACGCCGAGCAGGCCGTAAACCGCCTCCATCGCGGTTCTTACCGAATATTCCGTCGTAAATACGGTATCCCTCGGCGTTTCCGCGAACTGTCCCAGGAACGCGAAGTTCACACAGCCATCGGGGATAACGTCAGGCCGGTCGCCTTTTGTTCTCGGCATGAAAAACGCAGTAATATAAGGCATCATCGTCGGCACACAGACCGCGCTGTTTTCCGCAAGTTCCGGTATCTGTTCTTCCGGTACGCCAAGATGGTACAGCCATTCTTCCGTAATTTCCTTTCCGGTGCAGTCCCGCATCGGTTTCTTTACATAATCGCCCGGCACATCGGTAAAAAGACCGTACACCCAAACGCAGACTTTATCCGGATCCTGCCCCTTAAACTGTCCCTGTCTGTTGATGGTCCAGCTCAGCAGCCATTTGGAATCCTGACAGCTCACGATGCCGCCCGTTACGACTTTACCGCTCTTCGGGTCGCGTTTACAGATATTGGTGATGTAGGGAATGATTTTGTCATCCTGCGTCGTGATGGTCGCGGACTCCCAATTAGTCTTGGAAATATCCGAACAGAATTTCTCCGGATGTCCGAAAGAAGCATCCTGTTTCGCAATATTCTTCCAAAGATTCCAACAACCGCTCGTGCGCACTTCCGCATCGCCGTTCGGCGCATGATTCTGGTCTCCGTAAATGGTTCCCTCCGTGCAGCTTCCGTTTGTCACAAAAACGAGGTCGTTCTCTGTCAGAACGATTCCATTTTCCACGCCTTTGACTTTACATTCGATGGCAGTCGCCACCTTCTTATTGCCCCTGAACTCAAAGATAACATTCGTTACTTCGGTATTGAACTGGAAATCCACTCCCGCATTCTCCAGATATTTCTGCATCGGAAGAATCAGGGATTCATACTGATTATATTTGGTAAACTTCAATGCGCTGAAATCCGGCAGCCCGGCAATATGATGAATAAAACGCTGGAAATACAGTTTCATCTCCAGTGCGCTGTGCCAGTTCTCAAAAGCGAACATCGTTCTCCAGTACAGCCAGAAGGTGGAATCGAAAACTTCTTCGTCAAAAACATCTTCGATGGTCTTATCATACAAGTCCTCATCCTTCGTCATGAAGAGTTTCATAATCTCCATGCAGCCTTTCTGGCTCAAATTGAATTTTCCGTCCGTATGCGCATCTTTTCCCCGTTCATAAGTCGCCCTGCAAAGAGAGTAATTGGGGTCGCGCTTGTTCAGCCAGTAATATTCGTCCAAAACGGATGCTCCCGGAATTTCAAGCGAAGGGATGCTCCGGAATAAGTCCCACAGACACTCGAAATGATTTTCCATCTCTCTTCCGCCCCGCATAATGTAACCGCGGGAAGGTTCATAAATTCCGTCGCACGCCCCGCCTGCAATGTCCATCGCTTCCAGAATATGAATATGGGACCCCGGCATCTGACCGTCTCTTACCAGAAAACAGGCCGCCGCCAGAGAAGCAAGTCCGCCGCCTACGATATACGCGTTTTTCTCTTCCACGCCTTCCGGCATCTCCGGTCTTGCAAACGCCTCATAATTTCCGTTGCTGTAATATATGCCCTTGCTGTTCTTACAGTTTTTTCCAAGTTCGGTATTCCGATAATCGCTGTCCACTTCTGTGTACTTTCTTTCCCGTTTTCTACCGTCGGCTTTTCCGTCCTTTCCTGCCGGTTTTCCGCTCTTTCTCTTTTTATTCACGACAAACGCCGCCGCTCCTGCTCCCGCCACTACCGCAACGCCGAGTTTTGTACCTTTCTTCGCCATATGTAAATCCTCCATTCTTCATTCTCGCTTTCGATGACGTCATTGTATCGCCGCGCGGCGCCGCTTTCAATTTACAAAAAAAGAGCGGTGATAAAAATTTTATCACACGCGCCTTTTTGTTAAAAAATTATGTATGGAATTTTTTACACCGCCTTTTATCGTAATGCTCATTTTCTCCACAATATCCTGATAATCCGCTTTCATGCCCTGTTTCACCCAGTCTAACATGATACCGACGAAACTGTATTTATAAAAATTCGCAATAAACTTTTTCTCGTCTTCCGCAATCGATACGCCGGCTGTCTGCTCTTCTATCACGTCTATTATCAACTCATAGGTGAGCCTGTACAGATAATTTTCAATCTGTTCTCTGCTGATGGAGTGATAAACATTGATAATAAAAGATTTGTTTTCGAGCACCACTTCAAAAATCTGCTGCAGTCCTTCCTGCCAGCTGTCATATGTCTTTTTCCCCGCTAACGCCCTTGTGGCATCTTCCAGACAGACCCACTCCACCAGGTCATAGATGTCTTTGAAATGATAGTAAAACGCCATCCGACTGATACCGCAGTCGGAGGTCAGGTCGTTAATCGTCACTTTATCCAACGGTTTCTGTAAGAGAAGCTTCTTCAATGACGCTTCCAGTGCATATTTGGTCATATTCGACATGGAACTGTTCCTCGCCTGAAAAAAATAATTGCGTGTATTTATTATATCACATTTTCTGATGATTTCACCCTTTATTTTTATCTTTCATTGTGCTATTCTGGGGAAACAGATACAGGCAAAATTTTTCTGTGAAATTTTTTTCAAAAAAGGAGGAATCAATATGGAAAGACTGGAAGCCTTTGAAAAAATATTCCTTTTTGATTCACATGTTCTTCAATAGATAATAGTAATCTGTCCGCTCCTCCTGCAGGGCTCTTCGCATCAGAGCCTTTTTGGCCGTTACCGGTACATCGGCAGCCGCAATCGAAAAATAGGTCATATCATTGTTTTCATAACATTTCTCCAGAAAAGCCGTCATATAATCCACTTCTGTCTCCGATATGATAATGGAAAAAAAAGCAACGTCATCTTCCTCATAGCTTCTTTCACAGTAGCTCTCTTTTTCTTCTTCCGAAAGCAGTTCCACCACAGCGCTGAAATCCGCAATGTTATCGCTTTCGTATGCCTGTTTTGCAAAGTCTCTGACATTTTCCGGAGGCAGATAAAGGATTCTGACAATAAAGGGACGCTCCATTTCCAGGCCGAACCGGCTTCTGGCAGTCTGCTTTGTTTCCCAAAGCAGTTTTGTCACGGCTTCCATTGCTTCCACATCTTCCAGCCACGCTTCCGCTTCGCTGGCAAAACCGACCGTCATCGGGCTCTGGTCTTCCAACAGAATCTCCGTATGAAGATAGTATTGCGCATCTTCTTCGTGCAAATTCCAGCCATATTCAATGATATAAGGTTCTTCATAACGTGTCCGTTGATAATAAGCATATTGCTTCTCCTTAAGTTCATCTACCTTTCTACTGGCGTCATCCTGCTCTTCTTCCGCCATTTCTGCAAATCCATTCTTATCCATGTAAGGTTCGGCTTCTTCCTCTGTCAAAATGCCTTCTTTCACCGCAATTTCAACAGCCACTTCCTGAATCAGCTCCGCTTCCGCCTCGGAAATTCCTCCGTCTGCCACCGCTTCCTGACACTGGGCTTCCAGTCTCTTCAGAAAACCGAATTTCATTTCATAGGAAGAGAAGCTAAACGACGCATACCCTGACTTTCTTACAAGTACAATGGCATATCCGCCCGACGCACCGCCAACCGGCATGTCGTCACTTGTTGCTCCATCAACGAGAATATACCATGTGTTCCTATCTTCGTCGTAAAGAACAGAATACTCCGTATCTTTTTTTGACGTTGTATGCTTCGTCTGCACCGTATCGTCCTGCTGTGTCTCATCATTCGACTGTACCCTGTCGTTCGTCTGTATCATATCCTTCTTCGGTTCCGCATCATGCTGCCCCGCATATGCCCCAATTCCTGCAAAAAAGAAACATAACAGCATCGTAAGCGCCGTCGTTAATATCATGACCGGCTTTGTTTTTTTGCGATAATCCATAATTGCACCAAGCCTTTCTATTAATTGTTCCGCCCCTTCCGTCAGGGTAATGGAAGCAAGCGGATTCCGGTAAGCCTCTTCTCTTTTGAGAAATGAAAGCAGCGTATCTCCATAGTCCTTCCGCGCCTGCGCACTCAACGCGCCGACAACCTTTTCGTCACAG
This sequence comes from uncultured Lachnospiraceae bacterium, assembly GCA_910578475.1. Lineage (GTDB taxonomy): Bacteria > Bacillota > Clostridia > Lachnospirales > Lachnospiraceae > UBA3282. Next base: position 6,657 of record CAJTRK010000050.1, on the reverse strand, counting down.
GAAAGCTCACACCTCCTGTTCACCTCTTTTCCCAACAGCCAGACAAAGGGATTGAACCAATGAACGCAGATAGTGACCTGAACAAGCCATTTATAAAACATATCCCGGTATTTGAAATGCACAAGCTCATGCGTGAAAACACAATTCAGCTCTTTATCCGTCATCTTTTTGTCAGGCATGACGATTCCCGGCCTGAAAAAACCGGTCATAATCGGCGATGCAATCATCGGGTTCCGGTACAGCTCTATCGTTCTTCCGATTCCAAGCGCTTCTTCCGCCTCCGCCAGAAGGTTCAACATCGCCGGGTCGGACACTTCCACATTTCCGCTTTTCAAAAAGCGCATATAGCTCTGGTAGACCGTTATTTTGCGCATCAACAGTCCAAACGCTCCGACCGCCCATATGACGAACAGCCAAAGCAGAAAGCCGCCGGGGATGCCGGATGACGCATCTTCCTCAAACGTGACGGTGAGCTCCTCTTGAAGCCGCACCGGTTCTGACAAAACTGCCGGGCCGCCTCCCTCTGCCTTATCCGGCTGTCCTTCCCCATTCTTTATTTTATCCGCCGTATCTTCCTGTCCCTCTTCGCTCCATGCTTTCGACGCCGCAATCTCTTCAATATCCTCCGCGCCTCCACCTGCCGCGCTGTCCGCGGCATGTCTTCCCGCAACGGCCTGTTCCACATTTTGGAACAGCTGTCCCGTCACCGTGTTCGGAAAGGTAACCGGAACAAGAAACCGCAGCACGACTAAAAGCCAGATATAATACTGCCAGCGTCTGCTCAGTCTGTTTCGGGCGAGCCGCACAATCATCATAACGAGCAGAAACAGACAGGTTCCGGAAAAAGAAAGTGACAAGAGCATCTTCATAAATTCTTCAATCATTCCTGCCGTCTCCTTTCCCAAAATGCCTCAATCTCTTTCAGTTCCGCTTCCGAAAGAATATCCTGCTGTAATAAGGTGGAAACAAGCCCTCCGACATTGCCTTCATAAACTTTATCCAGAAAATTCCTCGTCTGATTCGCCTGAAATTCCTGTTCCGCAACGACCGCCCTGTATTCATTCCGTCTCCCAATTTTACCCGTTTTCAAAAAATTCTTTTCCACAAGGCGGGATAACAGTGTAAGCACCGTGTTCTTCTTCCATTCGTTCCCGTCCTTTTCCAACTCTTCCATTATGTAAGAGTATAATGCGATTCCGCCGTTTTTCCATATAATCTTCATAAGAACAAGTTCTGATTCTGAAATCTGCTGCATCGTTTACCATCCCCCTTTTTCATGATTTCCGATTTTTTCGTCATGCGCCAACACAAGCGTCTGTCGTCACAGTCTATCTCAACACTATGTAGGCATATTTATATTAACATCTTGTAGGCTTAATGTCAACACCAAATTCACATACAGACCGGACATATGGAAAATTCGGCAATAAGAAAATACCGCTACATGGATAAAACCCAGGCAACGGTATTTTGTGGCAGTTCCAAATCGAAATTTACAGTGCACCCTTTGGACAATTTTTCACACACTCATAACAAAGAATACATTCTGTGCCGTTCTTTCTTTTTCGCGAATTATCTGTAACATCTACTTCCATCGGACACACTTTTTTACATTTACCGCAGGAAATACATTTACTTTTATCACATTTCATTCGGAGCAGCGAAAAGTAGCTCATCGGTTTCAAAAATACTGTAACAGGACATATGTATTTGCAAAATGCGCGATTGTCCTTAAAAACAAACGCTAATAGTATTCCAACGGCATAGTAGATGACATTTCCGATAATAAACGCCCAAAACATAATTTTCTCAAGATTACCAATATGAGAAAGAAACAGGGCTGAAACAAACAGGAAAGAAACCGCAAATGTAATATACCTTATCCACCCAATCTTTTTTCCTGGTGCTTCCGGAATTTTGTATGGGAGAAAATCAAGCGCCATTGCCGTCCAACAAGCATACCCACACCAACCTCTGCCAAAAAGAAGCGGACCAAAAATTTTGGCCACCGCATAATGAATCGTTGCGGCTTCAAACACGCCCGTAAAAAGATAATACCAAAATCCCTCAATCTGCATATTTTCGCCGCAAATAAAGCCCAGATAAACAAGCATATAAAGCCCGACCAAAAGCTGCGTTACTCTGCGTGCATATTTATAGTTCCTGACATAAAGGAATATTCCTGAAGAAATTGATATTCCGATATAGCTGAAATTAAATAAATAAAATGGATTGTTCTTCGTCAGCCATAGCGTTATTGCAATTGTTTCAAATATTACCAGCATCATAAGCGGCAGAAAATATTTTTTCATTCTGTTTCTCCAATCCACACACCTGGATTTGTCGATTAGTTTTCTGCCTCAAGTATAGCATATCTTTCCACCGAAAACAATCAATGCTGTCCTGCCGCCGCATCATTACTACTGTCTTATTGCTCCGTTTTTCCAAACAAATCATCCCGCGTAATATTTTTCAGCCACACGCCGCTCCGGTAGCGTTTGAGCACCCAGGGCCACTTCACGAATTCGTCGGTGCACAGCAGAAAATACACCCACATCACGGGCAGTTTCAGGACAAAAGCCGAAAGAAAACCAAGCGGTACGGCATAACACCACATATCGATGGTGTCGCAGACAAAGCCGAACCGACTGTCTCCGCCCGCCCGGAAAACACCCGCAATCAGCGTCGTATTGACGGCTGTTCCCATGATGTAATAGGTATTGATGAGCAGCATATATTTCAGATAGTGCATGGCCTGTTCCGACAGAGCCGCGTATTTTAATACAAAAGGCATGATTGCCAGAACAATCAGGCCGCCGATGGCCCCTGTAATCACGGTCAGTTTCGTCAGTTTTTTCGCGCCCGTCCTGGCCTCTTCCAGCTTATTTTCTCCGATGATATTGCCAATCAGAATACCGCCTGCGCTGGCCATGCCAAAACAGAGAATCGTTCCGAAGTTCCGGACAACGATGACAAAAGAATTGGCCGCCACCGCATCCGTCCCAAGATGCCCGATAATAACGGAATACATGGAAAAAGCCACGCTCCAGCTGATGTCGTTCCCGAGCGCCGGGAGTGACAGTCTGACAAAATCGGAAAATAACGCTTTATTCCTGATAAACAGATACCGGAAATCCAGTTTGATGTCTTTGCTCATAAACGAAACGATAAAACAGAGTGCAAGCTCAATCAGTCTGGAAAGAGACGTCGCAATCGCCACCCCTTTTGCCCCGAGCGACGGCGCGCCGAAAAGCCCGAAAATAAAGACGGCGTTCAAAAAGATATTCATGGAAAAAGCGACCACATTCAAAGCCGTACAAATGACTACCCTGCCAATGCTGCGGAGTACGGCAAGATAGACTTCGGTAATGCCCCAACAAAGATAGCTGACGCTCATATAGCGCAGATAAGAAGCGCCAATCGTAATCAGCTCCTTGTCTTCCGTAAAAATACGCATCATGCCTTCCGGCACAGCCAAAGCCAGTCCGGCAAACAAAAACGATATGATAATCGAAAAACGCATGGCAATTCCTTCCACGACCTGAATCGCCAGCATATCCCCTTTTCCGTAATACTGCGCGCACAACATCGTAGCGCCGGTCCCAAGTCCATAAAAGACCATAAAAAGAACACTGGCATACTGAGATGCCAGTGATACTGCCGAGATAGAAGACTGTCCTACATAGTTGAGCATGACCACGTCGGCGGAACTGACTGCCGCGCTCAGCAGATTCTGGATAATAATCGGCAATACTAATCTGAAAATCTGTCGATAGAACAAATCGTTCTTTATCTGATATATTTTATTTTTCATAACATCGCTCCGTCTTTATTCTGCCTCTCATGTAAGGCATTTTTTGTTATATACTTATCGATAACCCGCAAGCGTCACCGTTTCGCCGGGGGCAATCGGACAGATTTCTCCCGCCGCTTCCAGCCACACAGTCCGGCAGGACGGATTATAAACCTTCGACCCGTCTGCGGAAAAAATAAGGCTTCGGTAAGCTTCCACATAAGAAACAATTTCACCGTTCGTCGCCATCCAGATTTCTTCCTGAAATCCGGAAACATAGGACAGGAAATTTTCGATAATTTCCCAGTTATCCTGCCGTGCAAATTCAAACGAATGCCCCCACAGGTAAAAAAGCTGCGGTCTGTTGATAATCTTCGGATTTTCTTTTCCTTCACAAAACTCTTTTGCAAGCGCCATCAGACGCGAATCCGCGTGATGACAGGTTGGATGCCATTCCAGAAAATCATCGGGCAGTTCAAATGTTCCCGTCGAAACAACGGTTCGGGCATATCGGATTCCGGCCGCTTTTAGCATCGTTATCACGGACTTATCATAAATGCCAAAAGGATAGGCATGTCCCTGTACCAGATAAGGAACGAGTTCTTCCAGCACCTTTCGGTCTTCCAGTATTTCATATACCGCCGCACTTCCGCATTCGGTCAGGGAAATATGCCTTGCCGCATGCGTCGCCACTTCATGTTTTTCATATAACTGCGGAACTTCTTCCGCCGTCACAACAGAGTCTTCCACATCTCTTCCGTCTATTTTTATCGTGCAGTTTCTTCCAAAAAGCGCCGTATTCAGGTTAAAAGTCCCTTTTACGCCATACTGATTCATCAAGTCCACGAGACGCCTGTCATCTACAATTCCGTCATCATAGCTAAGCGTCAGCGCTTTTCTTTTTCCCTCCGGGAAACGCAGTTTATTGATTTTAAACTGAAATGCCATATTCACTCCCATCTGTCCGCTTCAGCGGACCCTCAGACTATTTGTCAGATTATCTGTACACTCATACATCTTCCTTGTCCTCACCTGACAATTTACCTTCCGCTTTCATCTTTTCTCTCGTAACATGCAGATACCGCCGCAGAACACAGAGCAGGATAATGCTGATAACGGAGATAAAATCCTCCATCGGTGTCGTATCGCTGACAATCATATGTCTTGCAACGAGGAAAATCAACACTTCCATAATATTGTCAGAATTAGGCCGGCAGAGCATCTGTAAAAACTCGATGCCGATAACGATGGCAAAAATCTGGTCGAGATATACACGGAAATTTTCTATATCCTTGAACATCAGGCGAAATATCTCAAAATCCTTCAGCAGACCGCATATGGAAAAGGCGATTCCGACCAAAACAAGAAATGCAACAATCAATTCCAATAACTCACATATTTTAGAGATGCTTCCTTTAAATTTCACCGAAAATCCTCCCGTCTGATTAATTAAACGCCTGGAACCGTTCAATCATGACCGCATACTGTTCTTTGATTTTAAGATACAGACCAATCGTATTGACCTTCTCTTTCTCAAATGCGGCAATGACTTTATCGTAATTTTTCATCAGCATATCGACGGCGCCTTTGTTGATTTTATTGTTCTCCGCATCACCCGTCATAATTTTCTGAATCAGCTCGCTGCTGAAAGCCTCTTTATAGCTTCTTTTCCCATACAGCGCGCTCAGAATATCGGCCACCGCAACAATCTGCTGCGGCAGGGTCAGCATGTCCCCCGTCAGCCCTCTGTGGTAACCGCTTCCGTCCAGCTTCTCATGATGTCTTACCGCAATCTGCAATACCGCATTGTCCACGACGCCTTCCAGAATCATTTCCGTAATGCGGACATGCGCTTTCATAACCTTCATTTCCTCGTCGGACAGCCGGCCCGTGGATTCCAGTATATTCAACGGAATCGCAATTTTGCCGAGGTCGTGCAGAAGCGCCCCATAATACAGGTCGCGCAAGTCTTTCCCGGTAAGCCGCATCAGCCGCCCGATTTGCTGCCCGAAATTGACGGTCGCCAGCGTATGTACAACGGTATGTTCGCTTCGAAAATCAATGGTATAGACAAGCATTTCCAGAAAACCCTTCTTGTATTGCTCTGAAAATGCTCTTTTGGAAAGCAGTTCCGTCAGCTCGTCCTTATAGGAACCGTTTACCAGATTGGCGGTAATGCCGTATTTTGCCTCCGCCCGGTGGAATAAATCCAACGCCGCCCCGGAAAACTTAATATCCCGGTATCTGATAAAATAGTCCTTTTCCAGCTTTTCATCTTTCAAATGCAGGAAGGTATCCATTTTATCCGCCAGATTTAAACATTCGATAATATGTTTATAGCGGCTCTGTATCAATCCATAACGGTTGTAATCCAAATGATGATATAACACGATTTCCGCCTTGTCATCCATCGGGGATAAGTATTTCAGGAAAAGGAATCCGTAAATCGAATGCGGCCACAGATTCTTCGTTTCAAAATCGCTGACATTCTTGACATTATCTTCCTTATACAGGCCGATATCATGAAGAATCCCAAGCATTGTATAATCCACCAGTTCCTGTTCCGTATGTATCTGTTCACATTCCAGCATCTTATACAGAATATAACCGGTAATTTCGCCATGATTCATGATTTTGCCGTTAATAATGCCCAACGTTTTTCTGATAATCTCATAAACGTCTTTGCTGCTGATGATGCTCATTACCCGTTTCTTCCTTCCTTTCTTCCTTTCGTATCCTTTTTTACTCATTATAATCTATATGGGAAAAATTTGCACTCAAATTTTATTACAATTTATCCGGTTGAACTCTACTACAATGTATTTATGGTTGATATTCCTAACAACCAGCTAGGATGTTATCCA
>CAJTRK010000049.1 GCA_910578475.1 uncultured Lachnospiraceae bacterium | reverse complement strand
TAAGCAGCAAGGAAGTGGAGGTAGTAACGATTATGATGAGTTTATTTGATGACGAGCAGATTATGAAAACTTATACAAAAGATATTAAAAGGGAAACACTAATGCAAAATGCTAAACATATGTTAAAAATGGGGAAATTGACAGTTGAGGAAATTCCAGTTTGCTATCCAGATTTGACAATGGACGATGCGAAGGAGATAGAAGAAGAACTTATGCAATTAACATAATCAGAAAACCAATCCCATATCAATGAAACAGTGTAAAGGCGCATGGAACAGTAAATTGTAAACCATGCGCCTCTTTTGTGCCAAAAAGCGGCAACAGGAACTTCGAATTTATAAAAGCTCATATGCAGAAAGCATTTTCGCAAACAAACGGTAGTAATGAAGATTTGACTGATTCCATGTCGTTGTTTTTTTGACTGATTCGAGGCTTAAAACCGCAGGCGTTCCGTTTTTATCCCGGAATCGTATCTGAATCAGCGAATAAATGCTCAGCGCTTCGAATAATTCATATATTTCAGGCAGCCGGTCTTCCAGGAACTTCACGTTGTTCAGAAACAGCAGGCCGGTGTTGTCAAATTGCTGCTGATAATCGTCCATATTCATATAATGTTCTGTTCGGGCAGTCAGTTCGGCGGAAGGACGCTGTTCCCCGGCAACATATACGATATGATAAGGCGTTCCCGCATGTATCATAACCCGCTGAATCCCGAAATGAATGACAAAGTCATCCAGAAGTTTTTCGAGGGCATAGTCCTCCCCGCGGTATACTTTATCCATCATGACACAGAGAATATCGCCCATCGACATGTTTCCACGGCTGTCAATCCGATTGCCGGTTTTGGTCATGTTCCGGATTACTTCCGGGTCTCCGTGTTTTTCCTTATCAAAAATAATATATCTGTCGCGGCCTTTTTCTTTCGCGCGGTACAGGGCGAAATCAGCGAGAAAGAACAGGTTTTCGTAATTGTCGGCGTCTTTCGGGTAAGCGGCGCAGCCCATGGAAAGCGTGATTGCCGGACGGTCTCCTGCATTCGGAGGGAAGGAAGCTTTCACGTTGTTTTTAATACATTTCAGCCGTTCCCGCATAGGTTCCATGTCTTCCGCATGATAAAATATAATCAGAAATTCATCTCCGCCGATACGGCCGATGATTCCGCCGGCCCCTACTTCTTTTTCCATGATGCCGGCGACTTTCAAAAGAACTTCATCACCACACATGTGGCCGTAGGTATCGTTTACTTTTTTAAAGTAATCTATATCGACAATTGCCAGCGTAATGCCTCTGACTTTTCTGACGTTTATGAGGTCGATGGCAATTCTCGTGATATCCGCTTTTGTGAGCAGTCCGGTCAGCGAATCGACCTCGTTTTTTCGCTGAATTCCCGGCTCTGCTTCATGGCCTGTATGAATGCAGCCCACGACGATGGAAAACGTTCCTTTTTCGTAAAGAGACATTGCGTTTATCGTCATGAGACAGTTTTCATCGTCCCCGTTGAGCAGATTTTTGTTTACGCGCATTTCAAATCTGCGCGTTCCGGTCCTGATATTTGCAATCAGTTCGTGTACATCCTTTTGCTGTGTTTCATCAGCATGGGCCATAAGACGCTGCTCGAATGCTTCGAGCGGGAAACATCCCATATTCTGCTCTTCTTTTTCCAGCGTATAGATGCAGAGGGAGTCGTTTTCCGGTTCATATTCAAAATAGGTGTCTCCATACATTTCCAGCATTGCATTTCTTATGGAGATGGTTTTCTTTAACTGATTTCGTATTTCAACAAGTTCTTCGGCATAAAGAAGAAGGACCTCGACGCTGTCTTTGGATGGCCCGTTTTTAATGCGGGAGAAATAGCAGCCGCGTTTTCCGTTTTCACCAATCAGGCGCATCATAAATCGTTCGCCTGTACATTCGCGGAATTTCTGATAAAAAGTTTTTTTGTCTTCCTCCGATATAAATTTCTCGAAGGGAACGTACAGCCGTTCACCCATAAAAGCGTAAAAAGCGGCGTCTGCGGAAATAATATGCAGATTGTTCCTGTTAATGATAATCTCATGTATATTGATACTTTTCATTTTACAGCCATACTCCTTTCAATGTCCGGAGACTATGCGCGTAGCATAAATTTCCGGTTGAAAATCTATGATTTTCGACTCTGCATCCATTTACGCTTTTTAGTTTATTATAACAAATCAGGACCTGGAATGAAACAGATAATCTTGTAAAAAGTCGAATTATTGTGATACAATAATCGTGCAAGGCATAAAAATGGGGGGATTATGCGGCTATGTACAGGAAGAAAGTTAAAAAAGAAACGCGGAAGGGAAATGGAAAGGGAAAAATCCGGGCGTATATCGCATCTGTGCTGGTGATGGTCGTATGCGGCTGCGTATTGATGGGATGTAACGGCAAAACGGAGGAACAGCTTCCGGAAGGAGAAGCGGTTTCGAACGGTCAGATGCCTGCCGGCGGTGGAAACGCGGCCGATATCATCGAGTTTGACCACTTACTGGAGGAGTATGTGCCTTTGAAAGAAGAATATAATTTTTATTTTACTTATAAAACGGTTCATCCCTGGTGGGATGCGGTTGCTATCGGAATGGAAGATGCGGCGAAGCAATACGAAGAGATGGGCGTTATCATTAATTACGAATATCTTGCGCCCAATGCGGCTTCGGCGCAGGACCAGATTTTACGGCTGCAAGACGCTTCCGGCTGCGGTTTTGATGTCATCGGCGTGGATGTGGCGGATGTTGATATAATTACGCCTGTCATTAATGAATTAATGGAAAACGGACAGAAGGTTATGACGTTTTCGAGCTCCGATGCCGGTAAAGAAGATGGGTGCGACAGAATTGCATATGTGGGGAATACGCATAACTATGAAGATGGAGCGACGCTGACAGAGGCTTTGTGTGAAAAACTGGCATATCAGGGTGAAGTTGCTGTTCTGGTGGGAACGAAGGGAGCGCCATGCCATGAGGACCGGGCGCTTGGCGTGCAGGATGTCATTGCAAAATATCCTGATATGAAAATCGTAGAAATCGCATATGATGAAGATAGTGTAGAAAAGGCTTATGAATTTACGAAAGCGTTTCTCAAAGAGAACCCGAATCTGAAAGGAATTGCCTGCTGTAATATGAGCAATCCGGTGGGCGCTGCCAGGGCAGTTATCGAAGCCGGGAAAGAAGGGGACATTGTGATTGTAGGAATGGACCATGACAGGGAGGCGCTCCGGTATTTGCAGGACGGTGTTATTTACGCACTGGGGGTTCAGGATTGCTATTCCATAGGGTTTGATACCATTCAGGTGGCCGTGAAAATAGCAGACGGACATTTCCCGGGGGATGTTTATCCCGAAAAAACGGAAGAATCAACAACAATTATCTATCAGGACGGCGCGGCGGAAATGCTTCAGGTGCTGTATGGCGAAATTCATTAAGGATGGCGGAACGGAAATGGAACAAGTACAGAATAATAGTATGAGTGAAAAACAAAAGAAAGAGACGTTTACTTATGCTGTGGTGGGAGGAATTATCATAGCGGCGATTCTTCTGATTACGATGGGATGGGTATCGAACAGAGCAAGAATCAGCACTAATCAGGCAGTAAACAGGGTCAGCGAATTTTACCTGGAAGAGCTGGCCGGAAGAAGAGCGCAGGTTGTCTCGGAAGAATTGAAAAATCATTTTAATTACATACAGAATGCGCTTTCCATATTGGAAGCTGCCGATTTGGAATCACAGGAAACGCTGCGTCAGTTTTTGGGAAAAGTCGAGAAGCTTTATGGTGTGGATAAGTTTGCGTTAGTAGATGAGAACGGTATCGTTTATACGGAGCATAGCACAACATCGGGGCTCAGCAGGTATAATTTTCTGGACGGAGAGCTGACGGCGCCGGTCATCAGTACGACGAATCTTTATGGGGCAAGGAAGCAGGTGGTGCTGGCGGTTCCTGTGGAGAACTTTACTTTTCAGGGCGTACGGATAGAGGTCTGCTTTGTTCAGATTAATATTGATGAAATGTTAAGTTCACTGACGCTGCAGACGAGCAGCAACGAGACTTACTGCAGTCTGTATCACCGCAACGGAGAAGATTTGTCGAATAATGAATTTGGAAATATCAGGACCGGAACAAATCTTTTTTCCGCGCTTTTGGATGCGGAAATTGACAGTGGGTTCAGTTATGAGCAGATGAAAGAGGATTTTGAGAACGGAAGAGCGGGAGAGATTGCTTTTACTTATCAGGGTTCTCAGGAGACTCTTTCCTATATCCCGGTGGAAGGAACGAACTGGATGCTGACAATTCTGATTCGGGATAATGTCATCAGCGAACAGATTAGTTCCATCAGTTCCGATATGATGATGCACGGTTTAATTCAGATTATTATTACAGTGCTCGTAATGTTCGTCGTGTTCACACTGCTGATTCGTCAGTCCAAAAAGAATGCGAAGATTCTTTTAGAACAGGAAAAAGCGGACGGCGACAGAATCCGGGCGGCCTATGCCCAGATTGCGAAAGAACAGGCGGCGATGGACAATATTCACGCCGCAATGGGTTCCGGGCTCTGGAGCATGGAATTTAACGAGAAGGCGGAAATGACATCCTGCACATGGTCGGAAGTTTTCCGTAAAATGGTGGGATATGAGAGTGAAGAGGATTTTCCGAACAGAATTGAGTCCTGGTCCGAGCTGCTAGATGAGGAAGATAAAGAACGGACCCTGAAGGAATACTGGGATACCGTAAAAGATTTTACCGGAGAAAAAAATTATAACGTAGAATATCGCCTTCATACGAAACATGCCGGGTGCAGATGGTTCCATGCGGCAGGAAGGCTGTCCAGACGGGAGGACGGTTCGCCGATTACTTTTGTCGGACTTTTTGTCGATATAGATGACGAGAAAAAAATGGAAGAACAGCTGGAGAAGCAGAAAGCCGACCTTGAGGATGCTTTGGCGGCGGCGCAGCATGCCAACAGGGCAAAGACCACCTTCCTGAACAATATGTCCCATGATATCAGAACGCCGATGAATGCAATTATCGGATTTACATCTCTCGCGGCGACACATATTGACAATAAGGAGCAGGTACAGGATTATCTGTCCAAGATTACGACATCCAGCAATCATCTTCTCAGCCTGATAAATGATGTTCTGGATATGAGCCGGATTGAGAGCGGAAAAGTGAAGATTGAGGAAAAGGAAACTTCCCTGCCGGAAATCATGCACGACTTGAAGACAATCGTCCAGGCGGATATCACCGCGAAACAACTGGAATTTTATATCGATACGGCGGACGTGGTGAATGAAAATGTGCTTTGTGATAAGTTACGTTTGAATCAGCTTTTGCTGAATCTGTTGAGCAATGCGATGAAATTCACCAAACCCGGCGGTATCGTGAGCGTGCGTATCCTGCAGAAGGGAAATGCGCCCGATGGCTTTGCATCTTATGATTTTCTGGTAAAAGATACCGGAATCGGTATGAGCAAAGAATTTCAGGAACATGTGTTTGAGCCGTTTGAACGGGAGCGGACGAGCACGGTGAGCGGTATTCAGGGAACCGGACTGGGCATGGCGATTACCAAGAATATCGTGGATATGATGGGTGGTACGATTTCTGTTTCCAGTGAAGAAGGAAAAGGTTCGACCTTTACCGTATCGCTGCGCTTCAGAACTTGCTCCGGCCCGGTACGGCAGGAAGTCGTTCCGCAGTTACAGGGACTCAGAGCTTTGGTTGCAGATGATGATTTCAATACCTGTTCCAGCGTAACGCAGATGCTCTCTGTCATCGGCATGAGACCGGACTGGACGACGTCCGGAAAAGAGGCGGTGCTCCGCGTGAAGCTTGCGGAAGAGCAGAATGACGGATATGCCGCGTATATTATCGACTGGCTGATGCCGGATATGAACGGAATAGAAGTTGTCAGACGTATTCGGACAATTATCGGAGACGGCAAGCCGATTATCATCCTGACGGCCTATGACTGGTCGGATATCGAAGAAGAGGCGAGAAAAGCAGGTGTTACGGCCTTTTGTTCAAAACCGATTTTCCTGTCGGAGCTGCGGGAAGTTCTGGAATCTCCGTTTGCGGTGAAGGAAGGGAAAGAAGAGTCCGCGGAAGAGGCTCCTTCTTTTGAAGGAAAGAAGATTTTATTGGTGGAAGACAACGAGATTAATCAGGAAATTGCATTAGAAATTCTGGGAGAAGCCGGCTTTGTAATGGATGTGGCGGACGATGGAGCCGTTGCAGTAGAGCGAATTAAAGAGGCGGAACCCGGCCGGTACGATTTGATATTGATGGATATTCAGATGCCGATTATGAACGGTTATGAGGCGGCCAGACAAATCCGGGCAATGAAAGATTCCGCGTATGTGAATATTCCGATTATCGCAATGACCGCAAACGCTTTTGATGAAGACAGAAAAGAGGCTTTCAATGCGGGAATGAACGGCCATATTGCAAAGCCGATTGATACGGAGAAATTGTTCGAGCTGTTGAAAGAAATCCTGAAATGACGTTCCAGTGTACAGAACAAGATTATTATAAAAATGTAACAGAAATTGTTAGCTATATGTGATTTTATTTGTTATGATGATATCATAGGCGCAGGCCAGGCAACCTGTGTCTGTGATATTATTTTTTTTCAGGAGGTCTGAGGATGAAGAACAGATATGAAATAGACTGGGACGCGTATGCCCGGGCGGCGAGAAACGCGGCTGCGGAAGGCGTGGTTCTTCTGAGGAATGAACAGAATGTGCTTCCTTTCCGGGAAGGAGAAAAGCTGGCGGTATTCGGAAGAATTCAGTTCGATTATTACAAAAGCGGCACGGGTTCAGGCGGGTTAATCAATACAAAGTATGTGGTAGGCATACTGGACGCGTTAAAGGAAGAGCGTCTCATTTTGAATCAGGAACTGGAACAGGTCTATCTTGAATGGCTGACCGAACATCCTTTTGACCAGGGGCAGGGATGGGCACAGGAACCGTGGAGCCAGGAAGAAATGCCTCTGAGTCCTGAACTGGTCGGGAAGATTGCGGCGTCCAGCGACACCGCGCTGGTTGTTATCGGACGAACGGCCGGCGAGGACCGGGATGCCAAGGGAGAAAGAGGAAGCTATTATCTTTCGGAAGGCGAAGAGGAGATGCTAAAGCAGGTATGCGCCGCATTCGACCGGGTCGTTGTGGCGTTGAATGTGGGAAGCATTATTGATATGAAATGGGTGGAAAACTATAAGCCTCAGTCCGTCCTTTATACATGGCAGGGCGGTATGGAAGGCGGTCATGCGGCCGCAGATATTCTGATGGGAAGAGTTGCCCCGTCCGGTAAGCTGGCGGATACGATTGCTTATTCGGAAAAAGATTATCCGGCGTCTTCCAATTTCGGCGGTGAAGAGGGAAATCTGTATGCGGAAGATATTTATGTGGGATACCGCTACTTTGAGACGTTTGAGCAGGCGAAGGAAAAAGTGCAGTACCCGTTTGGCTATGGTCTTTCCTATACTTCTTTTGCGACAGACTGCACGATGGAACTGACGAAAGACGGCTGTGATTTCCTTGTGGATGTGAAAAATACGGGCGCCTGTGCGGGAAAAGAGGTCGTTCAGGTGTATGTCTGCGCACCGCAGGGACAGCTTGGGAAACCGTCCCGGAGCCTGGCGGCGTTTGCCAAAACGAAATGCCTGGAACCGGGAGAGAAACAAAAGCTGTGCCTTTCTGTAAAAAAGCCGGTTTTTGCGTCTTACGACGATAGCGGCGTGACCGGAAATAAGTCCTGTTATGTGCTGGAACCGGGGAAATACAGTTTCTATGTGGGAACGGATGTAAGAAACGCCGGTCTGGCAGGTGTGATGGAGTTAAAAGAACTGGAAGTGGTGGAGCGTTGTACGGAAGCGCTTGCTCCGGTGGAGGAATTTGACCGGATGAAGCCGGAGCGGACAGAAAGCGGGACATTTGAACTTTCCTGGGAGAAAGCGCCGCTGCGCAGTTTGGAAAAGGCGGACGGAAAGCGGGAAGAAGGTCTTGCGGCTGTGGCCTGTACGGGGAATCAAGGGTATCTTCTGTCGGATGTTTATGATAAAAAGATTTCATTGGAGGAATTTACGAATCAGCTGAGCGACGAGGAGCTGTGCTGTATCGTCCGGGGCGAAGGAATGTGCTCTCCGAAAGTGACGCCCGGAACGGCATCCGCGTTCGGCGGCGTTACCAAAGCGTTGGAAGACTACGGTATTCCCTGTGGATGTTGTGCGGACGGCCCTTCCGGCATTCGTATGGATTGCGGCACACATGCTTTCTGCCTTCCGAACGGAACCTGTCTGGCATGCAGCTTTAACGAAGAACTGGTCGGACAACTGTACGAAATGGAAGGCGCGGAGCTGCGCAAAAACCGCATTGATATTTTGTTAGGCCCCGGAATGAATATTCACAGACATCCGTTAAACGGAAGAAACTTTGAATATTTTTCGGAAGACCCGCTGCTTTCCGGTAAGATGGCGGCGGCACAGATACGAGGCATGAGAAGCTATCAGGTGACGGGAGCTTTGAAACATTTTGCGGCCAATAATCAGGAGTACCACCGCAGACTGTATAATGCTGTCGTTTCGGAGCGCGCTATGCGGGAAATCTATCTGAAAGGCTTTGAAATTGCGGTAAAAGAAAGCGGCGCGTATGCGATTATGACTACCTACGGCGGGATTAACGGCATCTGGACGGCCGGAAATCATGACCTGCTGACGACGATTCTCCGGAAAGAATGGCATTACGAAGGACTGGTAATGACGGACTGGTGGGCGGAAATCAACGATGAGGGACAGACCCCTGTGAGGGAAAATCTTGCGGCTATGGTGAGAAGCCAGAACGATGTCTATATGGTAGTGAGAGATTCGGAACATAATTCCGGCGGAGACAATCTGGCAGAAAGCCTGCAAAACGGTACTTTGGGACGCGCCGAACTGGTAAGATGCGCCATGAACATACTGGGTGTATTGATGCGTTCTCCGGTTATGGACAGAAGCCTCGGGCGGCTCAGCAAAGAAGAGCTGGAAGCGGCAGAGAGCATGGCGGAAGAGACGATAACCGATACCGATATGGACTGGTATGCGCTGGATGAGCGGATGGAGCTTGACGGGGAGACGGTGAATACCGGAAAGGGACAGACCTTCGCATGCGGGCTTCGTACGAAAGAACAGGGATTTTATAAGATTCGTATCCGGGCAAAAGTGGACGCTTCCGAACTTGCGCAGGTGTCCGTGTCCATTTTTGCCAACAGTAAATTACAGGGAACGGTTACGCTGAACGGAACGGACGGAAAATATGTGGAAATCGAGCAGCCGTTAGGGTTCTTTATTAATATCAGCAATTATCTCAAATTGTATTTTGCGGAAAGCGGCATGCGGATAGAGAATATTATCATAGAGAAGGACAATGAAAAGATGATTGAGATGACATAAATTTATAAAAAAGAGAAGGAGGCGGAAAGCTATGTTAAAAGTGTCTGGGAAAGCGGTTTACAAAGGAATTGTTATAGGGCCGGTGCTGGTGTTCGGAAAAGAAGACCAGAAAATCAAAAGGACAAAGATTACGGATGCGGATGCCGAAATTTCCCGTGTCGGAAAGGCGGGAGAGCAGGCGCAGGCGCAGCTTCAGGGGTTATACGACAAGGCGCTGAAGGAAGTGGGGGAATCCAGCGCAGCAATTTTTGAAGTACATCAGATGATGCTGGAAGATGAGGATTATCTGGAAGCGATTCACAATATGATACGGACGGAAATGGTGAATGCCGAATATGCGGTTGCGGTCACCGGCGATAATTTTGCGGAACTGTTTTCCGGAATGGAAGACGATTATATGAGGGCAAGGGCAGCGGATATCAAAGATATTTCAAACCGCCTCGTCCGGAATCTGATGGGAAAGGAAGATATCAATTCCGCGGACATGAAGCCTTCTGTTATTGTGGCGGATGACCTGAGCCCAAGCGAGACGGTGCAGATGGATAAAGAGAAGATTCTCGCGCTTGTGACGGTACACGGTTCCGCCAATTCCCACACGGCGATTTTGGCGCGTATGATGAATATTCCGGCGCTGATTGGCGTACCAATAGACTTAAATGAGATTCATACGGGCATGACCGCCGTGGTGGATGGCCTGAAAGGGGAAGTC
Source organism: uncultured Lachnospiraceae bacterium (assembly GCA_910578475.1). Classification (GTDB taxonomy): domain Bacteria; phylum Bacillota; class Clostridia; order Lachnospirales; family Lachnospiraceae; genus UBA3282. The sequence continues at coordinate 5,846 of CAJTRK010000049.1, read as the reverse complement.
ATCTTTGAACCTTCGGAAGAAGTATGTGCCGAAACGGAAGCGAGAGTGCGCGGCGAACAGGAAAAACTGAAACTTTTACAGTCGCTGAAGGGGAAGGAGAATGAGACGCTTTCCGGGAAGAAAATCAAGATTTACGCGAATATCGGCAGCGTTTCGGATGTGGGCTATGTAATGGAAAATGATGCGGGCGGTATCGGTCTGTTCCGCAGCGAATTTCTGTATCTCGGAAGAGACGATTTCCCGACGGAAGAGGAGCAGTTTCAGGCATATAAACAGGTAGCGCAGACGATGGGAAGCAAGAATGTCGTTATCCGCACGCTGGATATCGGGGCGGATAAACAGGTGGATTATTTTAACCTCGGTAAGGAAGATAATCCGGCGATGGGATATCGGGCCATCCGCATCTGCCTGAAACAGCCGGATATTTTTAAAACGCAGCTGCGGGCTTTGTTCCGTGCGGCCGTATACGGAAATCTGTCCGTCATGTACCCGATGATAACTTCCGTGGAAGAAGTGAAGCAGATTCAGGATATTGTGGCAGAGGTAACAGCGGAGCTGGAAGAGAAGGAAATTCCTTATAAAAAACCGGAACAGGGCATTATGATAGAAACGCCGGCAGCAGTTATGGTCAGCGATGAACTGGCGGAAATTGTAGACTTTTTCAGTATCGGAACCAACGATTTGACACAGTATACGCTTGCGGTGGACAGACAGAACGCGAGACTGGATGACTTCTATTATCCGCATCATAAGGCGATTTTGCGGATGATTAAAATGGTGGCGGATAACGCGCATAAATGCGGAAAATGGGTCGGCATCTGCGGGGAACTGGGAGCTGACCTGGAATTGACGGAAGAATTTCTGCGGATGGGCATCGACGAACTTTCCGTGGCGCCGTCAATGGTTCTGAAAGTGCGTAAGGTGGTCAGAGAATCGGAAGTATAAAAGATTTTCATAAAATGAATAATTTTCATAAAATGAATAATTTTCATAAATGAATAACTTTCATAAATGAAAGATGATTTGGAGGGAATAACATGAAATATAAAACATTGGCCTTTTTCCTGACGGCGGTTCTGTTAAGCGGGTGCGCACAAGGCGGCGCGCAGGGACAGGCAGACACGGGAACGCAGCAGAATGCCATACAGCAGGAGACATCCGTGCCCGTTGCGGAAGAACTGGGCGGAACGCAGAGTTTTGAAGCGCAGGATATGGATGGAAATACAGTGTCTTCGGATATATTCGGGGAATCGAAGATTACAATGGTCAATGTATGGGCGACTTATTGTAATCCCTGTCTGAGTGAAATGCCGGAGCTCGGAGAACTGGCGCAGGAGTACGACGCCGGTGAGTTCCGGTTAATCGGCATTATCAGCGATGTGCCGGAGAATGCGGACGAGGAAATTATGGGACTGGCCAAAGATTTGATTGAGCAGACCGGCGCGTCGTACACCCATCTTCCGATAAACCAATCGCTTTATGATGCGCTGTTGGAAGACGTGACGGCCGTGCCTACGACCTTCTTTTTCGACGAAAACGGCTCTCTGCTGGAGACCGTCGTAGGCGCAAGGGAGAAGTCGGCGTGGAAGGAGAAAATTGATGAACTTCTGGAAAACGGATAAAAGATATATCGGCATATGCGGAACGATTCTGGGAATCCTTTTTCTTGCCGCCGGCGCAGCGCAGGGACAACTCGGCGTCATCTGGAAAAAGGCGGTTATGATTTGTATGGAATGTATCGGAATCGGATAGGCGCGGAAAACCGGGTCGAATAAAATTTTTACAGGCTGAGAGGAAGGCATGACGTTGTTATGAAAAAAATACGGCTGACCGTACAGATTCTTTTTACCATTCTTACAAACGGATATACTTATGGATTTCTGAGCGGGAAAATTTACAAGGGCGGACTGAAATATGTCTGCGTCCCCGGACTGAACTGTTATTCCTGTCCGGGTGCGCTGGCTTCCTGCCCGATAGGCGCGCTTCAGGCATTGCTGAATCAGCGGGACCTCCGGGTTCCGTTCGGCGCGCTCGGATTTCTTTTCCTGTTCGGAAGCGTTCTCGGCAGATTCGTCTGCGGCTGGCTGTGCCCTTTCGGTCTGGTACAGGACCTGCTTTATAAAATTCCGCTTTTTCGGAAAAGAAAGACATTACCCTTTCATAAATATCTGAAATATGGAAAATATGCGGTTTTGCTGTTGTTAGTATGCGTCGGCTCCATGTTTTTGTTCACGGGATTTGCGAAGGTTCCGGCTTTCTGTAAATATTTATGCCCGTCGGGCACGCTGCTTGGAGCGATACCGCTGCTTAGCATGAATGAATCGCTGCGGGCTCAGCTTGGCGGATTGTTTTACTGGAAGTTTGGCGTGCTGCTTTTCATCATCATACTTTCCGTCAAGAATTTTCGGCCGTTTTGCCAGTATCTGTGTCCGCTCGGCGCCGTCTACGGCCTTTTTAATAAGTTCAGTCTGGTGCAGATTCACTGGGAAAAGGAACGGTGTATATCCTGCAAGGCATGTGAAAAAGCATGCCCGGCGGCGCTTTCCGTAACGGAAATTTCCCGTTCGCCGGAGTGCATCCGCTGTGGAAAATGTATAGATGCCTGTCCGACGAAGTGTCTCCATTTCAGTCGGCGTTCATCGGTTGAAATGCCGCTTATGCGGCGGTATGAGAGGAAAGGTTGAATAAACCTTCGGAAGGAGAGGAAAAATGGAAATATTGAAAATAGCTCTTTTGCAGATGAAAGGAACGGGAACGGTAGAAGGGAATCTGCAAAAGGGAATCGAATTTTGTAAAAAAGCAAAGCGGCAGGGGGCTGATATCGCGTTGTTCCCGGAAATGTGGAATATCGGTTATGAGATTCCGGAGGATGTGAACCGCCTGAAAGAAATGGCTGTTTCGGCGGAGGGACCGTTTGTTGCCGCTTATGCGGAACTGGCGAAAGAACTGGATATGGCGGTCGGGATTACCTTTCTGGAAGCACATGAGCCGTTGCCTCGGAATACGATTTGCCTGTTCGACAGGAGCGGGAAACGGTTATACACCTATGCGAAAGTGCACATCTGTGATTTCGGAGACGAATGCCGGCTGAACGCGGGAGAAGATTTTTATGTGTCGGAACTGGACACCGCGAAAGGAAAGATAAAGGTCGGTTCCATGATTTGCTTTGACAGAGAGTTTCCGGAGAGTGCGCGCATTTTGATGTTAAAAGGGGCGGAGCTGCTGCTTGTGCCCAATGCCTGCCCGATGGAAATCAACCGGTTGTCGCAGCTGCGGGGCAGGGCATACGAAAATATGCTGGCAATCGCTACCTGCAATTATCCGGCAGGACAGCCGGACTGCAACGGCCATTCGACGGTATTCGACGGCGTCGCCTATCTTCCGGAACTGCCCGAATCCAGAGACACCTGCATATTGGAAGCGGGAGAAGCCGAAGGCGTTTACATTGCCGAACTGGACGTCGCGCAGCTTCGTAAATATCGGGAGAGCGAAGTGCACGGCAACGCATACAGACATCCGGACAAGTATGGGATGCTGACAGAAAAAAAGATTGTTTTTCCGTTTATCAGGAAAGATTATCGGGAATAAATAAAAGAAAGGGCGTGGGCGAATGGAACCGTATATGTTGGAATGCTGTGTAGACAGCGTGGAGTCCGCTATGGAGGCGGAAAAAGGCGGCGCGGACCGGCTGGAATTATGCGCGGCGCTTGTTATTGGAGGCATATCGCCGGGCCTGGCGTTGTTTGAAGAGGTCAGAAAATGCTGCGGTCTGCCGGTGCGCGTCCTTCTCCGTCCCCGCTTTGGAGATTTTCTGTATACGGAGCACGAATTTGAACTCCTGAGAAAAGAGGTCGCGCTGTTTCGGGAAAAAGGAGCGGACGGCGTGGTCATCGGGTGTCTCAAAGAAGACGGCAGCCTCCATATGGAACAGATGCGGGAACTGATTCGGGAAGCCGGAAGCATGAAAATAACGCTCCATCGCGCCTTTGACGTCTGCGCGGAGCCGATGCGGGTCTACGGGCAGGCAGGAGAACTGGGCATCGACACAATTCTGACATCGGGACAGAGGGAAAACTGTCTTGCGGGGATGCCTCTGTTAAAGGAACTGTCAAAACTCCGTCAGAGAACGGGTGGTCCGCAGATTATGGCCGGCGCCGGTGTGACGCCGGATGTTATCCGGACATTTCTGGAAGAAACGGATATTACGGCCTACCACCTGTCCGCAAAAAAGACGATGGACAGCGGCATGCGTTACCGCAGGGAAGGCGTGCCGATGGGGCTCCCGTCATTAAGCGAATACACCATTTACAGGACGGACAGCCGGGTAGTCGCAGAGGCAAAAAGAATACTGACGGAGAGCGGAACAAGATAAGATTTGTTAGAAAAACGGGAAAAGGAGGCATAGAAAGGAATGTTAGAAACAGGAACAAAAGCGCCGGCATTTTCGCTGCCGGACCAGAACGGCCAGATACACACGCTGGAAGAATATAAAGGGAAAAAGGTCATTTTATATTTTTACCCGAAAGACAATACGCCTGGCTGTACGAAACAGGCATGCAATTTTGGGACGCTGTACCCGCAGTTTCAGGAAAAAGGCGCGGTAATCATCGGCGTCAGCAAAGACAGCGTGGCGTCTCATAAGAAATTCGAGGAGAAGTACAATTTACCTTTTACGCTGCTTTCCGATACGGAGCTTACCTGTATCAAAGCATACGACGTCTGGCAGGAAAAGAAGAATTACGGCAAGGTCAGCATGGGCGTTGTACGCACCACTTATCTGATTGATGAAGAAGGTATTATCGTGAAGGCATACGGGAAAGTGAAGGCGGAAGAAAATCCCGCGCAGATGCTTGGGGAACTGAAAGAAGTGTGACATTCTGCATGTCAATAAGCGCAGGCGGCTGAGCCTGCGCTTATTTTTATGCAAACATCATTTCTACGAATTTCACGGCGTACTCGCTCCAGAATGTCATGTCGTGAGCACCGGGGCTTTCCAGATAGGTGTGTTCTACCTGAATGCTGTCGAGGTAAGCGTGAAGTTCACGGTTATTTTCCAGAAGAAAATCTTCCGTGCCGCAGCTCATATAGATTGTCGGGATTTTTTGGCCCGTCTCCTTCAGCTTTCTTGCGAGCGTTTCCGGATTGTTGTCGCTTTCTTCCACTGTTTCCAGGTCGCCGAAGCATTCATGGTAATAGGCATAGTTTGCGACCGGATTGCCGCCGCCTTCTTTCATATGCGCAATCTCATGCACGATGAGCGCGGAGGATAAAGCGGCCAGTTTGCCGAACCTGTCGGGATAGGAAAGAGCGGTGTGCAGCGCGCCGAAGCCTCCCATCGAAAGGCCCATGATATAGGTCTCGTCCGCGTTCATCGCAAGTCCGAAAGTCTTTCTGATATAGTCTACGAGTTCGATTCCAAGAAAAGTGCAGTACTGATGTCCCGTGGAAAGACCGTCGAGCCAGAATCCGTTTTCGCCGTTCGGCATAACGATGGCGAAATTATATTTTTCCGCCAGATATTGGGGAACCCAGTTTTCCGCGAAGCCCGTGTACCCGTGAAGCAGGAACAGGGTTTTTGTTTTCTGCCGGCGGTATTCTGTATCTTCGGGAGGAATATCTTCGCGGATGTCGTTAGGAAGAAACATTTCAAAAGAGGTGCTCCGTTTCAGGGAGTTTGCAAAAAATCTGATTTGATAATATGCCATTATGATGCTCCTTTTTCAGCCTGTGCTCGGGGTGGCTGTTTTTTAATAGTTTCATTCATTGCATTTTATTGTATCATAGATTGACAGACTATGGAAGTATGTACAAATTTCATTGACAAAAAATGATATAATGTGTAAAGT
>CAJTRK010000048.1 GCA_910578475.1 uncultured Lachnospiraceae bacterium | reverse complement strand
TTGAAAGGGCAGTAGAATTTACTCCTGCACTGGAATTTACTTTTGCAATTAAGCTTTCTGCGAAAATGTGGAGGTATCAGTCCCGGATGCAGGCGCCGGATAAATCTTGACATATACAAGTCGATGTATTACCATGTATTTAGTAATACTAAGTATATACGCATTGGATTTCGAAGGGGGAATGAAAAGAGGGATGCAGGAGAAGTACGAAAGGCAGATGAAAAAAGGCGTTTTGGATATGCTGGTAATGCGGCTTCTTTTAGAAGAAAAAAAGTATGGCTATCAGCTGATTGCAGAATTGAAAGACAGGGGAGGACCCCTTTTTGGACTGAAGGAAGGAACGCTTTATCCGATTTTATATCGGCTGGAAGATGAGGGACTTATCGAAAGCAGATGGGTTGAGGGGGAGAATCGGCAGACGCCGAGAAAATATTATCTGATGACGGATAAAGGACGGACAGCGCTTAACGAGATTTATCAGGTATGGCGGCAGATAACGGACGGGGTGGAACGTCTGATGGGGCAGGAAGAATGAAAAGGGGCATCAATCTGAGGAAAGGGACAGGGATGAAAAATGGAAGCGGAAAAATACGTCAGTGAAATCACTCAAAAAATAAAATGTACGAGGGCAAAGAAACTGGAGATTCAAAAACAGCTGTTGTCCGATATTTCCATGAGGAGAGAAGCGGGAGAATCGCTGGAACAGATTATGGAAAGTATGGGAACCGCAGGAGAAATTGCAGACGCTTTCGCCCAGAATCTTACAGAGGCGGATAAGAAGGCATATAAGAAACGGAAAATACTGATAATCCTCTCCGCTATCGCGTTGGCGTTATTGTTTTTGTGCCTGTATGTATGGTGGGCGATTCCGAAGCAGGTGGACATAAGCGGCAGCGAGAAATATTCTCAGGAAAGGATTGCCGCGGAAGTGGAAAAGGTCATCGAACTGTTGGACCAGAATGATTATACCGCCATTCAGATGCTTGCAGCCGACAAACTGCGAAACATAATGAACGAACAGGTTATCGGCCCGGCGAAGGACGGAATCTGCGCCGACTGGGGAGAACGACAGGCGGTCGGAACCGTTTATTCGGGCGGCGTAAAACAGAAAGGTAACCTGATAATCGTTACACAGACAGATGTCATTTATGAAAATGTCAGCGTCGTTTATACGATTTCATTTGACGAAGATATGAAACTGTCAGGGCTTTATATACGGTAAGCAGAAGACATTTCTTTTTCCCGACAGCGAGGCCGGAACCGGCACAATAATCATCTGGATAAACGCAGACGCCGTCTTCTGATGTGGTGCGGACTTCTTTGTCCTCTTCAGCGTGAAATGTGTATGCCATTTTGCAAAGCCCCCCTTTTTGAAATCGGTTTAAGAATAGCATAAATTAGGAGTGGAAACAACCGGAAAAATCAAGTATAATGGAATGGCTGGCACGAGAATGCAGCGGTAATACGTGAAAGGAACGGTTATAGGAAATGGACATTATTGTAAAGCTGAAAGAAGAACTGAAGGTAGAAAAATGGCAGGTGGAAGCTGCCGTCAAATTAATAGATGAAGGGAACACGATTCCTTTTATCTCCAGATACCGGAAAGAAGCGACAGGCTCTCTGAACGATGAGGTGCTGCGTGATTTGTATGAAAGACTGACCTATCTGCGGAATCTGGAAGAGAAAAAGGAACAGGTATTAAAGAGCATCGAAGAGCAGGGAAAACTGACGGATGAGTTGAAGGAAAGAATTGTGGCGGCGGAAACGATGGTAGTCGTAGACGATTTGTACCGTCCATACCGCCCGAAGAGAAAAACAAGGGCGAGCGTCGCGAAAGAAAAAGGACTGGACGGTCTGGCAGACTATATTATGGCACAGAATGCCGAGGCTCCCATCGAAGAGGAAGCCGCAAAATATCTGCATGAAGACGAAGACGCGGCCAAATCAGTGAAAACAGTGGAAGAAGCCGTTCAGGGCGCGAAAGATATTATTGCGGAAATGATTTCCGACGAAGCCGATTACCGAATCTATATCCGTGATATCACGATGGAAGAAGGAAAAATCGTCAGCACGGCCAAAGACGAAAAGGCGGAGAGCGTATACGAAATGTATTACGCCTACGAGGAACCCGTGAAAAAAGTGGCGGGACACCGTATTCTTGCGCTCAACAGAGGAGAGAATGAGAAGTTCCTTGCCGTAAAAGTTGCTGCGCCCGAAGAACGCATTCTGCAGTATCTCCGGAAAAAAGTGATTATAAATGACAATAGTGTCACCGCACCGATATTGGAAGACGTAATATCTGACAGTTATGTCAGATTGATTGCACCGGCAATCGAGCGGGAAATCCGGAACGATTTGACGGAAAAAGCGGAAGACGGCGCGATTTCCGTATTCGGCAAAAACCTGGAGCAGCTTTTGTTACAGCCCCCGATTGCCGGAAAAGTAGTGCTCGGATGGGACCCTGCGTTCCGTACAGGATGTAAGCTGGCGGTGGTGGACGCGACGGGGAAAGTGCTCGACACGAAAGTCATCTACCCGACCGCGCCGCAGAATAAAGTGAACGAAGCCAAAGCGGAACTTAAGAAACTGATTAAGAAATACAACGTGTCCCTGATTTCGGTCGGAAACGGAACCGCTTCCAGAGAATCGGAACAGGTCATCGTTGAACTTTTGAAAGAACTTGACACACCGGTGCAGTACGTCATTGTTAATGAAGCCGGCGCTTCCGTTTACTCGGCAAGTAAGCTGGCGACAGAAGAGTTCCCGAATTTCGATGTGGGACAGAGAAGCGCAGCCTCCATTGCGAGAAGATTACAGGACCCGTTGGCGGAGCTTGTGAAAATTGACCCGAAATCTATCGGCGTCGGCCAGTATCAGCATGACATGAACCAGAAAAAACTGAGCGAAGCCCTGAACGGCGTGGTGGAAGACAGCGTTAATAAGGTCGGCGTGGATTTGAATACGGCATCAGCCTCTTTATTGGAATACGTTTCCGGCGTAACGAAGGTCATCGCAAGAAACATCGTGGATTACAGAGAAACAAACGGCCGTTTTACCAGCCGCAAACAGCTTTTGAAGGTGGCGAAGCTTGGCCCGAAGGCTTTTGAACAGTGCGCGGGATTTATGCGGATTACGGACGGCGATAATCCGCTTGACGCGACGAGCGTTCATCCGGAGTCCTATGAAGCGGCTGAAAAATTACTGGACAAAATGGGGCTGACAATGGCGGATGTCAAAGAGGCGCAGAAGAAAGCGGCAGCGGAGAAGGCGGCCGGCAAAAAGGCTGTTGCGGTCAAAGAAAAACCGGTAAAGAAGCAGAAAGAAATCGTGATTCGAAATACCAATACGGCTATGGGAAAAGCGCTTGCTGCAGCGATGGGCGGCGTCGTACTGGAAGACGAGAAATCTGCGAAAAAGAAAGCGGCGCCTGCGGTTTCAGAGAAGACAGAAGTAACGGTCAGCAGTCTGGAACGAAAAATCAAAGATAAAAAGAAGCTGGCGGAGGAACTCGGCATCGGGGAAATTACCCTGACGGATATTTTGAAAGAACTGGAAAAACCGGCGAGAGACCCGCGTGACGATATGCCCGCGCCGATTCTTCGAAGCGATGTGCTGGATATGAAAGACTTAAAACCGGGCATGATTTTGAAAGGAACGGTCCGCAACGTCATTGATTTCGGCGCGTTTGTGGATATCGGCGTACATCAGGACGGCCTCGTGCATGTTTCCCAGATGACGGACAAGTTTATCAAACACCCGTTAGAGGCTGTCAGCGTCGGTGACATTGTCGATGTGCAGGTGCTTACCGTCGATGTGGCAAAGAAACGCATCGGACTTACGATGAAGATTGGAAAAGATGTAAAACTCTAAAAATGACTTGATTTTTGGAAAAATCGGTATTACAATATACAAAATACATAAAGGCAAGTTCTTCGGGGCAGGGTGAAATTCCCTACTGGTGGTGAAGCTCACGGAAACGATGCGCAGAAAACTGTGCACGCGTCTGAGAGATGAGTCCACGACCCGGCGTAAGACGAAAAGCGGCAGGACAGAATATTCAAAAGTCGGCCGGAAAGCGTCGTGCCCGGCTGATACGGTCAGAATCCGTAACCAACAGTACAGTCTGGATGAAAGAAGAAACGACATTTTGTATGCGACGGCATAACGCTTTGATACGGCAGTTCCTTTGGGCGGTATCAGAGAAAGTATGTTTTCCATAAAAGAGTGTGCGTAAGAACCCCGGATTTATATCCGGGGTTTTTGCATTGCGGAAACCAAAATGTAAAAAAATCGAAGAAATCTCCTTTTTGTCATTTTAAATCTTTTCATTAGTGTGAGCGTTGGAACGCTTCAGAAACGGAGGAAGAAAAATGAGTGAACTGTTACAAAGTATTCAGGAGAACGTTATCTTTTTGCTGCAATTTCTTGCGGTAGTCGCGGGGCTCTTTGTTGTGGCGTATGCGGCGGAAAAGTTTGCGGCAAAGAAAACGCAGACCGCAGAGCGGGTATTCAGCACGAGAAAAATTGCGATGATAGGCATGTTTTCCGCAATTTCCGCAATTTTGATGCTGTTCGAAATACCGATGCCTTTTGCACCGGGATTTTACAAGCTTGATTTCAGCGAGCTTCCGGCGTTGATTGCTGCATTTGCGTTCGGCCCGGTTGCAGGCGTGATGGTAGAGTTTTGCAAAATTGTCCTGAAACTGCTGTTTAAGTCAACGAGCACAGCGTTCGTCGGGGAACTGGCAAACTTTGCGGTAGGATGCAGTTTTCTGCTCCCGGCGTCGATTATCTACCTGTTTCATAAAACCAAAAAGACGGCGGTTATCGGAAGCATCGCAGGCACATTCTGCATGACGGTTTTTGGGACTGCTTTCAACGCGGTTTATCTGCTGCCCAAATTTGCGCAGCTGTTTGGCATGCCGATGGAAGCCCTGATAGGTATGGGAACCGCGATTAACGGGTCCATTACCAATATTACCAGCTTTGTATGCCTGGCGGTCGCGCCGCTTAATCTTATCAAAGGAGCCAGCGTTTCGGTTATTACGCTGCTTGTATACAAGCAGTTAAGTCCGGTTCTGAAAGCGGACCATTCCCCCAGACAGATTCGTGAATCGGCATATCATAAGGCTTCATAATATTCATAATAATTAGGTAATTGTGAAACTCTGTTTTCGAAGGTTCCCGTTGTACAAAACAGACAATCACCGCAGGGCCCGCTTTCGCTGCACTGTCGCTCGCAGCGGTGCATAAGACGCCAAAATACGGCGTCAGAAACACATAGCCACTTTCAGTGGCATTGCGGCAATATAGCGCCCTGCTTGCGATTTGCCTGTTTCACACAACTACTATCTTGGAATCATGCGTTTCACAATTACCTGATTATAATAATGAAGAAACGGAAAGGGCTCCCAGTGCGGGGGCTCTTTTTGCGTCTGAAATACATCCGGAATACAACTCAGATACGACCGGAAGAAGTATGGAGATTCGTATCGTATTGCTGTATGATGAGAGCGTTAATGTAAAAGAAGCATAACAATAACAGGACATATCAGGATTATGAAGCATAAAAGGATAAGGACAATCGTAAGATGAAAAGGAACTTGAAAATCCGATATCTGAATTAAGGTTAAGTTAAGATTTCACATGATTCAGATTAAGATTGAACTGTTATAGTGTGGAAAGAAGTTCTAATGCTCACGCCAGAGGGCGTTTCGCTAAGAACTTCTTCACACCGAAGAATGCCTAAAATGCGGCGTTCTTCCCGTTGATGGTTTGTGCCTGCGGCGCAAATATCGCAGGTTGAGAGAAAGGCATGGTTATTAGTGTGAGAAATACCTGGAAAGCGCGTTTTTATGATGCAGCTGGAAAGAGTGAAGAATATCTTCTGAAAAAATTTCAGAAATTTTAAGAAATTATTTGAAGATATTTAATGGGGATGAGACGTTATATATAGTATAATAGGTCAATGACGATTTACTGTGGTAAATCGTCATTGACCGACAGAATCATATACGTCATATATCCTGATTCTGTCAGGAAGTAGAATGATAGTCCGGTTAAGTCCGGATTATGAAAGGGAGGAAAGGGGAGTTCATGAGCGCGTTAGTGGAAATACAGGATATCTGTAAGATATATAATCCTGGTGAAAATGAAGTGAAGGCATTAAATCATGTGAGTCTGACAATTGACGAGAATGAATTTGTGGCGATTATCGGACAGTCCGGTTCGGGTAAGTCCACTCTGATGAATATGCTCGGATGTCTGGATACCCCGACCAGTGGGAATTATTTTCTGCATGGGCAGGATGTGTCGCACATGAGTGACAATGAACTGTCGGATGTACGGAATAAGGAAATTGGTTTTATTTTTCAGGGATTTAACCTGATTGCCGGTCTGACTGCGTTGGAGAACGTGGAACTGCCGTTGATTTATCGGGGGGTCGGAAAACGGGAGCGGCTGAGACTCGCTGATACGGCGCTAGACAAGGTGGGACTGGGAAAAAGAAAGACGCATAAACCTTCGGAGATGTCCGGCGGACAACAGCAGCGTGTGGCCATAGCGAGGGCAATCGCGCAGGCGCCGCCCATCATTCTTGCAGACGAGCCTACCGGAAATCTGGATTCCGGCTCCAGCAAGGAGATTATGGGGATTTTGAAGTCGCTCCATGAAGAGGGAAGGACAGTTATTCTGATTACTCATGATAATGAAATTGCCAAACAGGCGAAACGGGTCATTAAGATTATCGACGGACAAATCGTACAGGATTCCGGAGCCGGCCAGAAGCCGGAGCAAATAAAAGAACCTGAAACAGAACAGGAATCGTAAAGGGGAGAAAGGAGCAAGTTTGTTAAAATGAAGGAAAAAAGAGAAGAAAGAAAAGATACCGATGGATAAGGCCAAAAAGAAGAAAATCATTAAGCGGTGTATTTTCGGCGTGCTGGCAGCAATTATCGTTCTTTTTGTGCTGATGAACAAAATCGCGGCGCAGAATGTTTTGCCGGTCGTTTATACAATGCCGGTATCGAGGGGCGATGTGGAGCAGATTGTCAGTACAAGCGGTACGGTGAAAACGGAAGAGAGCAAGTCTTATTTCGCGCCGCTCGCGGTGAAGGTCGGTACGGTAGATGTAGCAGCGGGAGACAGCGTAAAAAAAGGCCAGAAGCTGTACGCATATGATGAGGAAGCGCTGGCGGATGAAAAGCAGCTTGCAGAACTGAAACTGCAGTCCAATGAGGGCGAATATGAAAGCAGCATGATTAAAAACAACAAATATATCAGCGAGCTTGGAGAAGCGAATGTTAATCTGGAAGTGTTGGACCAGCAGATTGAAGACAGCGAAAACTATGTAAAGGAATTGAACCAGAAGATTACCGATAAGCAGGATTCGCTTGCAAAGGAAGGGGCTTTGCTGCAAATTTCGCTGTTGGACTGGCAGAACGACCCGGGTTCGGAAGAATATATGAATCTGCAGAAGCTGATTCAGTTAAATACATATGAACAACAGCATAATGACGAAATCGAGAATTGGCAGAATGAGGTGAAAGAATACGAAGAAAAAATCGCCGCATACAAAGAATACAGAAGCGAAATGAAGTCTCAGAAAAGCTCTTCGGAAAGCGGTTCTTTGAACAGTGGAAGTAAAAGCAAGCTGGTTGCGGACACTCAGATTGAAAAGATTAACGCCGAAGAGACGTTATCTTCCATTGAAGAAGTAGAAGGCGGTGTTATTGCGGATTTTGACGGCGTCATCACGGAAATGAGCGTCGTAGAGGGAAGCACGCCGACGGTCGGCACACAGATGGTTACATTGGAAAGCACGGAGAAAGTAAAAGTAGAGATTTCCGTTTCCAAATATGATTTGGCGAAAATCGCATTGGGGCAGGAAGTGGATGTCACAATTGCCGGCAATGTATATCAGGGCAAAGTAGCAAAAATCAACGGTATGGCAACGACCAATAACAGCGGCGCGGCAGTTGTCGGCGTGGAAATCAAGATAGAGAATCCTGATTCCGGTATTTTTCTCGGGGTGGAGGCAAAAGTGGCGGTACACACCGAAATGGCGGAGCAGGTATTGGTTGTGCCGATTGAAGTCATCAACAGCGACCAGGACGGAAGTTTTGTATACGCCGTTGAAAACGGTATTCTGGTTAAGAAAAGTGTTGTAACGGGTATTTCCTCCAATACGCTTTGTGAAATTAAAGAGGGATTGAACGAAGGAGACCAGATTGTAAGCACCGTAGTAATGGGGCTGGAAGAAGGCATGCCGGTCACGGCAATAGCAGGGGAGTAAACATATGGCACAGATATGGGAATACATAAAGATTGCCGTGATGAATATCAGGAGCAATAAAGGACGTTCCGTTCTGACGATGCTCGGTATTGTCATAGGTATTGCTTCGGTCATTATGGTCATGGCGATTGGTAACGGCGTCAGAGGACAGATTAACGATGAACTGGAGAGCATCGGAAGCGGCATGATAGAGCTGTATCTGGATACGACGCTTGAAACGACTACGATGCGGTTCATGAACGAAGATTTTGATATGATTAAAGAACGGGTCGAGCATGTAAAAGGAGTTACGCCTGTACTTGGAGGATGGGGCTCTGCGGATGGCCCGAAAGGAAATTTTGAAGCGAGGGTTACGGCCGGAACAGAAGGTCTGGAGTACTATTCCAGCGGAGGCGGTCCAATTATCAAAGGAAGATACTATACGGCGGAAGAAGCGGACAGCGGCAGCAGAGTCTGCGTCATTTCTGAAAGCGATGCAATCAATCTGTTCGGAACGACCGATGTAATCGGTCTGTCCTTTGAACTGACGCTGTACGGTATTTCACAGGAACTGACGGTTATCGGCATCCGGGAAGATAATGCCACGAGCTTTGTCAGTACCGGCGTAAGCGGACGAGTCAGTCTTGAAGTGCCAATCGCGGTAATGTCAAATGACTTTTACTTCTGGACGGAAGAATTTACCGATATTCTGATTTTTGCGGAAGAAACGCAATATTGTACGGAAGTGGCGCAGAACGCTGTAAAACTGTTGGAAGGAAAGTACGGAACCTGGGGCGAAAACCAGATTATCGTCAACAATATTTCGGATATGACGGGCGAGATGGACAGCATTCTTGGCATCCTGACCATGTTCATTTCCTTTGTTGCGGCGATTTCCCTGTTGGTCGGCGGTATCGGCGTTATGAATATTATGCTCGTGTCCGTGACCGAGCGGACACGGGAAATTGGTATTCGTAAATCACTGGGAGCAAGAACCGGTTCCATTCTACTGCAGTTTCTGGCGGAAGCGGCGATTATTACGATGCTCGGCGGAATCATCGGCATTATACTTGGCATGTTAGGCGGCAACGCGGTTTGTTCCGTCCTCGACATTACACCGAAGACGCATATATCGACCATTATCGGAGCAACTCTCTTTTCTTCCGCAGTCGGTCTGTTCTTTGGAATCTATCCGGCAAGGAAAGCGGCGAAACTGAGCCCGATAGAAGCGCTGAGACATGAATAAATATATGTGTTTAACCCGAATAAATATATGCGCTTAACTCGCTCTTGCGCTTTGAAGGAATTTCGGTATAATAGTATAAGAGAAAAGGGATTGATACAGAAGCGATTCCTTTAGTGTAAAAGCACCTGCGATGTAGGTGCTTTTCCTCGATTGTCTTTGCTGTACACGGCAAAACGGGAAGAAAGGAAGAACGATTTATCATGGAAGTTGAATTCGATGTAAAAATGGATGCGGGTATTTTATACGATTATATGCTGCATCATACATACAGCAGCTTTGCCGGCCTGATGGGAACGGCGGCGGGTGCGCTTTTGCTGGTGATTTTCTATTCCGACAGAAAAATCATTTATCTGATGGCAGGCATCATCGCGCTTGCTTACCAGCCCTGGACGCTCTTTCTGCGTTCCAGACAGCAGATGCTGAAAAATCCTTCTTTTAAGAATCCGCTGCACTACAAACTGACGGAGGAGGGCATCGAGGTATCGCAGGGGGACGCGGTGGACAGCCAGAAATGGGAAGACATGCACAAGGCGGTTTCTACCGGGAGAAGCATCGTCGTATATACTTCCAGAATCAATGCCTGTATTTTTCCCAAAAAGGACATCGGAGAAGATAAATACAAAGTCATTGAAATGATTTCGACGCATATGCCGCCAGGAAAAGTAAAAATCAGAAGTTGAGAGCGGCATGGTGTGAAATTGGGAGCCAGGTCTGGCAAGGCTCAGAAACCAGAGACAGGCTTGGTATGGTGCAGAAAGCAGAGTCAGTCCGGTAAGGCGCAGAAATCAGAAGCCGGAACGGATTCGGTGCAGCCAGGAGTTTACAGGAACGGACAGCAGAAATGGAACAGATAATCGAAACGCACAGCGCGGAGGAGACGTATGCGCTTGGGAAAAAAATAGGAGAAAGCGCAAAGCCGGGACAGGTATATTCCCTGATTGGTGATTTGGGCGTGGGAAAGACCGTTTTCACACAGGGCCTGGCGGCAGGGCTTGGCATTACAGATTCCGTAAACAGCCCGACTTTTACGATTCTTCAGATTTACGAAGACGGAAGAATCCCGTTTTATCATTTCGATGTATATCGAATCGGGGATGTCGAAGAGATGGAAGAAATCGGTTATGAAGATTGCTTTTATGGGGAAGGGGTCTGCCTGATAGAGTGGGCTAATCTGATTGAAGAGATTCTCCCGGAAAACTATATACGAATTGAAATAGCGAAAAATTTAATGTCTGGTTTTAATTACAGGACAATCAGAATAGAGCAGAGATAACAAAAGTGCAGGCTGAAAGAAGGGCATGGTCAACGATATGAAACTGATAGCCTTAGACAGTTCCGGTCTGGTCGCTTCCGTGGCGGTCGTGGAAGATGACATATTGATTGCGGAATATACAATTCAATATAAGAAGACACATTCTCAGACATTGCTTCCAATGTTGGAGGAAGTGCGGAATATGATAGAACTTGACTTACAGGAAGTGGATGCTGTGGCTGTGGCGGCGGGCCCCGGTTCTTTTACCGGACTGCGAATCGGTTCCGCGACGGCGAAAGGCCTTTCTTTTGCAATGGAAAAACCGGTCGTGGCTGTACCGACCGTGGATGGGCTTGCCTATAACCTGTACGGAACGGATAAAGTTGTCTGTCCGATTATGGATGCAAGACGCAGTCAGGTGTATACGGGAATCTATGAGTTCCTTCGGGAAGGGGAAAAGTACTGTCTGAATATTATAAAACGACAGTGCGCCGTTGCTTTTGATGAAATCGCACAGGCGTTAAACGAGCTCGGACGGGAAGTAATATTTCTCGGAGACGGGGTTCCTGTTTTCAGGGAGCGTATGAAAGAAATCATGCAGGTTCCGTACACGCTGGCGCCGGCGCATATGAACAGACAGAGAGCGGCCAGCATCGGCGCGCTCGGAAGCGTGTACTATGCGCAGGGCCGGTTTGTCAGCGGCGAGGCGTTTGTTCCGGAGTATCTCCGACTGTCACAGGCAGAACGTGAAAAGTGTGAAGGAAATCACTAAGCTCGAAAAAACCTCGCAAAGTGATTTCACGCTCTGCAAGCAGAGCTTCTTCACACGGCAGAATGTCCGTGCGGCCATTCTGCAGGAGGCTGTCAAAGGGCGCGAAAGGCGGTTTGGAATTGGAAATGAAGGAGATACATATCAGGCCGATGGAGAAAAGGGACGTCGATGCGGTCAGCAGACTGGAAGAGGAGACTTTTTCCATGCCCTGGTCGCGGGAAGCTTTTCTCGAAATGATAACGAAAAAAGATGCCGCCTATTATGTGGCGGAATCAGCCGAAGAGATTGTCGGAGGCTGCGGCGTACTGATGGTTGCGGGCGAGGGAAATATTACGAACGTAGCCGTGAAAGCGTCTGCCCGGAATCAGGGCATCGGAACGAAACTGCTCAGATATATGATAGGGGAGGGAGAGCGGAACGGGCTGAATGCTTTTACGCTGGAAGTGCGGGTAAGCAATGCCGCCGCAATTCATGTGTATGAGAAGCTTGGATTTCGCTCCGAAGGAATTCGGCCGAACTTCTACGAAAAACCGGCCGAGGATGCTGTAATCATGTGGAAGAGATAGGAAGCAGACCGAATATTTACCACTGTTTTTGCATAGGACAGACTGTTATAATGATGAAGGTACGATGATGTCCGGCATAACATGTCCAATAGGATATGCCAACGTAAGATATTGTTTATGTAAGTACAGGAGGGTAAAATGAGAACTTATCTTGAACAAAGTCAAAATCATCAACATTTTTTGGAAAAATTTGTCAATAATTTAAAAGATGACACTGGACTGGCTTCAGTTATCTGCAATTGTTGTAATAAGGAATTACTGGTGGAAAATGGCATATTAAAAGATGAATGTATTCATATTTCACATGCTTTCGGTTATTTCAGCGAAAGGGACGGTGAAATACAATGTTTCGACCTGTGTGAGGAATGTTATAACAAAATGATTGCAAAATTCCGGATTCCGGTGGAAAACGGGGAACGGACGGAACTGCTGTAAGCCTGTCGGTGAACAGGAGAGCATATGTTAGAAGTTTGTTTGCTTGGAACGGGAGGTATGATGCCGCTGCCATACAGGTGGCTGACCTCCCTGATGGCAAGGTATAATGGAACGAGCATTTTGATAGACTGCGGAGAAGGAACGCAGATTGCCATGAAGGAAAAGGGATGGAGTCCCAAACCGATTGACATTATCTGCTTCACGCATTTTCACGCGGACCATATCAGCGGACTGCCGGGCATGCTATTGACGATGGGCAATGCGGAACGGACAGAGCCGCTTCTTTTGGTTGGGCCAAAAGGACTGACGAAAGTCGTGTCCGCGCTCCGTATCATTGCGCCGGAACTGCCTTTCCCGGTAGAATGTATGGAACTGACGGAAGCCGAACATTCGTTACAGTTTGACGGTTTTCGGATAGAGGCCTTCAAAGTCCATCACAATGTCGTCTGCTACGGATATAATATTCTGGTGGACAGAATCGGTAAATTTGATGTGGAAAAGGCGCAGAAGCAGGGTATTGACAGGCGTTACTGGAACCGTTTGCAAAAAGGCGAGACAATCGAGACGGAACAGGGAACCTGGACGCCGGACATGGTGCTCGGCGCGCCGCGAAAAGGAATTAAGCTCACATACTGTACAGATACGAGGCCGACTGACAGTATTGTCAGAAATGCCAGGGGCGCCGACCTGTTCATTTGCGAAGGCATGTACGGCGAACCGGAAAAAAAGCAGAAGGCCAGAGAATATAAGCACATGACCTTTTACGAAGCGGCTCATCTGGCCAAAGAAGCGCAGGTTGAGGAACTGTGGCTGACACATTACAGCCCGTCTCTCACAAGAGCCGAAGAATATATGGAAGATGTTCGGAAAATTTTCCCAAATGCTATTGCGGGAAAGGACGGAAAGAGTGTAGACTTAAATTATATAGATTAATTTTTATATAATCAGATTTTTACATGTGGAAAGGCAGGGGAGCGGGTATGAAGAAGTCCGGCGGGATTAAAATTGTAGTCATAGGCGTTATATTGGCGGCGCTCGTTGTCGGTTACTATTTTTATCTGTCCAATAAGACGGAGAAACAGCAGGAGGAAGTCGTGGAATCCACGCAGGTGCAGATAGCATTGATGCGGGACCTTGAAAAGAACTATCCACCGACGCCGAAGGAAGTCGTGAAATATTTTAATGAGATTACCATGTGTTTTTATAATGAAAAATACACGGATGAAGAACTGGAACTACTGGCGGAGAAAATCCAGGGCATCTATGATGCGCAGCTGATTGCGAATAAGTCTCAGGAAAGCTATCTGGAGGACTTAAAGAACGATATTGCAGAGATGAAATCAAATGACCGTTCGGTTTCCTCTTATCAGCTGCCCGCAAGCACAGATGTAACATTTTTCTCTGAAAACGGGGATTCCTGTGCAAAACTGTATTGTACATACAGCATCCGGCAGGGAACGGAAATGCTGCAAAGCAGGCTTGTTTTTATTCTGAGACAGGATGAGAATAAACGATGGAAAATTCTTGGATGGGATTTGGACGATTAACAAGAGAAAGGGCATAAAGTATAGATGGAAAAAGATGTGTTGATTCTGGCTGTGGAAAGCTCCTGTGACGAAACGGCGGCGGCCGTTGTAAAAAACGGAAGAGAAGTTCTTTCCAATATTATTTCTTCACAGATTGCGCTTCATACGGTTTACGGCGGCGTTGTGCCGGAAATCGCCTCCAGAAAGCATATTGAGAAAATAAATCAGGTCATCAAAGAGGCATTGGAAGAGGCGAGGAAGACATTACAGGATATGGACGCCATTGCGGTTACCTATGGCCCCGGTCTGGTCGGGGCGCTGTTAGTCGGCGTATCGGCAGCCAAAGCGATAAGTTTTGCTTCCGGAATACCGCTGATTGGCGTTCACCATATCGAAGGACATATCAATGCCAATTATATTGAAAATAAAGAACTGGAACCGCCGTATATCTGTCTGGTCGTATCGGGAGGCCATTCCCATCTGGTTCTTGTCAAAGAGTACGGGGAATATGAGATACTCGGAAGAACGAGGGACGATGCGGCCGGCGAAGCTTTTGACAAAGTGGCAAGGGCGATTGGACTCGGTTATCCCGGCGGGCCCAAAATTGATAAAGTGGCAAAAGAAGGGAATGCGGAGGCAATACCTTTTCCCCGGGCAAAAGTGGCGGATGCCGTATACGATTTCAGTTTCAGCGGATTGAAGTCCGCGGTGCTGAATTACTTAAACTCCTGTGAAATGAAAGGAATACCGGTCTGTCAGGCGGATGTGGCGGCGTCTTTTCAGAAGGCGGTCGTCGATGTGCTTGTGGAACACTCCATGCAGGCGGTAAAAGAATATGGACTGAACAAATTCGCGATTGCGGGCGGTGTGGCGTCAAACAGCGCCCTGCGTGAAGCGCTGGCAGGGAAATGCAGCGCGGAAAAAATAGCGTTTTACTGTCCGTCGCCCATTTTCTGCACGGACAATGCGGCGATGATTGGTACGGCGGCTTATTATGAATATCTGAAAGGCGTACGGCACGGCTATGACTTAAATGCAGTTCCGAATCTGGTGCTTGGCCAGTAAAACGATTTCTACCGTTGAAGCTGCCTTCGCAGGAGAAACGCTGGCCTGTGTCCTGGCCAGTAAAATGGTTTCTACCGTTGAAGCTACCTTCGCAGGGGAAACGCTGGCCTGTGTGTCTGGTCCGCAAACTATTTTTTACCGATGCAGGAAGGATGACAGAGGGGATTGACTAATGAAAGAAAAAACATTGGCTGTGGTGCTGGCGGCAGGAGCGGGCAGGAGAATGCACAGTGATGTGCAGAAGCAATACCTTTTGCTGAAAGACAAACCGGTCATTTATTATGCGTTGAAAACATTTCAGGATAGTTTTATTGATGAGATAGTTTTGGTTGTCGGACAGGGTGAAACAGCGTACTGCCGTCGGGAAATTGTGGAGAAATTTCATTTTTCCAAAGTCAGACATATTGTAGAAGGCGGAAAAGAACGATATCATTCCGTCGGGAATGGACTGAAAGCGATAACGGACGAAGGCTATGTCTTTATCCATGACGGAGCACGTCCGTTTTTGAGCGAAGAAATATTGCGGCGCGCCTATGAAGCGGTCAGAGAATATCAGGCCTGTGTGGTAGGAATGCCGGTAAAAGATACCATTAAAATTGCGGATGATAGAGGTTTTGCACGGATGACGCCTAATCGGGAATTGGTCTGGCAGGTACAGACGCCGCAGGTCTTTACGATTGCACTTGCAAAAGCTGCTTATGATAAACTTTTTTTACAGGAAGAAGAACTGAAAAAACAAGGAATTACCGTTACAGACGATGCGATGGTCGTTGAGACGCTGTTGAATCATCCGGTAAAATTAGTAAAAGGTTCCTATGAAAATATTAAAATAACAACGCCGGAGGATTTGGACATTGCCCGTTCCTTTTTGAAAGAATAGACTTTTTTCCGCATGAATTGTTTGTGTTTTACGGCCGCAAACCTGCAGACTAAGAGAAAGGTATGGTTATAAAGTTTGATTTGAGTGTCTGCTGAAGCAGACAGATGGGAGTAAAAATGAAAAATCCGTGGGAAGAAATTCCTTTGGCCGATTATGAAAACCATATGCAGTCAGACTCTGTTATGCAGCTGCAGGCTATGAACGAACTGATGAAACAACAGTTTATTGCCTGTCCCGCTTCTCATGTAATGATTTTGGGCATTGCGGGCGGAAACGGACTTGAACACATTACCGACGGCAGATTTGACAAAGTTTATGCAGTAGATGTCAATGCGCTTTATCTGGAAGAGGTGGTTCGCAGATATGCAAACCTTAACGGTGTTTTAGAGTGCCTTTGCCTTGATTTGAAGGAGGAAATTGCTAAACTGCCGCATGCGGATATGGTTATTGCGAATCTGCTTATTGAATATATAGGTTATCAGTGTTTTCAGAAAGTAATTCAACATGTCAGTCCCGCATATGTATCCTGTATTATCCAAGTGAATCTTGAAGATGCCTGGATTTCGGATTCACCTTATCTGCATGTATTTGACAGGCTGGATGCAATTCATCATCAGATGGATGAACAAGGACTGAAAAAAATAATGAGCGAAATCAACTATTTTCCACGGAATTCTTTGGAGTACATGCTGCCCAATGGAAAGAAATTAGTGCAAATAGACTTCAATCGGTATCCTTCCGGTTTACCGGCCGGCTGTTTGGATAGATAAATTCCGGCTCAGATATTCTGGTGAATATTCTGAAAATTATGGAAAAGAAGAAAGAATGTGTTTCATAATTGGCTAAAAGCCGCCGAACTTATAAAGCAGCAAGGTCAAAAACAGAGAAAAAAGGCAGGAAATCACCCGAAAAAAACGCCTGGAAAAATTTCTGAAAAATTTCTGAAAAAAGTTGTTGACACACATTTCCTTTTTTGGTAGAATAATTTTTGCGCTGGCCGGGAAATGCCACGCGATGCGAACATGGAGAGGTATCGAAGTGGTCATAACGAGGCGGTCTTGAAAACCGTTTGTCCGCAAGGGCGCGTGGGTTCGAATCCCACCCTCTCCGCTGGAGATACCTTCTCCACGGAACTATATTATTTTTTAATCAGCTTTTATTTGGAGAAGTACCCAAGATGGCTGAAGGGACACCCCTGGAAAGGGTGCAGGTCGTTAATAGCGGCGCGAGGGTTCAAATCCCTCCTTCTCCGTCGAAAATTTACGATGATTGATAAAGTAAATTTTCCGTTCGGACCATTTTATGGTACGAAGCAATTAAAAGAAAAACACATCGGAAGCCGATGTGCAGCACCTTGACAAATGAACAGTAATGCAACCCTGAAAATTCAAGAGAATTTCAGAAAAAAGAACAGTAAACGGAACAAGAAAGCCAAGCGGTCTTGTCCGGAATCAAAC
>CAJTRK010000047.1 GCA_910578475.1 uncultured Lachnospiraceae bacterium | reverse complement strand
AATAGAAGATGATTTGGATGTGCCCAAAGAATATTTTGATTATGTTTATTCCATATATGGAATTGGCTGGACAACCGATTTGCAAGGCACATTTGATAAAATTGCGACTTATTTGAAAAAAGATGGTATATTCATTTTCAGTTGGAATCATACGCTGCATGCTTGTATTACATGGTCAAATGAAGAGGGGAAAGATGCCATCGACAGCAATCAGCTTGTCTTAACCAAAAGCTATTATGATGAAACCTATTTCAAAATGCCGGTGCATGATAGTGAGATTATTTTATGCAATAGAAAAATATCTACATACATTAATGCACTGGCAAGGGCCGGTTTTATGGTGGAACAGCTTGTAGAAGAAACCGACGAAGATTCGCTTAACGCTGTTGGCGATATTGACATGAAAACACAAAAAGCGAAAATGATGCCGATTTCATTTTGTATAAAAGCGAGAAAGCTGTAAGGTCTGTTTGGATTTGATAAAAAGATTATCATTTCAAAAAATCTGCAAACCGTCGATATCATCAAGCAATCGTGCAGCATGAAAATATCAGCAAAAGGCAGGCAGAGCACGCACAAATAAACAAATTTTCATTGACATATAACAAAAGACCCGATAAAATGATAGCAAGTACTTGCATGGAGGCGGAAAGATGGATGAAACAAGTCAGGTAATCATTGATGCGACGATGTCGCTCATACGCGATAAGGGATATGTCGCTACCACCACGAAGGATATTGCGCGCCTGGCCGGCGTGAATGAGTGCACTCTGTTCAGAAAATTTGAAAGCAAAAAGGATATTGTATTGCAGGGAGTGGCACAGGAGAAATGGCGGGCTAATGTTACGCCGGATATTTTTCAGAACGTGCAATGGGAACTGGAACCGGATTTAGAAATGTTTATGAACGCTTATATGGACAAAATAACGCCGGATTTTGTAAATTTATCCATTGGATTAAGAGCGCCGCAGCTATACGATGAAACGGCGCCTATGATTATGAAAGTGCCGCAGGCCTTTGTTTCTTCCCTGACAGAATATTTTAAAAAGATGGAGGAAATGGGAAAGATAGGACATTTTGACTTCGAGAGTCTGGCAATGACTGTTTTTTCCTCAACGTTTGGCTATACGTTCCTGAGCGCGTCTTTCCATCAAAACCTTGCCAAAACAAGCCGGGAAGAATTTATAAAATGCAGCGTAAAAATTTTTGCAGAGGGCATTTCGCGATTGTAAAAGGCACTGACCGTAGTGTGCCTTTTGTAATTTATTATCAACATGATGCGTGCAAGTACACGCATACAAGGAGGAAATGAGATGAATATAACGGGAGCAGAACTGTTTGTAAAAACACTCAAAGAAGAAAAGGTAGATACGCTCTTTGCATATCCGGGCGGACAGGCAATTGATTTGTTTAACGCTTTATATGGAGAAGATGACATCCATGTGATTCTGCCAAGACATGAGCAGGGATTGGTTCATGCCGCTGACGGATATGCGCGTTCGACCGGGAAAGTTGGTGTTTGCCTGGTCACGAGCGGCCCCGGTGCGACAAATTTAGTGACAGGAATTGCAACGGCGAACTATGACAGCGTGCCGCTTGTCTGTTTCACAGGTCAAGTGCCGACAGGGCTGATTGGAAATGATGCTTTTCAGGAAGTGGATATCGTGGGGATTACAAGGAGCATCTGTAAATATGCTGTAACCGTCCGTAAAAGGGAGGATTTGGCAGGAACGGTCAAAAAAGCCTTTTATATTGCGAAGACGGGAAAACCGGGCGTTGTAGTGGTTGATTTACCAAAAGATATCCAACGGGCATATGGAAGTGATGAATATCCCGATAAAATAGAAATCAGAGGGTACAAGCCAAACAGTTCTGTTCATACCGGGCAGATAAAAAAAGCGATGGAGTTGTTGAACCATGCACAAAGACCGGTATTTTTAATTGGCGGTGGTGTAAATATCAGCCACGCCAATAAAGAAATGCTTCTTTTGGCAGAGATAACAGGAGCGCCCGTCGTCACCACCATTATGGGAAAAGGCGCTATCCCTGCCACACATGATTTATATGTGGGAAATATCGGCATACACGGCAGTTATGCGGCCAATACAGCAATCAGTAAATGTGATGTGCTTTTTGCTGTCGGAACAAGGTTCAATGACCGCATTACGGGAAAGATAGAACAGTTTGCCTCCGGCGCGGCAGTTGTTCATGTTGATATAGACGCCGCTTCCATTTCGAAGAACATAGCCGTTGACGTCCCGATTGTGGCAGATGCCAGAATGGCAATTAGCAAATTAATTGAAATTGCAAAGCCTTTGGAGATAGAAACATGGGTGGAACAGATTAAGGAATGGAAAAAACAGTACCCTGTTGCGATGAAGAAAGACGGCATGACGCCGGAAAAGATTATACAGTCTGTCAACCGGACCTTTGACAGTGCCGTTATTACGACGGATGTAGGACAAAACCAGCTGTGGGCGACACAGTTCCTTGATTTGAACGAGAGAAAGCAAATGCTGACGTCCGGCGGCCTGGGAACAATGGGATATGGTTTTCCGGCGGCGATTGGAGCCAAGATAGGAAATCCTGATAAAGATGTAGTGGTGATTACCGGCGATGGCGGCATGCAGATGAATATACAGGAAATGGCCACGGCGGTTGTATATGAACTGCCGATTACAATCTGCATTTTAAATAATGGATATCTGGGAAACGTCAGGCAATGGCAGGAAATGTTTTTTGACAGACGATATGCAAGTACCTGTATGCGTTACAGAAAAAGCTGTGCCGCAGGCTGCAGCAATCCAACAGAATGCTGCCCGGAATATACACCTGACTTTATAAAACTGGCGGAAAGCTATGGGGCAAAAGGGATTCGGGTAACGGATGAAAAAGAGATGATTCCGGCATTGGAAACAGCCAAAAATAATCAAAAAACGCCCACAGTCATTGAGTTTATCATTGACAGGGAAGAAAACGTGATGCCGATAGTTCCACCCGGAAATGCGCTGCACGAAATGATTTTGGAAAGTGGGGATGATTGATATGAAAAAACGATACAAAGAGCACGACAGGATGTATGAGGAGCGGAACGATTCTGCGCGGTTCTGCCGTGCCCTATATTCTGGTGGCAAATGAAAATTGGAAGTGATATAATCAAAAAGCAGATGAGCAGACTGGGGGAATGTTAAGATGAGTATAGAAGAAATGATGGATGTAAATTTCAGGGGAAATATTTACATTGTGCAGAATGGCAAAGTTTTATATGAAAGAGAAAGTGGGTTTGCAGATTTAGCAAATGAAATTTCAAACACGATAGAAACGAAATTTGCCAGCGCATCGGCGGGAAAAGTATTTGTCGCAGCAGGAATATTGCAGTTGATTGAACAGGGAAAGCTAAAGTTTGATAACACATTGGGCATGCTGCTCGATATGCCATTACATGATATTGATGCGGATGTTACAGTCAGACAACTTTTAAATCATACATCGGGTGTTCCGGATTATTTTGACGAAAGCGTTATGGATGAATATGAAGAATTATGGATTGATTATCCGAATTATAAAATCAGACATAACAGCGACTTGCTCCCACTCTTTATAAATAAGCCTATGATGTACCCAAAAGGTGAAAAATTCCAATATAATAATTCAGGGTATGTGCTGCTTGCAATGATACTGGAAAAAGTCACAGGAATGTATTTTGACCAATATCTGAAAGAACATATTTTTGATAGATGCGGTATGAACGCGACGGGTTATTACGAACTGGACAGACTGCCGGCAAAATGTGCCAATAATTACATTTATTGTGATGATACGAAAGACTGGCGTACAAATATTTTTTCTGTTGACGCAAAGGGTACGGGTGCAGGCGGAGCGTTTATTACCGTGAAAGATATGATTCGCTTTTGGACTAATTTAACGGAAGGAAATATCATCTCAAAAGAACTCGTTGCAGATATGCTTCGTAAGCAGAGCGGAGACGGAACCGACGCGGAAGAAGGATACTATGGTTATGGCATGTGGATAATTGACAACCCCAATGGCAGAGATATTGCATATTTTCAAGGATGCGACCCGGGAGTAAGTTTTATCTCCGAATACAATCCCAATAATGGGATGATTTCCGTTTTGGTGAGCAACTATGGAGATAATGTCTGGAGGGAAATGAGGAAAATAAGAGAAGCCCTCTACTGATGATGCGCCGCTTTGGCAGTATGAGAAAGCCGGCGGTCAGCGCATTATTTTACAGGATAAAAAGGCGTTGTTACATGGCAAGTTTCCCAATTACAAAAATATTCGCTTGCAAATCCGAAAAGTCTGTGTTAGCATTTAGGTGTTGGAAGAAACGATTGATTCAGAAGGAAAGGAGGATTTACCATGCAGAAAAAGATTACAATCCAAAACAGAATTATGAAACTGACAAGCAAAGGTATGTCACTCCTTGTATCTTACAGATAGTTTTTGGACGGCAATAGAATCTGACGGAAAGTTTTTATTGCTGTTAAACTGTCAGAAAGTAGAAGTGTGATGTGCGCCTTTGGGGCGCTTTTTTTGTGCCCATTTTTAAAAGAAAAGGAAAAGATAAGAAGTATGAAAATAGTAAAAGGTATGTATGCCGAAGCGAAAATCTTTACAGACGATGTGGAAGAATACGCACTGGCACAAGTGAAAATGATTTGCGATAACGAAACTGCGGACGGCAGCGCTATCTGTATGATGCCGGACATCCATCCGGGAAAGATTGCGCCGATTGGCCTTTCCATGACAGTTACCGATAAAGTGATTCCCCAGTTGTTGGGCGTGGATATCGGATGCGGCATGACCTGTGTAAAACTGAATAAAAAGAATGCAGAGTTCCAGAAACTGGACAGAGTCATTATGGAGAATGTGCCGTCCGGCTTTGAGATTCGTAAAGAACCCCATCATCTGGCGGCGGAATTTTCCTATGAAGGACTTCATTGCCTCCGCCATATATACAGGCAGAAAGCGGACAGGAGCCTCGGCACGCTTGGCAGCGGCAATCATTTCATAGAACTGGACAGGGGCAGCGATGGCAGCCTGTATCTTGTAGTGCATACGGGAAGCAGGCATTTGGGGGCGGAAGTAGCGGCGTATTATACGAAACTTGCCAACGCCTGTCTGAAAGAGCAGGAAAAAGAAGTTCCCTATTATATGAGTTATCTGGAAGGAGAAAACAAGGCTGCGTATTTGGAGGATGTACAGATTATCCAACGATATGCCGAGTGGAACAGGCAGATTATCGTCAGAGAAATTCTGAAAGGGATGAAATGGAAAGCCGTAGAACAGTTCTCTGTGCCGCATAATTATCTGGATGATTCCGGAATCCTCCGCAAAGGCGCTATTTCTGCGAGAAAGGGCGAACGGGTGGTTATTCCCGCCAATATGAGAGACGGCATTATTCTGGGCATCGGAAAAGGCAGCGCAGAGTGGAATGATTCTGCACCGCATGGTTCCGGAAGAAAATTAAAGCGTGAGAGTGTCAAAAACCAGTATACCGTATCGGCATTTAAAAGAGAAATGAAGGGAATTTATTGTAGCTGCGTCAGTGCGGATACATTGGATGAAGCCCCTTTTGCCTATCGTTCCCTGACGGAGATTGCAGAACAAATAAAAGATACTGTGGAGATAACAGAAATATTGAAGCCTGTTTATAATTTTAAGGCAGGGAGCAAAGAGTAGAGGAGACAGAAAAAGTATGATAGTACAGATTAGTGCAGGACAGGGGCCGTCTGAATGCCAGCTGGCGGTGGCGAAGCTCTTTGGTGAATTACAAAAAGAATATGGAGATTTGGAAGTTGTCTCCCGCACGGAAGGGCATGAAAAAGGCTGTTACGATTCCATTCGATTCCGAACGGGGCATAATCTGAGCGGCCTGGAAGGAACGATATTGTGGATATGCAGAAGTCCTTTCCGCAAGAACCATAAGAGAAAAAACTGGTATGTGGATGTGAGCATTATCCCGGAACAGAGTGAAATAGCGTCGGAGAGAGAATATCGTATTGAGAAGTTCCACAGCGGAGGAAAGGGCGGCCAGAATGTCAATAAAGTTGAAACGGGTGTGCGGATTATCCATATACCGACAGGACTTGTATCGCAGTCTACCGAGGAACGGAGTCAGTTTCAGAATAAGCAGAAGGCGATGGAAAGGCTGAAAGTGAAACTTGCAGATTTGCAAAAAGAGCAGGAGGCGATGCAGAGAAGCGCCGCCTGGCAGGAGCATAACCGCATCGTCAGAGGAAATCCGGTGCGGACTTATGAAGGGGAGCGGTTTGTCTTAAAAAAATAGCAGGCAGCGTTTTCATGCCGGTTAAAAAGAAAGTCTTTATTGAAAGCTTGTGCCGCATATAGCCGTATGCTGGCATTATAGAGCCGATTGCTCTTTATAAAGGCTGGTATTCTTCAATCACCCAGTCATATTCTTTTAAATCCAGACCTTGTCCGCAATAGGCGCATTTACCGCCGTTTAACAGCGACAGACTCGCGTCGCAGTTTACCCGCAAATGCTGAAAATGGTCGTCTGCCTGATAATCCATCAGGACACATTCCAACAGCTTACAGTCTATCACGCCACGATATCTTGCGAGGAGCGGGGTCATGTCGCATACCGCAAAGGGTTCGATTTCCCTCGCTGAACCCGCATAGCAGATGCTGAGCAGCTTGTTGGAGAGATTCCCGATAAAAGTTTCCAGAGAAAAATGCTCGTCCACGCGTCGTATTGTATCAAGCGTCTGGCGCGTCCTGGCAGGGCCGCCGGCAACATTTTCTCTGGACTTCTTTCCGACGAAAAGCATCAGGAATACGGCCATCACGACGAATCCAAGCAGCGGAGCTAACATCATCATGGCGCCGCCCGTATTGATTCCAACTGCCAACAGCGCTAATACAATGATACTAAGCGCCACAAACATGGGCACAAAATGCTTATGAATCGTAAAACCGTCCCTGTGCTGCGTCCAATCACCCGGATTATATACGGAAGAAACCTTCTGCTTCAAATCTTCAATGTGGAATTTTGTCTGGCAATAGTCGCAGCCGTCCACAAAACATTCCAGCGCGCCTTCCCAACCGCAGCTTGGACAGATATAATTTCCGTTCATGCTTCTGGACTGAATCATATAGTATTCTCCGGACGTTTTTTTCCGTTCATCCGACCAGACACAGCGGTTCCTGTCGTGAAAAGTTTTCCTGTAATTCATCTTATCGCTGATTTTACAGATTAAATTTTTCCCATCATGGCTATAAGTCCAATAGGGATAACTCTGGCCCTCTTCTTTCACATATTTTGTAGGTTTTATGTAATCATAATGCGCGGTCAGGCCGAGTGCCATAAGCCGTCTTTTATTAAGATAATGTGTATACCACAGATTTTATGTCGTCGTCATAAATCCGTTTTCCGTAATCTGCGTGCTGTTGTACCATGCCATCTCTTCCTGTTTGTAGTCATTGACCAATTTGGTCATGTCGTTGTTCCAAATCTGACAGGATGCGCTGTAACGATTTTCATTCAAAAATTGTGTCGTGGCTTTCTGGAATTGATTCCAATCTGCCTTAAAATTGTATGCCATCTCAATTACCATGCCTTTCGTTTTAGTGTGTTTATTTTATCATAATGGAAGAGGAAATACTATCTTTTAATGGTCTGTCTTATGAATAAAGGCTGTCCGCTGCCCTTATGCGTTTTTCATTTAATCATCGACTTGGTTTGCGATTTTATGATGAATCCAAAGACTAATAAGGGTTATGATTGTTGTTCCGGTTCCGGATATCAGAAACCAGATAGGAACCCCTACTTTTTCTGCGACAGGAGAACTAATCAGCAGACCTAACGGCATAGAAAGAGACGCAGCCAAAGCAATCAGCGAAAATGCTCTTCCCATTTTTTCTGCCGGAATCGTTGTCTGCATATAAGCAATCAATGGAATACTATGAACGTTTCCAAACGCTCCCATAACTGCGCATATGAAAGCAAAAATAAACCATGCCCACATCTTGGGCGGCAAAATACCTCCGATTGCAGACACAACGCCTATGCCGAGCAATCCAAAATAAGAAACTGACAAATGCCGTTTTACTTTGATGATGTTTCCAAAAAGAAATGCCGTAGTCATCATTCCCATTGCATACAAAACTTCTACTGCGCTTCCATGCCATGCAGACGCATGAAAATAGTCACTGGTCATCAAAGGGTAAAAAGAGGATAAAGGCAAATAAAATATCATACATAAAGTTTCCGTAGCAATTAACAGAATCAGCGCTTTATCTGCCCGAAAAACATCTATCCCTTCCTTTAATTCCCTGAGCGTATTATGTTTTTCATGTACTGTCTTTTCCACTGGCGCAATATACACAATTCCCAACATAATACTTGCGATAACAGCTCCAATCAAATCTGTCAGCAAAATGACCGGAAGCGTAAAAGAGGCGTACAACGCAGCTCCCAGTGCCGGTCCCAGTAAAAAAGAACCGGAGGCAAGCATTTGATTCCATCCCCCCGCCTGCACCAGTTCATCCGCCGGAACAAATTGCGGAATCATAGCTTGAAATGCCGGCTGATGAAAAGCATTACCGACGCTTCTGCAAAAAAGCACGACTAACGCTGTCCATACAGGCATATCATATTTCCATAACAGGACGGCAAATACCATTGCACTGAATCCGATAAATAAATCTGCCAAAATACAAATGTATTTTCTATGATATCTGTCCGCGGCGATTCCGGCAGCAGGGCTTAAAAGAGTTGCCGGTAAAAACGCAGCCAGTCCGGAAAGCCCCATCATAATCGGCGAACCCGTTTCGCTGGCAATCCACCAAATCAGTGAAAATTGAACGGCAGAGCTGCCAATCAAT
Organism: uncultured Lachnospiraceae bacterium; assembly: GCA_910578475.1. Classification (GTDB taxonomy): domain Bacteria; phylum Bacillota; class Clostridia; order Lachnospirales; family Lachnospiraceae; genus UBA3282. The sequence goes on along the minus strand of CAJTRK010000047.1, from coordinate 10,873 downwards.
GAAGCCATTTGACCGATGGAGATTGTCAGGAACTTTTGTTTCCAGGATTTATTCATATCTTTGTTTCCTCCTGCTTCTTTTCTGTGTTCAGTTTTTCATTTTGTTTTTTATATATCCGATATACGATGTCTTTTACAACCAAAAAGGTATCCAGTTCAGAGAAATCAAATTCGGCTTTTACTTTTTTACAGATATTTTCTATCTGCGCTGAATACTTTTCTATTCCATCTAATGACAGGTAAGTTGCTAAAATTGGATATTTCTTGCTCCATGCGCTGCTCCAGTCAATATTATTTTGCTTTTCTTTGTTTGAATTTTCGATAATCTGTTCGATTTCTTTAAGGTCAATATCAAAGTCAATCAATTCATCCAATGTGAGATGATAAAGATTAGACAGCCGCTTTGATTGTCTGATGTCCGGAAGTGTTTCATCAAGTTCCCATTTGGAAATTGTCTGCCTGCTTACTCCCAGTTTTTCTGCCACATGTTCCTGTGACAATCCGCTTTTTTTCCTTGCATTGTAAAGACTGCTTCCTAAGCTCATATTGTTACCTCCTGTATTTTTGTATCTTAATTATAGAAGGCGTTTCAGTCGAAATCTACCAACTTACATTTCCTCTTTTGCCCGTTTTTTTAACATTTTCCGCAAGATTGTTTCCTTATATCCTCAATAGCCATAGTCTTCCGGTGAGCTCACCGGCCAATTTCTTCTGTTCATTACTATCTGACACTTATTTCCGCCTGTTCTGTTTTCTGCATAGTAATCTCCATTCTTGCTCAACGCGCGAATTTGCCTGTGAAAAATTTATTTTTCACAGTATTCTTTCTGAAAATCCTATCTCTCTCGCAGAACCATTTTTAGTATACGAAATCTGTTATATCTTTGCATAATAACAAACAATAAATCAAAGGCAGCACTGCATATAGATGTTATAAGGAATACAGGAAATGCGCCAAAACGCACCGAGGCTGCAAGCGGAACAAAGCTGAGTACGATGTTCGTTTCATGCACTAATTCAGATTGACACATAGCTTGCGCTATTTCATCCCATGAATGGATATGATACCATTTTTTTGTATAATCGAAGTGTGACAGGAGTAGGATATATCGTATCTTGTGTCACATCTTATGGAACATTTGCAGTTCCATAAGTATGGATTTTTAGAAATTAAGGTGGTAAGGTGTCGGACGATTTAAATAAGCAGCAAGGAAGTGGAGGTAGTAACGATTATGATGAGTTTATTTGATGATGAGCAGATTATGAGGACTTATGCGAAAGATATGGAAAGAGAAACGACAAAACAAAACGTGATAACAATGATAGAAAAAGGACGTATTAAAGTGGAAGAAGTTTCTGCCTTTTTCCCCGAATTGACCTCAGATGATATAGAAGAAATCGAAAGAGCGGTTATGCAATTAGCATAATCAAGTCCCCAATTCAATATCAAAATAACGCGCATCTGCGGATGTGTTGGTAAAGGCGCATGGAACAGGAAATTGTAAACTATGCGTCTTTTTGCGCTCAAAAGAAGGAACACGAGCGACAACATTCAGACCAATATCACGGGTCCATTACCGCCTTGTTTACTGTGGACGATTGATTCGAGGTACATTCTGATATTGTCAATATGCCATCACTCACGGCATCCCATGCCCCCACTTGAATTGCTCAAAACATGGTGTTATACTTTCAATACAATAATATTTTGGCGGTGAGATTTATGGGTGCAGAAAGTATGTGCATAAATAAAAAAAGAAAAAATAAAGCCGGGCTCCATGCAAAGCCAGTATAAGCGACGCCTGCATGGAGTAATTTTCAGTCGCTGACACGGATTGCTGGCTTTGCTGCTTGACTTAATCAATCAAAGAGGAAGCCGCATATGAAATATAGAAATGCAAATGAAATTCTCCCAGTTATGTTAGTTGAAGAATTGCAAAAGTATGTGCAGGCAGGTTATATCTATATTCCGGCCAAAACGGAACAACATAAGTCTTGGGGAGAATTATCCGGTTACCGAAAAGAGCTTGACGACCGTAATAAAAAGATTATTTCGGATTATAAGCAAGGAATGTCTGTGGAAAATCTTGCGGATTTTTACCATCTTTCGGTTTATGCCATCAGAAAAATTATATATCAGAAATAGTGATGGAGCTGCCTGAAAAAAGGCGGCTCTTTTTATCATATAGGAAATTGCGACAGTGTAAACCATTCAAGGAGAATGCGAAGCATTCTCAGAGTTTGCCGCAGGCATACTCTTAATGTCCGCTGCCGAGCGACGATTTTTTATACAATGCGTCTGTAATGTTTGGTGTATTGAAAACGTCGCAGCGGATGAATAAGATTATTTTATATGACTGGAAGGAGGATTTTAAAATGGCTGATTCGAAGAAACGATATCCGCGGACGGAAGATACGCAGACGGTTTATCTTCAAAATGTGATTACAAATCCCAACATTGAAGTTGGCGCTTATACGATGTATAACGACTTTTATAATGACCCTGCGGGGTAAAATTTCTTTTCAATAGCGCCAATCATACGTCAGCCTCGCAGAGCACATATCCTTTTCCGCTTTTTTATGAAGAATGGGGGCTGGAAAAAAAGGATGTGGCAAGGAGTTGGGATAATAAAGGCGATATTATAATCGGCAATGATGTATGGATTGGATTTGAAGCTGTTATCTTGGCAGGAGTTACGATTGGCGACGGGGCAATTATCGGCGCGCGTGCCGTCGTTACAAAAGACGTGCCGCCATATACCATTGTAGGAGGCGTGCCGGCAAAGCCGATTAAAAAACGGTTTGACGAAAAGACGGTTTCCGATTTGCTTTGTATCAGATGGTGGGACTGGCCGGATGAAAAAATCGCCCGAAACATAGCGGCAATACAGTCGGGATGCAGCAAAGAACTTATGGAGGATGAGTATGTGTACGAGATTTGTTTATAACGGAGAAGATACAGTTGTCGGATTTAATTTTGACATTGACCTTTCTGTATGGACGCATAAGGTTATTGCAGAAAAGGACAGGTTTTTTATCGGTATTAAAATGCCAGATAATCAATATCACTCTTTTCATGGAATCAATAGAAATGGCAATGTCGGGACTCTGCTTTATGTGAATGGGAATCAGAATGGTGCATATCGCAGCGGCGAGGGACATATTACAGTTGCTGACTTGACAGAACGTTATATTAAGGGCGAACTTTTATTTGACGAGGCATGCAGTATTGTCCAAAACAAAAAAATTGTATATGCAGAAGATGCGACCATGCAGGCGATGCTTTCTGATAAAAACGGACGTGTTCTTATCATTGAACCTGGGATAGGACACCGTTTTGAGCATACGAAATATTCACTGATTACCAACTATTCGGTACTGAATCCGGAAATCACCAGACCTTACATAGTGCCCGGAGATGACAGATTTGAGAGGGCTGATAAAGAGCTGAAAAGGCAGAATGACAATTTTTCTGTCGCTGATGCCTTTCGCATATTGGAATCTGTGCGGCAGGAGGGACTCTGGGCAACGCGGGTTTCTTTTGTATATTCTGTGAAAGAAAATCGGGTTTTTTATGCTTTAAACAATGATTTTAAAAATATAAAAGAATACCGGTTTTAAAGGAATCAGAAAGAAAAAAATCCTGATTCTGAAATGCAGAATGGAATTGAATTTCCTGTGGCGGAAGAACTTGGACTGGATATCCCAAACATTTATGTGGATTATATAAATGTTGAAACATTTAATTCGAACGGATGAGCCTGTAACATGAGATGTTACACAGATGTCGAAAAAAGCATATGATGGTTGGTGGATTTGCATGATTTATTATGACATAATCAGAGTTGACCGGTGGCCATTGGACAATCATTTGAACAGAATGGAGGAAAAAAATGAGTTTAGGAAATAATATAAGTTTTTTGCGGAAACAGAAAAAATTTACACAGGAGCAGCTTGCCGACAGAATGAGCGTAACCAGGCAGACTGTGTCAAGATGGGAATCTGATGAAGTGGTTCCGGAGCTGGATAGACTTGTGGAACTGTGTGGGATTTTTGCGTGTAAGCTTGACACCCTCGTGAGAGAAGAGTTGTCTGACCAGAGTGGAATTTATTCAGAAGTGAGGATTAAAAGAGTCGCGCCGTTTAAAATGGCCAGCTATGTGATTATTTCTCAGGACCCGGAAAGCGACGCGATGGGCCATATGGAAAGATGGGCGGAAAACAGTGGTCTCAAAAAGTTATGTCCGGATGCTAAGCTTATCGGATGGGATTTCCCTTTTGTGACACAGGAACAGCAGAATCGATTTGGACTCCACGGATATGTTGCAGCCTGTGTCATTCCGGATGATTTCAGGACGGATTGTCCCGGCGTCAATTATATGGAGAATAAAGAAGCCGATTATGGTGTAATCACGATTAAAGAGCCGTTTATTCAGCCGTTTGAAAGGATTCCCAATGCCTATAAACTGATTATGGAATATTTTCAGGCAAATAATTTCAAAGAAAAGAATCAGGAAAATATCATCAGCTGCTTTGAATACGAGTATCAGGAAAACGATATCACATATATGGACGTGTATATTCATGCGGACGGTGTGACAAAAGTGGATGCTTTTTCCACATTTAGCTGAATACAAAACAATGGATAATGCAGCGATATGGTGATATCATAAGAGTGTGAATATTTTACCCTGGAAAGGCGGAGTCATAATCATATGGCGAACATTCTGGTTGTCGAAGATGAAAAGAATATGCAGAGCATTATCGTTGAATACATACAGAGGGGCGGTCACACCTGTTTTACGGCAGATGACGGCGTGGACGCAATGATAATCCTGAAAAACAATCCGATGGATTTGATGATACTGGATGTGATGATGCCTCATCTCGACGGTTTTTCGGTCTGCAGAATGGCAAGGGAGATGAGCAGTCTTCCCATTATTTTACTGACGGCCAAAAGTGATGAAAATGATAAGCTGAAAGGCTATGAATTAGGCGCGGACGATTACATGACAAAGCCTTTCAGTCCCAAAGTGCTGCTGGCAAAGGTGAATGCCCTGCTGAGGCGTTCTTCTTCTGCGCCGGCAGAAACTCTGGCCGCCGGAAAAATCGCAATCGTTCCGGCTTCCCACAGGGTTTTTCTGGACGGTGCGGAAATCGCGCTGACCCACAAGGAATATGAGCTGCTTCATTTTTTTATGGCAAATGCAGGACAGATATTCAGCAGGGAGCAGCTCCTGAACCGTATTTGGGGATATGACTTTGACGGGACGACCAGAACCGTTGATACCCATATCAAGACTTTACGGCAAAAGTTGGGAAATGAGGGAAAACATATCGTTACGCTCATTCGGTCCGGCTACAAATTTGAGGTGACAGAGCAGGCATGAACAGAAAGGACTATTTCACATTGCGGACGGTCCGCAGAAAACTTATCATGATTTCAAAACTGGCCGGAATTATCCTGATGATTTCTTATGTCATATCAACCAGGCTATTCCCGGATTCAGACCTGTCTGTTTTGATTTGGCTTATTTTCGTTATTCTTCTTGTTCTTACGGTAGATTATCTGATGGGACGATTTATCTCAGAGCCGCTCGCCAAACTGAACCGGGCCGCCTGTCAGATGTCACATTTGGATTTTTCCACGCCATGTACCATAAAGACAACGGATGAATTTGGAGAACTGTCCGCGAGTTTAAACAAAATGGCCGAAAGCCTGCAGCAGGCATTCAGGGATTTGGAGAGCGCCAATGAAAGATTGGAACAGGACATAGAGCAAAAGAAATGCCTTCTGGCAGAGCGAAAAGAACTGGTGGACAATCTGTCCCACGAAATGAAAACGCCGTTAGGCGTGATACGGGCCTATGCCGAAGGACTGCAGGACGAGACGGACGAGGCAAAAAGACAAAAATATGCCGAAGTTATCATAGCGGAAACGGAGCGCATGAACCATTTAATTACCACGCTGCTTGATTTATCCGCGTTGGAAAACGGCGCGGCGCAGCTTCATCCGGAGCGTTTTGATTTTGTCGAATTTCTTGAAACAGTCGCCGGAAGATTATTGATTGATACTCCGGATGCCGATTTTGTTCTGCAATATGAGCTGCCGGAACATTCTGTATATGTCGAAGCCGATAAGAGCCGGATGGAGCAGACGCTGGACAATCTGATTGTCAATGCGAAAAGGAATGTCCGTCCGGGAGGCGTTTTGAAGCTGTCACTGAAGGAAAACGGCGGTATGTTGGAGTTCTCTGTTTTTAATCAGGGGATGCCGATTCCGCAGGAAACTTTGTCCAAAATCTGGACAAAGTTTTATCGCGGCCAAAATTCCGGTTACAGCGGTTCGGGATTGGGGCTGGCGATAGTCGCGCAGATTTTGTCTATGCGGCATTTGTCTTACGGCGTCCGGAATAAGGAAGAGGGCGTGGAGTTTTATTTCTCGCTTCCTGTTGGAAAATAATATGTTGTCTGTTTTAAAAAGTTTCTGTTTCCGAAAGGGGACAGGAACTTTTTTGTCTGCTCCAAAAATTTCACAGAGATTTCACGTCAGCCTCACACCGACTTCAACCCGTTTTCTTATGCTCATTTCATCAAGAGGGAATTTTCGCATATAAAGAAGGCAGAATTTTCTTATTATGAAGGATGCAGAATTTCCGCATACGAAGGAGGCGTTATTATGTTTTGGGGTTTGGAGTGGCACTGGTGGCTTGTTATTCTGGCGGTGTTGGCAATCATCATCCCGTTTAAAGTCAGGTTCATGAAATGGTGGAGCAGGCGGGAGCGGGAAAAGAAAAAGGAACGGTACGGGAAATGGGGGGATGAGGAATGATTTCGGTAAAAGACCTGACTTATTCCTACGGGAAGGACAAACAGGCATTACACGGCCTGAACTTTACCGTAGAAGACGGAGAAATATTCGGATTTTTGGGGCCGAACGGCTCCGGGAAGTCTACAACGCAAAAAATATTGACGGGTATCTTAAAAGGGCATGGAGGCGTGGTATCTTTGTTCGGAAAAGATATCAGGCATTCGGATTCGCAGGAACTTTGCCGTAAAATCGGCGTTTTGTTTGAATTTCCCTATCTGTACGCCAATTTAAGCGCGTTGGATAATCTGCATTATTTTTCTTCTTTTTACCCAAAGGAACAGCTGCGGGATGCGGAGGAGCTGCTTGACAAGCTGGAATTTAAGCGGGATTTTTTGAAAAAGCCGGTGTCTTCTTATTCCAAAGGGATGCGGCAGCGCGTCAGCATGGCCAGAGCTTTAATCAGCAATCCCAGGCTGCTCTTTTTAGACGAGCCGACCAGCGGCCTTGACCCGGCAGGAGCCGTTCTGTTCCGCAGGATAATAGAAGAAGAGCGGCAGAAAGGAACGACGGTCTTTTTGACAACGCATAATATGCTGGACGCCGACCTGCTCTGCGACAGGGTAGCCTTTCTTTCCGACGGAAAGATTGCGGCCCTCGATACGCCGGGGAACCTGAAGGAGCAAAACAGCGGGCACAGTATACGGATTGCCTGTCTCTGTCAGGGCAGACGGGAAGAGCGGACCATAGAGGCGGAAGAACTGAAAAACGGAATTTCTTTTGCGTATGACGAAGTAATAAGCATTCATTCGCAGGAACCGACTTTGGAAGATATTTTCATCCGGTATACGGGAAGGAGGCTGTCCTGATGTGGAGAGGATTCATTCATTTTCTGAAAAAGGACTTCCGGCTTATGCTGTCCGGAAAGTTTTTCATCCTGGCGTTTGCCTCTCTTATTTTGTATTCTTGTTATATCAATTTCATTTATGTGAATATGGACCAGGAGATTTACCCCGTTTATTTATATGACCCGCAGGGCAGGCAGGCCGCCGTATCGAAGTATATGATTCCGCTGGATGACAGGGAAGATTTTGAAAAAGCCTGTGCGGACCAATATTCTGTCGGCATCGACCTTTCCTCCGGCAAACCGGAATTATACATGTTGGCATCCGGCATCGATACTATCGACAATTACCGCATCATATGGGCCGAGGCAGTATTAAACGGAACGGCGGAAGGGCATGCGGACGTGATTGGCACAAACAGCAAAGAAATGAAAAGCCGCCGTGAAATTACCGCGGAATTTCTGTTTTTCGAATTATCTGCGGTCGGCTTTTTGGGGCTGGCCTCCATGCTGTTCAAAGAAAAACAGATGGGTGTAATCCGGGTACATGGAATATTGCCGGCCAGCAGGGCAATGTTTATTCTGTCAAAACTGTTTCTATTTCTGCTCTCGGATTTAATTTTTGCGGCGTTATTAACCGTATGGAATCTTGGGCTATGGCATGGAATTGCTGTTTTGCCGGCTGTTTCTGTGCAGACGGGAATAGTATCTCTTATGATGGCTTTGACGGGGTTTCTCTGCGCGGTAAGACTGCCGGATTTTAAACAATTTTCCCTGTTTTATCTGGTGATTGCCGTTTTCGTTACAACGCCTGTTTTTTTGGCGGGACAGACGGGCGTCTCGTGGGGGTGGATTGTGTATCATCCCATGTACCATCTATTTGCGGCGATGAAAGGGGCGTACTTCTCGGAGCCAATGCCCGGCCTGCCGTATTATGCCGCCTGTTTTGGCGCAATCATACTGCTGTTTCTGCTCGCGCATCGTGCATTCATCCGTGAAATGGCGAAGGAAGGATAAAAGGTTGAAAGAGAGGTGTGGTTATTAAAATGAAAGGGTTAAAATATCAATTGAAAAATATCCGGCGGGACAAAATGTGCATTCTGACTTTTTTGCTGCCTGTGCTTGCCGGCATCGCGCTGAATATGCTTTCCGGCGTCAGTTTTCGCTCGATAAGCGAAACGTCGTTCGGCATTGTGCAGGATAATCTTTCCGATGAAACGGCCGCCTGGCTGCAATCGAATGGCTGCGTTACACAATATGAGACACGCGGCGAACTGGAAGAGGCAGTCAACAATCCATCGACGCAAATGATAGGCGTCCTGCAGGCGGACGACGGCATCCGTACATTTCTGTCCGGCGATGAATTACAGGTAAATAAAGTAATAGCCGATACGCTTCCCCGAATATATGAAGACCGGGCAGCAGAATATGCGTATGATAAAACAATCGCTCCGGTATCGGATGAAAACGAAGGCCTGAAATCTTTGCTGGTTGTGATAACGCTGGTTACCGCCATGTTTATGGGATGCACGTTCAACGCAATGAATATCATTGGTGAAAAAGAAGACGGCGTTGCGCTGATTCACAGGATTCTTCCGATGACGGCACAATCCTACATGATACAGAAGATTATGATAGGCTTTATCGGTAGTGCGGCATCAACCGTCATAACGGCGTTTATTTGTGTGCGGACAGACTTTTTGCAGACATTGCCGCTTCTTGGCATCATCACGCTTTCCGCCTATATAGCAGCGTTGATGGGATTGTTTATCGGACGCTTTTCAGAAGGACTGATGACGGGGATTGCCTGTATCAAAGTGATTATGATTTTGTTCATTGCGCCGCCAGTCTTTTTTTATTTAGCGGTTCCGAAAGACAGCATCATGTTTGGGCTTTCTTATGTCCTTCCGTCCGGCGCGACTTTTTATGGTTTGATGGATTTATTAAACGGGTATGCTGATAAAATGTGGTTTCCTTTTTTGATTCTGTTTCTACACGCTGTTTTTTGGAGTATTGCTTATAGATTCCTGCGAAGGTGGAGAAAATAACAGACAGAATATGGGCGTGGCGGCTGCCATGCACTGTGTTTATGTGGCACAGGAGGAAGCGAACACAAGCCTTGAAATGCTGATGTTTTCTGGGGAAAATGCTGATTGTCAGAGGAATTTACAGAGGTTTTACAGAGAATCAAAAAATGGATAAGAAGTCCAGTGCAAAAAAATTGAAAAACAGGTTGATTATTTCTCATAAGCTGTATATACTATGAGTAGAAGTAAATGTTTGCCGCTTGCTGATGGTGCGGGGTATAAGTGATTCAGTTCGTAAATGATGCCACTTGCTATACAGGTGAGGTATAAATGGTATAGTGCGTAAATGCTCCCCATCGGCTGATGTCGGTGGGGATTTGCATAATATGAAGTTTGCCCAAAGGAGAATATTACAGTATATGGAGATACGGCAGGGATATTCTTATCATATCAAAGATGAGTTTTTTGATGAGGTGCAGGATAAATACTTGATGAGCAATAAAGAAAATGGAAATTATCGCCCACATTTTTATGCAATACAGGATAAAAAGAATCAAGCCCTTTATTGGATGATTCCCATAAGTTCACAGGTAGAAAAGTATAAGGTCATTGTAGAAAAGAAGAAGAGAAAATACGGAAAATGCAATACAATAATCATTGGTAAATTTGCAGGAAAAGAGAATGCATTTTTGATTCAGAATGCTTTTCCCATTATTACAGAATTTTTTCATCATATACATACAGTTGATGGAAAGCCGATAACAGTACATAATGAATTGAACAGGATTCTTACGGAAAATTTAGGGGAAGTGCTTGCGTTGTATAACCGTGGGATTCATTTGTTATTTACGGATATTGATAAGATAAGGACTATCATGGAACAGGAATTAGAAAATATTGGATGTCAGTAATGCCATTGCTTGTAATGATGCGAGTAATGGCATTTTTTAGTCGGGATAGTTTATATTTGATTTGGCAGCAGTATTTTATAAAAAGTGTGTATCTATTGTATTCATGTGTCGGTGTGAAAAATGAAATGTTAAAGTGTTGATAATATTTTTTGTTTGAAATTTTTTAATTCCTACCGAACAATGCTAAAATGTGTCAATATTAGAAAAGCAAGGGAAATCAAGCTTTTCACCTGGATTCTCGAAAACGTGACGATGAAGTTTCGTCACGTTTAGCAGCAACCTCT
>CAJTRK010000046.1 GCA_910578475.1 uncultured Lachnospiraceae bacterium | reverse complement strand
AACCCGTGTTACCGCCGTGAAAGGGCGATGTCTTAACCGCTTGACCACGGAGCCATGCTCTCACAAGCAACCTAACGAATGATATAATATCATACTTTAAAGCATTTAGCAAGAGGGAAATTTTCGTTTTTTAATTCCTTTTTTTAATTTTTTCAATCCTTTTTTCAATCCCGCCAAAGCGCCTCAATGCCCTCTTCCCGCATGCACCTTCCGATATTCCAGAGGCAGCATCTGATAGACCTCTTTAAAGGCCGTCGAGAACCGGCTCTGACTCCCGTATCCGACCGCTTCCGCAATCCGGGCGATGCTGTCGTTCGTCTCACTGAGCAGACGCGCCGCTTTTTCCATACGATGTTCTTTCATGTGTAAAGCAAGAGACTCTCCGTATACTTCCTTGAATACGGCTTTCAGCGTAGTCGGATTTATCAGATATTTCTGGGCCAGTTCCTCGATGGTAATCCGCTTTTCCATATGGCGCATAAGATACTCGTGCATTTCTCTGACCGTCTCCACCTGCTCAGGCCGGTATTTCCCCGCTTCTTTTCCCTGACCGCTGTCCGTCTCCCCCAGAAAAAGCAGCAGTTCCAGTGTTTTCACCCGGAAATAGGGCTTTTGAAATACTTCCTTCTTATTATAAAATCCCTCAAAGATAGCCTTTGTCTTTTCATTTCCAAAAAAGACCGCATAATGCGCTTCGCCAAATCCCTCGCTGCCCAAATCACTCCGACAACAAAACTTTTCCGTCAGCATTCGTCCGGTAATTCCGGTTTCTTTAAGTAATTCCGGCGGCGACTGCTCAAACCGCTTCAAATCGATACAGACCGCCAGTCCCTCATATTGGCCATTCGGAATCGTTCTCCCGGAACCGGCGCATAAGCCTTTGGTACGAACACAGAAGTCTCCCGGCCCCAGATGAACAATCCTGCCATCCGTCGTCGTCCATCCGATATGCCCTTTTCGACAGTAATTAATTTCAAGACAATCTTTTTCCGCCTTCTGGCCGCACAAAGCAGATTCCGTCATATCATTCTGAAAAGAAAGCGTTATACCGGGAAACACAACAATTTCATTTTCTATCCGTTCTTTGCCCTCCTGCAAAATCACCGCTCCTTTCGCTCCGGACAGGATATTTCCATGATATTTTCGATGGCCTGATGCAGCAGTCTGCTCTGCTCCGTATCCGATGCCCTGTAATAAACTTCTTTTCCTTCTCTGCGTCCGACAATTAATCCGCCCGCTTTTAACTGTCGTAAGTGATGAGAAACGGCCGGACTCGTCATTTCCACCAACGCGGAAATATTGATGACACATTCCTCACAATGGCATAACAGCCAGAAAATACGCACCCGGCTCGTATCGTCAAGCAACTTGAAAATATCGGCAACTGCCTGAAAATTCTCCGGTTTATCCAACTGTTCTTTCAGGCATTCTTCCCGACCGTTCTCACCGTGATAATGCGGCAATGATACTTTCGACATAACAAACCTCCATTCTCTCAACAAAAACGCTGCAGTTTCAGCCTTTCCTTTTTCAGGGAGTCTTTTCTCCTTTTTAGAAAGTCTTTTCTCCTTTTCGGTAAAGACTGTCTTTCGTCGGTTGACTTTTCTTCTGTCGTTCAGTATACTGCAATTAGTTCAATTAAACAAGTGCTTAATTGATAAAATTTGAAAAGGAGAATTTATCATGAAAAAAACCTACAATATCGAAGTTGATTGTGCTAACTGCGCTAATTTAATGGAGGAAGCTGCCCGCAAGACACCCGGCGTCGCTTCTGCAACCGTCAATTTTATGGCACTGAAAATGATAGTTGAATTTGAAGAAGGGCAGGAACCGAAACAAGTCATGAAGGCAGTCCTGAAAGCATGCCGAAAAGTAGAGCCGGACTGCGAAATTGAATTTTAAGCAATTTTGTCCGAAATTAATAAAACGACAAGGAGGGACTCTTTATGAAAAAGAAGCAGAAAAAGATGCTCGTCCGCATCATCATTGCCGCACTCATGCTGGTTGTCCTGAATTTCATACCGGTGGGCGGCTGGCTTCGGATGCTGCTTTATCTGACCGCCTATCTGATAATCGGATATGATATTTTAATGAAAGCAGGAAGAGGTATTTTAAACGGCCGGATGTTCGATGAAAATTTTCTGATGGCCATCGCGACTATCGGCGCAATCGCGCTTGCCGTTTATGAAAAAAGCGGCGACTACAACGAAGCCATTGCCGTTATGCTCTTTTATCAGATTGGCGAGCTTTTCCAAAGCTATGCGGTCGGAAAAAGCCGCAAAAATATCAGCGCGCTGATGGATATTCGTCCGGATTACGCAAATATCGAACGTAACGGCATTCTGGAACAGGTGGAACCGGATGAAGTCTCCATCGGCAGCATGATTATCGTGCAGCCCGGTGAAAAAATTCCCATTGACGGCGTGATTATGGAAGGAACCTCCTCTCTCAATACAAGCGCGCTGACAGGAGAAAGCCTGCCTCGTGAAGTGTCGGCCAAAGATGCTGTAATCAGTGGATGTATCAATCTGACCGGTGTTTTGAAAATACAAACGACCAAAGAGTTTGGCGAATCGACCGTTTCCAAAATTTTGCAGCTTGTGGAAGAATCCGGTTCCAGAAAATCTAAATCGGAGAATTTCATCTCCAAATTTGCGAGAGTCTATACCCCCGCCGTCTGTGCAGCCGCCCTGCTGCTTGCCATAGCGCCGCCCCTGTTCAACCTCATCACGGGCGCTGACGCCGGATGGGCCAACTGGCTCTACCGCGCTTTAATTTTCCTTGTTATCAGCTGCCCCTGCGCGCTCGTCATCAGCATTCCGCTGAGTTTCTTCGCGGGAATCGGCGGCGCGAGTAAAGAAGGCATTTTGATAAAAGGCTCCAATTACATGGAAACCCTCTCAAAGACCAGAATGGTCGTCTTCGATAAAACCGGCACTCTGACCCAGGGTGTTTTCGAAGTAAACGGCATACATCACAATACGATGGAAGAATCAGAACTTCTGGAATACGCCGCGTTGGCGGAATGCGCTTCCTCCCATCCTATTAGCAAAAGCTTACAGAGAGCTTACGGAAAGGAAATTGACCGGAGCCGCGTATCGGATATCGAGGAAATCAGCGGTCACGGACTCACCGCCAGAGTAGACGGACACACGGTGGCCGCAGGGAATCTGAAATTGATGAAACAGCTCGGCATCTCCTGCGAAGAATGCCACAGCATCGGAACCATTATTCATGTCGCCGTCGATGACGCTTACGCCGGGCATATCGTAATTTCCGACATCGAAAAGCCCAACGCGAAAGAAGCAATTGCCGCGCTGAAAAAAGCGGGCGTCGAAAAAACCGTCATGCTGACCGGAGATTCAAAACGCGTTGCGGAGAAAGTCGCCGCCGAACTGAGCGTGGATGAAGTTCACAGCGAACTGCTGCCGGCCGATAAAGTGACGGAAGTGGAAAAACTGCTAAAAACAAAGCCGGCAAGTTCCAAACTTGCTTTTGTCGGCGACGGTATCAACGATGCTCCCGTTCTCTCCCGCGCGGATATCGGTATCGCAATGGGGGCGATGGGCTCCGATGCAGCAATTGAAGCCGCCGATGTCGTCCTGATGGACGACGACCCGATGAAAATTGCCAAAGGCATTAAAATTTCCAGAAAATGTCTGTCTATCGTCTACCAGAACATTGTATTTGCACTCGTGATTAAATTTGCCTGCCTCGGGCTCGGCGCACTCGGCATCGCCAATATGTGGTTCGCCATTTTTGCCGATGTGGGCGTTATGGTCATCGCGGTCCTGAACGCGATTCGGGCTTTGCGGGTTCATAATCTGTAAAAAACGCAGGCTCAGCAGCCTGTGTTCCAAGAATTTACAGGCTGTTTTGAGGAATACCTCTGAACAGCCTGCATTTTTCTTTGCAGGAATCAGCGCCCCTGCCCGCCGCTTCAGAAAAAAAGCAGCTTTACCACAAAGCATACGGCAACATATATAAGAATGCCCCATCCCACATAGCCAATTATCCTCCACCCTTTTTCCAGAATATCTTTCATCTTCTGAACATCGGAGAAAATAGAAGCGACTTTCTCATCTGTCAGATTTTTATCTCTGATATCCTGCACATCGATGTCCTTTACCAGTTCATCCAATGACATCCCAAAATAATCACTCAGCATGACCAGACTTTGAAAATCCGGATAAGACTGACCCGTTTCCCATTTGGAAATGGTCTGCCGCGATACCTGTAGTTCCATTCCCAACTCTTCCTGAGATAACCCCTGTTTTTTCCTGATAGATACAAGTTTTTCATTAAACTTCATGACCGCGCCTCCTTGAAATTGATGGTATGAGTATATCGCTTTTCACCGTAAACAGCCACCAACCAGTGTTGGAAATTTGACAACGCAGGCTGACATATCCTTTTTACAACTCATCAAAGACCCTTTTTGACAGCAACCCGACCAGACCCGCGATTATCCCTGTCGGAATGAAGACGAGATAAACGACATCGGCAAACCGGTCAAATAAAAAGCCATAGACCATCTGTCCCATCGGCTGCGCGCATAACGTAACTGCCGACGTATAAGCCATGATTTTTCCGACAAGATGGCTCGGCGTCCGCTGCTGAATCAGAGACACCGCAAAAATGGAAAATACACTGATGGCAATCTGCATTGCGCAGAAGGAAAACAAATTAACAGCATACCGCAATCCATTGCCGATTGGAAGCAGAAAACCGATTCCCGCCGGATTATCTCAAAAACACCCTCTTCGCTTTCGATACGCTGCGAATCCAACCGGATAAAGCACTCAAACAACGCCGTTATGCCAAAGCAGGCGACGCTCGCATACATCACCGGCTTTAAGCCAAATGCCGCATACAATACGCCGCCGAGCACCGGCGCGGTTAAATATGAAAACGAAGCAATCTGATTCACGACGGCATTTCCCCGGATAATCTGACTGCCCTCCAGCATCGACGGAATGCAGGCCTGTACGGTCGGCGTTTCAAACGCTCCCAGAATCGACAAAAGCACAAGCAGGACGCCTATGACGCCCAACGCCTTTTGTGTGGATATCGGCGCGGACAGAAAAAGTACGGCACACAGGACAAAAATTCCCGACAGCGCATCCAATGCGACCATAACCTTCCTTTTATCGGCCCTGTCGGCAAGAATACCGCCTAAAGGCGACAGGATTATCGTCGGAACCATTGCCACGGATAATATGCCTGCAAAAACTGCAGCCGAGCCAGTCGCCTCCAAAACATACATAGAAAGGGCAAGCTTCAAAATAAAATTTCCGAACAAAGAACTCGCAAACTTGTCAAGATGGACTTTTCATCCTGTCATACCGCCTGTCCCGTCCCCGTTATTTTCCCCAACTGTTCCAGGATGCCGGCGCTGCCGTTTACGGAGATGTCGCCGACCTTTTCGCAGATTTTCTCCAGATATTCGAGTTCCTTGAGCTTATAAAGCGTCCGGTTTTCATCCATCAGTTTTGCCGTGTTAAGCAATGACCGGGTAGACGCAACCTCTTCTCTTCTGGCAATTACATTAGCCTGTGCGGCCTTTTCCGCCACGAGCACCGAATTCATAATTTCCCTGATTTCTCCGGGCAGGATGATATCCTTGATGCCTGCGGTCAGAAAGGTTACACAGAACATCGCTTCCCGCTCTTTTAACGCCGCATAAATTTCCCCGGAAATCTGTTCCTTCGCTTCCAAAATCTCATCCAGCCTGTAATTGCCGACAATCGCCCGGACAACAAGCTGCGCCGCCGAATAGAGCTGCCCTTTCAAATCCGATATCGTTGCGGTAAATTCCACCGCATCTTTGATTTTGTACATGCAGGCAACATTCATCCGAATACCGATTTTGTCCTTTGTTAAAATCTCCTGTCCGACAATATCCAGTTCCTTCTGCCTCATATCGAGGACCGTATAAGTAACATTGTGCGTATAATTCCAGAAACGATATACACCTTTGGAAAGCTGCCTCTGCATTACATTATCGTAATATACAAGACCGATTTCCCCTTCCCCTACCTGCACGCATGTATAATATTTCGCCGGAACGAGGGAAAGCATTTGTCTTGTTACTTCCGCCCCCATTTCCGTTTCCGCCATAGAAACTATCCGAATTTCATACTTATCAAATACGTTCCAGAATGTATATTCCTTCCGGTTCGCAAAAGCCGTCAGATTCCCGTTCCTGTAAATAAATCCCATCGAGCCGTCCGGTATTTCCATATGTACGGTTGCCTTTAAAAACATCGGGTCTTTCGCAAGCACCTGATATGGCACATCCATATAATTCAGCTCTCCAGTCATTTCCTCAATTTCCACCTGATATCCAAGTATTTTCGAAAAATGCCAGATTCCCGCCATGACAATTTTCTGAAAAATACCGTTCTTTAAGACAAATCCCACCTGATTGTTCTTTATAATATATCTCATATCCGTTTCCATACCTTTCTTTCATTTTCAACCCGGCCAACCCTTTGTCAATGTTCCTGCCCTGTCTTCATCAGACCGATGCGGAAGCTTCGTTCAGCAGACGGTTCATGGGAAGGGCAGAGCCTTGCGCTTCCTGTCCCACTATTTCCGGTCAGTCGCGTCAACGGCCTGTTGTTCCCATTTTCCGAACGGCGGTATCCCAAACCTTCAGGCAGCGGACTGACTTGCCGGCAGAACGTACTGCGGACAGTCCGCCCTGCACTTCATTCTTCGCCATATAGACGCGGAATGTGCCGAAGACAGGATAGAAACATTTGTTCAGCGCGGATTCGAACCGCAGACTTGACAAGTCTTTTCCATTTTTTCTTCTTAACCATCTGTTAAGTTTGGTGAAATATTTATGATATACCTGACAGCACGCTGCCGGCACCGCCGGGCAGGAAGTCCCCTTCCAATGCCCGCGCACAATAAATTATTTCCAACATAAATTTCACAACGCAATCCCCAGTAGGAAGAATGCCCGTTTTAGAGGGCATTCTTTCAGGCGAAGAGGATTTGCTGTGCAAATCTTAGATTTTCTTTGGCAGCGTTTTTCAGATGCCTTAGAAAATCTCTTCGACTTAGCCTTTTACCACTCCCACCGTCCTCAATTTCCTGACCGGCGTGACCAAATCGGTCTGCTGTGCCATAACTCGGTCGATATCTTTGTAAGCAAACCGGCACTCCTCGGCTACGTCGTTTTTCTTACGCTTTCCGAGTACGACACCCTGCTCTTTTAAATCCACCATGACTTTTTCCACCGTAAAAGCCTGCATCGCACCGCTTCTTGAATAGCTTCTGCCTGCGCCGTGAGACGATGTACAAAAGGACTCTCTGCACCCTTTTCCTTCCACCACATAACTGTACGAACCCATCGCGCCCGGAATCACGGCCATCTCGCCTTCCCGTACTCTGACCGCGCCTTTGCGGTGTACCCATACATTGGCGTCATAATGATTTTCCAATGCCGCATAGTTATGATGGCAGTTTACTTCTTCGCCAAATTCAACAATGCAGCCCGTATGTTTCTCTATCAGCGTTTTTACAATGGCGCAAGTCTTCTCCAACATGCACGCACGATTTTCAAACGCATAATCCATTGCCAGATTCATCCACCGGATATACTGCTGTCCTTCCTTCGTATGAACAGGCAGAAAAGCCAGTCGATGTTCCTCTTTGACCTCGCTGTACCAGATGCGGTTCAGTTCTCTCGCTTTTTCGTGAAAATAATCACAAATCGCCTTACCCAGATGCCGGCTCCCGGAATGAATCATAATGCACAGATAACCGTTCTCATCCTCCTGCAGTTCGATGAAATGATTGCCGCCTCCCAGACTTCCTGCCTGGTAGTAACCGTCCTCAATCAGCGGAACCAACTCCCCGTTCTCTTCATATTTTTCTATTTCCTGTTTGGCCCGGTCGAGAACAGCCGACGCCTGCGGTGTTTTGTACCGCTCCGTATTTAACGGAATCTCTCGCATGATGTTCCCGACGGCTGCCTGTATGAGCATACCGTTTCCGGTCTGTACTTCCCGGATATCTTCCACCCGGATATTGGTCGGAATAAAATCCATTCCGCATCCGATATCGACGCCAACCGCATTGGGAATAACCACATCTTTCGCTGCGATAACGCCGCCGATTGGCATTCCTTTTCCGGCATGTGTATCCGGCATCAGGCAAACCCATTTATGTAAAAAAGGCAGCTGCGACAAGTGATATGCCTGTTCGAGGCAGTTTGCCTCTAACCGACTTTCGTCTTCCAGCCATATCTTTACCGGAAATCTGGTGTTTTCATTATATAATACGAACATACATATCCTCCTTTCCCGCACTCCTGCGGCCTTTACACTATTTTTGTCTGTTCCGTATCTGTTAAGGCTATTATATACGGATGATATGCGATTATCATTTTAAAAAGGTTGCGAACTCGTATGGACATGCCTTTTCTTATGCCTGTTTTCTTTCGGCATCCACTAGATTACAGCAATTTCCTATAGGATGAAAAAGGAAGCCATCGCTTCTGTGCCTTCCTTTTTGAGCAGAAAAAAGCGCATGGCTTACACTTCTGTTCCATACGCTTTTCATTCCACACATTTTCGTCTTTTTATTAAAAACTTTACGCAAAATAAGACCATGATGAATGGCTTATATTAAAATATTCCTTAACCTGAAATATTCCTTGTCCAAAAGACTATAACCTTTTGGCAAATGCCGCGCTATTTTCCTGTTCGCTAAAACCATGTTTTTTATAGAAATCATATGCCGGCACACTTTTACCCGTTAATAAAAACATTGCCCTGATATCATTTTTCATAAGATATTCTTCCACGGCATTCATAAACCTTCCGCCTGTACCTTGTCCCTGAAGCCGCGTTTTAACACATAATTCATCAATATAATATTCTGTCGCAGAATACCAATGTTTTATATGCCCCATCGCAAGCGCAACCAATTCATCATCGTCAAAAGTTGTCCCTCATCGCTTCAGTCATCATTCCAGGGAGCTTTTGTAAATATCTCCTTAAAAAATCTTTTGCTTCATTTTTGTTCTCTATATTCCATTTTACTGATTCCATAATCGAGTATTCGCCCTTCATTCGATTTTGAATTGTATATTTGTCCAACGCCATCATCTTTGCAGTCATCTTCTTTACAACCCCATAAACAAATCAATTTGTTCAAGCACAGCCGGATTTTCCTGATAGGAAAAATCCGTCGCCTCAATAATTATTTTTTTCCCGATAACCTTTTCCTTTCGAATCCACTCTGCGGTCCTGATAAAATCCTCTTTTACATCCAATATCGTTGACAGGTGCACAGGATGCCTGTTTTCCTCCTTCATGCGATGCAGATACCTGCAATACAGGACGTCCGCATCCCCCCGCAAAACAAGCGTCAGGACATCATATTGCTGCCCGGCCGCAATCTTATGCAGTTTTACTAATTCCTTTTCATGAAAATTTGCTTCCAGAATAAGCGATTCGCCCGATACCGCGATTCCCTCAAAAATATGACACAGCATTTCTATCGCCGTATTGGACAGTATTTTATTTTCTTCCCGGTTATGAAATCCAATGAAATTTCCAAGAACCTCTTTCACCGTATCTTTCTGAAAAGCGGCGACATGATACCGCCCGGACAATATGCGGGAAAAAGTTGATTTGCCAGCCGCAATGTCTCCTGTAATTAATAACAGTTTTTTCATTCTTACCTCCATCCTTCTGCTTCTGCAGACCTCCAGATTTTAGGAAACGCAGCTTTCCCATTCCCTCTGCCGCATCCTCATTCTGTTACAGATATGTTACCATAAATATCGGTAATTTCCAAAGAATTCCAAAGCATCTTATGATATAATGGTGCAAAAGAAAAACAAGCGACGCGCAGCGGCATTTGTTTTTCTTGCACCATTATATTAAGAATTTATGAGGAATAATTCCATGTCTGATTTTCAGGAACTGATAGGCAGTTTTCCCAAAACAAGAGAATATGTCCGTGACTTTTTCGTATATGGCTTCAAAACCCGAAATGACTTTAAAGAAAAAAGTCCCCGCACTTACGATAATGAGCGGAGACGGTTAGAAAGCTGGCTTGCCCCTTATGTGCGGAAAGATTATGCTGCAAACGGCTCTAATATTTCCCTCGCAATCGACAGTAATCTGCTCGATACCAATCCGCTGTTCCGGGTATGGCAGACCAAAAGCTTCACGGATAACGACATTGTCCTTCATTTTCTGATACTGGACTTGCTACAAAGCGGCGAAAAAAAGTGTGCGGAAGAAATAACGGACAGTCTGCTCTCAGAATATGAAGCTCTTTTCGATGTACAGGCCGTTCGCCGAAAATGTAACGCTTATGCCAAAGAAGGACTCTTAGAGAAAGAAAAAATCGGAAAAAAAGTTGTTTTTTCTTTGGACAACACACTTTCTTACCATCTGCGTTCCAACGAAGATATCTTGGACGCACTCGCTTTTTACCAGATGGCCAGCGTTTTCGGTATGGCTGCCCACGCACTGTTACAGCATCTTAACTATCACAACCGAAGTTTTCGCGTAAAACACAGTTTCTTCGTACATACATTAGAAGATGAAATTCTCTTCGCGCTCTTAAATGCCATGAACAGGAAAAATGCCGTGCAGATTTCCATCAAAAGCTCCCGCAGCGAAAACATCCGTACAGTGCATTGCATTCCTTTGCAGATTTTCATCAGTACCAGAAGCGGCCGGCGTTTTTTATGCGGTTATATGCGTCGCTACAAACGCTTTACCTGTTTTCGACTGGATTCCATTAAAAATGTTACCCCCGTCGAACTCCCGGATGAAAAACCGGCCGCAGGAAAACAACTGGATAAAAGTATTCCGGAAGAAGCGCCGAGCAAAAACAGGACCTCTAAAACACAACAAGAAGCCGATTCCCCGGAAGAATATGACGAACTTCTGGAAAAACTAAATCGAAACCGTGATAAATTATGGGGTGTTTCTTTTCAAAATGAAAGCAGACATTTTCTGGACAAGCTTCGCATGACGCTTCAAGTACTGGAGCCGTCCGAAAATTACATTCTAAACCGCCTGAAACTGGAAGGCCGGGGCGGAATCGTCACAAGACTCTCACCCAATACTTATCTGTATGAAATCGAGGTTTTCGACTGCAACGAACTCCTTCCCTGGATACGCACTTTTACAGGCCGCATCCTGTCTCTGGAATGCAGCGACAAATCCGTGGAACAGCTTTTTTACAGAGACTTGCAGACTATGTGTCAAATGTATCAGATAAAAACAGGTGATGAAGCAAACCGCACGAACGAAAGATGAAGGTTGAAAGATAATCTTTCAACCTTGATTTGAGAATCAAATGAACATGCAAGCATGTTCGCTTGACCCATGTATGCAAAAATGAGAAAAGGAGCGTTTTTACAGGAATGGAACTTTTTTCTGAACTATATAGCTGCTATTATCAGGTATTGCGCCATTTATTATTGAATCAAAACGCAATTACCATGCAGGATATCCGCGCACAGATTATAGAAGAAGGCTTCGAGGAAAGTATGCTTTCCATTATCCCCAAGTTAGAAAGCGGTACATGGAATTTATTTACAAAAGACGGCGAACTGTATCTGTCCAAACTTTCTCCGTCTTTTCTGGAACCCCTTTCCGACCTGGAAAAATCCTATCTGAAAGCGCTGCTATCCGATTCCCGCATCGGACTTTTTCTCACGCAGGAGCAGCTCGAGGCTTTAAACGATATGCTCGCTTCCGTTACACCGCTCTGGAAACCGGAACAATTATATTATTACGACCGGTTCGCCGACGGCGACCCCTATGATGATGAAACATACCGCCGTAATTTCCGGGTTTTACTCCATGCCCAGAAAAAACGTCAATATGTGGACATTGACTACAATGCGCCGAGCGGAAAACGTGTGCACCATTACTATGTGCCCGCCCGTCTGGAATACTCTGTCAAAAACGACAAATTCCGCCTGCTTGCCTTCAAGCATACCGGCAGTCGGGCAATGCGTCTGGAACTTCTTAACATCGCCCGCATCCAAAACGTCCGCACAACAGAAAAGACTCTGGCTTCTGCAGTTGACCTGAATGCGCTCATACAAAATTCTTACTATAAAGAACCGCTCAGACTGCGAATCGTCAACGAACGGAATGCGCTGGAACGGGCCATGCTGCACTTTGCCAATTATGAAAAAAATACCGTAAAAATCGACGAGAATACTTATGAATGTCTGATTTATTATAATCAGAATATGGAAACAGAACTGCTGATTGAGGTGCTTTCCTTTGGGCCTATGCTTACCGTTCTTGGAAACGAAAAGTTTTTGGACCTCCTGAAGGCGAGACTCGAAAGGCAGACGCAAATCTGCATATAGATAATTGCGAAACGTATGATTCCAAGATAGTAGTTGTGCGAAACAGACAAATCGTAAGCAGGGCGCTTGGGAGCCGCCGGTGTTTAGACGCCGTATTTTGGCGTCTTATGCACCGCTGCGAGCGACAGTGCAGCGAAAGCGTGCCCTGCGTTGATTGTCTGTTTTGTACAACGGGAACCTTCGAAAACAGAGTTTCGCAATTACCTAAAAATCTGCATATTTTGAAAGGAGTATTGTTATCAGAATGGAATTACATTCAAACATCTTTTTTCCAATAGAAATTATCGGAACCATCGCTTTCGCTTCTTCCGGCGCAATGGTGGCTGTCCGCAAAAAACTGGACCTCTTCGGTATCATCGTTCTCGGCGTCGTTACCGCTGTCGGCGGAGGAATGCTCCGCGACCTGATGATTGGCAGTATTCCTCCGAATATGTTCCGAAATCCGGTCTATGTGTTCGCTGCATTCCTGACAGTGCTCGTCCTGTTCCTTTTATTTCGCCTCCGGCCTCATTTACTCGGAAGCCGCTACATGGAAGGCTATGAAAAAATCATGAATATTCTGGACGCCATCGGTCTTGGCGCCTTCACCGTTACAGGCGTTGACACCGGGGTGGAAGCAGGTTACGGAGAATACCATTTCCTGCTTATCTTTCTCGGCGTCATCACCGGCATCGGAGGCGGCATCCTGCGTGATATCATGGCCGGCGAGACGCCTTTTGTCCTGAAAAAGCATGTTTACGCCTGCGCATCCATTTCCGGCGCATGCCTTTATGTTCTGCTTCTGCAGTTCACCCAGTCGGACTATGCGATGCTCCTCAGCGCCCTTTTGGTTATCGCCATCCGCATCCTGGCCAGCCATTACCGTTGGAATCTTCCTGGAATACGGGAGGAATGAAGGGAATTTTTCGTTATAGAATTATAGATGAAAAGCAAAAAAACTGTAAGCGTCTTTACTTACAGTTTTCTTCATTGGACTATTCAATTCCAAACTCCCCGAGTTGGGCTCGAACCAACAACCCCACGGTTAACAGCCGTGTGCTCTACCATTGATACGGTTACATACCGTAAAATCTCTTTGATAGAGTGTTATGTCCAAATTACAATCGAGGCTATACTTTTCACTCTGTTCGGCTACCATCTGACTGGTGACCCAACAAAAAGTATATTAACACAACTTCTCTCATTTGGCAAGAGGGAATTTTATGTTTTTGAAAATTTTTTGCTCTTTTATAACGCAGTACATAAGTATCCGTAATGAAACATAATCCGTCTCTTTCAATGATAGGGTACATCAGCCGGCCACCTCCTTATCAGATGGCCGCCGTAACCAAAACGCTGCCGTCGCCCCACTCGGAGCAGAACTGCTGGTATGACATGTTGAGTTCCACAGAGATCTTGTAATCCCTCCCAACCTCAATACGCTTGAACAAGTGGCAGGCTATCATTTTCTTCTGCTCCAGTGTGGCAGTGTCAAATTCCTCCGCCCAGGACTTGAACTGATTGTAGGTCGGGGTAATCAAGTCAATCCCCTGTTTCTTTTTTGCTTCTTCATCCCGAAGCTCTGTCAGCTTAGTTTCCGCTTCGGTAATCCGTGATTTGACAGTCTGGATTGCCTGGGACAGATCTTCCGGAGAATAAATGCTGTCGCCTGTCAGCGTCTTTGCGATTTCAAGCTGCAGCTTCGTGAGCTGTTCCCTATTCTTCGTAAGCTCCAGATCCAGCTTCTTCTGCGTGGCTCTGTTCCCGGCCATCTGCCGCTTGAACATTGCCTGCAGCTTTTCTTCCTCCGGCGCCCCATCCATGCAGCTAAATATTTTTCGGATGATCTGCCGGATGGTCTCGTCCACCCTGTCCGCCTGATAGGTTGTCTGCCCATCACACTTACAGAGCTTGCGGCTCTTGTGGTAACAGGAATACTTGATCTGGTCCACGGAATACTCCGTGCCGTCAGCCCTTGTATATCTGTCACGGTACCGGATGGTCGTCAGCCTCCCGCCACAGTGGGCGCAGAACACATTCCCGGAAAGCATCGCCTGCCCTTTGGTCTGTAAAGCGATATGGCGTTTTTCCTCGTTCTTGTTCTGCCGCTGCTCCAGAATGTAAAGAATCTGGTCGTATGTATCATCGTCACGAAGCCGCAATGCCTCCAACTGCGGGGAAGTCGAACCGTCCTCCAGCCTCCCGCAATAGAAGGAATCCCGAAGGATACGGATCACCTTAATGCTTGTGAACTTTCCCCCGCCGCTGGGCTTGTACCCCTTTTTATTAAGGAAGTCCGCCATCCTGTAAGAGCCGTACCCCTTATGGATCGTCATGTCGTCAATCATGTGGAGCACTTCGCTGTCCGCCGGGTCAATCTCATACTTCTTAACCTTTGCACCCTTCCGGTTCACAAGGCCGCTGTCCACCAGACGGTACCCGAACTTGACCGGGCCGCCGGTATATAACCCGTCAAGGGTCATCTGCTGCATCTTGCTCTTGATCCGGATGGAAGTCTTTTCACTCTCGCCGGACGCCTGCCAGAACCGGAGATAATTCATCAGCTTGTCCACATGGTTGTTGAAGCACTGCTGCCCCTCCTGGGTACTCCATACCTCAACGCCGTGCTTGGCGAACCATTCCACCACGAAAGGCGTCTCGTCGTCAATCCTCCCAATCCTGTCAAACATAAATACCAGAAGAATGTCAAACTCGTTATTCAAGGCCGCCTCTTTCAGCTCCTGAATGGCGTCCCTGTCATCCGCCGATACCTTATAGCCGGAAATCCCTTTTTCGGAAAACTCTTTCAGGATCGTCCAGTCCTGCTGGCTGCTGGCAAAATCACGGCACGCTGTTTTCTGCATGGGGATGTCGTTCTCATTCTTATCATTCTTGTCTACCTGCTTTTTGGTCGATACTCTATAAAGACAATAAACCCGTTTCATTACGCTACCTCCGTACATTCTTTTTGTACGGAATCACGCTGCTATTCCTTATTCGCTTGTCAATGTGCAGCCGGTGCAATACCGCTCCCGGTACATATATTATACCGTGAAATGCCCCTGACGGCAACGCGTCTTTTGAGGAAAAGCACCGCAATCCTCCTGTTTTCATAGTGCCTGGCCGCATGGCATGAACTCTTTCTGGAAGCGTTCCTCATATGCCTCTGTGAGTATGTCCCTGACCTTATTTTTCACATCCGTACCCTCGCTCCCGCTGAACATGATCGTGACCGCCGAGCTGTTGATATGTAACCGCATGACAGGATTCCTGTCTGTCCTCATATTCTCCAAAGAAAAACCTCCTTCCCGTTCCCAATGTCTTTATCAAGGCCACATGAATAAGTCGGGCCTGCGCTCTTACAGTCACAGACCCGGCCCATTGTATCTGATCTCGATTCTGTCCGCCGTATTTGCCACGCTCCCCGGCAGATCCCATACACATTTATATAGGAAGGGATTGCTACAGGCTGCGGCCGGCTTCACCGCATCATAGCCCCGCCTGTGCCGCCGCTTTGCCAGAGCAAGCAAACACCGCAGGGACTCCCCTTCCAGTCTGTGAGGGGTCGTGAGAAAGTACCATTATGATCTGCGCCGTCACCCGTCATCCTTTCCCACGAACACACAGACCGCCTCGTCCCTGTGCCTTGCCTCATACAGGAGCCCCAACCGGAAGCATCGGCTGATTATCCGGCTGCTGATCCCCCGTCTCTGCAGGTATGATACCGCAAAGGTGGCGCACCGCTTCGCCCAGGGAAGGGAAAAGGGCCTTTTCTCCGGCTCCCTCTGCACAGGGCTTTTTGCCGGCGTGCTCCGGCGACTTTCCGTCTGCCGGCCCCTTCCGTCCGTCAGCGTGTTCACCGCATCCACCAGGCCGTAGCCCCGGATCTCCACCAGATAATCCAAAGCGTTGATGCTCCGTCCCCGGCTGTTCCAGTACCAGTATCCCTTCCCGGTGACATAGACCAGGCTGTCATGCTCCTTATGCCGGTAGTTCGGCCCGTCCCTCTTTAAAACTCCCGGCTCATGGAATTGCAGGTAACGGAACAGATCCGCCTCCCTTGCCTCCTGGATCTGCTCTTTCGTTACGCCCGGCATGGCCCAGGCACTTCTTTCCTCATTGTGCCCCGCCTCCTTTCCTGAATTGTTTCAGGGACATCCCTTCCCATGCTCACATGCCGTACAGGTCATGGTTGACTTCGGCCCGGTAATAGCTGTCCATCGTTGCCGGGGCATTATACAGGGCCGCAAGCAGGTAAGCCTTGATGTTCCCTACCTTCGTGGTGTTCTTGTCAATGCAGTCAAAGACATACTCCAAATGGCCGGAATTGATCTTTAGGAACCGGCTCTTTACAACCTCCCTGGGGAAATCGTCTCCTGCTATGCGGATGAAAGGGCGTTTTGAAAGGACCACTTCAAGCATGAGCTCCACCGTTTCATCCATCCGCTGCGCTCCATACCGCTGTACCAGAAAGCCGTACTCCACATTTGCACGGATAATCTCACGGTATGCGTTCACAAGCTCTGTCCTATCCATCCCATCCGGGCGCCCTGCCGCCTCCGGCTCTGCCGGATGGATTGATTGATATGTATTTAATCCATCCGTGTTTGATTTCTCCGTGTTTAATGGATCAGTATTTAATTGTGGGGGATTTCCCTGTGCAGGTTTCCCCTGTCCAGGTTTTTCCTGTCCTGGCTTTGCCTGTCTTGGATTTGCCTGTCCTGGATTTTCCCGTTTAGGCGGGACTTCCGCTGTTTCCTGGCTTACCGGCTTTTCATGTATCGTGTACTCAATATCCCCCAGCCGGCCGTTGTCAAAACGGACCCTCTGCCTGGTGAGATACCCGTGCTTCTCCAGCTCCTTTAACGCGCTGGCAATGGAATCCACCCCGTCCCTGCAGATACAGGCAAGCCCTTTGGTGGTATAGTCCCAATCCTCCGGCAGAGACAGCATGAGGGACAGCAGGCCTTTCGCTTTCAGGGAGAGCTTCACATTGCGCAGGTGATGGTTGCACATGACCGTGAAGTCTTTTGTTTTTTCTACCCGGAATACAGCCATAACAAAAACCTCCTTTCTTTCCCTCCTGGCTACAAGACACGGTCCCTGCGGTCATAGTGCAGATGGCCGCCCAGCGCAACCTTCGCATGGTTCTGTATCCTGAGCTCTCCCTTTTCCTGCCGGTCCCTGAATCTCTCATACCCGGTGTCCGTAAGGAACAGGCGCATCCGGTCCCCTTTATCGCCCACGGTGGAATCACCTGAAAGCACATCAAATATAACCATGTGCCGCACCTCCGGATCGAAGCGTTCCAATCCCATGATGTCATGCCCCTTAAGCTGTTCGGCGCCGGACCTCTGCCTGGCCTGGGCCAGCAGATCGCCAATGGTCCGCCCCTCCTGGGGCAGCCGGTAGTTCCTCCGAATGTCATGTACGGCCTCCATACACTCTGCATCCGTCAGGGGGCGCAGTTTCTCCAGGAGGCTTTTTGCAGCCTTCCGTCTGGCCGGATCCC
Source organism: uncultured Lachnospiraceae bacterium (assembly GCA_910578475.1). Classification (GTDB taxonomy): domain Bacteria; phylum Bacillota; class Clostridia; order Lachnospirales; family Lachnospiraceae; genus UBA3282. Next base: position 2,766 of record CAJTRK010000046.1, on the reverse strand, counting down.
CGGCATACCGTGAGGCCATAGACATTTCCTGCAGGACGGCATACCGCTCACTTCCCTCTGTCTGGTACAGCATCCGTTTTTCCATTTCCGTAAATTCCATAAGAATCCCTCCTGATCCATCCATCAAAAAAAGCCACAGCATCATACCGTGGCTAAAAAATGGCAACAAAAAAAGCCTGACAGTAAAAGTATTGTTTACTATCAGGCAGTTACAGCCGGAATACGAAATGCAGCGCGATCCCGGTTCATTTCTTGATTAAAAGACATATGTTTAACATTGCGTTCCCATAATTTATTGTTTTCCTCAAAACTGTGTGAAAGGAATCCTAGCAATACCGTCTTTTCTTTACCCCATTATTTTATTATTCTATTTTATCTCTCATGTCCATCATACACTTCAATAGCACTTTGAAGATTTAAAATTAAATATCCTATCTGCATTTTCTTTATGTTATCAAAGTGGGATTGGTCTATTTTTTCTACTTCCTCTTTCAATGCCACAACTTTATCATACTCAAGTTTTAATGCATCTCCCATAGAAGTCTGGACATATAATCCCAATATACATCCTCTAAAAGCATGTATATCATAAGACATAGATTTACTAATCTTTTCTACTAACTGAAATATTTCAAATTGTGCCAAAAAACCGTCTGTATTACTGATTTCCATTCTATTCTTCCTTACATAATCATGTAAACTTTCTGCCCAGCTATCTTCCTTTTCCAGATAAGATTCCATTGTATCTGAAAGATGTATTTGAAATTGTTGATCTATTTCATTTTGGATATCTGCCAAAATCTCTTTACACCGCTCCCTTTTTTCACCTTCTTTTAACATGCTATACTCTACACCAATATTCACACGTTTCTTTAAATTTTTAACACTATTTTTCATGGCGATAAGCATATCGCTAACAATCTTATTTGAAAAACCCGCATACTCCAACTCTATAAATAACCCAATTATTCTTGGATATTCCTTTATCTCATATTTATCCTGATTCAAAGCCTCAATTATTCTTTTTATTTTTTCTGCTACAGTATTATCATCCGACACATACCATCCTGATTCTAAATCTCTAAGGACATCTACCTCTTCCTCTCTTTTCTTTATATATTCATCCTCATACACCTCTAGCATTCTTTTTATTTTTTCTTCTTCTAAAATGCTCTTAGTTACAAATTCATCAACAAATCTAAAAGCTAACTCATTTCCAAAAATATCTGTTTTACCAATAGCTTTAAAACCATATTCCTCGTTTCCTTCCCAAGTTTGTTCCAATGTATCATTTTTATAGCAAACACACACTTTAAAACTATACTGAATAATATACTTAAGAAACGGCTCTTGTCCGACACCATCTAATTTACTAATTTCATTATATAGTTCTCTTACTTTCGAAAGATAAAATTGAAATGTACGTAAATTTGGATGTTCTTCCTTAACCATATAATCTTCATAAAAAGAAAGTTTCTCTAATAGAAGTGATTGTAGTCTGTCATCAATCTCTTTACTCCTAATAAGTTTAGTAAAAACATCCTGTAAAACAGGATAATAATATATTGTAACTCCTACCAATTTTTCCTTAACCTTTTCATACTGCACGTCTTGTCCAAATAATTTATTGATTCGCTCTTTTATTGTACTAATTGCTACTGAATTTTCTTTTATTTTCTCTTCCTCATTGGATTGAGTAAAAAAATTAGACTTCCTTTCTATATTTTCATCAAAATTTATATTTTCATTAGCTGCAACCAAATATTTTAATTCCTGATTTGTTAAATAAGCATTTTTCCCTATCTCTTTTTGATTGGCAATAATAATTACTTTCATCCCTTCATGTTCGACGTAAGTGTTGATATATCCTAATACTTCATTTACAGGACAATTACATCTTTCTAAATCATCAAAAATCAGAATGCTGTCTTTTACCGAAAAAAAGCCCCCTGCCGCATTTGAGACATTTTCAGCTTCTAATTCTAATCCTGTTTTGGTTTTTATTATATCAAATAATACTGGCAACATTTTTCCAGTTATCTCTGTCCCCTTTCTAATTATGCCCTTTGCATTTCCTGATTTTACAAAATACGACTCCATCAATATTTGTTTAGAAACTTCTTCTAATGATTTCACTCCATATAAGGATAAATATATAATTCCTTTTGGTTTATACCCCTCTTGATTTTGGGCTTTTTCTTTTTCATGTTTTTCCAACTCAGTATATAAACGCTTTTTGATAAAATAAGTCTTTCCACATCCCCATTCACCATCAATCATTACAGCATAATCATATATACTTTCATCAACATAATTTATAAGAACATCAACAATCTCATCATCTGCTAAAATATGCTGTTTATTTCTCATAGGTCTACCTCAGCTTTCGTATCTATTTTAAGTATTTTACCACCTTTTTCATATATTTACTATCTAAAATAAAACGCAAATGAACCATGTATTTATCCTCCCTCAAACAATACAACCTCTAAATATCCTTGCAAAAGATGAATACGAAAAAGCCTGACAGTAAAAGTATTGTTTACTATCAGGCAGTTACAGCCGGAATACGAAATGCAACGCGATCCCGGTTCATTTTTCGTTTAACACTCACATGCCTGTTTTTGCAGCCATGCGATCTATTGTGCCTCTTTCAAGGCTTGACATTTAAACAAAGAAAACCCGCAAACGCTGATGTTTACGGGCTTTTTCAAACTCCCCGAGTTGGGCTCGAACCAACAACCCCACGGTTAACAGCCGTGTGCT
>CAJTRK010000045.1 GCA_910578475.1 uncultured Lachnospiraceae bacterium | reverse complement strand
ATAGGTAACTTCTATTGAAGAAACAAAGGGTAGAATTTACTTTTGCAATTTAGAAGGGAAATTTATTCAGAATTTTTGCTTTTCTTTTCTTCCAATTAGTGCTATACTGAATCCATGCAGGTATAGTTCATCGGTAGAACACTAGCTTCCCAAGCTAGGGAGGGGGGTTCGATTCCCCTTACCTGCTTTTTTGTTTCATAATTTATCTGACAATTCCATACATCTCTATACGCCGTACATCTCCATATGTTCGTACAAATTCACACAAAAAAAACCACAGGCATTCGCCTGCGGCTGTCATCACCACTTTTTCATTCCGATTACGCCCAAATTTACAACTCCGAACTTTTACGACGTAAACCGGTCATAATATTTGTATAATTTCTGTACGCCGTTTTCAAGAATATAATAATGGCGGATATAGGGAACCAACAAAATCAGTAAAAACAAAATTAGCAGAAAAAGAGCCGGCTGCGGCGCAATCAATGTGCCCAGAATAGCGAGCATCGTGAGGAGCGCAAAGACGACCGTTACAATCAGGTGTATCAGACGTTCATGTTGGAAAAAGCCGATTTGTATCAGCAAATCCTCCGTCTGACGCTTTTTTTCCTGCTCTGTCATGGCGTCTTCGCCCTTTTTATCCCACTTCACCGACTGCGCTTCCATTTCCTTCAAATAACTTTTCAGCCGTTCTTCCATTACATATGCCTGTGCCTTTCTCGTCTGCTTGTTACTCTATCGCCCTCAGCATGCTGAGAGCTTTTATACACCCCTTCAATTACACAATAGAATGCGCTTATCTTACCAGTCGAAATTCTTTCTGATAAGCCGGATATTCCTTCTTTTCCGCGGGTAACGGAAGCCCCCCTTCCATTAACGCGGAACCGTAGTAACATTTTCCGGTCTCCGTATCTTCATACAGAGCATTCGGCGCAAGTCCCTTCAATTTCACATAAGTTATCGTCATGTTACCATGATTCTCTAACAGCACGACATTCAAAAGCGCCGTTTTTTTATCTTTCGCTGCGAACATCCATGCCGCACAGGCATCCTGAAATGGATTCGACAGACGATAGTAAATACCATTTTGAATCAGATTTTCGTACTTTTTATATTGTACGACCTGCTTTTTAATTTCTTCTTTTTCCTCTTGGGTCAGATTATCCGTGGCAAGCTCATATCCAAAAGTGCCCGCCATCGCAACGACGCCCCTCGTATGCAGGCTCGTGCACCGTCCCGTCTGATGATTCGGTGAAGCCGATACATGAGAACCGACCGCCGAAATCGGATAAAAGAAAGATGTCCCATACTGAATCCGCAGTCTGTCCACCGCGTCCGTATTATCGCTGCACCATATCTGCGGCGTATAATACAGCATACCGGCATCGAACCGGCCGCCGCCGCCGCTGCATCCTTCTATAAAAAGATTCGGATACCTGGAAAGCAGCTTTTCCAGAAAGTCATACACGCCAAGCATATAATCATAAGCCACTCTGCCCGGATAGTTGACCGCGGAATATACCTCCGCGATGCTGCGGTTCATATCCCATTTGACATATTCGATATTCCCCTGGTCCAATATATCGCATATACGTTCAAAAATAAATCCTCTTACATCTTCTCTTGAAAAATCAAGCATCAACTGGTTTCTGCCCCGTATCGGCTTTCTGCCCGGAATCCGCATTGCCCAGTCCGGATGCGCCCTGTACAGTTCGCTGTTCTCCGAAACCATTTCCGGCTCAATCCAGAGACCGAATTTGACGCCAATGTCATTTACTCCCCGAATCAGCTCGCCGAGCGTACATCCCAGTTTTTCTTCATTCACATACCAGTCTCCGAGACCGCTGTTATCGTCGTCCCTTTTTCCAAACCAGCCGTCATCCATTACGACCATATCAATGCCAAGTTCCGCAGCGCTTCTGGCCAGTTTCAGAATGGTCTCTCCATTGAAACTAAAATAAGCGGCTTCCCAACTGTTAAGCAATATCGGTCTCGCCTGTCTGCTGTATTTTCCTCTGCATAGATGCTCTCTGATGCAGCGGTGATATCTCTGGGACAATTCCGTCAGGCCGTTTCCCGAATAAGTATGAATCGTCTCCGGAACGACCAGCTTTTCTCCCTTTGCAAGCGGATAATGGAAATACTCGCTATGCAGCCCCATAATGGCTCTTGTCTGGTCATACTGGTCTTTCTCGGCCTCGAACAGAAAATTCCCGCTGTATACGAATACCATTCCGTAGCAGCCTCCGAAGTCCTCGGTCGCTCCTTTTTCCGCCAGAATAACTGCCGGATTATACTGATGACTGGATGTTCCCCGGCGGCTTCCAATCACATAGCTGCCATGTCCGATTTCCGCCCGCTGTAAATTCCGTTCCATTGCATGTCTGCCATAGAAACTGAGCAGTTCATAATTTCCTGTCAGGAAATCCAGACTGGACGATGCGGCCTTTTCCACAACGATTTCTTCTTCGCCGCAGTTCATGATAACCGCACTTCTCGTAATAATATCTTCTTTCTCAAGTACGCCGTATAAAAGCTGTACCCGTACACCGCTTACGGTATCTTCCAGAACAATTTCCAGCGTCTGTGCTTCTTCTTTTTCCGCATAAACCGCGGGAAGCCCCGGCAATCCATACTTTCCTTCTTTTATCTCGTGGCTGACATAACGCAGGTCACAGCAATCAGAACCGTCCACGTTATGAATTACAAGCGCGCTGTTCCGATAATCTCCCACCCCCAACACCGGGTATTCCTGTGGCAGCGCATCCATCGAATAGGTTCTGTTATCACCGACATCCGCCGGATTACCGGAAAAGCCTCTGTCATAATAAGTCAACAGGTAATCCATATCGCCGGATATACTGCTGCCATAATATAAATGCAGCAAGAAACCGAAATCATCAACTTTCATCTGGTAAGTCGTATGTTCCGTATGCAGCGTAAAAATCCGCTTCTCACGTTGATAATGAATCGCCATAGTTCCTCTCATTCCGCCGCATAAGCGGCATTTTAATCTTACTCCTGTCTTCCCATTACACCCCTCATACAGAAGAATGCCACCCTTCTCAGGCATGACTCTTCATCCGAAAGAATGCCGCTTCTCAGGCATTCTTTCAGACGAGAAAGGTTCGCGCTGCGAACCGTAGAAGTTCTTGGCGTTCCGTCCACTGACGGAACGTCTTTAGAACTTCTTCTCGCCTTATTTAACCGCTCCATTCACAACGCCGTTCAAAATCTGTTTCTGACAAATCAGATAGAATACCAGAATCGGAATCAGCGATAACAAATAAGATGCAAATGCCAGGTTATAGTTTGTTCCAAACTGTGACTGGAAATTAAGCTGTGCAAGCGGCAGCGTATTCTGAGAAGAACCTGCCATAACAACGAGCGGTGTCATAACGTCGTTCCATACCGCAAGAGCCGTAATAACCGCAACCGTTGCGTGCATTGGCTTCATAATCGGGAAGATAATCTTCCAGTATGTGCGCCATGTGGACGCTCCGTCCACTCTCGCCGCCTCTTCCAGCGCCAGCGGGATATTTACAAGATACCCCGAATACAGCATGACATTCATCGGCATGTAGAATACAACATACAGAAGCACAACGCCGACCCAGTTTGCCAGACCCAGTTCCGCCGTCTGTTTTGCCAGAGGCATCATCAGAATTGCAAAAGGCACAAACATACCGCTTACGATAAAAAGATAAATAAAATTATAGAATTTGCTTTTTTTATTTCTTCCCAAAGTATACCCCATTAAGGAGTGAATAATGATTGACAGAACAACTGTCGTTACGGAAATCAGAAGGCTGTTCCGCAGAGAACGCCAGAAATCCGTTACTTCCATCGCCTCTCTGAAATTGTTAAGACTCCAGGTCTTAGGCAGAGATAAAAGGCCGCTGATGCTGTTCGTCATTTCAGAAGGCTGCTTAAACGCAATGATAATCGTCATATACAGCGGAAAAATTATCGTTGAAAGGCCGAGAATCAACAGCACCATGACAGTTTTATTGGCTTTAACTGCACTTGTAGTGTTTTTCATAACTGCTCCTCCTTTGAACCGGAAAATTTCATCTGCGCAACAGAAATAGCGACAATTACAATAAAGAATACAACCGCGTTCGCACTCTGAAATCCGAACTGTCCGCCCGACATACCATTGTTATAAATCAGGTAGGAAATGGACTCCGTGCTCTGTGCAGGGCCGCCTTTGGTCAATGCCATAATCTGGTCGAATACCATCAGGAAGTTCTTTACGCTGAGCACCATATTAATGGAGAAGAACGGTATAATCAGCGGGAAAGTCAGAAGCTTGAACTGCTTCCATCCGGTCGCGCCGTCCAGACCGCCTGCTTCGTATACATCTTCCGGAACTGTCTGAAGACCGGAAATATAAATAATCGTATTCATGGCGATTGCCTGCCATGCACATACTATCATAATACCAATCCACGCCTTGCTCGGGCTCGAAAGAATACTCGTGCCCATACTGCTGATACCGGCCATATCCGCCAACGCGGGCAGAATATAAGTAAAGAAGTAGTTGAAAATATAGCCGACAACGAGGGAACCTAATATGTTCGGTAAAAAGTATGCTCCACGGAAAAATCCTTTCGCGCGAATCTTGCTGTTCAGTCCAAGCGCAAGAAGCAGGCTGATAATATTTACTACAATCGTTGTCACAACAGCAAGTTTAATGGTAAACAAATATGATTTGCCGACGCGGGCATCGGAAAACAAATCCACATAATTTCTGAATCCGACCCAGTCATAGCTTCCAAATCCTCTGAAATTCGTAAAACTGTAAATAACGCCTCGAATCAGCGGAATCGTATTAAAGCAGACAAACAGCGCCAGAATCGGAATCGTTATGAATAAAAATGTTCTTTGCCTGTCATTTTTCGAAGAAAAAATTTTCATAGTTTATTTCTGCTCCTTTCCGCCGTTTGCGGCCTCATAGTCCTGTACCATGCGGATGATATCCCTGTTGTACCGCTGCCAGTTCGCATCGAAGTTCGACAGGAAATTATCCGTGTTCTGCTCTATCAGATAAGTCTGTAAAAGCGCATCCACCGACATTTCGGAAGGATAATAGTGATCCTGATAGTCCGTCATGTTCCCGGATTCGATAAAGGAAAGCATACCGTCCAGCATGGAAGAAAGTTGAAAGTCTCCCGTTTTACAGGGAACCGCATTCTGGTCGTCGATATACTTTTGCAGATTTTCGTCCGCATAAAGGAAATTCAGCACCTCGTAGGCCGCCTCTTTGTTTTCACAGTCAGCCATCACACAGAAGCCCAGGTCTATACCTGAATTAAGTGTTCTGTCGTCCGCCGAATCGGCTACCGGCATTACGAAGGAATCGATATTCAAATCAGGATTTACGGACAAAATCTGCGGCGTCGCATAACTTCCGATTGTATACATCGCCGATTCGCCTCTCGCAAATGCCGTACAGGCATCATTATAGCTGTATGCGAACGGTCCTTCCGGTCCGTACTGCAGAAGCTGCAGATATTTTTCCGACAGTTCTCTGTATTCTGTCGTAAAGTTCGTCTCTCCCCTGTTCACCTGTTTGGTCGTATCCGAGGGGGAAAGCTCTACTGCCATCGCATTCCAGGGCGCGAGACAGGTCCATACGTCTTTAAAGCCAAAGTAAAACGGAAGAATTCCTTCGGCCTGAATCTCTCCGCACAGCGTCAGGAGTTCATCCCATGTCGTCGGAATCTGCCATCCGTGTTCTTCAAACATATCCCTGTTATAAAGAATACCCGCGGCATTTGCCACATACGGTATGATATAGGTTCCGTCCGTCGGAACCAGCTCGAGCGATTCGGCTATATCCAGATATCCCTGGTTTATGTACTGCATTCCTTCATAGTCCGAAACGTCTGACAGGATTTCCGCATCCACGAAATAGGAATAGTTGATATCTCCTCCGATTCCGATAATGTCCGGATAATCCTCTCTGATAAATCTTGTCTTCAAAATCGCCATTGCATCGTTAGGGGAGCTAATCGTCAGATGAATATTGTCGTGCGTCGCATTGAACTCTTCTTCGACCACCTTGAAGTAATTGGCCGCTTCCGGTTTGTACTGCACAATTTCAATTTCGATTTTTCCATCGTCTGAAGAAGCTCCGCAGCCTTGAACCGCCAACGCCGCAGCCGCACAGCATAATGTCAGTTTCAGGCATTTTAATCCTTTTCCTTTCATAGCTCTTCTCCTTCCCTTTTTTAGTAAAAAAATTTTAACATACCTTTATGCGACGTGTAAATAACACTATTTTGTACATTTTATGTCTTTATGCTATTTTTATGTTATTTATTTGAAGTGATATAGCATTTTGGTATATAGGATAAAAAAGGTTTGCTTTGCAACTCTTTTTCACACAAAAGAATGCCTTGAAAAGCAGGGATTCTTCCTGTAAACTTTATGATATGCAAACGATAGATTAATATAATGAAAGAAAAAAGGTACTACTGTGAAAAATAAATTCGCGCGTTGAGCAAGAATGGAGGATTTTATGAGCGAAGTGATTTTTTCCGTTTTTCCGAGTGAAAATTTTGTTGATTTGGGCCTGTATCAATTCGGATGGGAACAGTGCGACCCCTCCCATTCTTTCGGACCCGCGGCAAGGAACCACTATCTGTTCCATTTCTGCCTGTCCGGAACCGGCACGCTGTACGCTGATAATTCCAAAGGCGCGACCGAAATCTGGCAGATAAAGAGCGGACAGGGATTTATGATTTTTCCGCACCAAGTCTGTACCTATATTGCGGACCATGAAATTCCCTGGGAATATGTCTGGATAGAATTTGACGGACTGCGCGCCAAAGAAACCGTGGAACTGGCCGGACTTTCTGTTGACCAGCCGGTCTATAAGGCGCGGTATAAAGATATTTTGGAAACCATGAAACAGGAAATGCTGTATATCGTCAATCACAAAAGCGAATCCCCTTTTCACCTGATTGGACATCTGTATCTGTTCATCGACAGCTTCGTCCGTTCCGCCACTTCCGGGCAGGTCAGCAAAGGGAACAGCCTGCGTGACTTCTATATTAAAGAAGCTTTCTCTTATATTGAACAGAATTTTCAGAACGATATTTCCATCGAGGATATTTCCGCTTTCTGCGGCCTGAACCGAAGCTATTTCGGCAAAATTTTCCGGGAAAATACAGGAAAATCTCCACAGGATTTTCTGATTTCCTATCGCATGACCAAAGCGACGGAGCTGTTAAAACTGACCAATCTGTCCGTCGGGGATATCGGAAATGCGGTCGGTTATCCAAACCAGCTCCACTTTTCAAGAGCTTTCAAAAATACTTATGGAATTTCGCCGAGACAATGGCGGAATGAGAATACGAATAGAATACAATAATGTTTCAATCGGAATCTTTTCCGGTTGAAACACTATCCTGCACGATTTCTATATGCTGCTCTCCCACCCGCATCATATAGGTTTTCCCCTGAACCAGTTCCGGACTGCTGAATACGACGGAAGCGCCCGTTTTGGCCGCAATATGGCGGTACAACTCGTTCCCGTCCGCGTCGGTAATCACAATTTCACTTCCGGCCTCATAAGGTTCGTCAAAAAGATAACGAAAAGAACATTGTTCCGATTTTTCATCAAAAGTCTCCGCCATGCCGGAACTGCCGATTGCCAGAACGGTTCCGCCCTGAATCCTGCAGGCGCCGTCATTTTCTTTCCCGTAATCGAGCGGGCCGTTATCATCCTTCGTCGGACCGTCTATCACCAGTTCTCCGCCTTCTATCAGGAGATTTCCATTGGAATCCAGTCCATCGCCCTCCGCATCGATATGCAGCATGCCGCCTTTGATAATCAGGTTCGGCATCGTTTCCACAATCTCTTCGGAAGGCTTCTTTTTCTGCTTGTCCTCCCCGCCATTGGCGTTAATACCGTCATCCTCGGCTGTAATATCGAATATGCCGCCCTCTATGATGACCTGATTCGCTTCCAGTCCTTCTTCCGACTCTTCAATCAAAAATTTCCCGCCCGTGATATATAGCTCATATTTCGCCTGAATGCCTTTTTTTCCGGCGCTTAACCGAAACTCTCCGCCCGCAATCGTCACATAATCTTTTCCCTTGACGGCATGCCCCGACGCTTCCACTTCAATGCTGCCGCCGTCGATGCGCAGACCGGCTTTCGACTGAATACCATTGTTCAAATGGGCGGCGACCCGAAGCGAACCCTCTCCGGAAATACAAAGGTCTTCTTCCGCATAAACAGCCGCGCCTTCGCCTTTTGAACCGTCATCACGGCCGCTTCGCAGGTAATTTTCCGTTCCCTCCGCCAGCAAAATCGTTGTATATTCCGCATGTTCTATATAAATCGCCGCCCCTTCCGGATTGCAGAGCTCCACGCCGCCAAGTTCCAGAAGAACCATCTCATCCTCACAGTCCACATAAATCTGCCCGTCTTCCCGCATTCCTTCGAGCCGATAATGGCCGCCCTGTTCAATCGTTACACGTTTGCCGTCAGCCTCCGCCCCTTTGCCGGAAATATCAATCGCATCCTGCCGCAGAGAAATGACAGTCAGCTCCGTCTCCGCGTCATTTTCCCACATCACAAACCAAAGGAGCGTCAGAATACCGACGGGCAAAGCGAGAAGTCCGAGAAACGCCGTATGCTTTTTGTCATAATTTTGTCTGCTTTTCATCTTTATAACCATGCCCTTCTCTTAGCCTTTTCACTTCACACGACCCACCGACATTTCCGCAAATCCACATGCCCGCTGTCCTTAAACGGAACGCCTTCTCTTCTCAGCAGTTCGCCCTGTTCCCGCCAGCCGGGCACAAGGCGTCCTGCGTGGTTGACAACTCTGTGGCAGGGATAATCGCCGTAATACTGCGACATACTGAGAACTTTCCCGACAAGCCTTGCATTCTTATCCCTGCCGATGAGCTTCGCAATCTGTCCGTATGTCGCCGTTTTCCCCGCCGGTATTTCCTCCACAACGGAAAGGATTTCATAAATCAGCTCTTCCTGTAAAACACTTTTCATAAATGTTACCGTCAAATCCTTTCCGTCGTACGCTTCTTAGCAAAACAAAGATTCTATGCCGTTACGCATTTTCTTCATCGTAACATAATTTCTGAAATTCTTCAAAAGAAATTCCCGAAAGCTGTTTTCCGGCTTCTTCATTTCCCTGCCCGTCTCTCAGACGTACGGACAACGTTTTGCCGAATTTCTCCTTTTCACCGAGGATAATCATAAAAGGCGTTTTTTCAAGCTGCGCTTCCCGAATCTTATATCCCAGTTTCTCATCCCGCAGGTCGATTTCCGTCCGAATGCCGGCCTCCTTACATTTTTGCAGTATTTCATTCCCGTAATCCTGATATTTGTCGGAAACAGGAAGTATTTTCGCCTGCACCGGAGCAAGCCAGACCGGGAATTTCCCGGCATAATGTTCAATCAGTATTCCGATGAACCGCTCAAGCGAACCGTATATGACCCGATGAATCATAATCGGCCTGTGCTTTTGCCCGTCAGCGCCCGTATATTCCGCCTCAAACCGCAGCGGAAGCTGAAAGTCCAGCTGAATCGTTCCGCATTGCCATGTCCTGCCGATGGAATCCTTTAAATGAAAATCCAGCTTCGGTCCATAAAAAGCGCCGTCCCCTTCATTCACCACATAAGGCAGGCCGAGCGAACGCGCCGCCTGGATGAGCGCATCCGTCGCGAGTTCCCAGTCCGCTTCGCTTCCGATGCTGTTCTCCGGCTTTGTGGAAAGCTCCACGAAATAAGAAAAACCAAATCTTTCATACACCTTCTGAATCAGCCGCGCCACTTTCTGAATTTCCGGAATCACCTGTTCTTCTGTCATAAAAATATGCGCATCATCCTGTGTAAAGGCACGGACCCGCATCAATCCGTGCAGCTGACCGGATTTCTCGTAGCGATGCACCAGTCCCAGTTCAGCAAGCCGCAGAGGCAGTTCCCGGTATGAGCGAGGTTCGCTCTTGTAAACAAGCATGCCGCCCGGACAGCTCATCGGCTTAATGGCGTAATCCGTTCCGTCCACTACCGACGTATACATGTTTTCCCGATAATGCTCCCAGTGACCGGATGTTTCCCACAGCGTTTTTGTCAGCATAACCGGCGTCGTAATTTCCTGATAGCCCTCTTCCATATGGAGTTTTCTCCAATACGCCGTCAGGATATTTTTTATCACCATTCCTTTTGGCAGGAAAAAAGGAAAACCGGGTCCCTCTTCCGCTATCAGAAACAGGCCTAGCTCTTTGCCAAGTTTTCTGTGGTCTCTCCTTTTCGCCTCCTCCAGCATATGGAGATACGCCTCCAAATCAGACCGCTTCGGAAAAGAAATGCCATAAATGCGTGTCAGCATTTCGTTCTTCTCGTCCCCGCGCCAGTACGCCCCGGCAATGCTGAGCAGTTTTATCGCTTTCACACAGGCCGTATTTACAATATGAGGCCCTTTACAAAGTTCCGCATAAGAACCCTGCCTGTAAAAAGTCAGTTCTTCTGCCGGCGCAGACTCCTCCTTTTCCGATGCTTTTCCGGCAAGTTCCTCTATCAGCTCTTTCTTATAGCACTCCTCCTGCGCTTCCATATACGCAAGCGCCTTCTGTACGGACACGGACTCCACCTGTAAGGAAAGCGACCTTCCGGCAATCTCATACATTTTCTGTTCCACCGCAGTCAGGTGTTCCTCTTCGAACGGAAAAGAAAACCGGAAATCATAATAAAACCCCTTTTCAATCGCAGGCCCTATTGCGCATTTTGTGTCAGGATATAATTCTTTGACAGCCTGTGCCAGAAGATGCGCGCTCGTATGCCAAAACGCCTGGCATACTTCCTTTTCCTCAAAACTTCCTTCGTAAACTTCACCATTGTTTTTTAATACTTTCATTTTCATTCCCACCATGCCTTTCTCTCAGCCTCTTTCGTTATTTGTGACAATCGGAGCAGGGGAAAATTTTTCCCTGCCCGCCGCACAACCCGTGAGCCGCTTCAGCGGCATATTCCTTTGCACGGGTCTGTGCACAAAAAAACACCCTTGAATATGCTTAACGCATATTCAAGGGTGCACAATGCACGGTCCCACCTTGACTTTTCACTTCAGATTCCAACAAATCCTATCCTTTAACGCAGGCATACGGCTGCGCTTTCGGCATGATGTTCCTCCTGTCAGACAACCGCAGGAATACTTTTACATGCTTTCCGCACAACAGCTCCGGATTGGTTTTCGTATACATTTAACATAGATGACTTTCACCATACGCCATCCTCTCTGTATGCTGCCTGTAAACTACTCTTTCCGTCATTGCTTTTTTATGTTGGTTTTACCTTAACACAGAAAACAGTATTTTGTCAATACCCCCGATAAGTTCCTTTCTTCTCCCGCTTTACCGCATAAAGCGCCTCGTCCGCACGGTTCAGAAGTTCAGAGATATCTGTATTCTTGTTGTCAGTCCATGCGAACCCAGATGAGGCGCCTATGATTCCGGTCTGCGTATCGGACAACACAACCCGGTTTCTGCCGAGCAGCTCATAAAATTCGTCCATATACTTTATAATGTCGCCGCTGCTCTCGCAATCAAAGATGAACATACAAAATTCATCGCCGGAACGCCTCGCCGTCAGAAAATGTTCCTTCGGCATGGACGCCATCACCGCGGAAAAGCTTTGCAGATACTTATCGCCCACATCATGCCCATAGGTATCATTGATTTCTTTAAAATAATCCAAATCCAGCATTACTGCCGCACAGCCTTTTCCCTCCGGTATATTGCGAAGAATTTCTTCTGTCATCTTTTTAAAATATTGATATTTGTAAAGTCCGGTCAGCGGGTCGTGAATGTTCTCATAACGCATCTCCCGCTTTTCCATAATATCGCCTGTCACATCGGTTATGACACCCCGTTTTCCTTCCCGTGATTCGGACATATGAATGCGGACAAACTTCACGTCACCGATTTGATAGACATCTTCTTCCCCTTCTACGGGCTCTTCCGTGATTTTTTTCATAAAACTGTCAAATAAAGACACATCTTTGCACAGAGCCGCGACTTTTTCATCTGAAATATCCAGAAGCGCGCCCAGGCCGGATGTCACAAATACATGTGAGGAGCCGTTTTCGTATTCGAACGCCGCAAGCGGAATACCACTGATTTCGATGATTGCGGAAATGCGGTCGGACAGACTGACAATACTTTTCACCATCGTATTGATTCCGCCGCTCAATGCCTGAAACTCCCGGTTTCCTCCCACCGATACCGTCGTATCCAGATTCCCGTTCGTTATAGCTGTCAGGTTTTCAATAATACGATGAATCCCGTCTATGACCCTCTTTCTGACAAGATACGTCAACAGCAAAATAACCGCTATCATAATGAATAACAGATATAGAAACGTTTGCAGCGTATTTCTGAACAATTCCCGGAACAGAATGTCCGCGGGCAGCGCCGCGCAGAGCAGCACATCGTCATACCGCTCGCTTACCACATACATCAGCCTGTCATCTTTTCCTTTTCGATAGGAGCCTTCCATGCAGTCATACAACCGCTCCAACTGATAACAGTTCTCCGTATACTGCTGCCCGAGTCCGTTGGAATGCCCGAGCATCGTTCCGGAATCACAGTCTATCACGAAAATCTCTCCTTCCACGTCTGTCGGAAATCTCATAAAAATATAATCATAAGTATTTCTCGACTGCGCTTCCAACTGACGTTTTGGTTCAAAACCGACCTGCACAACGCCCTTCCGTCCGTTTCTTGCCACTCCGACATACTGCATGACTTTGGCTTCCGCCGCGTTCGGCTGCGGCTCCTGAATCAGATATGCCCCTTCCTCTCCGCTCTCCAAAAGTGCGAGAAAAGCATTCGTCTGCGGATGTTTACTCATATCGATTCCGACATATTCGGAAACGGAACCGGCCACAATGAACCCGCTCTCATCAATGACATGCAGTTCATCGACGTTGAGAAGATTTGCCAGATACTGCATTTCCACAACACTTAAAGACAACACGTCTTCCCTGTCCAGAACATAAGCCGCCGCCCTTGCTCTCGTCAGATAGTCTTCGTCCAGACTCTCTTTCATCAGCGAAAGTTCCTGTCTGTTATTTTCAAGCGTATGTATCACCTGGTCTATCTTTGTATGAAACGTGGTGAACTGCCGCACTTCAAGCATATGCCAGTAAAACAAAAAATTAATGAAAAGAATCAGAAAGCTTGCCGCCGTCATGATTGCAGTCACATGTTTGATAAAAATTTTCTGCATCAAAAATCCTCTTATACTCTATTAGTTGCGCCGCTTTCAGTATAGCATTTTTTCAAGTCAGAAATGTTCCCGTTTCTTCGCAAATTATCCTGAAATTTCGCAAACAGCAAAATATGAAAAATACCAGCTTCACAGTATGCGCCGATATTCCCGCCAATCTTATCCGAAAAGGCAAGCACACTCTGCATGCCGAGACCGTGCTCCCCGCCGGCTTTGCTTTTGGGAAGGCCGGTGTACTCGTCAAACTGAATGTCCTGTTCATATGCGTTCTGCATATGTATGAGCAAATGGTCTTTCGAACAGTGGACTTTCGCTTCTATGCAGCGTTTCTCCGGGGCCAGTTCTTTTACGCAATGCAGCGCGTTCTCATACAGATTCGCGATGACCGAGGCAAATTCATACTCATTGACCGGCAATTCTCTTGGCGCAAAAATATCCTGCTGCACCTTAATTCCGGATGCTTCCGCCTGTTCCATCATATTCTTGAGAACCGTATTTGCCAATAAATTATCGCAATATTTTGTAATTCTGTTTTCATCCGCAACGTCGTTGATATATTTCGTTACTTTCCGAATCTCGTCATATTCGCCCTGTTCCAGCAATAAATCTATCATGCCGGAATAATGCCGCATATCATGCCGCAAAATTTTCATATTTTTCTCGGACTGCTCCACCAGATAATACTGATTCTCCAGACCTTTGATATAAGATTTGAAAAGCACATTTTTCCAGTATACGTTTTTTCTGTGTGATTCGCTCTCCACATATCGGAACACGATGACATAAGAGACAAACATCGTAATGATAAAAATCAGGATTCCCGGAATGCTCTGCAGATTTTCTTCCAGTTTGCACGGAAGCATGGTAAGAAATGCAAATCCACAATAAAAAAGAGCCGGAATCAGACATAACAGCCACCAGTTCTGCATGTCTCCATTGCTTTGACAGGCATGCCATATATTTCGGATTTTACTGACAAGAAATAATAAAATGACAATTTGCACAAGGATATTGCCCACCAGAGAAAAAAGAAGATTATTCGTGTAAATGTATAAGACGGAAGAAACAATAGTTCCCGCGAGCACATAATTCGACGCCGTAAGGCCGATAAACAAAACCATGCTGTTTCTCTTTTCCGCAATGAAAAGTCCGGTAGCCTGAACCACAAATATCTGAAAGACCGACACTATCAGATAAACGACATCACTGTCAGAAAATAAATTGAGTTTCACGATATCCGTTACACGCAGCAACAGAATGGACGCCGCGCAGATACCCACCGTCTTCCATCTGGAAAAACGATGAACGGTAAACAGACCGATAAACAGCATTAAAAAAATCTGTGTAACCATATAAGATATATTTTTGTAAAATTCCATACTTGCTCCCTAGCGGTACTGTTCCGATACAAAATGCAGATACTCCCGTTTCACGTCCGCCGCCCGCGTCTTGCTCACCGGAATGCTTCTTCCGTCTTCCATCTGACATAATCCCGACATCAGACTTTGAATATAATTCATATTCACCAGAAAAGATTTATGAACTCTGATAAAGTTCCTGTCTTCCGCAATCTCTTTGATTTCTTCATCAAACGACTTCCGGATAAAAATGCTCCGGACGCTGCTGCCGTCCGTCCGATGGACTTCCAGCGCCCTTGCGGCATTTTCAATATATACGATGTCGGAATAAGATACGGATACAAGACCTTCTTTCGTTTTCACCGGATAGCGGATATCCTGGGAAAGCACATTCTGATTCATCCGAATTTGCGATACGGCATAGTCCATGGCTTCGCCAAAAACCGCATCGCTCACCGGTTTTAACAGATACCGCGCCGCATGTACGCCATACGCTTCCAAAGCAAACTCATTGGAAGACGTAATATAGATGACGACACTCTTCCCATTTTTTTCCAGCAGGCTGCCGATATCAATTCCCGATTTCTGAGGCATAATCATGTCCAGTATATAAATATCCGCAAGCTCGTGCTGCAATACCTTATGATACACCTTTGAAGCATCCGAAAACGTCTCCACTTCAAACTTTGAATTGGCGTTTTTCTCATACTTTTGCAGTAATCTTTCCACTTGAACCAAGTCTTCCATGCAGTCGTCACAGATTACAATTTTCATAGGTTTCTTTCAACTCCAAGCGTCGTTATATTAATATAATTACAAAAGTTCTACAAGCAGTTCGTGTGTCCTGTTCTCTTCGAGCCCGCGGATTTCCTCCAAAGAAACCGATACCGCTCCGTCTTTTAACGCAAGCCGCTTTCCGTTCAAGGATGCAGTTTCCGCCCGGTAATCACCGCATTCTTTTCCTGCGTCATTTCTGTATACAATATGCCATCTTCTACCGCCGAAGTTCAGATAAATCCCCGCCTGTCCGTCCCGGAACTGCTCCTTTTGCAGACGCGGTTCCAGCACGAGCGCACCACAGCTTCCTTTGACCCCAAACATCTCCGTGATGACTGTCAGCATCATCCAGCTCGCAGCTCCGGTCAGATAATGGTACATTCCTCTTCCCCGGTCATTAAAATATTCCGGAATCCCCGGATAAATACGGCTTACCGCAAAATCAGCCGCCTGCTCATATAACGCGCGCAGCGCGCGCCAGCCTTCCTTCACAAATCCCTGTCTGTAAAGCGCGTTGGCATACATCGTTGTCATATGGGAAAAGACCGCGCCGTTCTCCTTGTGCCCATAGGCAAAACCGAACATCCTGCCGAGGTCAGTTTTCAACTCTCCAAAATCCGTGTTCAGACGATACCCGCCGATTTCTTTTTTATAAAGATATTCATCGGCTGCCCGGACGATTTTCGCCGTCTGTTCTTTCGTCGCTGTCCCGGACATCACGGCAAATACCTGTCCGGTAAGCATCATCCTGACACCCTGCTCCGTAACGCCTTCACACTGTCTGCCATTGTTATCATAATAACTGTTGAACCAGCCGCGTTCCGCACCGTCTTCGAGCCACTCCGTCCGGCGGATATGCTCCTTTAACCACTGTGCTTTCTCCGACAGGCTTTTTCTTATCTCCGCACACGCAAAAGAACGTTTCCGGCCGGATATGTTGTGAAAACAACTCTGGCAGTATTGGGAAAGGGCTTCCTTTTTCCCGGCAATATCCTCGTAGAAATCCACGCCGGTCTTTAAAAGAGGCTCGATTTCCACAAACAGTTCCAGAAAACTGCAGCCTTCTTTTTCCTCCAGCAAAGCAATCAGCGATGCCAGCGTTTCCAGGTTATCCGCATAGGCCGCCGTAAACGCAACGCTTTCGCCCCGTTCAGGCGCCATATCCAGTGCGTCGTTCCAGTCCGCGCCGCGCAGACGCATATGATTGTGCTCCCCAACTTCATAAAAAACGGTAAGATTCTGCACAAGAATATGCTCCAACACGGTTCCGCAATAAACTTCACCGTTTTCATCCTTTAAGACCGGCGCGCTGCCCGCCTCCCATCTGTCATCGATTTTCGTGCCCCGTTCTTCCTGCTTATCCTTAAAATATGTGTTTTCCTTTAACAAAACGGACAAATCGCCGGTCTGGTCGATATAAAGCTTCGTCGTCATCAGCGGCCAAAGCCCGTGGTCCATCCAGACCCTCGTAATATTATTCCTGTCGGCAATAAACTCGCCCTGCCCGCTTCCGATAATCGTCGCGTTGCTGCCGTCAATCCTGACGCCCCCGTAATTATCAATCAGCATCTGCCGGACGCCGTCCGGATTCATAATCAGCAATGCCAGACAGTCCTGCCATAAATCCCGCCAGCCTCTTCCGCCTTTTCCGTAATCATGATGCGGTAAAAAAGAACATCCGTAAATCCGCCGAAGCATCGGCTGAAAATTCACCCAGTACATGAAATTATCAAAAACCGAATCCGCCGTCTCATAAGACACATTTATCTTATCGAGCCAGTAACGTTTCGTCTGCTCAAACGCCCGAAGAACCTCGTCAGCGTTCCGATACGCCGCGAGCATCTCCCCGATAGCCTCCCGCGCCTTCTCCGCGCCGATAAAAAGGACATAATGCTTCTTTTCGCCGGGCGCGAGCTTCACCGTCTCAAAACGGAGCGCCCCCACGATTTCATAGCCGTCATACTGTCTGCCGGACGCCTCGTAAGGCAGATTGCGGATAACACTTTCCGGCCTTTCAAAGCTTCCGCCCTCTCCGATAAAATCTTCCACGACAGGCATGAACCCGCCCGGATTCCTGCCGTCGCCTTCCATACCGCATACGAAATAAGTCACTTCATTCTCCCGGTGTCCTCTCTCATCGAAAGAAAGCGTCGGCGTCACCAGTACGCCTTCCGGAATCGTTTCCGCCCGGTGCAGCAGCGAAGTCACATGCCGATGGTCCCGCAGATTGTCCGCGCTCCTTCCATAGAGCGGGACTGCCGCCGTCGGCACAAACGAACAGGTCTGTTCTCCGCCATTCTCTATCTCCACATACATTATCTCAACATTGTATTTTCCGACCGGAACAAAAGAAGTAATGCGCGATACCAGAGAATATTTCTCCGATTTCCGCTCCATCCGCTGCCACATTGGACCCGCAGTCAGAACGCTCTCGTCCTGTTTCTCCGTGAATTTTGCCGCCTGCGCCTCCGCGGAAACTCCTGTCAGCGAATAACACGCCCCGTCTTCAAACCTGCACCAGAAGTTTCTGGAAGATTTGCTGTTATGAAGCTCTTCCGCACTGACCGGCTGCAGCACAAATTCATTCTGGCCGCACTTTAAATCCCCGCCAAGCGTCGGTGTCAGCGCGCTTTTTATGCCCTGTTCTCCCGCCACCGGGAAATATAAATAACTCGTATTCTCCGGCTGCTCCAGCCGGAAAGTCCCCTGATTATCCAAAAACTGATACCCTGTTACCGCTTTATGACTCATCCCTTTTCTCCTGCCTTCCTTTTTCAATTGCCGCACCTTATCTTCTATCTTTTATTCTACTTCCTGAAAGCCTCGATTGTCCATAGATTATTTTCCTTTATTCCCTCTGCTTTATTTTCCCTGCTTTATTTCCTCTGCGCCTTCCGATATTGAAACGGCGCCATTCCATAATATTTCCGGAATGTCTCACAATAATAGCTCCCGCTGCAAAATCCGTTCTCATACGCAATATCCGTAATGCAGGCATCCGAATTTAACAACGGCGAAAGACTCTTTTTCAGCCGCAGCTTCGTCATATAGACAACCGGCGTATCATGCAGATATTTTCGAAAGAGTGCGGAACATTTACTCTTACAACAAGCCCCCGACAGAGCGATATCATCCAGCGAAACGGGCTGCGTAAAATGTTCCTCTATATAAGTCATCATATTCCTGAGCGCGTTCAGGTCCGCATTGTCTTTCACCGAAAAGGAATGCGCCGTATGGATATTCTCGTATACTTTCTCCATGATGGAACTGAAAATTTCCATCGTTTTAAAACAGCGCAATGCACCGTTCTCTTCTTCGGTATAAGCATGATATAACGCATCCAGCCTTTCCAATATATATCCCTGCCATCCCTCTTCTTTCAGAAGCAGATAAGGATATTGCGCGTTGCGTGTAACATATTCTATACAAGTCTGATAGAACCATCGGTTTCCCCGTAGCAGTTCCGGTGAAAGCAGAATGCAAAGGAACTCACATTCCTGACGTTCCCCGGAAAACCCGAAATGCAGCTGCCGGCTGTTCACCATGATTCCCGTATTTTCCGGCAGTTCCACCAATTCCCCGTTCACATTGTAAGTCATCTTTCCTTTTTTTACATAAATAAATTCCAAATCCTCATGCCAATGGCTGATTGCGGAATAATTCGGGTAGCACGACAAAATATCGTACCTGACATAAGCAGGGAACAGGGGATTATTATAAGCCACCGTTTCCGAAAAGTCCATATTAAAAGCGGAACAAAATACTGCATCGCTACTCATATACTCCCTCCGAAAAGAAGATTGTTATATAATTATAAACTATTCTGAAAGAATTTAAAAGCCAAAAATGTTATTGTTAAATCAGATACACCTTTGTCCGGCTGTCAGCGCATTGACGGCTGCATCCCAAAATATTATGATAAAGACAATGCGGCAGCCGCGAAGAACCTGTAAATAAAAGACATCGAAACAACCGGTCTGCGTACAAAGACATATGTCTTTAAATCAAATAATGACACTCTGGCAAAGTTTATAGGTTAAAAGAAAGGTATGGTGATTCGCATGAAAATGACGAACAGGGAACGAAGAGACGCTCAGCTCGCTTATATTTCAGACGACAGTGTTTTCGAGGAGCAGATTGTATGCAGAAAGCTTCTGCAAAAGCTGAATTTTATGGACCGTTCCGATTTTGACGGAATCGGACAAATCGTCAAAGAACTGCTCGGGAAATCGGAAGGCGCTTTTATCAATCCTCCCTTTTACTGCGACTATGGAAAACATATCGAAGTCGGTAAAAACTTTTTTGCCAACTATAACTGTACCCTGCTGGACGTCGCCCGCATTAAAATCGGCGACAACTGCCAGATGGCTCCAAATGTGGCAATCTATACGGCAGGCCATCCCATCCACCCCGTTACCCGCAGTTCCGCTTATGAATACGGCAAGGAAGTAACCATCGGGGATAACGTATGGCTCGGCGGCAATACCGTAGTCTGCCCCGGCGTACATATCGGAAACAACGTGGTCATCGGCGCAGGAAGCGTTGTGACCAAAAATATCCCTGACTGGTGCGTTGCCGCCGGCAACCCATGTAAAGTAATTAAAAAAATTACCGATGATGATAAGAAAAAACTGTTTCGGGATGAAGAGATTGACGAAGAAGCATGGGCGGACATCACCGCACGCTGCTCTTACGAAAGAAAATAAGTTTATCCCGGACGAACACCCATAAAACAGATACACAACAGGAGCGTCACACAAAATGAGTCTCATACACGATTACGATTCGCCTCTTGGCCCGATAACCCTCGCAAGCGACGGAAAAGAACTGACCGGATTATGGTTCCGTGGCCAGAAATATTATGGAAGCACCCTGACCGGAACCCCTGTTCCGGCCCAATGCCCGGTCTTTGACCAGACCATGCGCTGGCTGGATATCTATTTCCGCGGAAAAGCGCCAGCCTTCACGCCGCCTCTTGCCATGAAAACAACGCCTTTCCGCAAAGCCGTCTGGGATATTCTTCTTACAATACCGTTTGGCCAGACCATAACTTATGGAGAAATTGCCGCCAAAATTGCGGCACGGACGGGCCGGCCGCATATGTCGGCGCAGGCTGTCGGCGGCGCGGTCGGACACAATCCCATCTCCCTGATTATACCATGTCACAGAGTCGTCGGCACAAACGGAAGCCTGACAGGCTATGCTGGCGGCCTGGACAAAAAAGAGCGGCTTCTGGAAATGGAAAAAGGGCTGCCCGGAGGAAAATTCTGAAGAACGCTGTATTTGACACATAAAGATTAGGGTGTCAAAAGGCGTTTTATAGAAGTAGTGAGGGCAAATTGCCCGGCAGATTGCACAAGATGTTTCTTTGTACCCGATTGCGTCGAGTGGATTTTCTAAGGATTCCGGC
>CAJTRK010000044.1 GCA_910578475.1 uncultured Lachnospiraceae bacterium | reverse complement strand
TGTCTGCGTGCTGCTTGCCACAAACTCGTTTATGCGCAAAAAGCAGCGCAGAAATAGAGTTAAACATGGATGGAAGGAGCAGGACAACATGTTGCTGGAACGTTTTTATCCTGACGTATATCTGGATTCGGCATACGATATAGACTATGCGGCGCTGAAGGAAGAGGGATACAGAGGCGTTATTTTTGATATTGACAATACGCTCGTGCCGCACGGGGCGCCGGCGGACGAGAGGAGCATCGCTCTTTTCGGGAAACTGAAAAGCATCGGATATGAGAGTATGCTCTTATCGAATAACAAAGAACCGAGAGTCAGGACTTTTAATGAAAAAGTAGGGTCCCGTTATATTTATAAGGCGAATAAGCCATTTCCGGAGAGCTACCAAAAGGCAATGGAAATAATGAAAACCACGCCGGAAACGACGTTGTTTGTCGGGGACCAGCTGTTTACGGATGTATGGGGGGCGAAAAAAGCCGGAATCCGGACGTATCTTGTAAAGCCGATTCATCCGAAAGAAGAAATCCAGATTGTTTTAAAGCGCGTTCTGGAAAAAGTCGTTCTTTTCTTTTATCAGAAACAGCAGCGTAAAAATTTCCCGGGCGGAGGCGCGCAGGACGAAAACAGGAAAGGAGCGGACAGGAAATGATTGACGGAAAAACGAGGCTGTGCGGTCTGATAGGAAATCCGGTAGAGCATACCATGTCACCGGTCATTCACAATACGCTGGCTGAAAAATGCGGCCATAATCTGGTCTATGTGCCTTTTCTGGTGGAAGAGGAAAGACTCGGGGAAGCGGTAAAGGGAGCCTGGGCGCTGAATGTTCTCGGTATGAATGTGACGGTTCCCTATAAGAGCGCGGTTATGGAGAGTCTTGCGGAAGTGGATGAACTGGCGGCCCATATCGGTGCGGTGAACACACTGGTGCGGACGCAGGGCGGATATAAAGGCTATAATACGGATATGACCGGCTTATACCGGGCGATGCGGAGTGAAGGAATCCGTATCGAAGACGAAGAGATGATTCTGCTCGGCGCGGGAGGCGCGGCAAGAGCGGTGGCATACCTTTGCGGTGCGCAGAAGGCCGGGAAGGTCTTTATGCTGAACAGGACATTGGATAAGGCGCAGCAGGTGGCGAAAGAAGTGAACGCCGCTTTTGGCCGGGAAGTAATCGTGCCGATGCTTCTGCGTGATTATCGGGAGCTGCCTGACCGGAAATTTCTGGTCATCCAGGGAACGTCCGTCGGACTTGCGCCGAAGGAAGATGACGTGGTGATTGAGGACGCCGCTTTTTACCGAAAAGTACATACGGGCTACGACTTAATCTATAAACCTTTCACGACCCGCTTTATGAAGCTTGTGCGGGAAGCCGGGGGAGAGGCTTATAACGGGCTGAAAATGCTTCTTTATCAGGGCGTCATTGCGTATGAACTGTGGAATCATGTGGAAATTACGGAAGAAGAAGCCTCCTTTGTTTATGAGAAGATGAGGCAGAATGGAAGATTTGTATGAAAAATATTATTTTGATTGGGTTCATGGGATGCGGAAAGACGACGGTGGGCATCCGTCTTTCCTATCGCCTGCGCCGGGCGATGGAAGATACGGACAAGCTCATTGAAAAAGAAGAAGGGCGGACGATATCGGAAATCTTCAGGACGGATGGAGAGGCTTTTTTCCGGGGACTGGAGACGGACTGCCTGAAAAAACTGATTCGGACTGCCAGAAATATGATTATTTCCGTCGGCGGCGGACTGCCGGTGCGGGAAGAAAACCGTGCGCTTTTGAAACAACTCGGAACGGTGGTCTATCTGTGCGCCAGTGCGGAAACCATCTATGAGCGCACAAAACACGACACTTCCAGACCGCTTTTGCAGGGCGACGACCCGAAAGGAAAAATTCGGACTCTGTTAGCGGAGAGAGAGGCCATTTATGAAAGCGCGGCCGATATCGTTATCGACGTTAATCAGAAAGGATTCGACGAGATACTGGAAGAAATTGCGGAAGCGGTGGACAGGAAAGAAATGTTATAGATTGAAAAATAAATTTTTTAATCGCGAATTTGTGTCTTTCAGACACAAATATCGCAGGTTGAGTGAAAGGGAATGGTTGTCGGAATGAAATTATTGGTGATAAACGGGCCGAATCTGAATTTTCTGGGGATTCGGGAAAAGAGTGTGTACGGCACACAGGATTATGATTATCTTTTAAAAATGATAGCGGAAAAGGGACGGAAGGAAGGCTGCACGCTGGAAGTATTCCAGAGCAATCATGAAGGCGCTATCATAGACAGAATACAGGATGCTTATTTTGACGGCACGGAAGGCATCGTTATCAACCCCGGCGCCTATACGCATTACAGTTATGCGATTCGGGACGCACTGGCGAGCATTGCGGTTCCGAAAGTGGAAATTCATATTTCCAATATCATGGAGCGCGAGGATTTCCGTAAAGTATCCGTAACCGCTCCTGCGTGCGATAAACAGATTTACGGACACGGCCTGGACGGGTATCTGATGGCGATTGATTTTATTTTGGGGAAGACGGAGAAGTAAAGGGGCGCAGCCACAGTATACCGTCCGCCCGGCAGCAGCGCAGTTCTCTTTGGAGGCACGCTTCCGCTCCGTGAAAAACTGCAGCGGCACTAAGCTCAAAGGCAGCATAGCTGCCTTTGAGCTAAGGGCCGGCGCTTTTCAAGGGCCTCCGCCAGAGAACTGCGCTGCTGCCGGGCGGACGGTATACTGTGGCTTTTCATAAAAATTTTTACTCTTTTTTGGGAAAGAGGTTGAAAAATGAAACTTTATAGTATAAACTATATTAGAATTATAATGTGAAAAATAAAAGTGAAGATTCAGGAGGATTATTTTATGATATCTGCAGGCGATTTCAGGAATGGTATTACGATTGAATATGAAGGCAACGTTTATCAGATAGTAGAGTTCCAGCATGTAAAACCGGGCAAGGGCGCGGCTTTTGTCAGAACTAAGCTGAAGAACATCATTAACGGAGGCGTTGTTGAGAAGACATTCAGACCGACTGAGAAATGCCCACAGGCACGAATTGATAGAAAAGACATGCAGTATTTGTATGCGGACGGTGATTTGTTCAACTTTATGGATACGGAGACCTATGACCAGGTCGCTCTGAACAGTGATACCGTAGGGGATACGTTGAAATTCGTGAAAGAGAACGAAATGGTGAAGATTTGTTCTTACAACGGAAACGTATTCGCGATTGAGCCGCCGTTATTCGTAGAACTTGAGATTACAGATACAGAGCCCGGATTCAAGGGAGATACGGCAACCGGCGCGACCAAGCCCGCTATCGTGGAGACCGGCGCGAAAGTTATGGTACCGTTATTCGTAAATCAGGGTGAAAAGATTAAAATCGATACCAGAACAGGAGAATATCTGTCAAGAGTATAACGACGCTGCATGCATTGATTTTCTAACAGCCTATAAGACAATGGAGACCGTAAGAATCCATTGTCTTTTTATCCTATAGGAAATTGCTGTAATCTTAGTGGATGCCAGACAAGAATTTACGCAGTAAATTCTTGGAACGCAGGCTGCTGAGCCTGCGTTTTTTAATTAGAAATATTGTCCGGAGAGAATGGAAAGAGAGGACAATATGAAGTTAGAACAGTTTGGAAACAAAATCTGCGGCGCGTTAAAGGAGGCGATGGGGGCGGGATATGAAATCGCGTTCCGGGAGGTAATAAAGAACAACGGCGTTCGTCTGCATGGCGTTATCATTACCGGTAAGGAGAGCAATGTATCTCCTACCGTCTATATTGATGAACTTTATGATGAATATGAGGCGGGCCGGGCTTTTGGCGATATCGTCTATGATATTATATGCGTCTATCAGAAAAACGCCAAAGAAATCAACATGGATATGGATTTTTTCACGCAGTTTGCACAGGCGAAAAGCAGAATCCTGTATAAACTGATTCACCGGGAAAGCAACGACAGGCTGCTTGCGGAAGTTCCTTATATTACATGGAACGACCTGGCAATCGTGTTTTATTATGCGTTCGAAGACGAGCGTTTCGGAAAGGCAACGATTCTGATTAAAGACAGCCATCTGGCCATGTGGGGAATAGACGTGCCCGCCCTGTATGAGACGGCGAAAACAAATATGCTGCGGATGAGACCGGAGGAGATGCTGCCGGTCAGACAGCTTATCCGGGAATTTATGACGCAGAACAAATGTCCCGGAAGGGGACGGCAGATAAATGTGCCGGAAGATGTTGAGACTGCAATGGAGCGGAATACCGTGATGTATGTGCTGAGCAACTGCGACAGGGTATTCGGCGCGTCCGCGCTTCTTTATTCCGCTTCCATGAAAGCTTTGGCGGAGAAATGGAACAAAAATCTGATTATTCTGCCGAGTTCTGTCCATGAGGTGATTCTTCTGCCCGACGACGGGATAACGGAGAAAGAATTTTACAGGGAAATGGTAAAGGAAGTAAACGACACGCAGGTCGAGCCGGAGGAAAGATTGTCCTATAATGTCTACTATTATGACAGAATTTTACAGAAGGTTACGATTTTGGAGTGAACAGAAGCCGCACGATTCTGACAGCCGCGGGAATGATGCTGACGACGGCTGTGCTTATGGAAAACGGAAGGCTGCATATGTTTTCGTTTGGAGTTATGTCAGAGAATGCCCGAAATATGGGCATTTTCTGCATTTTTGTTCAGGAAAAATTTTCTTTCTGTATACGACTAGACAAGATGACCTTCTTGTGGTATGATAGACAAGGTGATGTAATAATTTTGTAACATATGCACCCGTAGTCTAACGGATAAAACGTAGGCCTCCGACGCCTTTGATGCAGGTTCGATTCCTGTCGGGTGCATTTGCATCATCGTTTAAAAAAGAAAGGTTGTAGATTATGAAAACGTCAAATAATGGTTTAGGGGATGTTCTTTTGGCGAAATTTGACAGTCTGGGAACCTGGCTTGTCAGACATGCCAAAATTGTAATGCCTGTTGTTTTGGCGGCCTGCGTAATCATTACTGTTGTTATTTCTATCAGAGCAAATAAGAAAGAAGCGGAGCAGCAGGAAAATATCGCTGCAAACAGCACTTTAGAGGAGACAATGGAAGCGGCGGAATATGTCGTTCCGGAGGTTGCATTACAGCAGAATACGATTCCGGAGATTACGGAACTCGTTAATACGTATTATACGGCGCAGGCGGCCGGTGATATTGATACAATCCGTTCACTGGTAAGCAATATCGATGATTTGGAAGTTCTCCGTATTGA
Organism: uncultured Lachnospiraceae bacterium; assembly: GCA_910578475.1. Taxonomy (GTDB): domain Bacteria; phylum Bacillota; class Clostridia; order Lachnospirales; family Lachnospiraceae; genus UBA3282. The sequence continues at coordinate 15,661 of CAJTRK010000044.1, read as the reverse complement.
AGAAACGAGTAAGTATATTGATTCCTATCCGACACTGGAAATATATACGAAAGTCGGTCCGGTGGAAAATACTTATATCGTGTATGTCTGTTCCGAATTAAAATTTACGGATTATGAAGATTTGTTTCCGGGCATGAAGGTATTTTATGTCTGCATGAACGAAAACGGAGAGTACTATATTAATGAAAGCGAAGAAGGCAGCGATAACGAACTCACCTATATCAGAGAAGTCACGCTGCAGGAGGATGTCATCGACCTGAACAACAAGGTTGCTGCAGCCTATAATGATATGGTTGCGGAAAATCCGGATTTGGCACAGTTTATTCTGGATTTGAACGATGAAATCCGGAAGAATGTGGGCGGAGAGCTGGCAGAAGATATAGAGAGCAGCGAGACGGAAAGCGGTTCCGAAGAAGCGGATGCACAGACCGAAACGGAAGAAAACACGGAAAATGGGCCGGAAGTCGTAGTCACGAAAGTGAAGGCGATAGATGTTGTGAATATCAGGTCTTCCGACAGCGAGACGGCGGATAAGCTAGGCAAGGCAGCCATCGGAGACGAATTTACGCTGCTTGAGAAAATCGGCAACGGATGGAGCAAAATCGAATATGAAGGTGCGGAGGCATATATCAAGAGCGAGTTTCTGGAAGACATCGAGACAGAAGTCGTAGAGAATGACGGCACGGAAGAGAACGAGGAAGAACCGGAAGAGGAAGAAAATACCGGGACGGCATCGGCTGAGACAAACGGAACGGTAACGGTTCTTGAAAATGTCAGAATCAGAAGTTCCGCCAGTGAGAACGGCGAGAAACTGGGAACGGCTTATACGGGTGAGAAACTTGAACTGATTATGAAGCAGGCGGACGGCTGGACCAAGATTAAGTACAACGGTAAGACAGCCTATGTGAAATCCGATTATGTTGAATAAGGAACATCCTGCCGGCCGGTGGATTAAAGCAAAGAAAATATGGAAATAGTAAAGAGTATAGAGTTTATCTATACTCTTTTTGCATGACATTTTTTATGACAGGAGGCGGCTATGAAACAGGATGATATTACAATCTTACGGGAGATTCAGCGGAATACACAGATGGCGATGACGACAATCGATACGCTCCTTGATAAGACGGAGGACGACGATTTTACGCTGAAACTTTCCAGACAATCCATCGGTTATGCCAAAATCCATAACGACGCCGTGGAAAGGCTGATTGAAGGGCAGAGCGGTACTTACAGGAGCAATCAGATTACGGATTTGGCGCTTCGGGGGAGCCTTCATATGGGCACGATGCTGAATATCAGCACAAGCCATATGGCGGAAATGATGATACAGGGCAGCAATCGCGGAATGACCCGCATGTACAAGACCGTCAAGCATAACGCACTGGCGCAGGACCGTTCCGTGGAGCTTGCCCAGGAACTGATGGATTTTGAGGCAAAAAGCATCGAGCAGATGAAGGAATACCTGTAAAAAAGGTTGTTGCATTCAAAAGATTGTATACAATTATACTTTAATAACTGTATCATTGTACAATTTGTATAAAAAACCGAATAAAATTTCTATGCTTTTTCATAGGAAATGTAGTTGTGGATTTTTCCGGAGCATACTATAATGTTAGATGACAAGCAAGATACGGTAAAGGAGGATATACAAAATGTCATATGTTGATGAAGTATATGAGTTGGTAGTGGCAAAGAATCCCGCGCAGCCGGAATTCCATCAGGCGGTAAAAGAGGTATTGGAATCTCTTCGTGTTGTGATTGAAGCGGATGAAGAAGCATATAAGAAAGATGCTTTGCTGGAAAGACTGACCGTTCCGGAGAGAATCATTCAGTTCCGCATTCCGTGGGTGGACGATAAGGGACAGGTTCAGGTAAATAATGGTTTCCGCGTACAGTTTAACAGTGCAATCGGACCATATAAGGGCGGTTTAAGATTCCATCCTTCCGTTAATCTCGGCATTATCAAATTCCTGGGATTTGAACAGATTTTCAAGAACTCCCTGACAGGCCTTCCGATTGGCGGCGGCAAGGGCGGTTCCGACTTCGACCCGAAAGGAAAATCAGATAGAGAAGTTATGGCGTTCTGCCAGAGCTTTATGACAGAGCTTTGCAAACATATCGGCGCAGACACGGACGTTCCGGCAGGCGATATCGGCGTAGGCGGACGTGAAATCGGCTTTATGTATGGCCAGTATAAGAGAATCCGCAACGTATACGAAGGCGTTTTGACAGGAAAGGGTCTGACCTACGGCGGTTCTCTCGCGAGAACGGAAGCAACGGGTTACGGTCTGCTGTATCTCACGGCGGAAATGTTGAAATGCAACGGCAAAGATATTGCGGGCAAGACGATTGCCGTATCCGGCGCAGGAAACGTTGCGATTTATGCAATCCAGAAAGCACAGCAGTTAGGCGGAAAACCGGTTACCTGTTCCGATTCCACCGGTTGGATTTATGATTCGGAAGGCATCGATGTTGCGCTTTTGAAAGAGGTAAAAGAAGTAAAACGTGCCCGTCTGACGGAATACGCGGCGGCAAGACCGAGCGCGGAATATCATGAAGGCAAAGGCGTATGGACTGTGAAATGCGATATCGCCCTTCCTTGTGCGACACAGAATGAGCTGAATCTGGAAGACGCGAAAACGCTCGTTGCAAACGGATGCTTCGCGGTAGCGGAAGGCGCGAATATGCCTACTACAATGGATGCTACCGAGTATTTCCAGAAGAACGGTGTTCTGTTCTGTCCCGGAAAGGCTTCCAATGCAGGCGGTGTTGCAACTTCCGCACTGGAGATGAGTCAGAACTCCGAACGGCTTTCCTGGACGTTCGAAGAAGTAGATTCCAAACTGCAGGGAATTATGGTCAATATATTCCATGCGCTGGACGAAGCTTCCAGGAAATACGGTATGGAAGGCAACTATGTGGCAGGTGCGAATATCGCGGGCTTCTTAAAAGTAGCCGAGGCGATGAAGGCACAGGGAATTGTATAAGATTGTATAAGAAATAAATGTTACCCCGGAACTTCGATGGTTCCGGGGATTTTTTTATCTTTTTTTCCGCCGGGCTGCCTGACGATGATATCCGGTTACCGTTTATGACATGCCAAATCCCGTTCAGAGCAGGAACAAAGTTATATGGAAGCTTTGACCGATATATAGAAGGAACAAAAGGCGATGGAAAGGCAGGTTATTGATATGAATATGAAAACAATGGACGGATTGATTGGAGCAAGGATGAATATTGACATGATGGACGTTCCCATCCGGGTCTATAAGGAAGCCCGGCTAAAAGGTGATACGGCGACGATGGAACGGGCGATGGATTATGCCGGAAAGTGCTCGGACAAGGCATGGGAATACGAAGCAAAGGCCGATGAAGGAATGAAGGAAGAGGCAAAGGAAGAACGGGAGAAAGCAAAAGAAAAGGCACAGGAAGAGCTGGCGGAGAGAATCGAAAAGCGGAAAGAGGAGCAGAAGGCCGAGGCGGAAGCTCTGGTAGAAAAAATGCAGGGGAATGGCGGTGAGAAAACCACCGATGTCCCGCAAACAAAACCCGACGGGGAAGACGGCCCGGATAGCGGAACAGGTACAGAAGGTGAAGCGGCGCAAGAAGGAGGAACGGACGCAGCAACGGAGCCTGTGAAAATGGAAATGCCGGATAAAAAGCCTGTCCTGTATACGAGCACAGGACAGGCGAAAACAATGCCGGAACAAGGTCCGGGAATCAATATTTCCGTTTCTGTCTGAAAGACAGATGCCGGCTGTTAATTCAAATTTTTTTCTGCCAGTTTTAATACGGCAATAACAGGCATAATCAGAATGCCGCAGAAGAAATTACTGACTCCGTGCATGAAATCCCAGGGCAGGCCTGCGATTATCCAGGCAATCATCCCTTTGAAACTGAGTCCGAACAGGATTGCCTGTGCCGGCGCATAGAGTGTTCCGAATAAAAAGCCGTGTGCCGCGCAGACTGCCATATATACGAGCGGTTGCGCGGCTTTTGGCATTTTCTGCGGAAGAAGCATGACTGCGCCCCAGAGCATGGTCCATAGATACAAATATGGAATCCACCAGGTGGCAAAGCCGCAGAATATACCGTTCAAAATCACATAGGTATAAATCGGATACAGTGCCTTTTTTCTGTAAACAACCGTAAAGGCGACCACAAATACACCGAGAAGGTGTATGTTGGGAAGCAGCTCCATGACAAGTTTTGAAGCATACATGATGGAGCCGAGCATCCCGAAAACAGCGATTTCCCTGATTGTAAGCTTCATATTTCCCTGCGCCTCCCGCGCCCTGTTATTCGACTTTGAAGGAATAGCTTTCCCCCTCCGCAATCGGGGTGGAATCGACGCCTGTTGATGCATATTCATCGTTGATATAGAAGGCCCAGTATTTGCCGTCCGTATCATAATCAACGGTAATGCCGTTTACCGTTTTCACATAAAGACCATAGTCGCCCTCATCACCGGAAATCAGTTCGAGTTCGGTCAGCGCTTCCCCGACAATCTCCTTATCGGTGTGAATTTCAAACAGTGTTTCGACACCGTCTTTATCAACCACGGTAAAAGAAAAAATGGTATTGCCTTCACCGAGTACGGTAGATTCCGACGAAGCATGGCTGCCGGTATCGGTGTTTTTGTCCGTTTCGGCCGCTGCCGTTGTTCCGGAAGGCGGATTCTTTTCCATGCTGCCATTACAACCCGTTGTAGAGAGTGCCATAGCCACAATCAGCACCATACAAAGGATGAATGACGTATGTTTTGTCTTTCGATTCATTCTCATAGGTTGAGTCTCCTTTGTTTTTATTTTCTCTGAAACCGGCGCTCGCGGTCAAAAAAGAGAAGCGGTCTGCCCGGATATTTCGACTTGGCATACCGCAAACCAGCCTTCTCGGAGTATTCCAATGGCTTGTTCCCAAATGTGGCTTCGGGTCAGGTTCACGGCGGAAATATGCCTTACGGCGACGGGCTCGTACAGGATTTACACCTGTTTCCCCGGACAATCCAGTTCTTATCATAAACTTTTAAGAGAATTTCGTCAACTGCTTTACAATAAGAAGGAAATGTGTTATCATAATTTCAAACATATCTGGGAATCTGAAAATCTGATATCACATCTGTGACACGTCAATCGTTCTGAAGAATCCCTTTTATGAAATGAATAAGGGAGGACATGCAAATGGGAAGAACGGACGAATACCAGTATGATTATCTGGATGATAATAACAGATTTGCAGACCAGATAAACGGGGCATTGTTTCAGGGAAAGCAGCTCGTGAAGCCCACGGACCTGGAACCGGTAGACGCACAGGCTGTCTATTTGGGAAAAGAGGCCGGATTACGGAAAAATTTTCGTACAATTGTGGATAAGGTGCGTATGTGGAAGGGCCGTCTGATTCATATTGTGGCGGTAGAAAACCAGACTTATGTGGATTACCATATGGTATTGCGAAATATGTTATCGGAAAGCCTGGGCTATCATAAACAGTGGAAACAAAAGAAAAATGTCCATGACAGGCAAAAAGACCTGGCAGCGGGAACGGATGAATTTCTTTCAGGTCTTTCGAAAGATGAAAAGTTTATACCTGTCATTACACTGGTTGTATACTGTGGAACGGAACATCCGTGGGACGGAGCAAGATGTCTGCACGACCTGCTGGAAATCGATGATGAAATGAAATCTTATGTTACGAATTACCGGTTGAATTTATATGACTGTCATGAGCATGACACTTTTGATGAATATCATACGGGACTGCGGCAGATATTTGAAATGGTGAGATATGGTAAAGACAAAGAACAGGTAAAAAGAATCCTGGAAGAAAATCGGGAAGCGTATGATAATATCGATGATGATACGAGAGAATTGCTGGAAGTCATTACGAAAATCAAAATCCCAAAGAGGGCGGCAGCCGAAAAGAAGAAAGGAGGGGGCAGTATGCTAAAGGCATTCGAAGATTATAAATTGGAAGGAAAGATGGAAGGAAAAATAGAAGGCAGGAGAGAATACCTCGTACAGCAGGTTTGCAAAAAGCTCCAGAAAAACAAGCCGGCGAATGTGATTGCGGAAGAGCTGGAAGAAGAACTGCAAGAAATTGAGAAAATTCTTGCAGCACAGCAGAAAGTGCAAAACTACGACGTGGAGCAGATTTGTGCGGAATTGGTGGCGGCTCATGATAAGATTCTCTGATATGCGATTCGGCGGCTTCCGTCATCGACGTAAATATAGCCGCATTTTTGAAATCCATATTTTTGAAGCAAGTGCTGCATGATATGGTTATCGTCATGCGTATCGATGCGGATATTGCTGCTTTTCTGCCCGCAGAAGGAGAGCGCTTCTGCCAGAATCCCGCGGGACTGTCCATTTCCGGCAATCCGGTGAATCGTGCCGTATGGCGCTTCATTCAGCCAGGCGCCGTTTTCAATGAACTGATAAGTTGGCTCCGTTCCGATGATAAATGCGAAAACACCGCAAATCAGCTCTTTTTGAACGATTACATAGGACTGTTTTTGGCGGATATCATTCCATACCGTTTCGGGAAGGGGCCTGTCCGTACCCCATTGATGCGGATTTCCGGAAAGACGCATCTGTTCCCGCGCGTAGGAATAGATGTTCATAATGGAGTTGAAGTCCTGGATGTCAGCGGAACGAACGGTCAACATGATTATCCTCCTTTTTATAATATTTTACATCTTTTTCGGAAGTCTGTAACGATTAAAATACGCTGCCGGGAAAAACTGCCGGAAAAACATCGGAAAAAAGGTGAATAAAGCAGAGTGGTTAATAAGCCAATAGTAAAAAGCGAGTTGACAAACATACCGACAGTATGATAACATAAACATACTACCGGTATGTAAATGAAATCACAACTATATCATTAAGAACAACGTTTTAATTGACGAACAGAAATGGAGGGTTTTCATGGCGAGGAATAAACACCCGGAAGAAACGGTCAGCCTGATTTTGGATGTAGCGGCCCGGCTGTTTATGGAAAAGGGATATGAGCATACTTCGATTCAGGATATTATCGACAATCTGGGAGGTCTCAGCAAAGGCGCCATTTATCACCATTTCAAGTCGAAAGAAGATATTCTGGTCGCCGTAACGGACAGGATAACGAGCGAATCCAACCGGATGCTTGCGGATATCCGGGACCAGAAAGATTTATGCGGAAGAGAGAAGTTACAGGCAATTTTCAAAGAATCCATCAACAGGCCCGAACAGGACGCGATTTTTACGGTTGCACCAAATCTCGGCGCGAATCCTAAACTGTTATTCAGTATGTTAGGCGAAACGATATCGGACGTAGCGCCGAATTATATCCGGCCGATTCTGGAGCAGGGAATAGCGGATGGGACGATTGAAGCTGCCTATCCGTTAGAGTTGGCGGAGCTTATCATGCTGGCGGCGAACTTTTGGATGAACCCGATGGTATTTGATGATTCGGTGGAGAAAGTTCGGAATAAAACGGTGATTTTCTGTCAGATGATGAAAGGGCTTGGACTGGATATTGTGGATAAAGAGCTGACAGACAGAATGGTGGAGCTGACGGCTGTTTATCAGAAGAACAGGTAAAAAATTCTGCCCGGTTGCAGGGCAGATATTTTTTCAGACATATACATACCGTCGCGCGGTATGTATATAACAGACATAACTTTGGAGGTATAGGAGTATGAAGAGGAATTTATTTTCAAGAGATTTTGTACTGGTTATCATTGGACAGATTATTTCCCTGTTCGGCAATGCAACCATTCGATTTGCGCTGCCTCTGTATCTGCTGAATCAAACAGGCTCGTCCATGCTGTATGGAGCGGTGACCGCCTGTGCCTTTCTGCCGGCGGTGTTATTGTCGCCGGTGGGAGGTATTGTAGCGGACAGGGTGAATAAACGCAATATCATGGTGGCGCTCGATTTTTTTACGGCGTTTCTGATTGTATCTTTCCATGTGCTGATGGGAGGGGACCATCTGATTGTGCTGCTGACGCTCACGCTGATGATATTATATGGAATCGCGGGGGCATATCAGCCCGCCGTATCCGCAAGCGTACCGGCATTGGTCGAACAGGAACATCTGATGGAAGCAAATTCTGTCATTAATATGATTGGTTCCCTGGCGGCGCTGCTTGGCCCTGTATTAGGCGGAATTTTATACAGCGCATATGGGCTGGAAGCCGTGCTGTCGGTCTGCACAGTATGTTTTTTATGCTCTGCGGTTATGGAAATTTTTATCAAAATTCCTTTTGCAAAACAGGAGAAAGGCGGACGGCTGTGGGAAATCATCCGGAAAGATTTCGGGGAAAGTTCCCGGTTCATCCGGCAGGAGAAGCCTGTTATCGGGAAAGCGGTGCTTCTGGCCTGTGGTATCAATTTGTTCCTGTCTTCTCTGATTGGCGTGGGACTTCCTTATCTGATAACGGAGGTGCTTGTGCCGGAAGCGGAACGGGCGAACCGGCTCTATGGGTTTGCGCAGGGGGCATTGGCGGCCGGCGGACTGGCCGGCGGCATTTGTGCGGGTATATTTGCCTCCAGATTTTCCATCAAAAAGGCGGGAAATATGTTGGTTATCAGCGCTTTTTGCCTGCTTCCGACGGGAAGTGCGCTGCTTCTTTTTTCTTCCGGAATGGTTCCTTATTTTGTGCTGACGGTGTGCTGTTTCCTGATTATGGTCTGTTCGACGATTTTTTCGGTACAGATTATGTCTTTCGTTCAGGCGGGAACGCCGCCTGCTCTGATTGGAAAAGTCATTGCGCTCATGCTTTCCGTTTCCATGTGCGCAAATCCGCTCGGGAGCGTGCTGTACGGCGCCCTGTTCGAAGTTTGTGCGGGGTGTGAATATATGGTTATTTTCTTTGCGGGAATTGTGTCGATTTTGATTGCGCTGTGCGCGAGGAAGATTTTTAAATCGGAAGAATGACGGGAGTGTGATGACGGGGATATTTTGAAAGCGCAGACTGTTGAGCCTGCGCTTTTATCGTTTCCGCTCAGTCGGCCGGCACGAAAGTATATGCTTCTGTATCGTAATCCGGTTTATTGCCCTGCGTATAAGAAAATCCGTCTTCTTTCTTTATAATTTTCAGATAAACGGGTTCGCCGCCGCTCATGCGGGTTTCCGTACCGTCTTCGTCGATGATGATACCGCCGCCGTTTTTCGTCTCGGTTTTCCGTCGTGCTTATAAGAAAAGGCGTATCCGTCGTCACCGCTTTGGGTTACATCGACCTGTGTTCTTTCTCCGCATAACCATAAGGAAAGTTGTCGTTGTATTTGAAAGGCCCTTCACTCATAATACAAGGAAAGAGGCGGCTTGGTTACAAAAAATAAAATAAATTTACGGCATTTGGGAAAAAGCGATATTTGTGATGCAACTTTGATACAAGTATCCTGTAATATAAAAGAAAAACAGGTTTCAAACAACGGAAATTTACAGGCATGAAGGGAAGGAGACGGAAAGAGGGCTGCGGATGTTACAGATGGAACGAAAGAAAAAAACGCGAAAAGCGCATACTGACAGTGGTGCATTACGAAAACGCGGCATGATGGCGGCGATACTGCTCGCGGTAACGACCGCACTCTGTGTAGGAAACCGGAATAGCGGGAAGATGTGGACGATGCCCGGCGGCCCGGCGGAGAAGACGGAATCGACGGAACAAGAGTCGGGGAGAATGGCAGAACCGGAAGACAAAAGCCCGGGGCTGCTGTTTGAGAAAGCGGACGCCAAAGTCATGGAGGCGTTGGAAACGGCAGGCGCGCAGAAAGCATTCGGAGAGCAGAAAGCATCCGGAGAACAGAAAGCACTCGAAGAGAAAGGAGAGCCGGCGGGCAGTTTTCAGGTGGCTTACGAGGGCTGTGTGTCTGAATATCCGATTGAATTTGCCCATTGTGATTGTGTTTACGATGCGGAAGGGATTCAGATTTATGCAGAGTATCTTTACTGGCTGATGGTACCGGAGTCATTTCCGTATAATCAGTATGTGCTTTATATCAGGACGCCCCGGGAAGAATTTCAGCTTTATCCGGTCAAAGATTTTCTGGTCGATAAAGCGCACGGAATTCTTTATACCAAAATCGTGGGAAATGATGGTTTCGAAAAGGTTAAAAGTCTGCCCTTTACGGAAGAGAACGGCTCTGTGCTGACATTGGAAAAAGTCGTTTTCGATGCGGAAGCGGCGGAGAAAATGTTATGTGACGCCCATGACAGAACGGAAGAAAAGGAAGCAGCCGGCGGGGAAGCGCTTTTTTCCAATATAACGGTGGAACTGACGGAGATGGATGCGTATGGGACAGGCATTCTGAATGGAGAAGTGGGCGGTATCGAGAAAAGCACCGGGAAGAAATATTATGTAAACTGGAAAAACAATCCGAAAAGCGGAAGTCTTACCGCGGAACCCTATATTTTGAAACAGTATGACCCGATAAAAGATAAAGAGGAGTTTGCGGCGTGCAGCGAAGTGTTCGATGAGATAGAGCAGGGCGACTGGTCGCATGTCAGACCTGTTGAAGAACAGTATTTATGGGGAATGGATGCGGAGGAATGGATTCGTCTGGACGTCAACGGAGACGGTATGCCGGAGCTGCTTGGCAGTTGGAGCTGGACAATCGATGATTTACCGGAAAATGAAAACAACGTCAAAAGAGTGGTTTCTTCGGTTTTTGCTTATCGGGGCGGAATGGCGGAGCTGGTTTATGTGGACGTTAACGACGGGATGGAATACTTTTTTGTGACGGCAGACGGAGCGTTCATCTACGAATGGGGCGTATCGGGCTGGCCGTGTACGAGTGTTTTCAGGAAGAGCCGGTTTGACGAAAAATGGAATGTGGAGTATCTGGATACAATAGTAAGGTACCGGTTTGAAGAGTATGAAGAAGAGCAGACAGCTCATTTTCAGGAGGCATATCCGGATACTTATGGTGTCGGCGGTTCAGGTGTCTATTACTTGCGGGAGCGTCCGAAAACGGAAGAGGAATTGAAGGAGAATCAGGACGGAAAATATGTCGTCAGGGAATATCTGACGGAGGAAGCGTTCCTGGAAATGTTTGAAGACTGGACGGGATGGGATTTTTATCAGGCACAGATGATGTATTAATGAGATTTCTGACAAATTTTCGTGCGCCTGAAACTTTTTCCCGGTATCATTCGTATTAACAGTGAGGGGGCACGATAAGACAGAATATGACAAGACAATTATTCGAGGCATATTTCAGGGAGCGGTATTCTCTTGTGTACAGGGTGGCGTTCATGCAGATGAAGCGGCACGCGGACGCGGAGGATGTGGCGCAGGAAGTGTTCGTAAGGCTGCTGAAATACGAGCCGCAGTTTGAAAACAAAGAGCATGAAAAAGCGTGGTTTGTCAAAGCGACGGTGAATCTCTGCCGGGATATCATGAAAAGCAAGTGGAACAGCACGACCGTCAGTATCGAGAAGATACCGGAACAGGAAAAAGCGTATTTCCGCCTTCCCGATACGAAAGAAGACGAAACTTTGTGGGAAGTGTTGGAATTGCCCGAAAAGTACCGGGACTGCCTCTATTTTTTCTATTATGAGGATTATTCCGTCAGGGAAATCGCGCGGCTGCTTGGAATGCCGGAAAATACGGTAAAAACAAATTTGAAGAGGGGCAGGGAAGCCCTGAAAAAAAGGTTGGCGGATTGCGATAAATAGATATAAAACAATCCGGGAAAGAAATGGAGAATGCGTATGAATGTAAATGGAATCGGAAAACAGCCTTGTTATGAAAGAACGAACGGAGTCGGAAAAAATAATAAAAATCATGTCGGCAGCTTTTCAAAGAATCTGTCCGAAAACCTGAACGGCCGTGCGGAGAACGATTCGGTCCGGGAAGAAAACGCGGCTTCCGCGGCCTCTGTATTAACGTCCGCATTTCCTTACCGGAATGGTTTTCCGGTGTTTGGTGTGCGGGAAAACGTCAGAACCGGAACAGAAGACGCAGGAGCGGGCGCCGAGGCGGGAACAGACAGGCAGCAGGCGGTAAAGGACTGTGAAGTAAGGCATATAACCTGTCAGGAAAGCAACTGTGCCAAAGCCTTTGCCCTAGAAGGATTTTCCCTGATGGCACAGGTGGACAGAAACAGCCGCAGCGTATATGTTGAGCAGAAACTGGAGGACGGAACCGTAAAAGGCTATGAAGTAAACATCGATAAACTGGAACCCGGGACGGAAGACCCTGTTGAGCGCATGGCGCTGGAAGCCTGGGAACAGGAAACGGCCGGCGGCGGAGAAGATGCAGAAGCGCTGACGGTGGAGGAGGCATTACAGCAGTTTTATGAGTTCATCGAAGACAGGATTAAGAACGGTCCGCCCAAGTATATGATTGGCAGTTCCGAATTTTCCGTAGAAGAATGGGATAACCTGTTGGAGGATTATGACGACCAGCTGGATGCGGTACGGGAAGAACTGCGGGAACGCATCGAGAAAATGAAAGAGCAGCAGCTTCTGGCAGAGGCGTCCGGAGATTTGCAGAACAAAAGAGACGAAGTGCAGGATGCTGCAGAAGAGAAAACGGAAGAAAAACTGCTGACCGCGTTGTTTCAGGATAAAGCCGGCAGTATCGTTTAAGCGGCAGCATGAAAGGAAACTTAGAGTAACAGGAGGGAACTGGCTATGGCAGTAACAGGAATCGGACAGGGAAACATGATTTATCAACCGTATCAGAAGGGAAAGGCTGGACGGAGCGGTGAAATGCCGGGATTTGACGAGGCGTACGCTTACGGGAGCAGCGCGCTTGTGCAGGATATGACGAAAAATTTCGGGAATCCGAATATTGCGCCGGAATCGGTGGACCCGAGAAACGCTTCTTACGAAGAAATACAGGCGTTGAACGAATATCTGGTCGGCAAAGGCTGGCTGAAAAAAGAAGACCTGGATTCTTTCGAACATCCGGTCAAGGATGATACGCAGAAGGCGGATTACCTGAGCGCATTGCGAAAATGGCGTGATACGCAGTATCAGGCCGGAAATATGGTCGGGTATAAAAACGCGGCGAAGGTGTGCGACGCATGGACCAATGCTGCGTTGGAGATGGACGGCGCTGCAAAAGAAATAAACGGCATCCGGTTTTATCAGAAAGAAGTGCGTCTGGACAGCGGTATCATCGGCTTCGGGACATTGGAAGACGGAACTGTTTATTCGGCAAATTATGCCGCCAATTCTACGGTCGGAAATCCCGTGATTGAAATCCGGATGCAGCGAGGGAACGGGAAAGAAGAGCTGTATATGGTCAGTCCGAGAAACGTAGACCCGAAGAATGCCTCGCAGCTTGAAATGTTTGCGCTGTGCGCTTACGCGGATTCTCAGGGTATACTTGGTTCTTCCACGAGCGGGACTTATCAGAAGCTGCTCTCCTACGCGCAGAACAGTCCTATGGGGGATAAAAGAGCAAAAAACGCGGACATTTTTATGTCGGTTCAGAGGGACTGGAGCAGTTATGTATCGGACAGCCGCATCGAGAAGTTAAATGAAGCCGGGAAAGTCAAGGAAGCCTGGGGGAAAACGCTTCAGACGCTTTTTGAAAAACTGGAAAAACAGAATGGCGATAAAAATAAACTGGAGGGACTCAGCGAGTCTGAACTTTTGGCATTGGCATTCGCGGAAGGCATGCCGGAAGATAACGGTGTACCGTATTTTTATATGGCCAAAGACGGCATCATCGAATACAACGGTGTTGTTTTTGTCTGTGATGAAGAGCACAGGGCGATTTGCCTCGGCGATACGAGCGACAGGGGCAAGTGCCTCAATATTCCGTTATCCGGCGGCGGAAGCCTGATTGTCAACCGGGATAATCTGGGTGACCTGGCAAAGGCAATCGGTATGTTTTCTCCGGAAGATGTCAATCTGATTATGAGAGCCATTGCGGAGGATGCGAAGATACAGCAGATGAAACAGCAGATAGAAGACGAGACATCCGGCCTTGACCTGGCGGAACAGACCGGCGGTGACGGAGCTGAGGGGGAAGAGACGGTTATGGAAACGCTTGCGGGAGAAAGCGTTCCGGGAGAAAAGACACCGGGCGAATCGGGGCCGGAGGAAGCTGAAAAAAAGGAAGGAATTGTCTCACGGGAGACTGCCGATACCGGAAAAGCAGCGGATGACAGAAAAAAGAAATAGCGGAAAAGAAGAACAAAAAGTACAGCATAATAAAAATCCTGCGGTGTTGCCCGCAGGATTTTTTAGACCGCTTTTTCCTTCCATTTTCCGTGCCGATAGAAGAAGAACGTAATCAGTGCGCCGAACAGCCAGGAAACGAGCAGGGAGATGAAAATACATTCCTGCCTTCCGTAAGGCAGTTCGGGAGTTCTTGTCAGAAAAGAAATGCCGTAAGCAATGGGAACACGGAGGAAAATCGTCGTGACAATGGAAATCCACATCGGCGTAACGGTATCGCCCGCGCCGCGCATGACGCCGGATAAACTCTGCGTTACCGCCATCGCAATATAACCGACGGCAAGAATGCCCATCATATAACGGCTCAGTTCCACCAGTTCAGGCGTTTTGGTAAAGATGCCCATGAGCGATTTGCCGAAAACCAGAATCAGACCTGTAATGACGGCGGATGTTCCCATTGCAATCAAAGTTCCCTGTATGGCGCCACGGGTTACCCGTTCCGGCTGCCTTGCGCCAACGTTCTGGCCGGCGTAGGTTGTCATCGCCGTGCCGAAAGAGAAGTTCGGCATCATGGCGAAACCGTCCACACGCATGATGATGACGTTAGCGGCGATGAACATCTCTCCGAAGCTGTTTGTCAGTGACTGTACGACAATCATTGCCATGGAAAGAATCGCCTGAGTAATGCCGGAGGGAAGCCCTAACTGAATAACTTTTGCGGCATACTGGCGTTCCAGTTTCATATGTTTTGCCTGCAGAGAGAAAATTTCCTGCATTTTCATCAGGCGGAGCAGACAAAGAAAGGCGGAAATAAACTGTGCGATAACGGTAGCCAGAGCAACGCCGTTGACGCCCATGCCGAGTTTGGCCACAAAAAGCAAATCCAACGCGATATTGATGACCGTTGATACGAGCAGGTATGCGAGGGCGGACATGGAATCGCCGAGTCCTCTTAAAATACCGCTCAGAATATTATAAAAAGCAAGGCCGGCAGAGCCGATAAAAAGAATCAGCAGATAAGAATGACACCAGTCGATAATGGAATCCGGCGTCTTCAAAAGTTCCAGCAGAGGTCTTGCGACGAGCGAAGCGACGACCATGACGAACAGCGTCGCAATGGCTGTAAGCGTGATACAGTTGCCGACGGTAAGCGATAATTTCTCCCGTTCCTTTGCGCCGAAATATTGGGACACCATGATACCGGCGCCGACGCTGATGCCTACGAACAGAACAATCAGCAGATTTAAAATAGGGCCGGCGCTGCCTACCGCAGCCAGCGCATTATCTCCCACATAATTGCCGACGACGACGCTGTCCACCGTATTATAAAGCTGCTGTGCGATATTTCCAATCAGCATGGGAACCGTAAACAGCACAATTTTCTGCCAGGGAGAACCCTCTGTCATATCCACCGGTTCCATCAGTTTTTTGAAGAAGTTCATGGGAATCAAACCTTTCTTTATGTAGAATAGTGTGGAAAGAAGTTCTAATCGCTCATACAGCTAAAGCCTGTTTTCCAGGCTTGGCTGTTTCGCGAAG
>CAJTRK010000043.1 GCA_910578475.1 uncultured Lachnospiraceae bacterium | reverse complement strand
GAATTTGTGCCTGCGGCGCAAATATCGCAGGTTGAGAGAAAGGCATGGTTATTAGAATGAAAGATTGAGAGAACGGCATGGTTATTTATATGTTATAAGTGGAGGTGTATATAGATGAAGTGGTTGGGCGAAGGCATTGGCCTGCTGCTGCCGATATTATTGTCCGGAGGAGCCGGAATCTCGCTGGTCTGCGTTTCTTTTCGGGAGCATATTCACATGCGGGAGGAGAAAGCAGCGGATGATATGTCCGGCGCAGAATATGCGTCCGGCGGCGGGGATGGGAAAAAACAACTTTGTAAAGTGCAGGATGACAGACGAAAACTGCATATGTTTGTGGGGACGATTCTCTGCACATCGGTATTTCTGGCATTAGCGGCGATATGGCCGGCAGCGGATGAATATGAGCTGATATTGTTTCATCTGATGGATAATATACCGGTCTGTTTTCATGTGGATGCGGTCGGCCGCTTGTTTGCAGCCGTAACAAGCATCATCTGGCTGGCGGCAGGATGTTATGCGTTCCTGTACATGAAGCACGAAGGGGAAGAAAAAAGGTTTTTCGGTTTCTACCTTCTCGTCTACGGGGTGCTGCTTTCGCTCGATTTTGCCGGAAACCTGATTACGATGTATTTTTTTTATGAACTGATGACGCTTTGCGCAGTGCCGCTCATACTGCATAACGGTTCGAGAGAGTCGATTATGGCGGCGCTGAAATATCTCTTCTATTCTATGGGCGGTGCGTACTGCGCGCTGCTTGGCATTTATATTCTGTATCAGGCCTGCGATACCCTGACTTTTACGGCAGGCGGTACGCTGAATCAGACATTTATGGCCGAAAACAGCGGGATTTTACGGATTGCGGTCTTTTTGATGATAATCGGATTCGGTGCAAAAGCGGGTATGTTTCCGCTGCATTCCTGGCTGACGGCGGCGCATCCCGCGGCGCCTGCGCCGGCTTCTGCCGCGCTTTCCGCGGTTATTGTAAAAGGCGGTGTGCTGGCGCTCATTCGTACCGTATATTATATCGTCGGTCCGAACTTCATCCGGGGAACCTGGGTGCAGACGGCCTGGATGACGTTGACGCTGCTCACAATCTTTATGGGTTCCATGCTGGCCTATCGGGAAAAAGTGTTGAAAAAGCGGCTTGCTTATTCTACCATCTCGCAGGTCTCATATATTTTGTTCGGTTTATCTTTGCTGACCCCTTTGGGCATGACGGGCGCGTTGCTGCATGTGGTATTCCATGCAGGGGTTAAATGCGCGCTGTTCCTGACTGCCGGTATTTTCATTTTCCGGACGGGAAAGACAAGGGTGGAAGAATATACGGGCATCGGCAAAAACATGCAGGTGACGTTGTGGTGTTATACCTTTGCGTCGCTTGCGCTGATTGGGATTCCGCCTTTTAACGGATTTATCAGCAAATGGTATCTGGCACAGGGGGCTTTGCAGTCCGATACCGGTATTTTTCGCATGGCAGGCCCCGTTGTGCTGCTGCTCAGCGCATTGCTGACCGCCGGATATCTGCTTCCGATAACGATAAAGGGATTTCTGCCCGGAGAGAATTTCGCGCTTATGGAGCGGAAAGAGGCGGAAGACTGTCGGCGGGAAAAGTTGGATATCATGTCTGCGGCGCTGTTTGCGCTGACCGTTGTGACGATACTTATCGGACTCTTTCCGGGCCCGTTGATTCAATATGCGTCGGAAATAGCGTCGTCAGTGATGTAGGAGAAAACGGACGGAGAGGAAATCCGAAGCAGTCCTGGAAAATAGCAGGAGAAGAGTTCGGCTAAAAGAGTCTGGAGAAATGAGTCCGGCCCCAGAGGGCCTGAAGAAATGAGTCCGGCCAAAAGTGCCTGGAAAAAGGAGTTTGATGAGATAACATGAACGCGTATATGATGGTAATTGCGGTGTTGCTGCCAATGTTCGGCAGTATCCTCATTCCGCTGCTGCCTTTTCGGAAGAGAAATGTAATGGCTTTTTATATAGAGTTGCTTGTGCTCGTAACGTCAGCGCTCACGTTCGGGCTGATTATGAATCCGCCGTCGGATGCCTTTGTGCTGTTTCGGTTTACGGGGCGGCTGAGCATCAGCCTGAAACTGGATGCGGCGGGCAGCATTTTTGCCGTAATACTGGCTTTTCTGTGGCCGTTTGCGACATTATACTCTTTTGAGTATATGAAACACGAGGCGCATGAAAAAGTGTTTTTTATGTTTTATACATTGACTTATGGAGTCACTCTTGGCATTGCGATGGCGGAAGATATCGTGACAATGTACTTTTTTTATGAAATGCTGACGATGGTAACGCTGCCGCTCGTACTGCATACGCTGTCGAGGGAAGCGGTGCTGGCCAGCCGGACCTATCTGTATTATTCGCTCGGCGGTGCGGCTTTCGCTTTTATCGGCATGATTTTTATCCTGATTTACGGCAGCACTTCCAATTTTACGCCGGGCGGTGTGCTTGATGTAGCGGCGCTCGGAGAAAAGAGCAATCTGCTGTTGTTTGTTTATGTATTGTGTTTCTGTGGTTTCAGCGTGAAGGCCGCCATGTGTCCTTTCTGCGCGTGGCTGCCCAAAGCGGGTGTTGCGCCGACGCCGGTCACGGCGCTGCTTCATGCGGTGGCGGTTGTAAAAGCGGGGGCTTTTGCGACCATGCGGATTACCTATTTCAGCTTCGGAACGGAATTGCTGCGGGGAACCTGGGCACAGAATCTGGTCATGGCGCTCACGATTGTTACAATTATATTCGGCTGCAGCCGGGCGTTGAAAGAAACGCATTTCAAACGTAGACTGGCATGGTCAACAGTTAGTAATCTCTCTTATATTCTGTTCGGCATCGTTTTGATGACGCCTCTTGGACTTGCGGGTGCATTCAGTCATATGATATGCCATGCGGTCATGAAAATAGGTTCCTTTTTCTGTGCCGGCGCGGTTATTTATAAGACGGGACGGATTTACATTCACCAGCTCGACGGACTGGGCAGAAAAATGCCGAAAGTCTTTCTCGTTTTTACGATAGCATCGATGGCGCTGATGGGCGTGCCGGGTCTGTGCGGTTTTGTCAGCAAGTGGAATCTGGCAAAAGGCGCGGTGGCAGGCGGAACCCCGTTGGCTTATGCCGGGCTTGGCGCGATTCTGATTTCCGCGCTGCTTACGGCGATTTATATGTTGACTATTGTGGTCAGAGCCTTTTTCCCGGGAAAAGATTTTGACTATGGAACGATAGCGGATATCAAAGACCCGAACTGGATGATGCTGCTGCCGTTATGTGTTTTTGTAATTGTCATGTTTATCATCGGGATCCACCCGCAGTTCCTGACGGAGGCGGTTGAACAGGTTGTTGCCGCCGTGTTTGCCGGATGAAAGGAGTGTTATGCGATATGAATGAAAATTTGATTCTTGCCGTGCCGGTCTTTTATCCTTTTGCAGGAGCGCTTCTGGCCGGCATTGTCGGACGAAAAAAAGAGGCAGCCAGAACTTATCTTGCGAATTTTATCGTGGTGAGCGAATTTTTGCTGGTATTTGCGCTTTGGACGGAAAATGGCGGAGAGAGCGGGGCGGCTGCTTTTTATCGGTGCTATCTGCCGGGTGTCTGCGGTATGGGGCTTCATTTTACGATGGAAGGATTTCGGGTTCTTTATGGGCTGATTGCGGCCTTCATGTGGATGATGGCGACGATTCTTTCAGGCGAGTATATGCGGCATCATAAACATCAGAACCGCTATTATCTGTTTCTGCTCGCTACGCTTGGGGCGACGATGGGTGTTTTTCTTTCTGAAGATTTGTTTACGATGTTTCTCTTTTTTGAAATCATGTCTTTTACATCCTATGTGTGGGTAGCGCAGGAAGAAACGGAGACCGCCTTAAAAGCCGCGGCGACGTATCTTGCGGTTGCCATTATCGGCGGTTTGGTAATGCTGATGGGTATTTTCCTGCTGTACGACGTGCTCGGCACACTGGATATTACGGAGCTTTTCTTTGCGGCACAGGTTTATTCCGGGAATCGGGCGGTTTTGTATGGGGCCGGCGTCTGCCTGCTCGTGGGTTTTGGCGCGAAAGCGGGCGCTTTTCCGCTGCATATCTGGCTTCCGAAAGCGCATCCGGCCGCGCCCGCGCCGGCATCGGCTTTGCTGTCGGGAATCCTGACAAAAACAGGCATTTTCGGAATACTGGCGGTCAGCTGCCATCTTTTCCTGTTCGATAAGACGTGGGGAAATCTGATACTGGGCATCGGTGTTCTGACGATGTTTGGCGGCGCATTGCTGGCAGTCTTTTCCATAGACTTGAAGCGCACGCTTGCCTGTTCTTCCATGTCGCAGATTGGGTTCATCCTTGTGGGCGTTGGAATGCAGGGGCTTCTCGGGCAGGAAAACCTGACGGCCGTGCATGGCACGTTGCTGCATATGGTGAACCATTCTCTGATAAAACTTGTTCTGTTCATGGCGGCAGGCGTCGTTTTCATGAATGCCCATGCGCTTGATTTAAACGAAATACGCGGATTTGGCAGAAAAAAAACGGTACTGAAAGTTATTTTTCTGATTGGGGCGTTGGCGATTGCCGGCGTACCTTTCTTCGGCGGCTATATCAGTAAGACACTTTTGCATGAAAGCATTCTGGAATACGGCGGCGATGGCACGATGAAACTGGTGGAGATGATTTTTCTGATAAGCGGCGGCCTGACGGCAGCCTATATGGCGAAACTTTTTACTGCCGTTTTTGTGGAAAAGAATAAAGATGCGGAGAAACAGGCGGAATATGATAAAAAAACGTCCTATATGAATCCGGGAAGCACGTTCGTGCTGAGCATGAGCGCACTTGTTCTTTTCATCTGGGGATTCTTTCCCCATGCGCTGATGGACAAGGCGGCGAGGTTCGGCGGTTATTTTATGAATCCGCTGACTGCGGAAACGGGAGGAGACGCAGTCGCTTATTTCAGCCCTGCCAATCTGAAAGGGGCATTGATTTCTATCGCAATCGGAGCGTTTGTATACTTGTTCATCATTCGTAAATCGCTTATGCGCGACGGGGTATATGTGGATAAATGGCCAAAATGGCTGGATATGGAATATTTGCTGTACAGACCTTTGTTCCTCAATTTTCTGCCCTTGCTTTGCGGCATCGTGTGCAGAATCTTTGACAGTGTCTTGGATATTGCGGTAGTCGTGCTGCGTAAGACACTGTATCGGGATGCTTCGCTGCCGTATGAGCGGCAGGAAGGCAATGCCATGACAGAGTCTTTTGGCAGAATGCTGAATGGCCTGCAGGCAGTCCGCAATCGTTTGTGGGGGAGAAAGAAGCAGACACACAAAGAATTTGTGCATCTGACCGCAGCCAAAGTTGAGGATTTCCGGGAGAGCTTTATGATTATCCAGAGAAGCCTTTCGTTCGGACTTTTTATGTTCGGCATCGGGCTTGCGCTGACGTTGATTTATATTTTGTGGTGGTAAGTGTGAGGTTCTGCGGAGTCATTTTTTGTGGTTATTGATTGACAGTGGATGAAATTTCTTTGACGGTGTCGGAGGGAAGAGAAAGCTCTTGTGTGATTTCTTCCGCCGATTTCCCAAGTAGACGCGACGGAAAATTTCCGCTTTGTTTGTTTCCTGAGCCTTTGCCTCGATTATCGCATTGATTCTTTCATCCGCCATTGCCTTAAACTCTGTTTTGGCGGCTTTCAGTTTGGCTTCAGCCTTAACTCTGGCTTCGACCTCAGCTTCGACTTTGGCTTCACATTCTTTTCGTATTTCTTCAACCATCATTCGTTCCAGATTATGGTCCATAATGCGCAATGCTTCAGAGAACATATTCATCAACTCCTTTGGATTTTGTGCGAAGTCAGCAATTTCCTGATAGATGGGCAGGAACATGGGAAAGGCCTTCACAAGCGACGTAATGCTGTGAATATCGGTGGCGCTCAGGAAAGTAAGCCATGCTTCTAGCGGTGTACTTCTTTTAGTTATAGTATGTACGATTAAACGGAAAATATCAAGGCAAATAAAAATATCTTCATGAAGTCCGGCGGGACTTTCTCCCATCAGAATGATGCAGTATACTTTATGAAGATTTGCAAAGGAAAAAGACTGTCTGAGTTCGTTTTTTGTATATCGGAGGCATAACAGTCGGCTCTGGCAAGCGGAAAGTAGTAGCCGATTTTCTGCATTTCCACATTGGCATAGGAGCCGTCGGAGAGCCGGACAAGAATATCCATGATGACGAAACTGCCCGTATCTGTGAGTTTTGTGCCTTCGCGGGGAAGAATTTTCAGAATATTGATTTTTTGCCAAGAAGGGAATAAACGGGGAAGAGCAGTTTTTTCGGATGTGTTTTGAGACATGATAAGTCTTCCTTAGAATGATGTGATAAATTCAATAATATAGAGCAGACAGCTCCATCGATTTGACTGGTAAAAAAGCATATCAGGAACACGTCAGAATGTCAACAAAATTTGGTGAAACATTTTCAGGGGGAGAAATGGACAATGGGGCAGGGACTTTTACACAGGTTTCAAAAAGCAGGGAAAAATAAGCAGCTGAATGCAGTCATACAGAAAATCGAGATGAATGCTTCCAATAACTATAAGGATGCCGCGCAGTCCGGTCTGCGGGAGTTTCAGGAAATGCTGCGGGAACAGGAAAGGATAGTTTTTTCATGAAAATGACAATGCTCGGCACAGGAAACGCGATGGTAACGGATTGTTACAATACTTGTTTTATGATAAATGACGAAAACGGGAATTTTTTAATTGACGGCGGTGGTGGAAATACGATATTGCGTCAGTTAAAGAATGCCGGATATGATTGTACGGATATTGACGAAATCTTTGTTACGCATAAGCATATCGACCATATACTTGGTATTATCTGGGTCATCCGCAAAATATGCCAGAGCGGGATGCAGCGGAAAAAGGAAAATGCTGTGTCCGTCAGGGCGGGTGAAAAGAACAAATCCGAAAAAGAATTGAACGTATACGGACATGAAGAAGTCATAGAGCTGCTGAAGGCGATGTTGAAAGAGCTGCTTTGGGAAAATCAGTGGAATTATGTAAGCAAGCATACACATTTTATCGTCGTAAAAGACGGAGAAACGCGGCAGATACTTGGACGAAAGGTCACTTTTTTTGACATTCATTCTACGAAAGATAAGCAGTTTGGTTTTTGCATGGAGCTGGACAACGGGAAAAAATTCGTCTGCTGCGGAGATGAACCTTACAATCCGTGTGTGCGGGCATATGTGGAGAACAGCGAATGGCTTTTGCACGAAGCGTTTTGTCTGCATGCTCAGGCGGATATTTTTGGGCCTTATGAAAAGCATCATTCGACGGTCAAAGATGCCTGTGAGACTGCCGAAGCGCTCGGTGTTCGAAATCTGCTTCTGTATCATACCGAGGACAGGAATCTGCCGGACAGAAAAAGACTGTATACGGAAGAAGGAAGCCGGTATTTTCAGGGAAAACTGTATGTGCCGGAAGATTTGGAAGTTCTGTTTATATAGGGGCTGCCGCTTCACAAAATCTTTATTCATTAAAGCGGCAGCCCTCCGCGTTTTTTATTTTTCCATACGCCAATATCCATCGTACGCATACCCGGTCTTGCCAATCAGGAGATGTTCGGATTTCCGGAAGCCCGCTTTTTGCATTGCCAAAGTTCTTTCTACCGCATAAATCGGGACTTTTGTAATGACCTGCAGACAGTCGAACAGGTCAAAAACCGGTGGGATAATGAGAGAGCAGATTTCCGACAGGACCCTTTCTTTTTCGTAATCGCTTCTGACGTCGATGCGCAGTATTGCGGCGTCGTTGAAAGCGTCTTCTGAGGCGCGGCGGCATAATTCAATCGTGCCGATTACTTTTTCAGAGGATTTATCCATAATGCTCCATCTTGCGAACCATTGCTTTTCATAGGCGCTCTGCCAGAAATCAATTGCGTCCGTCATCCGTTCTTTTGTTGCATAATAAAAATTGTCTCCGTCACAGTTGTCGCTGTTAAAAAAAGGCAGCGCGTTCTTATCGCTGTATACTTTCAGCAAGTCGTCACAGTCTTCCCTGATAACGGGGCGCAGGAGAAAAGCGTCGTTTTCAAAGGATGGGAATTGTTCGTAAATTTTCATAAGAGTTCCTCCGTCGATGATGTGAAATGCCCGCGGAAGTGCCGGCGGGGTTTTATTCATTATAGTATATCTTTCCGGAGAAATGAAGGGCTGGAATATATTATATTTGCGCTTTTCGCCCTGAAATGGTAAGATAGAAAGAACGAAAGAACACAAAACCGGAAAGTATGCGGCGGATAAGATGGATTTATTTGAATATATGCGAAATACGAATATGGAAAAGGAAGCCCCTCTGGCGGCGAGACTGAGACCGCTGACGCTGGATGAGGTGGTAGGGCAGCAGCATATTATCGGAAAAGATAAATTGCTTTACCGCGCTATTCAGGCGGATAAGCTCAGCTCTATCATTTTTTACGGGCCGCCGGGAACCGGGAAGACGACGCTTGCCAAAGTCATTGCCAATACGACAAGCGCGGAATTTACGCAAATCAATGCGACGGTGGCGGGGAAGAAGGATATGGAAGCCGTCGTGGAGCAGGCGAAGAACGTCGGCGGCATGTACGGAAAGAAAACAATTCTTTTTATCGACGAGATTCATCGTTTCAATAAGGGACAACAGGATTACCTCCTTCCGTTTGTGGAGGATGGAACGCTCATTCTCATCGGTGCGACGACCGAGAATCCCTATTTTGAAGTGAACGGCGCGTTAATATCCCGTTCTATCGTGTTTGAATTGAAGCCCTTGTCGAGGGAGGATATCAGGGCATTGCTTCTGCGCGCCGTATATGATAAAGAAAAGGGCATGGGAGCTTATGACGCCGTTATAGAGGAGGAAGCGCTTGCATTTCTTGCGGAGCTTTCCGGCGGAGATGCCAGACATGCCTTAAACGCGGTAGAGCTTGGCGTTATGACGACGGAAAGGAGCGACGACGGAAAGATACATCTGACGCTTCCGGTAGCGCAGGAATGTATTCAGAAGCGGGTCATCCGGTATGATAAAACGGGCGATAACCATTATGACACGGTGTCGGCTTTTATCAAAAGCATGCGTGGCTCCGACCCGGATGCGGCAGTCTACTATCTTGGAAGGATGCTTTATGCCGGGGAAAGCGTGACTTTTATCGCGAGAAGAATGATGATATGCGCGGCGGAAGATGTTGGAAATGCGGACCCGAATGCTTTGACTGTGGCGGTCAGCGCTTCCCTTGCGGTAGAACGTGTGGGGATGCCGGAAGCGCAGATTATTCTGGCGCAGGCAGCGGCTTATATCGCCTGCGCGCCAAAGAGCAATGCCAGCAGCCAGGCAATTTTTACGGCGATGGAGGCGGTGCAGCAGACAGGGAACCTGGCGATTCCGACGCATTTACAGGATGCGCATTATAAGGGGGCGGCCAAACTGGGGCATGGAACCGGTTATAAATATGCACATAATTATCCGAACCATTATGTAAAGCAGCAATACCTGCCTTATGAATTAAACGGAAGAGAGTTTTACAGTCCTTCCGGGAACGGATATGAAGTGAAAATAAAGGAACATATGAAACGGATAAAGGAAGAAGCGGCAGATGAATCAGAATAGTCAGTTGGAAGACCGGAAGAAAGAGGATAAGAAGACAAAAAAGGAAAAACGGATTCTTATCAAAAAAAAGCTCGAAGAAGAAAAGAAGAAGCTGGAATTAAAGAAAAATCAGGATAAGGTTCTGGAAGAAGCGCTTCAGATTGAGGAAATCATGCTGGAGGAAACGGAATCGGGGACCACGATAACGGAGTCAGTCACGGAAACAGTGACTGAGACCGTATTGGTCAATGGAACGGACGATAAGAAACAAAAGGATAACAAGAGCCGGAAGAACAGGAAAAAACCGATACTTGTGTCGGCGGCGGTTTTTGTAGTCGCTGCCGCTTTTGCGGCTGTGGTGTTTCTCAGAATCCGGAACCAGGCGGCGGTTATCGATGCCGAGAACGCGGCAATCGAAGCGATGGTACATATGGAAGCGGTAGAGCTTGCCGAATACAGCCAGACACAGCATAAGCGGAATCTGATGAAAGACCAGTTAAAGAAAGAGGCCGGTAAAGACGCCGCCAGGGCGTTGACTGACGCGGCGGGATATATGATACACGGTATGCGCAACAGGCCGCCGGAAATCAAACTGACGGAAGAAAATACGGCGGATTTTGCGACGATAGAGAGCTGTGTCATCAACAGTGAGACCGGAAAGATTGATATAACGATGTCCGCGCCCGGTCTGGCAGTCAGTGACGACGGATATTATTATCTGTTTGAGGAAAAAACATATGAAACCGAACTGAGCAGCGAAGAATATATCGTGGAAGACCAGAAAGACGTGAATTTGACTTTTTCAGTCAATCTGAATTACAATACGGTCGGCTCCAGACTTTTTTCAAAGTTTGTCGTGGCGGTTCGGAAAGACGGAGAATTTGTTGCAATCAGCAAACCAAAGTATATCACGAATCCGGAAGCGATTGCCAGGTACAGTCCGGCTTTTATCTCGACCCAATCGAAAAAGGGACTGCTTGTTGACCCAGAGAAGCTCGCCGGCAACGAACTGGACGACCTGGGCGTAAAACATGCCGCCTATAATATTCCGCTCAGCAGGATTCTCGGATTTACGAGCAACGAGATTTATCCGACGGTGGTCTATTCTTATAACGGAAAAGATTATTATTTTAACGGGCAGATAGTTGCGGAATATGATTACATTTTCTCGACGCTGACGAATAAGGGCATTACGACGACGGCGATTATTCTGAATGATATTTCCAATTATACTGGAGTTCTGATTCATCCGCTCGCGCGTTCCGGCGGAAAAGCGCCGTATTTTGCGTTCAATGCGGCTGATGAAGGAGGAACGGAATATCTTGCCGCGGTGGCTTCGTTTCTGGCGAGCCGTTACTCCGGGAACGGACACGGCGTGGTCATGAACTGGATTATCGGAAACGAAATCAATGCACGAAGCGAATGGAACTATATCGAATATATGGATACGGCAAGTTATGTGGAAGAATATGCAAAGGCGTTCCGTATTTTCTACAATGCGATTCTGAGCATTAACGCGAATGCCCGCGTTTATATTTCGATTGACCAGCAATGGGGCAAAAGCCTCTATTCCAATAACGGGTACAGTTCCAAAGAAATTGTGGACGAATTTAACCGGAATATTAAGAGCGGCGGAAACATCGACTGGGGCGTGGCGCAGCATCCGTACAATTACCCGCTGACAAGCGCCAAAGCATGGAGTACGGCGGGGAGAGCCGGAACCTATATCCTGGATTCCGAAACGACGCCGGTCATTTCCATCCGAAACATTCATGTGCTGACAGATTATCTGCAGAAGGAAGAGTTTCTGACGGATTCCGGAGAAGTGCGGCATGTCATTTTGAGCGAGATAGGATATACTTCTTCCCAGGGACAGGATTTGCAGGCGGCTTCGTTTGTGTATGCCTATAAAGTCATAGAAGCGAACCAGTATATTGACAGCATGCTTTTCTCCAGAGAGACAGACGCTTCGCTGGAAATTGCGCAGGGACTTGCGCTCGGCATCAACACGCTGGAAGGACATCGCAAATCCATTTATGACGCGTATAAATATGTAGATACCGACCAGTCGGCGGCCTATACGGATTTCGCACTGCGGATTATCGGGGTTTCGAGCTGGAGCGAGATTATCAGAAATCATTAAAACACAGACAGATGGCCTGAAGAAAGAGCAGCTTTTCATTTAGAAAAGCTGCTCTATTAAATGTTGGTAGATGGCCTGATTTTTTTTCTGCCAGTTGTCGCAGATGGCTGAAGCCGTCTCCGCATCGGGAACCGACAAAGTAATATCGACCAGACGGATATTCCGTTCCGAAGCGGTCAGGTGGGCTTCATATTCGCCGGAGGTGGATTTATAATAATCGGCGAGAATAGACACTTCATTTCGCATTTCCATCGCGTTTTCCCGGAAAAAAGCATCGATTTTTTCTCTGGTGGAACTGCTGATGCGGTTCTGGAAAAGATACAGTGTTTCCCGGCCTTCCTCCGTAATGGCGAGATGCGTGCGGTTACGGATGGATTTGGTGGAAATCATTTCCGAAGCGCTCAGCTCTGCAAAAACCTGCTGCAATGTGAAAAAGTCCATATACTCTTTTTCCAGAATAAAATCTGCAACCTGCGCTTTCGTAATCGGAAAGGCAGCCCGGTTTAACATATACAGAACGATTAATTTATAGAAAATCAGAACGTCTTTATTTAAAGTATCAATATTTGCGGGATTTGTTTGAAGCGGCTCCTGTTTCATGCCTGAGCGCCTCCTTCCTTCAGCCGGCCCTGAAATGTCTGCCGGATTTTCATTTCATGATGCAGAGAATTTAATACATCTCTTTTGTTCAGACTCCACAGGGGAGCCAGCAACAGGTTTCTGGCCCCGTCTCCGGTCAGTCTGTGAATGACCGTTTCAGGGGATAATCTTTCGAGACTGTGAATCAAAATTTCAAGATAGGCTTCTTTGGAAAGCACGGACAGGGTTCCGTCCCGATAGAGCGCTTCCAGTCCGGTTCCTTTCAAAATATGAAGAAGCTGTAGTTTGACGCCCCATATGCCGGAATGATTCAGATAGTCAATGGTCTGGTAAACATCCTCTTCCGATTCTCCCGGAAGCCCGATGATGACATGGACAATCACAGGAACGGAAAGGCCGTGCAGCATTCTGACAGCTCTGTCAAAACAGGCGATGTCATAGCCGCGCCTGATAAATCGGGCAGTTCTTTCATGGATTGTCTGTAAGCCAAGTTCAATCCAGACAAACTTGTCAGGGAATTTTTTCTTCATATCGACCAATATAGTCAATATATCTTCACCAAGACAGTCCGGTCTGGTGGCGATGGAGATACCGCGGACGGCCTCTTCCGAAAGCGCGTCTTCATAGATTTTGCGGAGATAGGAAGCAGGGCCGTAAGTATTTGTGTAAGCCTGAAAGTAAGCGATATAGTGATTTCCTGTTTTTTTGTCCCGGAAAAGTTTTTTCCCTTCGGCAAGCTGTGCCGCAACCGAGGGAACGGCTTTCATGTCAATCGCAAAATCGCCGCTGCCGCCTGCATGGCAGAAGATACAGCCTCTTGTGTCAAGCGTGCCGTCTCTGTTGGGGCAGGTCAGCCCGGCGTTCAGTGCGATTTTGTATAGTTTTTCTCCATAAGTGTTCTTACAGTAAGCGTCCAGAGAATAGTAAGGCTTTCCGAGCCATCGTTCATGGGTCAGCATTATCAAAGTTCCGATGACTATGCACGGATGCAGGCTTTTACCGCTTCCGCAACGGTTTCCGCTACTTTGGGATTAAATGCCTCGGGCATGACGTTGTCTTCGTTCAGTTCTTCTTCCGGAACGAGAGAAGCGATGGCGAGGGCCGCAGCCATTTTCATTTCTTCCGTAATCTGTTTTGCCCGGCCTTCCAGCGCGCCTTTGAAAATACCCGGAAAAGCGACTACATTATTAATCTGGTTCGGGAAATCGGAACGGCCTGTACCGACGATGCGCGCACCTGCGGCTTTGGCGATGTCGGGCATGATTTCGGGAACCGGATTCGCCATGGCAAAAAGGATGGAATCTTTATTCATGGAAGCTACCATTTCCGCGGTTACGACGCCGGGAGCGGAAACGCCGATGAAGATATCCGCGCCTTTTAAAGCATCCGCAAGCGTTCCTGTTTCGCCGGACAGATTGGTGATTTCCGCAATCTGTTTCTTGACCGGATTCATGTTTTCGTTCGATTTGCTGATAATGCCCTTGCTGTCACACAGAATGATATTGACAAAGCCGTAGTTCAGGAGCAGTTTGGCGATGGCAATGCCCGCGCTTCCGGCGCCGTTTATGACGACCTTGCATGCTTCTTTCTTTTTGTCAACGACTTTCAGCGCGTTGATGATGCCGGACAGTACAACAATCGCCGTACCGTGCTGGTCATCGTGGAATACGGGAATGTCCAGTGTCGCTTTCAGTCTTTCTTCTATTTCAAAGCAGCGGGGTGCGCTGATATCTTCCAGATTGATGCCGCCAAAGCCCGGGGCGAGATATGTCACGGCTTTGATGATTTCTTCTGTATCCTGCGTGTCCAGACAGACAGGAACCGCATTGACGCCGCCAAATTCTTTGAACAGGACAGCTTTTCCTTCCATGACAGGCATTGCCGCGTGGGGACCGATATTGCCGAGACCAAGAACTGCGCTGCCGTCGGAAACAACCGCAATCGTGTTGGCTTTCCAGGTATAAGTGTAAGCGGCATCTTTATCTTTGGCGATTACTTTACAGGGTTCCGCAACGCCCGGCGTATAGGCAAGCGCCAGGTCGTCTCTCGTTTTGACCGGCGTTTTTGAGACCGTTTCCAGTTTCCCGTTCCATTCTTCGTGCAGCTGTAATGCTTTTTCGTTTGTTGTCATATGAATAACCTTTTCCTTTCTGTCAGCATAACTTTCTTTTCACATTATCATATAGTATTTATGATTTTTGTGCAATAAGGACTTTGGGAATAATGTATGGTATCTGTCAACAGCCCTTCCCCCCTGCCGGAGCGGCGCGCAGTTCTCTTTGGAGGCACACTCCCGTTCCGCGACAGATAATTTACGAAGTAAATTTTCTGTTAGGTTGCAGCGGTACTAAGTTCAAAATCGGCACAAGGCCGCTTTTTCACTAACTACCGGCGCCTTTCCAGGGCCTCCGCCAGAGAACTGCGCGCCGCTCCGGCAGGGGGGAAGGGCTGTTGACAGATAACCGGAACGGACAAGCGGAAGCGCATTGCATTTTCCGTTCATTTACCGTATAATCATAAAAGAGAACCATTTTTAATTCGGAAAGGAACGTAAAAGGGAAATAAAAATGTTGCAGGCTGAGAGGAAGGCATGGTTGTTAAGATGAACAATAATGAATGGCAGCAAATTGGAGAAGATATCAGGCGGCAGGTTCAGGATGCAATCGACGCGAATGATTTCTCCAAACTCAGCAGGGACATCGGAGAAACGGTCAGCCAGGCCGTCGGAGGCGCGGGCAAAAATCTGAACAACGTGGTCGGCAGTATGGGAAAGAGCCTGAACGATGCGGTCGGCGAAGTGGGGAAAAGCATCAATGAGGCCGTGGACGAAGTGGGAAGGAGCTTAAACGGCGCGGCGAATGAGGTACGGGCAGGTTTTACATCATCCAGTCAGAACAGTGTGCGAAATGCGCCCCGTCACATGAAGCCAAATTTACGGCCGGACAGGCGGTTTTTCGGGAAGCCGAAAGGGAAAGCGCTCGGGATTGTAATGATAGCGCTTGGATTCAGCCTTTTTGGAGTCGCGGGATTTTTTGCTTTTATCTTACTGGTGATGTCCATGTTTGCGGGATTTGGAGGAGAATATCTGGCGACAGCCTTTGTTTTTATATTTTTGGCGGCGGCGGGAGCAGGATTCGGATGCCGTGGAATTACCTTAAAAGAGCGGGTGAACCGTTTCAGACGGTATGTGAGCGCGGCACAGCATAAGCTGTACTGTTCCGTCGAGGAATTGACGCATAAGACGGGAAAAAGCAGAAAATATGTTCTGAAAGATATCAAACGAATGATTCAGAAAGGCTGGTTTCCACAGGCACATCTGGATAAACAGGAAAGCTGCCTGATTGTCAGCGAAGAACTGTATGAGCAGTATCGACTGACACAGTCAAATTACGAGGAACAGCAAAGAATGCAGAGGCGGCAGGAGGAACTGGAGAAAAAACAGTTGCGGGAACAGCAGAAGGCCGGGAAAGGAACCGGGCAGGATGCGGGCGATGGAAAGAACCGGACAGAATATGAGAAAATGCTGGAAGAAGGGCAGAATTATATCCGGATGATTCGGCTTTGCAATGACGAGATTCCCGGCGAAGAGATGTCAGAAAAACTGGACAAGCTGGAACTTCTTGTAACGCGGATTTTTGACCGGGTGGAGAAGGAACCGGAACTGGCAGCGGATTTGCATAAAATGCTCAATTATTACCTCCCGACGACGCAGAAGCTTCTTGAGGCATATCGGGATTTGGACAGACAGAATCTGGAACTTTGTAATATTTCCGGCACGAAAAAAGAGATTGAAGATACGGTTGATACAATCAATCAGGCTTTTGAAAAATTCCTGGACGAGCTTTTCCGGGAAAAGGCATGGGACATTCAGACGGATATTTCCGTGCTGCATACGATGCTGAAACAGGATGGATATCTGAGCGGGGATTTCGAGAGCACTGAGAAATAAAACAGGGAAAATCAAGAACGCAGGCACAGAAAGGAGCGGCACAGCGATGAGCGATATAAAGGAAGCAACAGTACCAACGCTTGTATTTGGTGAAGTGTTTGAGGAAAAGCAGGTTCCGGTGGAAACGGAAGCCCAAAAGGAAGCAGGGGAGAAGCTGGATGAGTCGATGCTGACCGATGAAGAACGGAAAATGGTGGATGAGTTCAGCAGTCAGATTGATTTACATAACTCTAATGCCATTTTGCAGTACGGCGTCGGTACACAGAAGAAAATGGCGGATTTTTCAGGCGATGCGCTGGAGAATGTCAGAACAAAGGATTTGGGAGAAATCGGAGAGATGCTTTCCGGCGTCGTTGCAGAATTGAAAGATTTTGACGAAGAGGAAGCGAAGGGGATTTTCGGTATTTTTAAGAAAACATCCAATAAGCTGGACGCCATGAAAGTGAAGTATTCCAAAGCGGAGACGAATATCACAAAAATCTGTCAGGCGCTTGAACAGCATCAGGTACAGCTTTTGAAAGATGTTGCGGTGCTGGATAAGATGTATGATTTGAATCTTACCTATTTTAAAGAACTGTCCATGTATATTCTTGCGGGAAAAAAGAAACTGCAAAAGACGCGGGACGAAGAACTTTCCGCGCTGGTTCAGAAAGCGCAGTTGAGCGGACTGCCGGAAGATGCACAGAAGGCAAAAGATTTGGAGAGCCTTTGTGACCGTTTTGAAAAGAAAATCCATGACCTGGAGCTGACAAGAATGATTTCCATTCAGACGGCGCCGCAGATTCGCCTCGTACAGAGCAGCGATACGATGATGGTGGAAAAAATTCAGTCAACAGTCGTGAATACGATTCCGCTCTGGAAAAGCCAGATGGTGCTGGCCCTCGGCGTCAATCATGCGGAGCAGGCGGCAAAAGCACAGCGGGAAGTGACGGATATGACGAACGAGCTTCTGCGTAAAAACGCGGCCGTGTTAAAGACAGCGGCGGTGGAGAGCGCAAAAGAATCGGAGCGCGGCATTGTGGATATGGAGACATTGAAAAATACGAACGCATCGTTGATTTCCACGCTCGATGAAGTGATGAAGATTCAGGCAGAAGGAAGAGAACGGAGACGGAACGCGGAAGTGGAAATGCAGTATATGGAAGAGGAATTGAAACAAAAACTATTGGAAATGAGCGGCCGGAAGGCTTAAAGCGGGTACAGCCAGGGCAGAAACAAAATTGTTTTTTACAAAATTATTTTTGCGCTGGCTGTGTTGCCGTTTTTGAAGATATTATGTTTATTGCGCACCATTTTCCTCTTCCTGCAACAGCCAATCAACTATATTGTAAATCTCAATACCTTCATAATCATATTTCGGGTGTCTGGTCCTGGCAATGACCTTTTTGGGATAAGCATCTCGGATTTGCAGTAATGGCAAACATTCTCTTTCAAGAGTATTCTGCTCCGAAATATTGTCACTGACCTGAATATAGATTTTCTCACTCCCTTTTTGCGCTACAAAATCAATTTCCTTCTGATACAATTTCCCAACATACACATCATATCCCCGACGGAGCAGTTCAATACAGACAAGATTCTCATATACTCTGCCGTAGTCCATATTCCTGCTTCCTAAAATGGCATATCGGATACCTGTATCGCACAAATAGAATTTTTCAGAACTTTCCAAATACTTCTTTCCGCGGATATCATAACGCTTTATGTCATAAAAAACAAAGGCATTACACAAATATTTAATATATCTGCCGACTGTTACATGATTAGTTGCTGTCTTATTCGCGGTCAGCAGCTGACTGACCTTGTTTGGAGAGGTAAGGTTGCTGACGTTATCCATGAGGAATTCGCTCAGTCTCTGCAGGACCAACGTATCCGGCAAAGAATATTTTTGCACAAGGTCTCTCGTGACGATTGTTTCATAAACCTCCTTAATGTAATTTATTCTATCATTTTCCGTTCTGTAAGCGTAAGAACCTGCCAGTCCTCCCTTTATGGAATACTCATCAAAGAGTTTTTCTTTATCGCAGGTCTCATCATAATACTGGCAGTATTCCTGAAAACTGAATGGAAACACATGAATCTCGATATAACGTCCGGTAAAAAGAGTTGCCAAATCAGCGCTTAATAAAAAAGCATTAGACCCCGTAATATAAATATCATATTTTCCTTTGGAATAAAGACTGTTTATTGCCAATTCAAATTTAGGACACATTTGAACTTCATCCACGAAAAGGTAATTTGCTTTTTCCTCTTGAAAATGTTCCTCTACATAAGCATGAAGTGCATGATACTCTCTGATTTCTTCATATATCAAATCCATAAAGTCAATAAAGATAATATTGATATTTTCATAATGATTTTTCAGGTACTCAATATATGCCTGCATCAATTTTGACTTTCCCGAACGACGAATGCCTGTAATGATTTTAATATCAGGAGTCTGGTTCAGCTCAATTATCCTATTCAGATACTTTGTTCTTGTTATTGTCTTCATATAACTGCTCACTTTCAAAAAATATATTTTTTTATTTTTTTGAAACTGCATTACAATTCCTATTATATCAGCATAAGATAGTATATACAAGGGGGCGGTTTCAAAACAGTAAAATTTTTATTTTTTTGAAAGTATCTGTTCCCATCAATTTTTTGCCCCCAATATTGTCATTACAATGAGCAAAGCAGTTGAATCTGTTGTTTGGAAGAGATTTTAAAAAAATCTCTTCCTTATTCAGACAAACTGTTGTATAATGTTTTCTAATAACGAGATATTTATGGCATTTCAGTATACATATCAAGTATTAGAATCCCGATAGAAACCAAAGATTGAATGAGTAAAGAGCAGAAAGCCGTGTTTGCGGTGTATTAATAAATTCCCTTTTCGGGATTGTGTACCCATAGAAATCATTTTGTACATAGGCTTTGAAAGTGGCGGGCGAATATTTTAAATCATATAAACCGGAATTTGAAGATGGGAAAAATAATGATAATTGATAAAATAAAATGATTAAGTGAATGCAAAAAGGGAGTTCATAAATTGCGAAAGTACAGGAGGAATGTATGAAAGAAAAGTATGAATCATTGGCGCTTGCCGATTTGAAAGGCATCGCCAAAGCGAGGGGAATCAAAGGAACCTCTACGATGAAAAAAGCAGAATTGGTGGAAGCGATGCTGCGGGAAGATGAGAAAGACAAGGCAGAAGGGAAAGAAGTTGCCGTTAAATCCATTGTGCCCAAAAGACCGGAACGAACAGAACGGCCGGAGCGAACAGAGAGAACAGAGAGAACAGAAGGGGCTCCTTCCGGCAATGAGGAGGAAAGATTTCCGTCCGAACTCGACAGTGGTATCGTTGCGCACGGCATTCTGGAAGTTATGAGCGACGGCTTCGGCTTCATCCGGTGTGAAAACTATCTGCCCGGAGAAAATGACGTTTATGTTGCGCCGAGCCAGATTAGAAGATTCGGATTAAAGACAGGGGATATACTGGAAGGAAATACGAGAATCAAGACGCAGAGCGAGAAATTCAGCGCGTTGCTTTATGTAAAATCCATTAACGGTTATGCGCCGGATGTAGCGATGCGGAGAGTGAATTTTGAAGACCTGACGCCGATTTTTCCGAACGAACGCCTGAAACTGGAAATGCCGGGGTCTTCCGTAGCCATGAGAATCATGGACTTGATGAGCCCGGTCGGAAAAGGACAGAGAGGTATGATAGTCTCTCCGCCGAAGGCCGGAAAGACGACGCTTTTGAAAGAAGCTGCCAAATCCATCACAAGGAATACGCCGGAAGCGCATCTGATTATTCTGTTGATTGATGAGCGGCCGGAAGAAGTAACGGATATTAAGGAAGCGATTGAAGGGCCCAATGTGGAAGTTATCTATTCCACTTTTGACGAACTGCCGGAGCATCATAAGAGAGTTTCCGAGATGGTTATCGAGCGTGGAAAACGCCTTGTAGAGCATAAGAAAGACGTGGTTATTCTGCTTGACAGCATTACAAGACTGACAAGGGCCTATAACCTGACGGTTCCGCCCAGTGGACGTACTTTGTCCGGCGGTCTTGACCCCGCGGCGCTCCATATGCCGAAACGCTTTTTCGGTGCGGCAAGAAATATGCGGGAAGGCGGCAGCCTGACCATCCTTGCGACGGCGCTCGTGGAGACGGGAAGCAAGATGGACGATGTTGTTTATGAGGAATTTAAAGGAACCGGCAATATGGAAATGGTGTTGGACCGTAAACTTTCCGAAAGACGCGTTTTCCCGGCAATCGATATTCCGAAGTCGGGGACGAGAAGAGAAGACCTTCTTCTGACGCCGGAAGAGCTGGAAGCGATAAACATTATCCGAAAAGCTTTAAACGGCCTGAAACCGGAAGAAGCGGTCGATAAAGTGTTGGATATGTTCGCCAGAACAAGAAATAATTTTGAATTTGTCAATATGGTGAAAAAGATGAAATTCCTTTAAAAAAATCACTTGCATACGCCTGTCAGCTATGCTACAATATAAAGGCTGTTGGGTCATAACAGTAGTGGATGGGAACAGAATTCAGGAAAGGAATGGGTATTGAAATGAAAGAAGGAA
This sequence comes from uncultured Lachnospiraceae bacterium, assembly GCA_910578475.1. Lineage (GTDB taxonomy): Bacteria > Bacillota > Clostridia > Lachnospirales > Lachnospiraceae > UBA3282. Next base: position 317 of record CAJTRK010000043.1, on the reverse strand, counting down.
TTCATCCTGCGTATCATCAGGCAACTGTAACATGCAACTGCGGAAACACATTCGTAACAGGTTCTACCAAACCTGAGATTCATGTAGAAGTTTGTTCCAAATGTCATTCATTCTACACAGGTCAGCAGAAGGCTGCACAGGCTCGCGGACGTATTGATAAGTTCAATAAAAAATACGGTGTGGAAACCAAATAGTTTGCTTAAAAAGGTTGGGGTGAATATCTCAACCTTCTTTAATATTCAGATGTTAAGATTGAAAATTAAAAATTTTCAATCGCGAGATTTGTGTCGGCGCGTTGCTTGCCACAAACTCGTTTA
>CAJTRK010000042.1 GCA_910578475.1 uncultured Lachnospiraceae bacterium | reverse complement strand
GTTGCTTGCCACAAACTCGTTTATGCGCAGAAAACAGCGCAGAAATGGAGAAAAAATGACAGATATTTTTTATATGGAAGACGACGAAAATATAGCCCGGCATGTGGGGGAGTATCTTGGAAAGTATGGTTATCGGGTTTCGGTTTACCGGACCGTTGCCGAGGGGAAAGAGGCGCTGCTTCGGAAATGCCCGACGCTGGCGTTGGTGGACTGGAACATGCCGGACGGAACGGGAAGCGGGATGTGCCGATGGATTCGGGCAAACCGGAAGGAACTGCCGATTATTGTGCTGACTGTCCGCGGTGATTCCCGCGATATTGTGGCGGGTTTTGAAAACGGTGCGGACGATTATGTGGTAAAACCTTTTGAACTGGAGGTTCTTCTTTCGCGTATCAGGGCATTGCTGCGGAGAACGGGGAATGCCGCAAAACGATATTTATCCTGCGGCGGTATTTCTCTCGATACGGAAAAGATGCAGGTTTGCTGTGGCATGGAAGAGGCTGCCTTAAGCCCGTTGGAATATCAGATTCTGCTGTTTCTGATGCAGAACAAGGGAAGAACGGTAACGAGAAAAAGTCTGCTGGAAGAGGTATGGGACAGCAACGGTAATTTTGTCAACGACAATACGCTTACGGTCACGATGAAACGCCTGCGTGAAAAGCTGCATCAGCCCGATTGCCTGAAAACGGTCAGGAGCGTCGGCTATCGCATGGAAGATATGGAATGAAGGGGTTAACGATGGAAGTAATGATTGGGATTGCGGCAGGGAGCGGTATGTTTTCGATATGGCTCCTGATTTGGTATCTGTGCCGGGCCAGGAAGGAAAAGGAAAGAATTGTGGGTCTGACCGATTATCTGGAAAAGGTGAATACCGGACAGGAGGGCGTTCTTCTTACAACGGGCGAGGACGCCGTTTCCAGACTGCAGGATGAAATTTATAAAACGGTAACGGAGCTGTACCAGACGAGGGAGGCGGCGCTGAAAGCGCGGCAGAGTCTTGCGGAAAATATGGACAATATTGCGCATCAGATTAAAACGCCGATTACGTCTCTTTCTTTGTCCGTACAAATGATGTCCGAAGCTCCTTCTTCAGAACATTTGAAAGAAATTCGAAAGCAGATTTCCCGGCTGACGTATCTGGAGGAATCGCTTCTGCTGTTGTCGCGCATTGATGCGGGAATCTTGTTTTTTAATAAAAAAGAAGTCGATGTTTTTACCGTTCTTACGCTTGCGGCCGATAATCTACAGGAACTGTTCAAAAAGGCGGATGTTTCCGTTCAAATACCGGAACTGGGGGAAATGCTGATTTTGGCGGACATGGACTGGACGATGGAAGCGGTCATGAATCTGATGAAAAACTGCATGGAACATACGCCGCCCGGCGGCAGCGTTTTCTGTTCGTATGAAGAAAATCCCCTTTATGTGCAGATTCGGATATGGGACAGCGGAACCGGCTTTGCCAAAGAGGATATCCCACATCTTTTTGAACGGTTTTATCGGGGAAAGAACGCAAAAGCGGGCAGCATTGGTATCGGATTGTCTCTCGCGAAAGCGATTGTTGAAAGGCAGAACGGGACGATTGCTGCCGAAAATTCCGCGGACAAAGGAGCCTGCTTTATCATACGATTCTATCGTCACTGAGTTGTCACTTTAGCCTGTTATACTGATTCCGACAAGCGTTCAGAAAAGGAGGAAGTGCGGAAGTGGAAATTTTGAAATGCGAAGGCGTTACGAAAGTGTATGAGTCCGGGGATGGCCAGGTCGTCGTTCTCGACCATATTGATTTGTCGGTGGAAAAGGGGGAATTTACAGCGATTATCGGAGCTTCCGGCTCCGGTAAGTCCACGCTGCTTCATATTCTCGGAAGCGTGGATAAGCCGTCGGAAGGCCGGGTTATTGTGGAAGGAACGGACATCTCGACCCTGAATCCGACACAGGCGGCGGTTTTCCGGCGCAGAAAGGTAGGGCTCGTTTATCAGTTTTACAATCTGATACCGACACTGACCGTTCGGAAAAATATATTGATGCCGCTGCTGCTGGATAAGAGAAAACCGAATCCGGAATATTTCGACCAGATAGTGCACACGCTTGGCATTGCCGATAAGCTGGACAGGCTTCCGGGACAGTTGTCAGGAGGACAGCAGCAGCGGACGGCCATCGCCCGTTCTTTGATTTACCGTCCGGCGCTGCTTTTGGCGGATGAGCCTACCGGCAATCTGGACCGGAAAAATTCCGAAGAAATTATAGATATGTTGAAACTGTCCAACCGCAGCCTGAAACAGACCGTCATTCTTATCACCCATGATGAAAAAGCGGCGCTCCAGGCGGACCGGATTATCACGATTGGCGACGGACGTATCGTCGGCGATGAGAAACGGAGGTGAGGGACGTGTGGAAGGATTACTCATCGGGATATATGAAAAACAACCGGGCATCCGGTGTTTCCGTCAAAGTAGCAGCGCTTATTTCCGCTTTGCTTTTGTCATTGCTCTGTAGTCTGTTTTATAATTTCTGGAATTATGAAGTTGAGCGGATTAAAGCGGAGGAGGGCGGCTGGCAGGGCCGGATTTGTGGAAAAATCGGAACAGAAGAACTTTTGGCCATGCGGAGTCATGATAATGTGGAAAAAGTCGTCGTGCGGGAGGAGTTGTCCGATGATTCGGAACTTGCAGCGGATATTTATTTATATGATGGGAGAAGCGTTTTTGAGGATATGCCGGCAATAGCCCGGATAGCGGGTCTTTCGGAGGAGGCCGTCACATATCATTATGAACTGCTGAATCTTTATCTGATTCGGGATGCGGACGATACGGCGCTGCGGTGGGTCTTTCCGTTTACGCTGGCAGTTACGATGACCGCATGCCTTTCGCTTGTGATGATTATCCACAACGCGTTTGCGGTAACGATGAATGCCAGAATCCATCAATTCGGAATTTTCTCAAGCATCGGCGCGACGCCGAAGCAGATACGAACCTGCCTTTTGCAGGAGGCCTTCATGTTGTGCGGCATACCGGTTGTTCTTGGAAATTTGTCCGGGATTCTGCTAGGAATGGGCATCATCGAAGGAATCAACGTGATGCTGGCAGATGTGGAGGGACGGCTGTCGCTGCCTTTTTCTTATCAGCCGTTTCTCTTTTTGCTTTCACTTTGTGCGGCAGCGCTGACGATTTGGATTTCGGCGTGGATTCCGGCCGGAAGACTGAGCCGGATGACGCCGCTTGAAGCGATAAAAAATACAGGAGAATTTCAGCTGAAAAAGAAAAAAAACTCCCGGATTTTGTCCTTTTTGTTCGGCATAGAGGGAGAACTTGCCGGAAATGCCCTGAAAGCGCAGAAAAAAGCGATGCGGACGGCGAACCTTTCTCTTGTATTGTCTTTTCTTGCTTTTTCTTTTATGATGTGTTTCCTGACGATTACGATTATCAGTCAGGAGGAAACTTATTTTGCAAAGTACCAGGATGCCTGGGATGTGATGGCAGCGGTACAGGGAACAGAAATCGAAGCGTTTGACCGGACAGAGGATTTACGGGGAATCAGCGGTGTGGAAAGCTGTATCGTTTATCAGAAAGCCACGGCTAAAAGAATTGTTCTGCCCGAAGAAATCAGTGAAGAACTGCGGAATGCGGGAGGATTGGAAAAAGCGCCGGCGGAGTATGTATCGTCTCTTCCCGAAGGATGGATGGTGAATGCGCCCATTGTGATTCTGGATGATGCCGGGTTCCTGGAGTACTGTGGGCAGATTGGAGTCACACCGCAGCTTTCCGGCGCGGTGATTCTGAATCGTACGAGCGATGCCGCGGACCCGAATTTCCGCGAGCGGCGAATACTTTCCTATCTGACGGAGAAGGAGGAAACGACCGTTCTGAGGAAGGCGGGACAGGAAGAAGCGGCGGTGGAAATTCCGGTTATCGCTTATACGATGGAAGCTCCTGTTTTGCGGGAAGAATATGGAACACTGGACTTATATGAGCTGGTGCATTTTATTCCCGTGTCGCTCTGGAAAGAAATAAAGGAGCAGACAGGAGATGCGGAAGAGGAACTCTTTATTCGGATTCTGGCAAAAAACGGTGTGTCGCTTCGGGAATTGAACGAAATAGAAAAAGCCGTTTCGGAACTTCTGGACGGAACCTTTGAAGCGGAACTGGAAAACCGCATTCAGGAGAAGAGTAATAATGACCGGATGTTTGCCGGAATGAAAGTGATTCTCAGTATGTTTTGCATGCTGCTTGCGATGATAGGCTTCGGCAATGTTTTTTCCAATACGCTCGGATTTGTCCGCCAGAGAAAAAGGGAGTTTGCGCGCCTGCTCTCGATTGGACTGACGCCTGCGGGAATGAAAAAAATATTCTGCATAGAAGCGTTTGTCATCGCAGGGAGACCGGTGATTACCGCGTTTCCCGTTACTGCGGCCGCTGTCGTTTTTTTCCTGAAAATCAGTTATCTGGAACCGGAAGTATTCCTGCGTGAAGCGCCGTTTCTGCCAATCTTATTATTTTTGCTGGCGATTTTCGGGGTTGTCGCGCTGGCCTATTATCTTGGCGCTAAAAAAGTGATGGAAAGCAGTCTGGTTGACGCCCTGCGGGATGATACGCTGCTTTAAGGAATCAGAGGAATCAGAGTTCCGCATGCAGCGCTTCGGACAGGAACCGTTCTTTATATTCTTTTGGAGACATACCGTATTCTTTTTTGAAGGAGCGGAAGAAACTGGAGTAATCCTTGAAGCCGCACATCAGACAGGCTTCGCCGATTTCCCGGTGGCCAAGAATCGCGTCCCGGCACATGGAAAGCCGCTTTTTCGTAATATAGCGGTGAACCGAAAGACCAAAATTTTCTTTGAACACATGGGCAATGTGATATTTGCTGACATAAAACTGTTTTGCCAGACTGTCTAAGGACAGCTCTTCATCAAGATGTGTTTCGATATACTGGAGCAGGTGTTTGTATAACCCCTGCTCTTTGTCTGCGGCGTTCGGATGTTCTTTTTCATAGGCGTTTCGGTTCAGATGAAGCAGTAAATCCTGTACGCAAAGGGATATCTGAGCCGTTCTGCCGAAATGCTCGGAATGGATTTCTTCAATCAGCCGGAAGATTTTGGACTGCAGGGCGTTGAAGGAAATCATATCGTGAAAGGAAATGTACTGTCCGCTTTTTTGCGCTTTTTGCATCAGATAGACATAATCAGGGGATTCTACGGACAGTTTTGTATAAAAAGAGGCGCTGACCCAGAAAACGAACCGCCGGTATGGAATCTCCGTGTTGTGAATGACGGCCTGATGGGAAACACCCGGCGGAATCAGCACCATATTGCCCGTTTTCAGCGGATATTCCGCGCCATTGATGCGGATGGACACATTTCCTTCCAGAAAAAAATAGAACTCGTAATAATTGTGGGCGTGTTCTTTGACCTGACAGCGGGGCCTGTCCTGACTGGAATCATTGTAATAATAAATTTCAAAATCCTGTGACAGCATGTACTGCCTGGGACTGAAAGCGGTCTGCAGATTTTTTTTCAAATAGCATCATCCTCGTATTATTATCTGTTTCTGTATTATCAGCCGTTCCTGTATTATCAGCTGTTCCTGTATCATCAGCCATTCCAAAATCATCAGCCGTTCCGGCATCGGTTTGCAGGCTGCCGCCCGACGTGGTATTCCGGACGTTGCGGTGTTTTTCCCATTTTATCATCAAACCGCAACTTTTGCAATGTAGATGACAATTATGCCAATTTGTTTTAACGGCTGTAAAGTGTATAATAAAAGCATCTATAAACAGGGTATTTCGGAAATGGATTTTGAAAGGAGAATAGTAAAAAATGGAAATGACATTGCGGTGGTACGGCACAGGGTTTGATACGGTTACATTGAAGCAGATTCGCCAGATTCCGGGGGTGACAGGCGTAATCTCCACATTGTATGATACCGCGCCCGGCGAGGCATGGAGTCAGGAACGCATTCACGCGCTGAAAGAGGAAATAGAAGCGGCGGGACTTAAGCTTTCCGGAATCGAGAGCGTGAATATTCATGATGCAATCAAGACCGGCGCGCCGGAACGGGAACAGTATATTGCAAATTATATCGAAACATTGGAGAATCTCGGCAAAGAAGATATTCATATGGTATGTTATAACTTCATGCCGGTGTTTGACTGGACAAGAACGGAACTCGCGCGTGTAAGGCCGGACGGTTCGACGGTGCTCGCCTATACGCAGGAGGCGGTGGATGCCATCGACCCGGAGAAGATGTTTGAAACGATTGCGGGCGATATGAACGGAACGGTTATGCCCGGATGGGAACCGGAGCGTATGGCGCGCGTCAAAGAGCTTTTTGAAATGTACAAAGAAGTGGACGACGAGAAACTGTTTGCGAACTTAAAATATTTTCTGGAAAAAATCATGCCGGTCTGCGACAAGTACGATATTAATATGGCAATTCATCCGGATGACCCCGCGTGGAGCGTTTTCGGCCTTCCGCGCATCATCATCAACAAGGAAAACATTCTGCGCATGATGAAAATGGTAGATAATCCGCACAACGGCGTGACATTCTGTTCCGGTTCTTACGGAACCAACCTGAAGAATGACCTTCCGGACATGATTCGTTCTCTCAAAGGAAGAATTCATTTTGCCCATGTGCGCAATCTGAAATTTATTTCGCCGACCAATTTTGAAGAGGCGGCGCACCTTTCCAGCGACGGAACTTTCGATATGTATGAGATTATGAAGGCTCTGTATGATATCGGATTTACGGGCCCGATTCGTCCTGACCACGGACGTATGATTTGGGATGAAGTTGCGATGCCGGGCTACGGATTGTATGACAGGGCGCTTGGCGCGACTTATCTGAATGGTCTTTGGGAAGCTATTTCGAAGCAGAACCGCTAAGGAAACGCGGTGTTCTTCCAAATAAGTTAAGAGTCTGAGAGAAAGGCATGGTTATTCATATGAAATTAAGTAAAGCAGGATTGGAAAACAGAGCACAGTGGGAAGCTGCAGGCTATGCGCTTCCGGAATTTGACAGAGAAGCGGTTACGGCGGCAACAAAAGAAGCGCCCTTCTGGATTCATTTCGGCGCCGGAAACATTTTCCGTGCATTTCAGGCAAATGTTGTTCAGCGTCTCCTGAACGAGGGCGTTCTGGATAGAGGCCTTGTGGTGGCGGAAGGCTTTGACTATGAAATTGTTGAAAAAATGAATCGTCCGCATGATGATTATACAATTCTCGTGACGCTGAAAGCCGACGGAAACGTAGAAAAGACGGTTATCGGCAGCGTTGTGGAATCCTGTATTCTGGATTCCGGAAACGAAGAAGAATACGGCAGGCTGAAAGAGATTTTCCGTAAAGATTCCCTCCAGATGGTATCGTTTACCATTACGGAGAAAGGATACAGCCTCGTAAACGGCAAAGGAGAGACGCTTCCCGCGGTAGAAGCGGATTTTGCGGCGGGCCCCGAAAAGCCGGAAAGCTATATCGGGAAAGTTGCTTCTCTTCTGTATACCCGTTATCTTGACGGCGAAAAGCCGGTCGCGATGGTGAGCATGGATAACTGTTCCCATAATGGCGACAAGCTGTATGCGGCAATCAGCGCATTTGCAGAGAAATGGACGGAAAACGGCAAGGCGGAGGCCGGATTCCTGGATTACGTCAACAATAAGGAAAAAGTATCTTTTCCCTGGTCAATGATTGATAAAATTACACCGAGACCGGATGCTTCCGTAGAAGAAATTCTGAAAAAAGACGGCGTAGAGGAACTGGAACCTGTCATTACGTCCAAGAATACTTATGTAGCGCCGTTTGTCAATGCGGAAGAATGCGAATATCTGGTGATTGAAGACGCATTTCCGAACGGACGCACGGAACTGGAGAAAGCGGGCCTGATGTTTACCGAACGGGAAACGGTCGATAAGGTGGAACGGATGAAGGTGTGCACCTGTCTGAATCCGCTGCATACGACGCTGGCAGTTTACGGATGCCTGCTCGGTTATGAGAAGATTTCCGAGGAAATGAAAGACGAAGAGCTTACGAAAATGATTCGGACGATTGGTTTGAAAGAAGGACTTCCTGTCGTTGTGAATCCGGGCGTACTGGACCCGAAAGAATTTATTGATACCGTATTGAATGTCCGGTTCCCGAATCCTTTCATGCCGGACACGCCGCAGAGAATCGCGACAGATACTTCTCAGAAACTTGCGATTCGCTTCGGAGAGACGGTAAAAGCATATCAGGCTTCCGAAAAACTGAATACGGCGGATTTAAAACTGATACCGCTTGTATTTGCCGGATGGCTTCGATATCTTACAGGGATTAACGATAACGGGAACCGCTTTACTTTGAGCCCGGACCCGTTGCTTGATACGGTATGTCCGTATGTCGCGGATTTGAAACTTGGAGAGGAATGCGATGTAGAATCCAAAGTAAAGCCGATTCTTGAGAACGATAAAATCTTCGGTGTAAATCTGTACGAGGCCGGCATGGCGGAAGCCGTATGCGGATACCTGAAAGAGATGCTCGCAGGGCCGGGAGCCGTTCGTGCGACATTGAAGAAATATGTTACTGATTAGCCAACAACCAAAATGTAAATAATTTGCAGCGAACAGCAGAGGTGAAAGCCTCTGCTGTGAGCGTTTCAAGGTTCGATGAGAGTTCCCATGATTAAAATGCCGCTTACGCGGCGGAAGGAGAGGAAGTATGAAGATTCAACATATCGATATTGTAGGACTGGGCGCGCTCGGCGTCATGTATGCGGATTTTTTTACCCGGAAACTTGGAAAAGAATGTGTTCGTGTGCTTGCGGACAAAGAGCGAATCGAACGATACCGGAAAGAGACCGTCACATTTAACGGGAAAGTTTGTGACTTTAATTATCGGGATGCGGCCGAAGAGACGGAATCGGCACAACTGTTGCTTTTTACGGTAAAATATGGCGCGCTCGAACAGGCGATGGAAGAGGTGGCGCATCTGGTCGGTCCGGATACGATTCTGCTTTCCGCGCTGAACGGCATTCGCAGCGAAGAAGACCTGGGAAGAAAGTTTGGAAAGGAAAAAGTGATTCACTGTATCGCGCAGAAGATGGCTGCCATGAAGGAAGGAAATGCGGCAGTCTGCACCAATCCCGGAGAACTCGCCCTGGGCGTTCTGGATGAGGGGAAAAAGAAAAATCTGGATGTCGTGAAATTATTTTTTGACGAAACGGGATTTCCTTATTCCTGTCCGGAGAATATGCGCCATGCCATGTGGGCGAAACTGCTGTGTAATGTAGGCGTGAATCAGACCCTTGCGCTGTATGGAGGTACTTACCGGGATGTGCAAAAAGAGGGTGAAGCAAGAGAAATGATGAAGGCGGCCATGCGGGAAACGATTCTCGTAGCGAATGCGGAGGGCGTTGACCTGACGGAAAAAGACTTGCATGAGTGGGTGGGAATTATCGACGGTCTGAATCCGGACGGGGAGCCGTCCATGCGTCAGGACAGTAAAGCGGGAAGGAAGACGGAAGTCGTGCTTTTTGCGGGAACGATTTGCGAATTGGGAAAGAAACATTGCATTGCCACACCGGTTAATGATATATTTATGGAAAAGATTCGGTAGGGAGGACTGACGGAACGATGATATATTTTAACTGTGACTATAATGAAGGGGCCCATGAGAAGATTATGGAGCGTCTCGCTCAGACGAATATGGAGCAGACGGAAGGCTATGGATGCGATACCTATTGCAGGCAGGCAAGGGAACTGATTTTAGAGAAATGCCAGTCAAAAGACGCCGCGGTTCATTTTCTTGTGGGAGGAACACAGACCAATGCGACCGTTATTGCAGCGGCGCTGCGGACGCATCAGGGCGTGCTTGCCGCGCAGACGGCGCATATCAATGCGCATGAAACGGGGGCAATTGAAGCGGTTGGCCATAAAGTGCTCACATTAATGTCGGGAAATGGAAAACTGACAGCTGAACAGGTGGAAGAATACTATCAGGCACATATTTCTGACGATAGCTTCGAACACATTGTACAGCCCAAGATGGTTTATATCTCACAGCCCACGGAACTTGGAACGCTGTACACACTGGCGGAGCTTGAGGCGCTTTCTTCCGTATGCAGGAAAAACAACCTTTACCTGTTTGTGGATGGCGCAAGACTCGGCTATGGACTTACGGCGGCGGATAACGATGTAATGCTGCCGGATTTGGCAAGACTATCCGACGTTTTTTATATCGGAGGCACGAAAGTTGGCGCGTTGTTCGGTGAAGCGGTTGTCATTATGAATCCGGCAATTCAGGAGGATTTCCGTTATGTAATTAAGCAGCACGGCGGAATGCTCGCGAAAGGAAGGTTGTTAGGTATTCAATTCCTGACACTTTTTGAAGATGATTTATATTTGAAAATATCCGAATACGCAAATGAACTGGCGGAACGGATTCGGGAAGTCCTTTATCGGAAACAGATTCCGTTTCTCGTGGAAAACCGGACGAATCAGATTTTTCCGATATTGCCGGATGAGGCGCTTGCCAAACTGGGCGAAAAATATTGCTATACTTACCAGCAGCGTATGGACGCCGGACACAGCGCGGTGCGTTTCTGTACGAGTTGGGCAACGAAAAAGAGCGCGGTAGAAGCGTTGTGCGCTGATTTGCGGGAGATATTAGCGTGAGAAGAAGTTCTAAGTCTCATTTCTATTTGAGCCGCCAAAGGCGGCGTGGGGGGTTAGAATGAAAAAATATGCAATCAGCAGCGCTTTTTTGAAGCATGTTGCTTATCTCTCCATGTTGATTGACCATTTTTTTGTCGTTGTTTTTGCGGCTTACAGGGGATGGTTGGAGATGCAGGGGAATCTGACCGATACGGTGAATGATATTTATGACCTGGGAAGACATGTGGGACGGATTGCCTTTATTCTGTTTGCCTTTATGGCATCCGAGGGATTCCGTTATACGCATAGCAGAAAGCGTTATCTGCTGCGGCTGTTTTCTTTTGCGCTGATTTCCGAAGTCCCATTTGACCTGGCGATAGAAGGCAGCGTCATTTCGATGGCTTCGCAGAACGTATACTGGACATTGTTTCTCGGCGTATTGGGGTTATGCCTTCTGGAAAAATTGCATGGAAAGCTTTTTTGGCAGTTTTTGGGTGTTTTGCTGTGCTGCGCGGCGGCGGTTGTGCTGAAAACGGATTACATGTTAATGGGTGTGCTCCTGATTATCGTATTCTATTTGTGCGGAGGCAGTTTTCTGCATCAGTTCGTATTTGGCTCTGGCGTAATTTATCTGGGGCAGGTCATGCTCTATGTGATAAGATACTGGGGGAAGGACATTCCTCTGGCCATATACATGCAGGCGAGCATGAGCGAATTGTACGGTTTGTTTGCTTTTTGTTTTATTTATTATTATAACGGGAAAAAGGGAAGGCAGCTTCCCAAAGCGTTCTATTACTGGTTCTATCCGCTGCATCTGTTGTTTCTTTACGGGATAAAGCTGATTTTATTTCCCGGTGTGTAAATGTGAAGGAAATATGCGAAAAGCATGCATTCTTCATTGAATGTTTGCGCCTTACGGTTGCAAATTTGCAGACTAAGAAAAAGGCATGGTTATAAATATGAAAGAAATAAAAGAACGTATCTGTCAGGATATTAAAAACTTATGGCCGGCCGCTGTCACGATAGTGTTCGTTATGATTATGATGAATGTTGTATTCCATGCGTTTTGTCCGATGGTCGTTCTGACCGGGCTGCCCTGTCCGGGCTGCGGCATGACACGTTCCCTGTTCTATCTTCTGACAGGCAGAATCGGGCAGTCCGTCCGGATGCACCCGATGGGCATACCGGCTGCCGGTATTATGCTTTATTATCTGTGGAACAGATATATAGGGGGAAAACGCGCGAAAGGAATGAAGTTTCTGATTGTAACATCAATCCTTTTGTTTGTCATCTTATACTTCGTGCGGATGTATTGCTTTTTCCCCGACAGAGAACCCTATGTCTATATGAAAGATAATATCCTGGCCAAAATATTACCGTTTTACGAACAAATACTACACGCTCTCCAAATTCTATGATATAATGGTACAAGAAAACCAAGCGACGCGCAGCGTCTCAAGTCCCATTGATTAAATTGCCGCTTAGGCGGCGGAATGAGAGGAAAAGAATGGACAGCAATAATCTTTATCAGGAGCAGCAGCCGGGTACAGAACCCGATATGAATGGACAGGGAGCGTATCAGAATAACGATATGTATCAGACAGGCGGATACCAGAGCAATGACGCTTATCAACAGGGAAACGCCTATCAGAGCAATGACGCGTATCAACAGGGAAGCGGATACCAGAGCAACGACGCGTATCAGCAGGGAAGCGGTTATCAGAGTAATGACGCTTATCAACAGGGAAACGCTTATCAGAACAATGGTACATACCAGAATGACGGAGCCTATCAGCAGCAGTCCGGTTATCCGCAATATGGCCAAAACGGCAGCTATCAGAACAATACTTATAATGGAACTTATAATAACGGCAATTACAACGGCGGAAATTATGGCGGCAGCTACGGCAGTTATGGAAGCGGCGGTTATCAGAATCCGTACCAGTCGTCACAGCTGGATTTGGAAGAGCCTGTAAAAATGAGCGAATGGCTGATTTCCATGCTGCTTATGCTGGTTCCCTGTGTGAACATTGTCATGATGTTCGTATGGGCGTTCAGCAAAACGGAGAAAAAGAGTAAGTCTAATTTCTTCAAAGCATATCTCATTATGTTCGGAATTGGCATTGCGCTGTATTTTTTAATTGTGATTTTTATTGTGGCAGTAGGCGTGGGAACATATTATTAGGAGAGAAAAGCTGTTTTATACCACCTGCTATTCACCATCTGGATTCAAATCTGAATAAGAAAACAGCCGCACTTATAGAAGAACAGTATAGAAAAATTATTTCTGCAATACGAAACGGATAAGTATAATAGGGTTGTAGGAAAGAACGAAACCTCAAAACTTCAAAGCCGCTGAAATAAAGGCATATGACGATATCAGATACCGTCATATGCCTTTTCTTTTTGTGTGGAAATTAACACTTACCGTAATTTGGGGAGCAACAGTTATAAGGCGGAGAAGCAAATTTTTCTGATTTTTCGACAAAGTTTTACAACACGGATTTTGCGCATTGAAGATATGGTATTTTGGATATAAGAAATTTATTTTACGCTTTTGATTTTCTTCGTATCATCGTTCTAATGTAAGTTATTCACTTTAACATTTTAATTTCAGCGAACAGAAGGGTTTCAGGACCATTCTTAGAAAATTTAATATTCCAATCAGGTTTACGTTTTTGAGATATCTATCTTTTTTTCTCATAATGGAGGGAAATAAAAGTGGGTGTTTCTGAACTGATATGTGAGATAAAAAAGGATAAGGAGAAATTCAGTATGCTGCTGCATAGATTCCGGCCTCTTATCAGGAAATATGTAAGAATCCTGTATAAAGACGAAGAAGAGAATATGTATGCAGAATTTGCAATGACATTATGGGAGGCAGTATGCAGTATGAGTTTTTATGGCGATGACGGGCAAACTGTAAAATATCTGACGACTGCGCTTAAAAATAAATATTTTGAGCTTTATAGAAAAAGCCGCAGATATAATGACTATGTGATTGAAGCAGACGGACGTGAACTGGAGGAAAAAAGAAGTGAAGATAATTTATTGGAGGATACGCTGGTGAGAGATGAACTACTAAGAATTCAGGACAGGCTAAACGGAAAGAAAAAGCAGATTTTTGACCTGATTTTTTTAAAAGGGTATACGAATCAGCAGACTGCTTTAGAACTTGGCATATCAAGACAATATGTGCATCGTGTGAAGAAAGAGCTGATTGGAGTCGTAAAAGAGGACGTGTTAGATATTAAAGAAAACTGAATACATATAAGGGGGCATTTACAAAATGGAAAGGAAAATATCATTTAATATGTTAAAGGGAATTGCTACGATGACATGTGCCGCAATCGGCAATGAATTTGAAATAATAGCGCCGGCGATGACGTTACTGATTTTTCTGATGACCGTAGATTATATTTCAGGTATGCTGGCGTCCAAAAAGGAAGCTATGGAACATCCCAATAATAAAAAGTATGGCTGGAGCAGTAAAAAAAGCATTATTGGAATTTATAAGAAAGCAGGAAGTATGTTGACGATTCTGGTTGCTTTCTGCACGGACTATATTCTCTATACATTGTCCGGGAGAATGGGGATTGAAAACCGACTCAAAACCATTTTCGGTTTTCTGGTTACGATATGGCTGACGATTAACGAGCTATTATCCATTCTTGAAAATGCAGGGAGAATGGGAGTCAGCCTGCCCGGATTTCTACAAAATATACTCGCGGAAATGAAACAGAGTGTTGATGACTGCGGAAAGTAGACAAAGGAGGGAATGAAAGATGAGATTTGTAACATCGGAGAAAGGAATTGAATTTATAAAATCATACGAGGCGCTTGTGTTAAAGGCATATGATGACAGCACCGGAGTCTGGACAATCGGTTACGGGCATACAGCAGGAGTCATGCCTGGCATGGAAATAACGGAGAGCCAGGCGGTTGAATTTCTGCAGGCGGATTTAAAGAGATTTGAAGAATCCGTAAATCGGTATGTAACTGTGCCGCTTACCCAGAATATGTTCGATGCACTGGTGTCTTTCACGTTTAACCTGGGTGCGGGTGCTTTAAAAAGAAGCACCCTGTTGAAGAAGCTGAACTGTGGCGACATCACAGGGGCGGCCGGACAGTTTGAGCGGTTTGTTTATGCCGGGGGAAAGGTAATGAGGGGGCTTGTCAGAAGGAGGGCCGCAGAAAAAGAGATTTTCCTGAATGGAAAATATCTCTTTAATTAATTTAAAAAATAGATTTACATTTTAAGGATTTCATTCTTTTTCTTCTATAGCCGGCAAATAAAAACGTCTATGGACGAAAAAGGAGGAAAATATGTCACAATTACACTTGAGTTCCACTTTAAACCGGGATGGCTCCATTACATCGAGCTGGTCCGCAGTTCCAGGGGCCGTAAGATACCATGCGTATATGCTTATCGTCGGTGAAGACCACGCCGTATACAATGAAAAAAATCTTACGGTAACTTCCTATACGACAAAGAGCGGATTGGAAGCCAATAAACGGTATAAGGTTACGGTCGTTGCCTATGGAAGCCATTCTTCGCTCGATTCAGAAGCTGTTACGACGTTGATTCCGATTGGGTTTTATGACACGGAGCCGTTAGCCGTACCGCAGAATGTAAAAGCGGTTGCGGATACGTCGTCGGTGACAGTCAGTTACAGTGCGGTTTCCCGCGCCACCGGATATGATATTCTATTCGATAATACGGTTTATAGCGTGACATCGACATCGAAAAGATTCACAGGGCTATATCCGGGTACATCCCATACTTATGCGGTACGCGCCAAAAACCAGACAAAGACAGGGGCGTACAGCAGTACACAGTCGATTACGACACAGGAACAGCGTCTCACTGTGCCGACAAATATTAGAAAGACGGCGACTGAGAATTCGGCGACAATCAGTTGGGGAGCAGTGAACGGTGCAAGCGGATATGATATTAAGTTTTTTGGAACGGTTTATTCTGTCAGCGGCACGTCGAAAACTTTTACAGGGCTTGTTGACGGAAGGTCTCATGCGTTTTCGATTCGGGCCAAAAACGGAAGCACAGTCAGTGCTTATTCGTCGGAAATGACGGTGGTGACACCGCCGAAAGCGCCGACGGGTGTGGGAGCAGAGAGTACCGGCAATTCCGTTACGGTAAACTGGAATTCCGTAGCCGGCGCTTCCGGCTATATTGTAAGATTCAATAACCGGGATTATCATGTGTCGGCGCCGAATACTTCCCAGACAATCACGGGGTTGGCGCAGAAGACATCGTATTCTTATCAAATCTGCTGTAAAAGCACAGACGGTACGGGGTCATTCAGCATTTCCCGAAGCATTATGACAAAAGAGAGGCCGCCGGCAGTTCCTTCCAATATCAGAAAAAGTGTAACAGGGTATTCCGCAACAATCAGCTGGAATGCGGTAAGCGGTGCGTCCGGATATACGCTTGTATTCGACGGAACTTCTTACAATGTCGGCGGTACATCCAAAGAGATTACCGGGCTGAAGGCGGATAGAAGTTATTCTTTTAAAATTTGTGCCAAAAATAGCGGAGGCGCAGGAAATTATTCGTCAGAAATGACTGTGAGAACTGCTCCGGCAGCGCCAGCTTCCATAAGCGCCTCGAGTACGGAAACTTCTGTCACGGTAAGTTGGGGGGCAGTGGAAGGGGCAGCAGGGTATACGGTATATTTTAACGGTGTGGAATATGAAATAAAGGCGCCGGCGGTATCGAGAACTTTCACAGGTCTGTCAGGAGATACGGCGTACAGATACAAAGTATGTTCGAGAAGTGTGGATGGAAAAGGCGTATTTTGCGGTGAAAAAACAATCAGGACGCAGAAAAGGGGATTATCGGTGCCGACAGGCATTTCCCATAAGTCTACGGATAATTCCGTTACAATCAGCTGGAATGCTGTACCCGGCGCTTCGGGATACGATGTTATGTTCGGTGGCAGGACATATGAGGTAAACAAAACCTCCAAGGAATTTTCGGGCCTGGCGGAAGACAGGCAGTATTACTACAAGATACGTTCCAGAGTTGCAAGCGGTGCTTACGGCGATTACAGCGAATCAAAGATGGTAAGGACAACGCCGAAAGCGCCTGCATATGTCAGTGTTACGGCAAGTGAAAATTCCGTTACGCTCAGTTGGGGAGCGGTAAAAGGTGCAGTCAGCTATGATTTGCTTTTTAACGGCAAGGTATATCATGTGTCCGGAACTTCTCAGACAATTACGGGACTGGGAGCAAACGCCAGCTATAGTTATCAGCTCCGTGTCAATACGGAGGACGGTTCCAGCGCCTATGGCAGTGCGAAAACAGTGGGAACTGCTCCTAATCCACCGTCGGCTGTTACTGTTAATGCCTCGAAAAATTCTGTTGTATTGAAATGGAATGCGGTAACGGGAGCGGCCAGCTATGATATTTTGTTTGATGGCAGTAAGTATAAGGTGTATGGAACATACCATGAGGTTAGAAATCTGAGTCCGGATACCAGTTATACTTACCAGATTCGTTCCAACAATGCGAACGGTTCCAGTTCATATAGTACCGTAAAGACGGTGTCTACGCTTCCTAATCCGCCGGCAGTACCGGCGAACGTGAACGCTTCGTCCACAAAGGACTCTGTTACCGTAACATGGAATGCGGTACAGGGAGCGGCCAGCTATGATGTAGAAATCGGCAATAATATCTATAATGTGACAGGGACTTCCAAGACAGCTACCGGGCTGAAGTCTGATACAAGTTATTCTTACAGGGTACGCGCAAACAATGCGGGCGGCAGCAGTACCTATTCCGGCTATCGGTCTATAAAAACACTGATGGCGCCACCGGCAGTACCGACGAATGTACGGGCTACGCCTTCCTCTTATTCCGTTATGGTATCCTGGAATGTGGCAGCCGGGGCTTCGAGCTATGAGTTGCGATTTAATGGAAGCGTTTATAATGTGTATGGCACTTATTATACCGTTACGGGACTGACGCCGAGCACTGGTTATTCTTATCAGGTGCGTGCCAAAAACGCGGCAGGAACCAGCGCATATTCCAGCGCGGCCAGAGTAACGACTTTGGTAAGACCACCGGCAGTACCATCTAACATTATAGCAACGGCCGATACGGATTCCGTTACAATCAGCTGGAATGCGGTAAGCGGTGCAACAAGTTACAATGTAATGTTTGACGGCAGCGTTTATAATAATGGGACGGCTGTCTCAAGGACATTTAAGGGATTAAAACCCGATACAGGATATACTTATGCAGTATCTGCGTTTAATGCGGGAGGTTCCAGCGGTTACAGTTCACAGATAACAATCCGGACCAGAAAGCCTGTGCCGGAAACACCGCCAGAGGTCGATGCAATTGCTGCAATCGACAGCGTAATTGTAAGATGGAAACCCGTTGAATATGCGGAAAGCTATGATATTTTGTTTGACAGTAATAATTATCATGTAACGGAAAACGGGACAATTACCTATTTCAGCCAAACACCCGGCGTAGAAAGGATTGGAGAGGCAGTCGGAGAATGGATGTATAAGATATTTACCGGGTTGGGGCCCAATACCCGGCATGGCTATTCTCTGAGAGCAAATAATGTGGAAGGTTCTGGTAAGTATACACAGGAACAGTACATTACAACCGAAATCTGGAAGACCAGCGGGCTTGCACCAGGAAGCGGGCGTAAGACCTATCCGGACGGAAAAAAATCCTATATGGGCAACGACCCGGTAAACGCTTTGACAGGCGCATTTCTGTGGAGTTATACATGGCTTGAAGATTATGGAAAAGACAGATTGCATTTTACGACCATGTACGATTCACAGCGGGAAGAGGGACAGGGTGTGTTGGGAAGAAAATGGACCCATTCCCTGAATTACTTATTGCGTATGGATGATGAATATGCATATTTCTATACGCCGTATGATGATGTAACTGCTTTTGGCAGAAATTCAGAAGACGGCAGCTTCCAGCCGGTAGAAGGAGTTGTGCCGTCCTATACGATGGAAGCAAATGAGGATGGTTCCTATTCCGTTCGCGCTTTGGATGGCATAGAATATGTATTTGATGAGTACTTGTGTCTGAACCGGATTATGGAGAACGGTCTTGTGTCCTTTCGTTTTCAGGCGGATGATGTGGGACAGATTACCCACATAGAAGGCCGGCATGGAGCCGGTATGGATATCGTCTATACGGACGGCTTTGCTGCGAGTGTGAAGGATGCCATGGGAAATGTGGTCAGCTTTGCCTATGAGAATGGCAGACTGATGGAAATAACTGGTCCGGATGGCGGCAAAATGGCATTTACCTACGATGATGCCTGTAACTTGCTGGTAATTTCTGATTTTGCCGGGGAAGTATACCTGACCAACAATTATGATATGTATGGAAGGATAACGGAGCAGTTTACAGCCGGCCGGGGCAGAAGCTGTGTTGCTTATGATGAGGAAAATCATATAACCAGATTTACTGATGAGACCGGGAATGTCACGGGCTATACTTATGACGAAATGGGACATGTCACCGATGTTGCGCTTTCAGGGACGCAAATCCATAACAGTTATAATGAAAAAGGACAGCTGACGGAGCAGATGGATGCGCTTGGCAATCTGACTCGGATGGAGTATGATGATTATGGACGGATGAACCGTGTAATCTTTCCGGACGATACAGAAGAAAGCGTGACTTATAATGAACGGAATCAGCCTTCCAGAGTAGTCGGACGTGATGGTTCGGTAAAATTGTACCAGTACGATGAACGTAACAATCTGATTGAGATGCAGGATGAAAGGGGGAATAAGAATTCCTATACTTATGATGAAAATGACAATTTGATTTCCTTTACAGACAGGAGCGGAAATGTCTGGACCTATGTCTATGACGATGGTAACCATCTGGCACAGGCTGTGGACCCGGAGGGCAATATCAGCCTTTATACCCATGATGCTGTCGGCAGAATGACCTCATACACATCACCTGTGGGGAGGACGGTTTCCTATCGGTATTCTCCGGCGGGAAATCTGCTGTCCATTGAAGATGCGGATGGCGAGATTATCTTCGCGTACAACGAAAATGGAAACAAAACAGGAATTACCGACAGGCTTGGAAATCAACAGCGCCTGGAGTATAACGAAATGGGGCAGCTGTCCCTGGCTACAGACTATCTTGGAAATGAGTACCATTTCACATATGATGAAAAGGGAAACCTTACAAGTGAAACAGACCCGCTTGGATTTCGTATAAGCCGGACTTATGATGCCTTTGGGAACAGGATGTCACAGACGGATAAAAACGGCGGTGTGACGCACTATTCCTTTGATGCGGCGAACCGGCTGATTCAGGTGTGCGATGCAGCGGGCGGAACCATCAGCTATACCTATGACTGTATGGGGCAGGTTACTGTCATAACAGACCAGTTATCTCGCCGGAGAACGTATACTTATGACCAGGCAGGCCGTGTTTTAAGCGAGACTGATGCGTTAGGGCACAGTGCGGATTATACCTATGATGAAGCGGGAAATCTGCTGACCAGAACGGATGAAGACGGAAATATCACTTCTTATACCTACGATGAGGAAAATCGCCTGAAATCTATTCAGACCGAAGATGGGATGACGATTTTCACCTATGACAGTCTGGGACGAATTGCTTCTGTAACGGATACAGACGGCTATGTGGAAGACGCACAGTATGACGAAGACGGCATGTTGACGGCGGTTGTCGATAAAGAAGACCGAAAGACCAGCTATGTTTATGACAGCATGGGAAGGATTGCGGAAGAGACAGCGCCAGATGGCGGGAAAACAGCCTATGTTTATGATAAGAATGGAAATTGCATTCAGAAAACAGACGCGGAAGGGTATGTTTCGAGCTACGAGTATGATGCAAACAACCGTCTGGTGAAAGTGACAGACCCATTAGGCCAGGAAAGCATTTTAGCCTATGACGCAAGAGGACAGTTGGTTAGTGTAACTGACGCAAACGGTGGAATCAGAAGATATTCCTATGACGGAAATGGGAATCTGACTGCTGAGATGAATCAGGTTGGGGGCAGAAAAACTTATGTGTATGACAGCCTGAACCGATTGACAGGAGGCACGGATGAAGAGGGCAATACATGGTCCTGTACTTATGATGCCGTGGGCAACCGGACGTCTTATACAGATGCCAATGGAAACTGCAGAACATACGAATATGATGCCAATAACCGACTGATTAAAGTGACAGACCAGAATGAGGACGGCCTGACGCTGGTTTATACCAATGCCGGAAGAATTGCCAGCGTAACGGATATGGAAGGCGCGGTAACGAGCTATCAGTATGACGCAATGGGACGCATGACCAGTATTTCCGATGCCCTGGGGCATAGCATGTCTTTGACCTATGACAGCAAAGGAAGGGTTCTTACCCGTACCGATGCCAATGGGAATACGACGGAATATGTTTATTCGCCACAAGGAAATCTGCTGAAAGTTATAGATGCGGAAGGTGGTATCACTGTCTGTACATACAATGAACTGGGACAGGTTCAGACGAAAGAAGATTCATTAGGAAATAAGATTACCTATTCCTATAATCTTTTGGGACAGGTAACGTCCATGACCGATGCGCTTGGAAATACGACCGCATTTACCTACACAGCGGACGGACATATCGCTGCGGTAACAAATGCAGAAGGCGGCATTACGCGTTATACCTATGACGCCTGCGGTAATTTAACGAAAACAGAAGACACGATGGGGAAGGTCATTTCGTACGAATACGATGCCATGAACAACCGGATTAAGGAATGCCTGTCAGAAGCCGGAGAGCAGAGCTGTATTACCCTCTATCAGTACGACAAAAAGGGGCGTGTGATAAAAGAAATCGACCCTATGCTGGAAGAAAAGACCTACGGTTACGACGGAAACGGCAACATGGTATCTGTGACGGACGAGGAAAAGCGGGAAACAGTTGTAACATATGACCTGAACAATAACCCCGTATCTATGACTTACAGCGACGGACGGACGGCGGCATTCCGTTATAACAAACGCGGTGAACTCGTGGAGATGCAGGATTGGAATGGCACGACCGTTATGGAACGTGACATTCTCGGCAGGCTTACGGGCGTTACGGATTACAATGGACGCGTGACTGGTTTTCATTATGATGCGGTCGGTAACCGAACGGGCATTCAATACCCTGACGGCAGCGCCGCGGCTTATGCCTATGACCGAAATAACCGTCTCCTGAAAGTGACGGAAAGCGTGGATATATCAGTAGAAAATGCCGAAGAAATTGTAACACAGTATACTTATGACGCAGCCGGCAATATTACTTCCTTCAACCAGCCCGGCAGTACGGCATCTTATACTTATAATGCCAACAGACAGCCTGTAAAAGCATCATACCGATTCGGTGAAACGGTATTCATGGAAGAAGATATCACCTATGATGTCATGGGACGGATAACAGCCTCCAGTCGAATCGGCAGCAGTCCTGAATTTGCCAGAACAGCGGCATACGCATATGATGCGGCCGGACAGCTTATTTCTTATCAGAATGGCGATGTGTTGGAAGCGTATACTTATGACGCGTTGGGAAACAGAATCACAAGAAGTATGGACGGAATCCAGAAAGCCGCCTGCCAGTATAATGCCTTAAACCAGCTTACAGCGATGGTGAAAGATGGCGTAGCATACAGCTTCGGATATGATAAATGCGGCCATTTGACGGAGGAACGCAGAGACGACGTCCCTGTCCGTCAATACGCATACGATACTGCGGGATTGCTTGCTCTTGGGAGAAATATGGAGAGCGGCGAGGAAACATCTTATGTTTATAATGCTTTGCGCATGCGCGTAAAGAATACGCAGAAACTGGTATCGGCAGACGATTTTTATAAACGTGAGATGCAATATGTGCCCGATTTCCTGAGTGCAGCTAATAACGAACTGATGACATATGAAGCAGATGCCAGTGCAGCCAGGACCGTCTTCGGCTATAACCATCACCGCCTGAGCCAGACCACCCCGTCCGGTCAGACCTTTTTCCAGTCTGACCTCTACGGAAGCCCGCTGTTTGCGGCAGACACTCAGGGAATATTACAGCACTGCGCGGAACGCGGCATTTGGGGAGATTTAAAATCAGGAACAGATGTACCTCCCGATTTGGCAGAAAACATGCGTTTCACAAGCTACCGGTATGACTCTGTAATCGGAAAACACTTCGCCCATGCGAGATTCTACGACAGCGCAAACGGCAGAATGCTTTCCAAAGACCCCGTAAAAAGAGGCCTGAACCAGTACCGCTACTGCGATAACGACCCGGTGGATTACACAGACCCGACCAGAGAAATCGCGCATATAGCCTGGGCTGCCGGACTCGGAGGAATTTTCGGATTCGGTGGAGGTTTTTTGGAATCCGCTTTCTCCCAGACGATGGACGGAGGAGACATCGACTGGATGGAAGCGCTCGGTTCCGGCGTGAAAGGAGCAATCACCGGAGCAACCCAGGCGGGCCTGCTGGCGTCAGGAGCCGGATTCCCGACAGCGCTGTTTGCCAATGCTTTAGCGGGAACGGCAGGAAGCGCGGCAGAGCAGTACATAGGCGGAGGAAGGATTGACCCGGAGAAGAGTATTCTGGGAGGACTGAGCAATGCAGTCAGCAATGCCATCTACGGAA
>CAJTRK010000041.1 GCA_910578475.1 uncultured Lachnospiraceae bacterium | reverse complement strand
TTGAAAGGGCAGTAGAATTTACTCCTGCACTGGAATTTACTTTTGCAATTAAGCAATCGGTTCCAATCGTGTCCACCACGGTCATTCTTCGAATCCTTTCTGCCGGGCCGCGGACGGCCAGCAAAGCGGAAACGAATACCACGAAGAGAATAAAAAGCAGTTCTTTTCCGGGCAGTTCCCATGAATCGCCCCATCTGGAAGTGACGAGGGACTGAAACAGAATCCGGTTGAGCGGCATCCCCACAAGGCAACCGAACAAAACGCCATAAAACAGATAGGTTACCGTCTCTCCCCAAACCATCCGAATCAGCTGGCGCACTGTCATGCCGACGGCGCGCATTGCCCCGTATTCCCGCATTCTTGCGGACACGCTCATGGCAACGCAGTTCATGATATTAAAGAAAGCAATCAAAGTAATCACCGCAAGAAAGCCGTACAGAAAGAGCGACATCGAATAGCCGGCGCCTTTTGTCTCACGGTTTTCCAGTCTTCTGTCGGAAAACGCCAGGCCGTCTCCACAATCCGCCTCTATCATCCGCCGGATTTCCTGCACTTCCGCATCCGTCACATCGGCGCGGAACTGAATATCGATAACCGCATAGTCCGTTTCCCCAAACAATTCCCCGAACAGCGCTTCGGAGCAGATTGCGATACTTTCCCCGCTGCCCGTGCTTTGATTCTGTCCATAGGAAAACGGCACGCTTCCGAGGATTCCCACAACGGGAACTTCACGGCCAATGATTTCCTGACTCCTGTTTTCCTGACTCCCGTTTCCCTGATTTGCACCGGCTTTGCAGGGTATCAGAACATTATCTCCGAAAGAAAAGAAGCTGTCTTCACGGTACGCCAGAAGCAGGCCTTTTCCGTCGCCCGCCTCCTGGAAATTCCCCTCCACCAGGTCCTTTTGCGCCCACCGAAGCTGCTGCCCGTCGTAGGAAATTACCGTCAGAAGCATCTCTTCTTCCTCCGCGGGAACGATAAGCGTTTCGCTGCTTCTTCCGAACGCGCGTTTCACGCACGAATACGCTTCTATCCGTTCCACAAGCTCTTTGGGAATGGTATTGGAACTGTCTGCGCGGTATACGAAAAAATCCGGCGCAGATGCCCTCATCGGCGTAAGCGCATGGTGCATGAAGTCGATTGCCGCGCTAAAAGACAGAAACAAAATAATGCTGAAAGCAAAGGAACCGCTCACCAGAAAAAGATTCTTTTTGCTCCCGGCCGCATGGTGCATGCCGAGCGCCGTATCCACCTTGAAAAATTTCGTATTGGCGGCTTTCTTTGCCGCCTGCACCGTCCCCGCATTTCCTGACACAGCTGTCAGCGGAGAAACTCCCGCCGCCCGTTTCGCGGGCGCTCCTGCAGCCAGCAAAACGGTGGCAAGCCCCAGGATTCCCCCCATCGCAAGCCCCGGATAACTGATGCCGAAAACGGGCATTCCTTCAAACAGCCCCGGGCTCAGGAAACGCAATATGCCGCATAATATCCATGTTACGGCCATTCCCGCAAAAACGCCTGCCGGAATCGCGCTTTTACACCAGCTGAGCGCTTCTTTTCTCACAAAGCGGATAACCTGTCTTTCCGTCGCGCCCAGACAGCGCATCATTCCGAAAAATTCAGTCCGGCGCGCGATATTGCTGTTCATACTGGACGCAATCATCAAAACGCCCGCCGCCATGACCAAAACGGCAAGAACCGCCGCCACAAAATAGAACTGCATCATATAGGAATCTCTGCTTTGAAACATCAGGGCGAGCACTTTGACATTCTGCCGCACAGCTTCCGGTTCCAACTGAAACTGCGTAACGATATCCGCTATCGACTTCTGGATATTGCAAAAAGAGCGGAACATCACAAACGTGACCATTTCCTTTGCATCTCCCATATCTTCCGTATAAAGCTGTCGGAAGTCTTCCGCGTTTGTATATATGACACACGCGTCATATCTTGCCGTCAGAGACGTTTCGGCGGATATGCCGGTTATACGGTATTGCACCGTTTTTCCCTGGGGCGTCGTCATTATGACACTATCGTCAATTTTCACGTCCAACTTTCCCGCCGCGGTCTGATTGATGACTGCCTCACCCACATTCTCCGGGAATGTTCCTTCCACGATTTCCGCCGCCGGATACAATTCCAGCAGTTCTTCGTCAAATCCGCAGACTCCCGTTTCCATGCCTTCTATTTGATAGCCTTCCTCCAAATGATAATTTAAAGCGCCATAACGCGCCGTTTTTTCCACCTCCGGCCGCGCCGCGAGCAGCGCTCCCTGCTCATCGTCCAGTAAAAAGCCGGCATGCCATTTCCCGTCATTCCTGACGGCCTGCACCATCTGCGAACGCATTTCCATATCCGCCATACTGAAAATGACCGTGACCAGAAAAACGGCAAGCACGATACAGAGTCTCGTCATCCAGTCCTGTTTCCTGTGATGTTTTGCCGAAATCGAAACCAAATCCAGGTAGTGTTTCATCGTTTTATTTTTCATCTTTCATTCCACACTCCCTTCCGGCATTTCCCAGTTCTTCCAGCAAACCGTCCGTCACCTGAAACACGCGGTCCGCCGACAACGTCAGATTCATATTGTGGGTAATCATCAGCACCGTCTGCTGATAATGGTCAGACGCCTTACATAAAAGGTCCATAACGTCCTGGCTGCTCCGGGAATCGAGGTTTCCGGTCGGCTCATCCGCCAAAACGAGCGCAGGCCTCATAATCAGCGCCCGGCCGATTGCCACCCGTTGCTGCTGCCCGCCGGAAAGCTGTCCCGGCAGATGGCGGCGGCGGTTTTCCAGCCCGAGCACCTCAAGCATTTCCTCCACGCGCGCCTTTTCCGGCTTCCGATAATCTAACAGCAATGGGAAAATAATGTTCTGCTCCACATCCAGCTCCGGTATCAGATGAAAAGACTGAAAGATAAAACCGATATTCTGTCTCCGGAAAACAGTTCTTTCATGCTCTCCCATCGCAAATAAATCCCTGTCGTTTATCAGCACGCTGCCGGAATCCGCCTCATCCAGACCGCCGATGCAGTTAAGCAGCGTACTTTTTCCTGAGCCGGAGGCTCCGACAACGGCCCCAAACTCTCCCCTCCCCATGGAAAAGGAAACATCTCTGAGCGCCTCCACACGCGCCTCACCGCTTCCGTAAGTTTTTTTCAGATTTTTTACTTTTAATATGTCCAATGACAACACCTCTCCTTTCCTGATACGCCGTATTCCTGCCGGCATTCCACGACGCTGCGGCGTTTCTGTGTCATAAAAAGCATAACGCCGCCGTCTTACGGTTCGGTGAATCCTGTCTTACAGATTCGTAAGGTGCGTTTTTATGCAGTCGGAAAGGATGCCCGGAATATGCTCCCTTTCCCCGGAGCGTTTTCTACGGACAACATTCCGCCCTGTCCTTCCACAATGGCCTTCGCAAGCGAAAGGCCAAGTCCTGCTCCCTGTCTGTCTCTGGAGCTCTGGCTGCGGTAAAAACGTTTGAAAATATGGTGGATATCCTCCGGCGCGATACCGCATCCGTCATCCTCCACCGTCAGCCTGAAAAGCGCCGGCGAATGGCTCCAGCCGATTCGTATGGTTCCTCCCGCCTCCGTATGGTCAAGCGCATTTTTCACAAGATTCTCCACGGCCTCTTTTGTCCATGCCGCGTCGCAGAAAACCTGCTCGTCCGGCGCGCCGTCCATGACTATCTTCTTTTCTTCCCGACCCGCCCGCTGTAATAATTCTTCTGTCGCCTGCGCCGTTATCTCCGACGCGAAGCAATGCCTTTTTTCAAAAACAATGCCTCCCGTATCCAGTCTCGCCATTTTTAAAAGAGCCTGAATCAGTTGTTCCATCCGTTCCAGCGAACAAACGGATTTTTGCAGAAAAGTCTTCATCATTTCCGGATTTTCAATTTCTTCCTCCATGATTTCCATATACATGCCAAGCGCCGCAAGCGGCGTCTTTAACTGGTGGGAAATATCGGATATCATATCTTTTAAAAAGTCTTTTGCCCTGCGTTCGGCTTCTCCTTTGGCCCGCAGGGAAAGAGAAAGCTGCTCCACTTTCCCGAACAGCCGATACACCGCGCCTGTTCCTTCGTCCGGCAAATGTCCGCCGAAACGCCCGTCCGCATATCCGGCGACAACTTCCTCGGCCTGTTCATACAGCCGTTCCCGTTTTTTCAGAAAAACAACGGCGCAGACAAGCAACGCGGAGGAAAACAACAGGCCTTCCACAAAAAGAAACAGAAACATGGGAACGGAAGTCTGACCTGCAAGAAGCAGCAGCCAGCTCTGTGCGCTTTCCGTGTGCCCTATCTTTTCCATAAAAGCTTCTCCTTCCGCCGTCACCTCCATATGGTTCCAGGCGGACGCAAGCAGAGAAGGCGGCACTTCTTTTTCCAACAAATAAGAAGCTGCCGCCTTCTCTCTCTTCACGAGTTCCTTTCTAAGCCCATATGCCTGAAACATCCCCGACAGTCCCATAAAGACTATCTGCCAGACGCAGAGCGCCGCCAGAAGAATGCAGAACCCCCTCGCCTGTTTTTCCCGTAAAAATTCCATAAATACCTCCCGTTTTCCATTCTTTTTATATTTCCCACTTATATCCGACTCCGCGCACGGTCTTCAGGCAGGTCGGTGCGGAAGGATTTTCTTCCAGTTTTTCACGCAGACGGCGGATATATACGGAAAGCGTATTGTCATCCACAAAGTTTCCGGCATTATCCCACAATCTGTCCAGAATTGCCGTTCTCGTGAGCACCTTCCCTTTATTCGCCAGAAACAGACAGAGAAGCCTGTATTCCGCCGCTGTAAAATCAACGTTTTCTCCCCGCAGCAATACTCTGCCCTCCGTCAGATGAACCACGAGTTCCCCGCTGCGCAGTATGCCTTCTTCCGCATGCTGTCCCGTGCTGCGCCGCAGCAGCGCTCTGATGCGTGAACAAAGCTCCCCCAGTTTGAACGGCTTCGTCATATAATCATCGCCGCCGCAGTCTAACCCTCTGATAATGCTTGTTTCCTCATCCGAAGCCGTCAGAAAGATAATCGGCGTCCGGTTTCCCGACGACCGCAGCTTTTCGCATAGAGAAATGCCGTTTCCGTCCGGCAGCGTCACATCAAAAAGAAGCAGGTCAAAGTCCCCCCGCATAGCGAGCGCTTTCTCTGCTTCTTTAATCGTTCTGGCCACTTCCACTTCAAATCCGTTCTTATTCAGAGAAAAGAGCAGGCCATCCACCAGACTGATATCATCCTCAAGAAGTAACAGTTTCTGCATGGCCGCCTCCTAATCTTTCATATTCTTCGTCCGTAATCCGCAGGATTCCGCCGTGGCGTTTTTTCGTTCTCCCCATATCATACTGACCGGGCTTCAGTATCGTGAAAATGCCGGAATCCAAATCTTCCGTCAGCATCGGCAGGTAGCCCGTTCCTTCCTGAAAACGGTCCGCAATCAGACACCATGTCTTCCCGTCGGGAAGCAGATATCCTTCCGGCCCTTCTACCCCTTTTAATCCCGCCAGTGTCGGAGAGGGAATCTGCGTAAATGTTCCCATAAGGGAATCCGATGTTTCCAGAATCAGCCGTTTCTCCGTTTCGTCTTTGGAAATGCGGTAATACCGTCCGCAGCTTTCCAGTATTGTCGTATCAATTACATGATTTTTCCGTTCCATATACAGAAAGGTTTCCATAAAATCCCTGAAATTTTTCGTATAGGCGGCATATATCCTGTGTTTTCCTTCGTGCTCGCCGTCCTCTTTTGTTTTGGAAGCAAAGAAAACGAGAAAAGCATTTTTTTCCTTGTCGAAGACGGCTTCCGGCGCCCACACACAGCCCGCCTGTAAAGTTCCGACTTCACAGCTTCGTTCCTTACTCCAGTGGAGCAAATCTTCCGTTTCCCAGACAATCAGGCTCCGGCTCCCCTGCTCCTGTGCGGCTTCCCATCCTTTTCCCGCCTCGATTCGCAAATCCGTTGCGATGAGATAGATTTTGCCGTCAAGGGGACTTCTTATCGGAAAAGGGTCTCTGACGCCGCAGGTTCCGATTCCCGAATACAACGCCGGTTTTCCTCCGTTTAAATCGCTCCAGTGTAATCCGTCCCTGCTCAGGGAAAAATAAATCTGCTCCCCGTCTTTCTCTTCTCCGATAAAATGTACGAACAAATATCCCGCCATAGCGTCTCCCAATTTATTGCTGTATCAGCTTCTTTATCGCCTCTTCAATATGTCTGTCTGTTTCAAAAGAAGAAACGCCGTTCTTGTCTGCAAGTTTCTGTATATCGTCATTGTTCAGTGTAATAACATGTTCCCTCTCGCTCTCCGGTTTCGGAATCTCATACTGGTCCATTTCCTTTTCCAGCTCGTTCAACCGGCGCATAATGTCGGTAATCTGCACCTTTCCAAGATTAACCGCTTCTAACAGTTCCTGATAACTGTCGCTTATTCTCTGGCAATCCGGGATATCCCCGTATATCTTCTCCGGGTCCTCCATGATTCCTGACTCATTGCCGTTCCCATAGACATATCTGTTATCTTTGATATTTCTGTCCAGAAAATTCAGCGTCTGCGTCACCTTTCCCCCTTCAACCGTGATGATAAGTTTTGCCATGATAGATTCCTCCCTCTACATCGATGTCTTTTCTGGCAATATTTTATCACCATAAAAGAAGAAAATCAAATACCCATTGTCTTTCCGGGCTCAATTTTTATACTTTCTCCGTCCACACTTATCCAGACAGGTATTGCGCCCGGGTTATA
Organism: uncultured Lachnospiraceae bacterium; assembly: GCA_910578475.1. GTDB lineage: Bacteria > Bacillota > Clostridia > Lachnospirales > Lachnospiraceae > UBA3282. Next base: position 17,335 of record CAJTRK010000041.1, on the reverse strand, counting down.
AACCAAATCTCCTGCCGCCGAGAATTTCAGGTTTTGGGAGGCGTGCATATAATCCACGATTTCGATATTTGTTGCATACCAGATATCTTCTCTTCCGCCGATGTACTTACAGAAGTTCTCTATCTTTTCCCATTCGCTTTCATCTTCGCCAAATTCATAGCTGTGGCCCCAGACATACATCATATAGAGGTACTGTGTTTTATGCAGGTTTGCAAAACGCTCCGCGTTTTCCATCAGATTGTGATTATGATGACAGGTCGCTTTCCATTCCAGATAGTTCTCCGGAAAGCCGAAATCGTCCGTATTGCCGACGATACGGCTGTACTCGATGCCGCAGGCCGGAAGCATCTGTATGATTTCTTTGCTGTAAGAACCGTTTGGATAGCTCATGCCCCGCACCGGATAACCGCAGGCCGCTTCCAGCGCTTTCCGGTCTTCGATGACCTGCTGCACCACCTGGGAAAGCGGGCATCTTTCGATGGTCGGATGAGTATAAGTGTGGCAGGAAACCTCATGGCCTTTGTACAATTCTTTGATTTCTTCAAAAGGAATCCGGGGCAGCGGGCCCATTTCGCCAAACAGCCCGTTACCGTTGATATGAAAGGTTCCCCTGATGTCATACTGATTAAAAAGCGCGACAAGCCGGCGGTCATAGATTTTACCGTCGTCATAGCTCATTGTCAGCACTTTATGTTTTCCGCCGGGGAAACAGGTATAAATGGTCGAAAAGTTCTGTCGGGTAATTGTCATGGTTTATCTCCTTTATGACATAAATGTATGTCTTTCTTTTGCACCATTATATCATAAAACCACTTTTCACACAGCTCTTTTCTTGATTTCCGGTCTTATTTGTTTTACAGTGTTGTTTTGCGTTCGTCATCTTGCCGGCATCTGGAAGCCCGCAAGCGCTTTGTTCAAATAGTCGTTAAAAGGTTTCATGATTTGAAAAAGCTTTGCCGCTTCTGCAAGAAACCGCTCTGCGTCTTTCACTTCTTCGTCTTTAAGCGGATATTCCAGATACCAGCTCTTAAATTTTAAATATTCTGCCTGAGGATGTTCTTTCTCATACCCCGCAGGAACATTCTTTAACGCCGTTCCCCGCACGGTAAAATATTTTTCAAATTCCGGCTCATGGATAATCCGTTCCCATTCTCCGCCATGCCGGGCAATATAATCCCGTATCATCGTTGTTGCGTCTTTAAACATATCGGCAAACAATCCGCCACCCAAAAAGGACTGATTGTCCGGCTTTATCATAATGTAATAACCGACAGGAACCGGCAGCTTCCCTTTCGAAGAAATATGGGCGCGGAATGCTGGATTATACGGCGATTTATCATGGCTGAACCGGGTATCTCTTACAAGCTTAAACGTAAGGTCTTTCGGGGCGCTTTGCAGAATGCTGCTGTCAAACTTACCGATTTCCAGCATCAATGTCTGCAGCAGATTTTCAAATTCAGCATTTGCATTTTTATAATATTCTTTGTGCGCATGATACCATTCACGGTTATTATTCATGCTCAATTCCGATAAGTAATCAATTATCAACTGTGTATTCATAATCTGTTGTCTCCTTTACGATTTCTGGATAATGGAAAGCTGCATGGATTCTAAAAAATTCTGTATCAGATGCTTTATGCGTTCGGGTGACTGGTATGTCTTGCAGAACGAAAAGTCCTGTGATAATTCATCAATATCTTCCATTGCATTTTTTACATCAATGATGGTCTGAACAGGGATTTCCGCAGCTGTCATATAATCCAGCTGCAGCGGATTTATCCTGTGGTTCTGTATTGCGTAATTGACTCTGTCTTTGCATTTACATCTGCCGCTGCCATACTCTCCGCAATACTGTCCTAAGAAATCAGCCATTTTTCTGCGTATTCTGGAAAGCCGCTGACGATACGCTTCCGGCGTCATATCCAAAATATCTCCCGCAATGCGGCTGTCAATCTTAAACATCGTACCAAGTATGAAAATACATCTGCTTTCCGTATCAAGGCATTGCAGCATCACATTGGTACAGGACATTTTCAGTTCTTCCGCCAGTATATTCCGCTCCACATTCTGCGTCAAATCCGGAACATCCTGTATTTTTCCGTTTTCTATGTCGTCCCCATAATACGCAAAGCTCAGCGGATAATGGGCAAACATATGCTTTTTGTAATTTTTCAGATGATTGGCCGCAATACGGAATACCCATGTCGTAAAAGAACTGTCGCCTCTGAAAGAAGAAAGATGCGTAATCATTTTCAACAGGATATCCTGTGTGGCATCCTCTGCATCTGCAAACGTACCGAGCATCCGCAGGGATAAATTGAAAACCATGTCCTGCATCCCTGCAACAAGCGTTTCAAGGGCGTTTTTGCCCCCTGCCGTGGCTTTTTCAACCAAAGCCTGTAATTCTTCATTCGTTTTTTTATCCATATTTCCTCTCATTCCGCCGCAAAAGCGGCATTTTAATCATTTGGAAGTTTTGGTTTTTTACCTCCTGTTCTATTAGACAACGTTCTCTTCTATTTGTGACAAAAAATGTGAAAAAAATAGTGAACAATACAATCTGTTGGATATTCCGTAAAACGGAAATAAAAAGAAATCATCAGAAATAAGCTGATAGCAGAAATCATTACAGAATTGGCGGTCATAAACGCTGTCAGCCAGACGCCCTGACCGCTTTTTCATCCGGTATTATTTACAGCAAAATCTGGCGGTTTTCAGCAGACCGCTTCCCCGTCATGTTCCATCAGGGTAATCGAAAAAATACCTTCTTTGGCGGAAAGTTTCTTCACGAGTTCTTTTCCCTTATCGGTGCGGACTTCTACGATAATATGAAGTTTCTCCTTCGTCAGATTTCTGGATTTCACCTTGCTGTATTTACAATATTCCGTTACGGTTTGCAGCATTTCATCCTCGGCATCCGGATTTTCCAGATTCAATACAAGCAGCATCGGCGCTTTGGCAATCCGTACATTATCGAGCACAACAATCATCGCCGTAATAATCAGGGACACGATGACCGCCATTTCCCCCAGGCCTGCGCCGCAGAGGATTCCCGCGGAAATCGACCAGAACAGAAACGTCAAATCAATCGGGTCTTTTACCGCCGTACGAAATCTGACAATGGAAAGCGCGCCAACCATGCCGAGCGAAATAACGATACTCGACTGAATCGCCAGAATAATTGCGGCAACAATAACCGGAAGAACCGCCAGCGAAATATTAAAATGTTTGGAGTAAAAAGCCTGTTTGGTCACAAACCGGTAAACGAGAAAAATATATCCGCCAACGCAGACCGCCAACGCATATACTAACATCATTTCCAGAAAACCGAGTTCTGCACCGGCAAATCCCTCTCTGAATGTTTTGGTAAAAATATCGTTAAAATTCATGTGACTATTCCTGTTCCCTTTCCGACATTCTAAGCGGTTTCCCCGCCATCCTGCAAAGATAATATTTGGAAAACGAGATTTTATCGAGGCTCACTGTCTGCAGCGCCTGTCTGAGAAAATCCGGCAGATATTCATCATATTTGACTTCCAGCAAATGTATGTTTCGTTCTAACACCGGAATCGTCACAATATCCTGCCGCAAAAAAGCGCCCGTGTCCGGCGACGCGCATATATTCCGGTCCATCGTGATACGCACATTTCCTTCCGGATATACATAAGGCGTCCTGTCATATTCCACGATAACCGCGGGCGCCAAAAGCATCCGCTCCCTCGCCAGTTCAAACTGCGCAAGCACAGCCCGACCGGAATCATAAACCGCCGGAATGGCTTCTCCGCGCAGAATCTTTTCCACTTCTTCCGCCGTTACATGACAGCTTTCTTTTCTGATTTTATCTCTGTTCCGATATTTGATTTCCAGACGAAAACGCTCGTCCATCCCCGAAAGATAAGAACGAATCCGATATTTTTTCCGCTCGTCCAGTCCGTCTTCCTTCTGTTTCATGGCGCTGTTTCCATAATCGTCAAAATACAGACTTCGAACCGTATAGAGCCCGTCCGCTCCGCTGTGCGGGTCTTTTTCCATCAGAACGTCAAGCTGTGCGCAGAGCATTTCTATCTGTAACTGCGTACAAAGAAATTTCAGTTCGTACCGATATCTGTATTCTTTCGCCCCATCTTCTTTCTTTTTCATTATCCGGCCAACCATCCCGTTATTTTCCCGTTTTTCTGCACCGATACCATAATAGCATACCGCTGCCGCACATGACAAGCAGTACCGCCGGGAAACGGTAATCCATAAGCGTACCGATAAGTCCGCGCTCTCCGTCCGCATCTCCCTGCCCTGTTTCCTCCTGCTGCAATGCTCCCGGCATTTCCTCCGGTGGATTTTCTTCCAGCGGATTTTCTTTCACTTCCGTAGGCGGCAGTATGACTTCCGTGTCCATATTCGTCTGCAATTCCGCAAAAGCCGTATCTAACAGACGCAGTTTATCCTGAAGATAATTCAGCAGATGCGTCGTATGCTCTTCTAACTGCGCATCCGTCATAAAAACGCTCCGCGGTGCAGGAAAACGAACCTGGTCCATTGCAATGGAAGCCTCAATCGCCGCCGTTTTTTCTTCAATTCCGCCATCCAGGAGCGCAAGCAGCGCCGGCCGGAAATTTGCCTGATATTCTTCCGATACCAGTTTTCTGAACGCCGCCTGTCCATATAATACCGCATACCAGCGGCTGACGTTATTATAGTTCAGCTCATAATCCGTCACAAAAAGCGGTTCCGCTTCAACGGCGGTTCCCCTTCCCATCGTATTATCCAAATCCCATAGAGGGCCATCGTGAAGGATTCCTTTTTCCAAATCCAGATACAAATACTGGCTCGTATAACCAAAATCCATATCCTGTAAAATTTCTTCCATCACGAACCGCTTTGCAAAAGATTCCACGTCTATCTTTTCCATCGCAAGCGTTACGCTGCCGTTCTCCAAATCCGACGTAAACGCATCGAAAAACTGCTGCACGCCTTCCAGGTCGCAGCCTTTCTCCGGCGCATGAACAACCACCGGCTGTTCGTTGTCCAGTAAAATATAGGGCATTCCGACTGCCCGTTCGATATAATCCACTTCCAGCAGATAATCGTTTCCGATATCCATCCGGTTCGGGCCCGGCTCTATCTTCTCCATAATCTGATAAAGACCGGCGTATTCGTCATTGATATACAGCTCCGCAAACTGCTCCTCCGGTGTAAATGCCATACCGCTTTGGGCCGCGATTTCAAAACCAATCTGATTTCTGATATAGGCGCCGTCATAGTAATTCGCGCATAATACCCACCGTTTCGCCGCGCCCATTCCCAGAATGTCCTCCGCGTCTTCCAGTTTCACCGCATAAGATTTTTTCGCCGCATCCCACGAGGTATTTCCCCGGCCGGAAAAACGCTCCATTCTGGCCGCCGTAACCATTCTGCCGTCCTCGTCATATACTTCCATAAAACCAGCTTCCGCGTACTCCTTATCGCCGTTAACGGCTTCCATGCTTCCCGTCTCCGTCGTCAGACGAATGACGGGCAGTTTCGAGCCCTGCATGAAAACAATCTGCGTCCCGGATGCCCCCGCCTCGTATATACGGTTCAGCTCCACTCCTGCAATCGTATCACCGTCTTCAAGCTGCCCGCCGTCAATAAACAGACATTCCGCCGTTTCCATATCAAGGTGCACATCCTGAAGCGACAGATTCCCCGGAACGCAGAAACAGACGGCTGTCTCCGTCCGGAATCCCTGAATCCGGTGTAAAACGCCATCCTGTCTGTAAGTAAGGGAAAAAGGCAGGCTGTCCTCTCCCTCTCGTTCTTCTCTTTTTTCTGCCGCCAGAATAAGTATGGACAAAGCCGTCAACAAAAGAAGACTTCCCATAAGCAGCAGACCTCTTATTTTTTTATACCTGACCGACATTTTAATACCCATCCGTCTGCTTCGCAGACGCTTGTTTTGTTTTTGCGAAGTGTAGACTCGCAAACTCGCTCTTACGCGCTTTCTGTCCGATTTCATCGGACGTTTGCTCGTTAATGGCAATAGGAAATCTTCGATTTCCTTTAGAAAAACAAATGTCTGCTTCGCAGCCGCTTGTTTTTCTTTTGCACCATTATATCATAGATAGAAGCTTTTGGCTATGATGGGGGAAATCGTTTATGACAGGCGTTTATGGCGGAATTTATGGCAGAAATTGCTGCGCTTTTCTCTCAGCCTGCAGACTCCGGGCGAACGCTGTCAAGCCACCATTTTTCCACATAGCCGTTTCCGTCTTTATCCCACAATATCAGGAACCGGGCCGTTGCCACTTCGTGGGCGCTTCCGCCTTCACCGTACAGGTATTCCGAGGCCTGAAGGGCATTCTGTCCCTGATACTCCACAGCGCGCAAGTCGAAAAATCCCCTTTCGTTGCCGCCCACCCACACCGGCGCTTCTTTCGGTTCGGCCGCATTTTCCGCTTCAAAATAAATAATTTCCCTGAAATAGGAACAATATGCGCTGTACAGATTCTTTTCCGCCTCCTGATATACCGATACGACAATTCCCTGGTCGGTAAATCCGTCCCAAAGGTCCGAAGGCAGTTCCATCCGCTCTATTTGATGATGCGCTCCATCGTTCCTGTATTTCAAAATCACTTTATAAAAATCACCCGCTCCGCCGCAGCCGCTTCCTTCCATGCTCAACACAATTTCCACATTCCCGTCATTGTCGATATCTTCCGCAAAAAAATCAAACTGACCGTCATAAAAACATTCTGGTTCGTCAAAACAGTAAGGTTCGTCCTCATTCATATACAGCCAGATACAGCCGGAATCGTTCGATTCTTTTCCCGCACGCGGCATAAGCATGGCAAGCATGTCCTTCTGACCGTTGCCGTCCATGTCTTCGATAACAAGTCCTGTAAGCTCCATTGTGCCATCCTGAAAAACAACATCCTCCCGCAGCCATGCGAAAAACATTTTCATTCCGCTATGTATAACGCCCCGTTCTCCGGTCTTCATAAAAAAAGGCTCTGCCGCAGCAGCCTGTGTTTTGGAACAAATATCTGTCTTTTCATGCAAAAAAGCGGTTCTGGCAAGGCACAAAATGCTAACCATAAAAAGAATGATTCCGGCATGTTTCCTCAAAAGTAATTCCTCCTGTATCTCATGGATGTTTTATGCCCATTTTACAGGAGGAATGTATCAGATTCGTATCATTTTTGCATCATAGTTGTATCATTCCGGATTTATTTATGAAACGACGCAATAACCCGCTTCGGTTAAAACCCGCAGCGCCTTTTCATAATGTATTCGCTTTGTCAGGATATAATCGGTGTTATAAGTGGATACGGCAAAAATCCCGATTTCGTTTTCCGCAAGTATCTTCGAGATTCCGGCGAGTATTCCCACGAGAGAAAAATCCAGAACGCCCTGAATTCTAAATCCCATCCAGTCATCATCCTGTTCGATAACATTTTCAGGAACGTCTTCCGTCAGACAGACGAGCGAATTTTCCTCATCTGTCTTCCCTGTAAAGCAATAGGCCGCGCGAAAATTCACACGCGAAAAATCCTTTACTTTGCAGATAGAAAAACTGCCCTCAATTCTTTTTATCTCCATAAGATTTCCTTTCAAACGACATGCCTTTCCGACTTTTTACCTGAATGAAAATATCTTTAACCGAAATGTTTTACATAGACTCTGGAAGGCTCGCCGTGCATATCGTTTATCATCCGGTAAAATTCGCAGCCGTACTTTTCATACAACCCGGTATGATTCGTCGATATATACACATCCCGTACGTTATTTTCTTTCGCGAGCTTTTCCACTTCCTGGAACAATTTTCCGAAATACCGATGTCCTCTGTATGCCGGAAATGTATAAACAAATCCCATCCACGGTTTCAACGTTGTCGGCTGTATATCGTCTTTTTCCGCATAGGTGCAGAACGAAACAAGCTCGTCCCCGTCCGTCAGCATCAATACTTTTGCATCTTCTCCAACCAGCTTTTTCAGTTCCTTCTTCCTTAGCAGTTCATACAGATATTTTCCGGCGTTCCAGTCGCTTTTTTCGATTTGGGACAGCCAGTGTTCCTGTCTGTCGCTCTCAAAATAATCGATTACCTGCATCTGCCCGTTTTCATTTATCATGCGGTTCACCATCCCTTTTCCAGTAATATATCATCTCGGACAGGAAATTACAACACAGTGCTTTCCTACTTTCAGGTATAAAACCACCATCTTTACAATCAAATTCACATCCCTTTCGATTCAGGCGAATCATTCCTGTACCGCAGTTTTCCATACGCCTTATATTATGCCTTCATGCAGAAAGAGCTGCCAAAGCAGCTCCTTCCCGTTTTTTTCTTATTGCAGTGCGGCCAGATAACGTTTGTACTGATTCTGCCTTACATTAATTACTTCCGATAAATTTAATGCCTGCAGGCCGCTGATATAACTGTCAAATTCATCCATTGTTTTAGTTCCCGTAATAAATGCCGCCGCATTTTCATCTACATAAGTCTCAATGTCAACCATATAGGTGTTGATAATCTCGGATTCATCCACCGTAGAATAGATAAACGGCCACGGGTCTATAACGAACTGCTCCTGCCACGCGTTGCATTCCGCATGCCAGTCGGCAACAAGCGCATCTGTGGATACTACCGACTGCTGTGCCGGAAATACGAACGAAGGATTAATGCCAAGCTGCTGTAACCAGTCGTTGTCATTTGCCTGTTCGGTATAGCTCTTATTTCCGTTAGCATCTACCGTATAGCTTTCTCCTTCGATTCCCCACTGATACATTTCCTGACAGGGTTCGCTCATGGCGTAATCGAGAAATCTGCATGCGAGGCTGATATTTTCAGAAGAAGATGCGACACCGAACATATTTCCAAGTTCCACACGGCCTACATAGTAACCTTCATGTTCACCGGAAAGAGGCGCTGCGCCGATGAACGCCGTATCTTTGGTTCCGTCATAATAGGGCAGAACGTTGCTGTACATCATGGACATTGCCCAACTGAAATCGAATCCGACGCCGGTTAAGTCATTCGACATACGTTCGATTACCTGGTCTCTGTCGAGGGAGTTATATTCTACTTCCAACAGTCCTTCCTGATATAAACCGTTTAAAAATTCCAGATATTTTCTGTAATTCTCCGAATCCGCAGCGGCATATGTCACGTTACCGTCCGCATCCGCCTGGAAACCGCTGACAAGGTCGAGTCCAAACGCGGGTCCGAACATATAGGGCAGAAATTCAGCCATAATGCTCATCGGGATTTCATCCGAAGCGTCTCCGTTATCGTTCATGTCATTTTCTTTGAAATACCTGAGAAGCTCTACAAATTCATCCAGCGTCTCCGGCGCATCCATGCCGGCCTTATCCAGCCATACCTGATTGTACATTAATACCGGCTGATAATCTTTGCCGACATTCGTTCCGGGCACATAGTAGATATGTCCGTCTTCTGCGGTGATTTCCGCTTTAATAACCGGATTGGCATCCAGCCACCTGCTGAAATTGGGCATCTCGTCAAAATGTTCGTCCAACGCCGTAAACAAACCTGATTTAATATATGTCTGATTTGCATCCTGGTCCGGAAGCAGGATGATATCCGCATCCATTGCGCCCGTCGTCAGCATCGGTCCGACAGAATCGGCATAGTTATTATAATCCACAAGCTGCCAGTCTACCGCTACGCCTGAGCTGGCAACGACGGTTTCCACTATCTCCGCACTCGCAATATCCACATTCGTATAATTCTAAGTCTGTGCAAGTATTTTCAAAGACGCGCCTTCTTCCTGTGTAACCGGCGCTTCACCGGTATAAACGTCGCCGCCTGCGGCATCCGGTGCGGAATCCGATGCGGACGTATCTTTCGCGGTATCTGAAGAAGTGTCTGTCGAAGCGGACGGTGTGGACGCATTCCCCGCAACATCATTTTGCGCGGGTTCGCCCGATGAATTTCCGCACCCGGAAAGGCCGCCGGCCAGCATCGCTGCGGCCAGGCCCAATGCAATCATTTGTTTCTTTTTCATGTTGTAATCCTGCTTTTTTGCATTTTAAATTATAGTAAATTACATTTTTCATGTATTGAACATGCGACTTATCCTTTTACCGCTCCCAACATGGTTCCTTCTACCAGATATTTCTGCACAAAAGGCACAACCATCATGATTGGTATGACCGATACAACGATGCACACATAGCGGACCTGAATGGATGACTGGCTCGCCGCCGCCATGCTTACACTGGTCGTCTGCATGATTTCCGAAGAAGCTTACAGAAGAATCCTTCTCAGGAAAAGCTGCAGAGGCTCCAGTTTTTTATCGCTGATATAAAGCATTGCATTAAAGAAATCATTATATCTTGCCACCGCATAATACAGCGTAAGCACCGCCAGCGTCGGTCTGATTAACGGAATCGCAATTCTGGTCATAATCAGTATGTCGTTTGCCCCCTCCAGCTTTGCTTCTTCAAACAGTTCTTCTGAAATGGATTCGAACGCGGAGCGGCAAATCATCACATTATAAGCGCTTACCAGAACCGGGAGAATCATGGACCATCTGCTGTTGTACAGTCCCAGATTCGTCACAACGATATAAATGGGAATCAGTCCGCCTGAAAAATACATGGTAAACGCCAGAAGAAAATTCATCTGTTTTCTGAAACAGAACGTCTTTCTGGATAACGGATAAGCCGCAAGGCAGGTAAAAACAATATTAAAAACCGTTCCGACTACCGTATAAAATATCGTGTTCCCATAAGACGTCCAGAGCTGCTTATAAGCGAGAACCGACTTTAACGCTTCAAAATTCAGGTCCACCGGCAGCAATGTGACCAGTCCCTTATTGACAGCTTCCCCGGAACTGACGGAAACGCTGACAACATACAGAAACGGATAGACGCAGACAACTACGGCAAACAATAAGAAAAATGCGATGACGGCATCAAATATCATATCCCCGGCCGCTTTATTTTTTATTCCTTTTAACATTTGATTTCCCTCCTACCAAATTGACGTATCCGTTATTTTACGGCTCAGGCGGTTCGCAAAAAATACAATGGTAAAGTTGACTATGGAGTTAAAAAAACCGACAGCCGCCGCATAGCTGTAATTGTTACTCTGAATACCCTGTCTGTATACATAAGTCTGAATGACGTCTGCGGTTTCATAGACGGCCGAATTATACAGAAGGTAGACTTTTTCAAAACCAACGCTCATCATGCTTCCCAACGTCATAATCAGCAAAAGAATAATGGTCGGCCTGATACCTGGCAGAATCAGATGCCAGATGACCTGTCGTTTATTCGCCCCATCCACTCTCATCGCCTCGTACAAATCCGGGGAAATGCCCATAATCGCCGCAACAAAAATAATGGAGTTAAATCCGAAGCTTTGCCAGGAGCCGGATATTACATAAATCGACCGGAACCATTCCGGAAGACTTAAAAAATTGATACTGTCAATGCCTATTTTGTTCAACAGCTGATTAATAATGCCTCCCGACGGAGATAAAAAGTTATTAATCATACCGCAGACAACAACCGTCGATATAAAATAGGGCAGATATGTACTCACCTGAATCGTCTTCTGCAGGCCTTTTCTTTTCACCTGTGTAACGGCGACCGCAAAAAGAATCGGTATCGGGAATCCAAAAATCAGAGAATAAAAAGAAAGCAAAAACGTATTTCTCACCAGTCTCCACACATAGACGGAACTGAAAAACTGCTGAAACCATTTCAGTCCTACAAATTCACTCAGATACAGCCCTTTGAGACCGGAACCAATCCTGTACTGCGTGAATGCCATCCAAAGGCCGGTCATCGGAAAATAGCAGAAAACCAGATAATAAATAATAACCGGCAAAATCATAATAATCAGATACTTGTCTCTTTTCAGGCTCTTTTTCCAATCCTTTTTTCGTTCTTCCCGTTTCGTTTTTATCCTGACCCCTCGTTCCTTTTCTTTTCTCGCTTCCACCGCCCACGTCTGTCCTGACGCCGCTTTCCGGAAGCAATTCCACTATACAATACAGAAAAACAAAAATATAGTTTCAATAATTTCCATAAAAAAAATGATGCTTTTTGCAAAGCATCATTTTTTTCAGAAGCATCATTTTTTGTTTTCCGGGCTTATTTTTTCTGATATACACTTGGATTCACGCCCATAATACTCTTAAAATTACGCCGGAAGGTCAGCTGATTCGTATAGCCGCACATCACGCCTATCTCTGTCAGGGAATATCGTTTTTCCCTCAGAAGCTCTGCCGCCTTTTTGATTCTCCTCGACTGTATATACTGTAAATAGGTGACCCCGAAACGCTCTTTGCAGAGCAGGCTCAGATATTTATTGCTCACATTGAAACGGCTCGTCAGACTCTGCATGGACAAATTTTCATCACAGTAATGCGCGTCGATATATGCTACAATATCTTCTTCAAGCTTTGAGTCCTCCTCCACCTGCTCCGCCGAATCATGCAACGTATCGATGGCGGAAAGCAGCGCCGCGTCATAATAATCAAAAATCTCCTGTAACGTCGCCAGTCCGGTATACTTTTTGATATTCAGGTGCAGCGTATTTAATTCGGTAATCTCCCGCAGCGTCTTCATGACGGAAAGATGAAAATCGTCGATAAGAGACCTGTACATCTCCGACATGCCTTCTATGTCCAAATTGGTTTTATAAATATCAAACAGCAGTTTGTGTATTTCTTCTTTGTCCTGCCTCAACAGACAATGCTTCAGCTTTTCCCGGAAATTCGCCGGGAAATAATATGCCGCCGCACAGTCTTCCGTATCTTCCAGGAAATAAACGGTCTCCCGCCCCTCCGTCAATATGCTGTCCAGCGCTTTCAGCGCGCCTTCGCATGCCTGCTTTAATTCCCCGATATCATCCCGGACAATGTCAACGCCCATCGTTACATAACTGTTGCTTTTGGCGGTACTGACGTATTTATGAATCTGATAAAACAAATCATCCATTTCCTGCTCTGTTTCAAAATTCGTAATCAGAAATACATTATAAATATCACGGAAATAATATACAATGTTCACTTCATCCGTCGAAAAAATGTCCGTCACGGTCCGGAAGAGCTCTTCTATTTCCCGCTTATGACTTTCTTCCCGCAGGGCAGGCGTCCCGTCATAGGCAAAATTGACGACTGACACAATGAAATATGGCCGTATCAAATCCAGATAATTCTCATCCAGAAATTTGCCCACATTATCCGCCGCCGCATTCCCCGCAATCATCGAATGAAGCATACCTGTTTTGGCATAAGGCGTAATCGTCAGCATTTTTTCGCGGTATCTGTTTTTTTCTCCAATCAAATCCTGTATTCCACAGATAATTTTCTCCATCTCATCTTCCGATGTATTCTGATTGGTTGAAACCATTTGCTCCAGCCTGTCGATGGGGATATAATATCTCCGGCTTACCACAAAGGCAAATCCAAGAAAAACAAGAGAAATCACTACAATCCCAAGCAGCGTAATGAAGAAGAAATGGTCTATTCCGGAAGCCGTTCCCGCCGGCGCGTAAATCCGATATACCAGACCGGGCATCTTCACGGATTCCGTCTCATACAATTTATCCGTTTCCTCCCCGCAGGAAAAAACCACGTCGTCCTGATACAGAACCCGTACTCCGTAATCGTCTTCCAGAACTTTTTGAATATCGCTGTTTAAATTCTTCAAATCGAACAAAATGCAGATGGTTCATAAAATCATATAAGAAAAAATCACTAAAATATACGTCATGAACAATCTCAGAAATAACTTACTCTGGAACATATAAAACTCCTCAAACACATACAAATCATGAACAAATCACTACTGTTGATTATACATGGAATCGGAAAACGGGTAAAGATTCAATAATGGACGTTCAATTTTGGACCGGTAAATGCAGCGCGGCGTATTCTATATTTTAGGATAACCAAAAAAACAGACCGTAAATCCTGTCCGGATTCCACAGTCTGTTTCCTGTTTAGTTCTCCATTGCCGCCGCCACATCGGCTTCGCAGCTTCTCATTGCCTGAATCGTCTTATCGAAAAGGTCGTCCAGTTCCCATCCGAGCAGTTCCGCCCCCTGGGAAATAATGTCTCTGGAACAGCCTGCCGCAAATTTCTTATCTTTGAATTTCTTTTTCAGGCTCTTAACTTCCATGTCCATCGTGCTTTTTGACGGACGCATCAGCGCGCATGACCAAATCAGCCCCGTCAGTTCATCGGATGCAAAAAGCACCTTTTCCATCTCAAGCTTTGGTTCTTCTTCGCTGCAGATTCCATAGCCGTGAGAGCAGATTGCATAAATCATGTCTTCGCCGACGCCTGCTTCGCGCAGAAGTTCCGGAGCCTTTTTACAGTGTTCCTCCGGATAAAGCTCAAAATCAATATCATGAAGAAGTCCGGTAATTCCCCAGAAATCCTCTTCCGCCGCATATCCGAGTTCTTTCGCATACCAACGCATGACGCCTTCTACCGTCAGCGCGTGCTGTAAGTGGAAAGGTTCTTTGTTATATTTTTTCAACATCTCCCATGCCTGTTCTCTGGAGATACTGCTTTTCTTCGCCTCATGGACAGCTTCTTTTTTCGCGTTTCCCTCATGGTCTGCGGATTTGTTTCCGCCAAGCGTTTTCATCGTCGGGATTGTAGGTATATCTGTTTTCATATATCCGCAAATCCCTCCACCCCCATATATTCCTATGATTTGCTCATTGCTCTTTTTTCCATAACTCTCCTGAAATATCCATAACTTTGTAAAAATTGGTCCAAAAATGGTTCAGGATTGGTTCAGAAAAATTTTCACATTCCCATTTTTACAGATAATTCCTGTATCTTATTCAATGCCAGACCAGTATCCTCTGCAATTTCTTCAAGAGTCGCTTTACCTCTGACAATCATCCGTTTTGCAATTTCAATCGCCTTATAATACTCTGCCTCATTCCGCATATCTTCCATGACCTTACACATCTCTTGCACCCCTTTCGGATTTTCTTTCAGATATCTTGTACGTTCCGCCATCAAAGCAAAATTCATATCGTCAGCCTGCGTACAACAAAAATCATGCATCAGCTTCCCTAAATCAGATTCTCCCCTGTACTCGCCATTGACATACAGGATATGCTCCCCATCTTCAAATCCTTTCCCTGTCGTCAGGTTCATCCTCTCTATCACATAGAGCGGCTCTCCCATTCCATAGAAATCCTTTTCTATGATGAATATTGTATAAGTGTCCGGCAGTTCATCAAATTCCTGCCCTGCATCCAGATTCTCAATATCCATTACACTGGAATGGTATCTTGCCCGATGGGGACCTGCGCCTTTATCCGAACGCTGTATTTCTAAATCATACTTTTTATTTTCAGAATCTGTTCCATAAGCGTCTAAACAAATCGAACGCGCCCCGGCCAGCCGTTTCATATCCTTCTGTGTCTGGCAGTCTGTAATAATCAAATCCTGTTTGCCAGTTATAATCCGCAATACCAGTTCAGCCAGCGGAATATTATCTTTAAACAGGCAACGCATAAAATCATCATCAATAGGACGGAAATCCCGCAGACGCTGTAAATCTTCCTGATGTTCCTGTTCTTTTCTCTGCTGTTCTGCCTCACTCATCCAATGCGCCTTTCCCTTTCCTCTCAGTCATTACTTGCTTCTTTTATATTATAATCAAAAAGCACCATAAATACAACAGGAAGAAAGCCATTTCAGCCCTCTTCCCCATCTTCGTTTTGCCCTGCCGCATCAGGGTTCCCTCTCTGTTTTCCCCTGTATTTTTTCTGGTTCATCTTCTCCTGAAGGTTATCAAATTCCCTCTGTTTCAATTCCTTCGTTACATCTGTATAGATATCCATAGTCGTGGAAAAGTCTTTATGCCCGAGCGTATCCTGCACAACTTTCAGGTTCACGCCAGCCTCCACCAGCCTATTTTCCTCTTCGCTGCCTGTATGTGATAGCCGCTTGAGCATCTCTGTTTTCTGCTGCATTGATGTATAGCTGTGGAGGATAATCTGCTCTTTCATAAAGATTCCCATACAGTCATTCTTCCGGAAATAATCCCTTATCTCTGCCGACCTTATCAGCCTATATACGTCTGGCGGAATATCTATAAGGCTGTCTTGTCTGCCTGAATCATTCAAGCTTTGCTTTAGAACCTCATCATAAATTTTCGTTTCATCCACTGTTTTTCTATCCATGTCTTCCCATCCTCTCTTTCCTCAGATTCCAATAAAATACACTTCTTTCCATAACATTCTGCATTCTAACCCTCATTTACCATTGTCGCCAGCCCTCTTCCTTAAAATATTGAATGCATAGATAATAAGTTTTTTACGACAAACACGGGGCTGTCGCACTAAGTAATTAGTGCGCAGCTCCTTTTTCATATAAAAAATAACTGCCAGACCTCGAAAGAATCCGGCAGTTGGTGTAAAATTAATGTATGACCAAAAACATTAACTTACAGAAAAATTATAGCCTAAATCAAAGCGGATATCAATTAAAACTTCCGCTAAATATTGAAACCATTATTCCGGAAGATGATTCTGTGCGGTTACTCAGTCAGTTTGTGGAGGCAATGGATTTGACTGACTTATATTCTACTTACGAAAGAATAAATTTAGTATCCCCAAGAACACTTCTGAAGATTGTGCTTTACTCTTACATGAATGGGGATTACTCTTCCCGTTCCATGGAGCTTAACTGCAAAAGGGATATTAATTTCATGTTTCTTCTCGAAGGCGCACCCGTGCCAGACCATGCGACATTCGCACGGTTCCGGGGCATTCATTTTGCTCCATGCGCCAGGCGCATTCTTGCCGAAATGTCCAATGCGCTTTTTGACCTGGGAGAGATTTCAGGCGAAACCGTTTTCATTGACGGCACAAAAATCGAAGCTGCAGCAAACAAATACACTTTTGTCTGGAAGAAGGCCGTAACCAAAAATCAGACAAAACTTCTGATAAAACTTGCTGATTTTGTGGCGGAGTGCGAACAGCTCTACGATTTAAAGATTGTATATGGCGACACCGTAAAGATGAAGCATGTAAAGAAACTCCGCAAGAAGCTTTATGCCCTCAAACAGAGTGAAAGCGTGGTCTTTGTTCATGGAATCGGGAAAAGAAAAACGCCGCTTCAAAAGAGCATGGAAACCCTCGAAGATTATCTGTCCCGACTCAAAAAATATAACCATCAAATACATATCTGCGGCGGACGAAACAGTTATTCCAAGACAGACCACGATGCCACTTTTATGAGGATGAAAGAGGATTCCATGGGAAACGGACAGTTAAAACCGGCATATAATCTCCGGCATGGAGTAGACTCTGAATATATTACATGGCTCACCATAGGCCCACAGCCAACA
>CAJTRK010000040.1 GCA_910578475.1 uncultured Lachnospiraceae bacterium | reverse complement strand
CCATAAATACTGGTCTACAGCGGTTTTTATACTTAACAAACTGTCAAAGACGGGAGTATAACCACTCTTGTGACCTTGCACAATAGATTTCCGTAATTTTTTTACGGAAAGAATGTTTTATTCTTTTTATTGCACACAAGCAAAATCTTTTGTTTATCTATATAAAAAAGACATCCATCTAAATAAAAGATAAATGTCCTTTGGCATATACACTATTCAATTTTATATACAAAGCAGTTTGCCTCTGTTACGCCGCGTTCTGCTGGTGTCTCCGTGTTACATTCCCATACACCCATTTCAATAGCCCGCTCCAAGTCTTTTCCTTCTGTTACCGGGGCTTCAAGCCTCGCTCGTTTTAAAACCGATTTTACTGTTGCTTTCTTTATATCATACGTTTTTTTATATCACTGTCAGAATGAATAATATCATTTCATGCAGCATGATATCATTGACCTTAAAATGATAACGATGACATTCAATAGATACATATCAGAACACCAAAATGACAGAATACAGAAAATAGTGACAGTTTGATTGTGTCTATCTGATAAACCTTGAAACCAACATGCCAAGAATCCCCAAAATAAGATAAACCGCCGCATACAGTATAAATGCCGTTTCCCCCATATCAAAGAAAATCCACGTCCCTGCCAAAAACAGCGCGGCCGATATAAGCGGCAGGGACCACAGCCGTTTCCCGTTTTTTCCGGCAAAAACGCCGGCCGTAACGGAATATATCGGGTTTACGGCAAAAAACAAAATGAAACAGACTGCCATCCCGCCATCACCTTTGATAAAGGTGACTGCCAGCCACGGTAATAACAGCATAACTACCGCAGACAAAAGAAACCAAAATATCATTTTTTGTTTCACTGTCATTCCTCCCTTTTACCGGAACATCCCCCAGGCAAGCGGCGTCCCCCGCTCAATATCCTGCTGCGCGGTTTTTCCGAGCACTTCCTCATAATACATTGTATGAAGGCCATGCCCCGGCCTGATGGAACGGATATTTTCCGGTGTAAGTTTCTCTCCTGCCCGGATATCCCTAACGACAAACAAAGACCGGGAACCGCTCCGTTCCTTTTCCTGCTTCTCCGTCAGCGCATAAGCGGAAACGCCGAGCGCTTTTTCGACGATGCGGATATGCTCTACCATTTCCCGGAACTCCTCCGGTTCCATGGAAAAAGCGCCATCCGGTCCGCCATCGGCGCGGCGAAGCGTCAAATGCTTCTCCACCATCCTGATACCAAGAGGAACGGCGCCCACAGCTACGGCGCTCCCCATCGAATGGTCTGACAGTCCGGCCAGACAGTCAAATGTTTTGGCCAATGTGGGAATCATGGACAGATTGATATCTTCATAAGGCGTCGGGTAGGCGGAAACACATTTTAGCAGCATGACTTCGTCATTTCCTTCTTCCCTGCAGACGCGCATAGCCCGCTCAATATCTTCCAGATGTGCGATTCCGGTCGCCAGAATCACCGGCTTATGCAGCGCGGCAATTTTTCGTATTAAAGGAATATCATTGATTTCATAAGATGCCACTTTATAAGCCGGCATATCACAGTCTTTCATAAACTCCACAGATGCGGCGTCAAAGGGTGACGAAAAACATTCCATCCCGAGACTTTCCGCCAGCGCTTTCAGTTTTGGCTGCCATTCCCAGGGGGTAGACGCTTCTTCATATAATTTGTACTCCGTCATTCCGTCCCAGAGCCCGCCGTGTATCTGAAAGTACTCATTATCACAATTAAGAGAAAGGCTGTCCGCCGTATAAGTCTGCAGTTTTACGGCGTCGGCTCCCGCTTCTTTTGCGGCATGAATGATTTCCACAGCCCGTCCGTAATCTTTTAAATGATTTCCCGACATTTCCGCCACGCAAAAGACGGGATGATTTTCTCCAATGGTTCTTTTGCCGATTTGAAATTCTTTTTTCATGCTTCCTCTCATTCCGCCGCATGAGCGGCATTTTTTCAATCTTTATTTTTTCTCCGCTTTCATTTTCCTATATTTCAGCTCCGCAATCTCCCAGTCGTCCTGGTTATCAATATCCTGCACTTCCAGTTCGCTGACAAAAAACGGAACCATATGCGGAAGGTCTGTCGTTCCATACTCCAGAAAAGGCTTCGTCCTGCAGCAATAGAATTGACCGCAGTCATGATAATACGGCTCCAAGTCCTGCGAACGGGTTTTGGCATGTTCCGGCCATTTCATCCGAAGTTCACCCTGTTCGTTCAAAACGACGCATCGCTGCGGCGGATAGGAAAATGCCACCACAGGCATAACGGAATCCGCTTTCTCCAGCATCTGCATTGCCTTTTGCAGCTTTTCCGCCGTAACAAAAGGGGCTGTCGGGTACAGGCAGCAGAATGTCTCAAATTCTCTTCCCTGTTTCCGATACCGGTCCAGCACCTCCAAAAGCACATCGTCCGTTGAAGCATAATCTCCCGCATTCTCACCGCTCCGCATAAAAGGCACTTTCGCCCCCGCCTGCTCCGCGATGCGTGCGATTTCCTCATCGTCGGTGGAAACCATGACTTCCGTAAAAAGCCCCGAATGCAGCGCCGCTTCTATCGAATAAGTGATAATCGGCTTCCCACAAAATTCTTTTATATTTTTACGCGGAATCCGCTTGCTTCCGCCCCTTGCCGTAATGATGGCGATAGATGATTCATTCATACGATACCCCCGTTTGTCTGCTTCGCAGCCGCTTGCCTTCTTTCCTCTCTATGTTACTCGCAAACCCGCGCTCACGCGCTCCCTGTCCGATTTCATCGGACCTTTGCTCGTTTCCCGTGCAAGAAAAACAAATGTCTGCTTCGCAGCCGCTTGTTTTTCTTTTGCACTGGGTACATTATAGCACAGGAGTTTGGGCTTTGCATAGGAGGGCTTTCGTGATAAAATGTGGGAAAACGGGACGGCGGCATATGTGTATGGGCCGGGCCGCCGTGTATCAGGTTTCAGGAAAGGATATTATCATGTCTGTCGTATATTTCAGAACCGATGGAAACGAAGAAATCGCAACCGGGCACATCATGCGCTGCTTATCCATTGCAAGGGCCTGCGCTTCCCTCTCTATGGGAGTCCGTTTTCTTGTCTCTGATGAAAACAGCGTTTCGATATTAAAAGAACGTTTTGCTTTTCCGGATGAATTTCCGGCCATCTGCCTTCACAGCGATTATCAGGCGCCGGAAAAAGAGCTTCCCGCTTTGAAAAAAGTTCTGAAAGAAGCTCCTGATGCCGATGTTAAGCTTTTCGTTGATTCCTATTTTGTAACGGAAACATATCTTGCCGAACTTCAGAAATACTGCCCGACGGCTTATCTGGACGACCTGCTCGCATTCGATTATCCGGTGGATTTTATCGTCAACTATGATATGGAAGAAGAACCAGCCTGTTACCGCAAGGCCGCGCACAGACTGACAGGCGCAGCTTATACGCCGCTCCGGGAACAGTTTCAGAATGTTTCTTATGAAGCAAGGCCAAAAGTCAGGGATATTTTCTTATCCGCAGGCGGAACTGATGCCTGCAATATCATCGGCGCGCTGTTTCAACGAATTTATGATATCACGGTATCGAATACGGCGGATTCAGCGGACAAATTCGGTGCGCCCACCGACGATTCCACAGCCTTTTTACAAAATCTGCATTATCATGTTATCACAAGCCGTCTTAATTCGCATTTTCAGGAATTGGAACAGCTTGCGTTATGTTATCCCACAATCCACATTCATACAAATGTACAGGATATGGCCGCTCTTATGAAACAATGCGACCTGGGCATTTCCGCGGGTGGAACGACTCTATACGAGCTCTGCGCCGTCGGCGTGCCTTCCGTCAGCGTTGTGACCGCGGACAACCAGCGCCACGCCGTCGAAACGTTTTCTGATAAGAAAATCATCCTCTGCGCGGGCGACGCATGCGTTTCTTTAGAAAAAACGGTCGATGGTCTGATTGCATTTCTGAACCGTCATAAAGATTCTTATTCAGAACGCAAAGAAAGTTCTCAGCGTATGAGAACTTTCATCGACGGCAGAGGGGCCTTCCGGATTGCATCCGCCTTAAAAAATTTTGAAACACCAACAGGAGGGTAAAGCCTTCCCCTGTCCCGCTGCCACATTATTCAGCCATAACTTCCGCCCGCTGCACCGGCTTTTTCCGCTTCCGCCAGTACAGCCAGCCGATTCCCGCCACCGTCAGAAGCGATACCGCACTCGCGGCCAAAAATCCCGGCACGGGTCCAAAACGGACATGAATTTCATGTTCCTTCCCGTCCCCCGTCAGCTCCACCCGGATGCGGTGGTCGTCTCCTTCCAGAATTTCCAGTTTCTTACCGTTCTCGTCCCATGCGCGATAACCCGCATAATTCAAAATCGGCATTTCCAGATAATTTCCTTCCATATCCGTCGAATAAACCGCCTTTGCCCGGGTTCCCGTTTTACTGTAATTGATAACGCTTACATGATTCAAATCGGACACGAGCACGCTCGTCACCAGCTTATCATCCGTAATGCCTTCCAACCGCCATTCATGCGGGTAGAAGATGCCGATATTCGCAGCCATCTTACTGCCATGTCCTTTGGACGCCGTCGCCGCCGAACTGCTGTACGGCATATGAATGTTATCCGTCGGAATTGTCTGCACCGTCAGCAGATTCAAGCCGATAAAGAGCGCAAAAATCAGGTTTTTATAGGGCTTTAATATCTCCGATTTGGACAGCCAGATAAGGCCGGCAAACAAAAAGCAGGTACAGGCCGGACCTAAAAATCTCCACGGGAACTGCAGCATGGTCATAACCGAATCGAGCAATCCGTTCCTGCGCATGTCTTTGCTCGGAAAATATCCTGTCGTCATCCAGGTCAGAATCACGCCCAGTATCAACAAAAAGAAAAGATACCGGTCAAGCCGATTCTCCATTTTCTTTTTATCGCATACAAGATGCAGCACGCCGATGCCGATACAGCCGAGCAGCGGCAGCCCCAACGAAAAATACTGCTTATTGTACAAACTGATGGACTGCACGAGATTCGACGGATTAATGGACTGGTCAAAATAACCGCTCCACCGCAGAAGTTCCGTGCCAAGCGGTTCTTTAAAATAATAGTACAGAAACGGCACGAGAAACCACAGATTCAGCAAAACCGTAAGTCCTGCCGCCTTTGCGATTTCAATATAGCGCTTTTCTTTCCACATATTCCCGAAAAATGCTAGGAATGAAATCAGGCAGAACGCCATCACGAACATAATGCTCAAAATATGGCTCTGCAATATGCCGCTGAAACCAATCACAAGAAAATACCACTTCTTCCTGTCGCCGAGCAGAATATGATACATGCCAACGATGACGAGCGGCCAGAAGGTAAGCGCCAGCGTTTCCCCCAAATCTCCTCTGGAAAAAATATTGGTAAAACGGTAAGGCATCAATGTATACAGAACCACTCCCAGAATAACAGTCCTGCGGGATTTGGAAACGGATTTAAACGCATAATAAGCGCACAATGCCGCACCCAGATTCGCACAGAAAACCACCATTTTATAAGACAGTCCAAGCGATACTCTGCAGATTCTCAAAACAGCGCCGATATACAGAAACAAATACGGATACATCGCATTCAGATATCCGTTTCCTTTCAGGGCATCCGGCATAATAATGGCCGGTATCTGTCCGTCCAGCATACAGTCTTTGATTCCCTCCATCCGCGCCAGATGATAACACAGGTCGTCCCCGTTATAAAGATAGGTAGAGAACATCGGAGACATCGCAAGCAATGCGACTCCGGCTATGATACAGGCATCCACCAGTTTATCCTGTGCAATCGGCGTCTGCTGATGTCTCTGATAAAGGGTATAACCGGCAATATTAAAAAGCACGAACAGCAAAATCATGAAATAGGTGTCCGTATAAAAAAGCGTTCTCGGAACCAGTTCGATTCGCTGAATGGAAAAAGAGCCTTCTCCGCCGTAATATACCCTGAGACACAGCTGTTTAGCGTCCTTTGCCAGCGAAAATTCCTGTGTGAAAACGTTCTGCGCCGGGTCCAGGGGCCAGCCGGCCACTTTACTTCCCTGTTCCCACAATTCCACCGAGTTTCCCGCCATTTCCGCCAAATAACTGAAATGAATCGTATAAGTTCCACGGTTCACCACAAGCTGCGGCGTGCTCGCCGCAATACCTGTCCGGGCAACGGATTCCGTAATTACCAGTGCGTTGTTTGAATCCAGTATACCGAACGAATACTGCATTTCAGACCCAAAATAGGCAAGCGGATTATTCCCTTCATCTCCAAGCCATAATAAAAAAATAATGCAGCATACACCGATTATATATAAAACCTTTGATTTCCCTGTAATTTTCATATACTCTCCCACTTCTGCCGTCCGTTTCGTTAAAATCTTTTTCTGAAATTGCGATAGCCCCACAATAACTTATAATACAGTATGAACCATACCGTAGAGCGCATCTGCATCGCGGCCAGCTTCTTTTCTTCCGCATGTACTCTTTCGCAGTAATATGGATTTTTCTGAAAATCAGGAAAGCTTCGTTTCATTTCCGCCCCCAGTTTTTTCACAAATCCATATGTTACCGGCCGCACGCCCTGCATGTAGGTAAAAAGCGTATTCAAATAAAAAAGAACCGTAAAATTAAATTCGATTTCCGGCCGGTACTGTTCCAGATACCCGTACTGCTCGGCCTCCCGCAGCATCAGCCGCCCTGCCTCCATCCGGTCTTCACAACGCGTCCGTGTTATCGTATGCACTGTGGATGTGTCGTGTTGATAGTAATAATATAACGGTTCTTCGATATACTCAAAATGCGTTGCGCGCAGCATCCAGGAATTGGCCAACGCATTGTCTTCATAAAAAATACCCTCCGGAAAACGGCCCGGATGGTCGATTACGATGCCTCTCCGATATACCTTCACGACCAGACTGCCGCTGTCCACCAACAACGACCTGTATTTTTCTTCATTCAGAATCCCTGTCTGCTCTCTTTTGTTGTTGTGCACCACCTGTCCGATTTTCATGCTGTGCTCATCCGTCAGATGATAATCGCAGCCCACCATATCCGCGCCGCTCTCTTCCCCTTTGCGAATCAGCCTTTCATAAAAATCAGGCGTCACCCAGTCGTCGCTGTCGATAAAGCCAATCCATTCTCCCTTTGCAAGGCCCATACCGATATTTTTTGCGCCGCCCTGTTTCCGGTTCACTTCGGAATGTACCGCACGGAATTTTTCCGGGTATCGTTTCTCGTAGGCGGACAGAATTTCCATCGAGGAATCCGTGGAGCAGTCGTCCACCGCAATAATTTCATAATCCGCAATCGTCTGATGCACAAGCGATTCCAGACAATATTCCAGCTTTCCGTCCGCCGCCATATTATAGACCGGAACAATAATCGACAGCTTCATCGCAACTCCTCCTGCCCCCTGCGGAGGTGATAATACCCTGCGAGCTTTTCCACCGCCCTGATAACGCTCTCCACATCCTCATCCGACATCGCATAGTAAAGCGGAAGCGTGATGATTTCCTCATACAGCTTTTCCGCGTTCGGGCAAATGCCTCTCCGATATCCCAGTTTCTCATAATAAGGGAAATAATAGGTCGGTATATAGTGCACGTTGCAACTTACGTTTTCCGCGTCCAGCGCATCAAAGAACCGTCTTCTGTCAATGGAAAATTCCTCCGGTTTTATCCGCAGAATATAAAGATGCCGCGTAGTATCCGATTCGGGAATTTCTTTCTGCACGACAATACCTGGCAGTCTGGAAAAGGCTTCGTTGTATCTTGCTACGATTTCTTTCCTTCGTTTGCTGAACATTTCCAGCTTATCCAGCTGACTGATTAAGAGCGCGGCCTGCATATCCGTCATCCGATAATTATAGCCAAGCATAAGCTGTTCATAATACCAGGGACCGTCGGACTCATGTTCCAGAAGCCTTTCATCCCTCGTGATACCGTGCGCTCGGTACAATAACAGCTTCCGGTAATATTCTTCGCTGTTGGTTAAAACGGCGCCGCCTTCTCCCGCCGTAACGGTCTTGACCGGATGAAAGCTGAACATCGTCATATCCGAAATGGAACCGTTTTTTCTGCCCTGATACGTCGTCCCGATTACATGGGCCCCGTCTTCAATCAGAACCAGATTTTTTTCACGGCAGAGCTTTCGCAGCGGTTCCAGTTCCGCCGACTGCCCGGTATAATCTACCGCGACTACCGCCTTCGTTTTATCCGTCACGCATTTTTCTACCGACGCCGGGTCTATGTTATAAGTCTCCGGGTTGATATCCGCAAAAACGGGCTTTGCCCCGCAATATAAAGCGCAATTCGCGGAAGCCGCAAACGTCATCGGCGTCGTAATGACTTCGTCGCCCGCACCGACTCCCGCCGCCAGAGCGGCGATATGCAGACCGGCCGTACCGTTGCTGCATACGACCGCATATTTCGCGCCCGTCAGCTCACACAGCTTCTTCTCCAGTTCCGCAATCTTGGGACCGCAGGTCAGATAATCGCTTCGCAGTACGTCCACAACCGCCTGAATATCCGCCTCGTCAATATACTGATGCCCATAATATATTTTCTGTTCTCTGACAGGGGTTCCCCCCTCTATTGCCGGTTTCTCCATTTTGTCGCCATGTTCCTTTCTCCAGACTCTTATCGTGCCGTTTCATGCAGGCAGCGGTTCCGCCCGCCAGGCGCCTTTTGCTTCCCCGTGCAGACGTTCTTTACTGCGGAAGGACATACATTCCTGTATGTCCCTCTTTCCTGCTCATTACGCCGTCCAATAGCTAAACTTCTTTCAATCTCTCCCGGATGTCCTCCACGGAAAGCCATTCCGTATTATTATCCGAACTGTACGAAAAGCCGTCCGTTACCTTTGTGCCGCTCAAATCCGGCTGCTGTCTGTTGTTCCACGTCATCTGTGGATATACGATGAAATGCTTGTCGTATTCGTAAGTCGTCGCGGAGTCTTCCGTCGTTACCATGATTTCATGGAGTTTTTCGCCCGGCCGGATGCCGATTTCTTTCAGTTTACAGCCCGGCAGCATCGCCTCCGCCAAATCCGTCACCTTGAAGGAAGGAATCTTACTGATAAAAGTCTCCCCGCCTTTCGCTTCCGCAAGCGCTTTGATAACGAGTTCGATGCCCTCCGTCAGGCTAATCCAGAAACGGGTCATTCTCGTATCGGTAATCGGCAGTTCCGTTCCGCCTTCTTTGATAATTTTGTCAAAAATCGGAATAATGGAGCCGCGGCTTCCCGCCACATTTCCATAGCGTACAATGGAAAAACAGACATCCTTATTTCCCGCATACGCATTGGCCGCAACAAACAGTTTATCGGATACCAGTTTCGTTCCGCCGTATAAATTCACCGGATTGACCGCCTTGTCCGTTGACAGGGCAACCACTTTATGAACGCCGCAGTCCAGTGCCGCGTCGATAACGTTCATGGCGCCGTGGATATTCGTCTTAATCGCTTCGTTCGGATTATATTCACAGGAAGGAACCTGTTTCAACGCTGCCGCGTGAATGATATAATCAACGCCTTCGCAGGCTCTTCTCAGCCTTTCCAGGTCCCGCACATCCCCGATAAAGAACCTCAGCTTTTCCGCGTATTCTTTAAACTCATCCGCCATTACCCACTGTTTGAACTCATCGCGGGAATAGATGATAATTTTCTTCGGTGCATAATGCGTAAGCACATATCTGGTGAAACTTTTTCCGAAAGAGCCTGTCCCACCGGTTATTAAAATTGTTTTATTTGTCAACATTATTCGTCCTCCAATTTGCGTTATCCATGCCAGCTTTTAGTATAGCATAGCTCAATTCCATTGGCAATATTACAAAAATCCTTGAGTTTCCGCTTTTGATACTCGTGATAGAAATATAGTCTATTCTCCCATTCTTCTTCATATCAGTCGAGGTACGCACTATCTACCGTTTACAGCTCAACAGCCTGCGTTTCGGCATCCACTGAGATTACAGCAATTTCCTATAGGATTAAAAAACTGCACGGACCGCTATTTCGCAGTCCGTGCAGCTTTTAGATTTTTTAATATTTGCATCATTACCATAATAAAAAGTACAGTATGTACCGCCAAAATAGACATCGCACATGTGGTCATCCCAAAACAGAGCAGAATCAGTGCCGTTGTCAGTTCGATACAGTATATCTGCCTTACCCTTTTCCGAAAATGAACCCGCTCATTGTCCGAAACAGGTTTGTTCTCGTCGGGCATCGGGGTATGCCGAAAGATAAACGGCGTGATAAAAATCTCCGGTATCAGCAGCATCCACCAGGCAGGGTTCCCCGCATCTATAAATTGCACGATTACAATGACGCTTATGAGCATACAGGCGGATAAACAAAAACAACCGAGGCTTGTCCTGGCATGATATCCGCCCGCATAACCTCTTATCAGTAAGTAAGCGATTGTGAAAACGATAACAATTTCGAATGCCCGGAATATGAGCGCAATCGCTATGGAAACAACGATATTGATACAAAATTCAATCAATACCTGATATCCGTACCGGTAAATGTTTCTGTCCTCTTCCTTTAAAGCGCCTTTCTCTATCTGGCTGTCCACCAGTTTTTGCACAGTCCGCTCAAACATGGCGTCTATTTGAATTTTCTGTACTTATCCGCCTCAACAGGAAATTCCGGCTGATGTAAATACCAGATGCAGCACAGCTGAGAGCTTAATACGACAAACAGCAGCGCCAGACAGTTCATTACGCCGAATACATTTTTCTTCGCTAACTTATTGACTGCATTTTTCATGATGATTCCTCCAATTCTCAAAAAAATTTTAGATGACTCTATCATAACCTATTCTTTTCGAGAATTGTTGGGTTCTGCAAATTTTGTCGTTTTTTCAGCAAAATTTGCACAAAGCTGCCTTTTTCGAGGGGCGAAGGGCAGACGAAAAATTCCTCTTCTGCATCAAAAGGCTCAGAAATCGGGAACGGGCAGGATTACCACCGCCGTAAATTCCCCGTCCTTATAAAAATACTGCAGATATCCTCCGTATTTTGCTACCGCATCGCTCGCATTCTGAATGCCGAAGCCGTGTCTTACCTTATCCGCTTTATCCGTTCGGAGCCTGCCTTCTTTGGCGTCAATCCGGCCGGCATAATTGTTGACAATTTTGATAATGGAAAAATGGTTTTCGTTTTGCGGAAACAGGCTTACCTTCATATAGCCGTTCTGACACTTTCCCGCCGCCTCTGTCGCATTGTCCAACAGATTGCTCAGGATGACAATCAGGTCGATATCGGCTACTGCGTCTATGGAAAAGCCCGGCTCGACGACAATTTTCACCGAAATATTCCGCCGTTCCGCATCTTTTTTCTTTTCATTCAGGATAGCGTTCAATAAATGATTCCGGCAGAGCATCTCCGTTTCCGTACCGGAAGCTTTTATCTGTAATTCTGACAATATATGCAAAATCGCTTTGTCATCTTTGTCTGCCGCCATTTCGCCGATTACTTTCATATAATGGCGGACGTCGTGCAGAAATGCGGCATGTTCCTGATTGACCTGTTCTATCCTTCCATAATGCTTTTCTTCCATCTCCAGCTTTGTAATCATGAGTTCCTGCTGCTGCAGCTGCCAGACCGACTGGGAATACCTGTCGTAAAAGTAAAATATCGCGATGCTTCCTATCAACGCGAGCACACAGCTCACAATCAGCAAAATCTGGGTAAATCCGAGAAAGGCAAAATCAATGTTCAGACGCGCTATTGCAATCATAATGCCAATCAGCGATATGGGCATAATGGAATAAATCAAGGTTATTTTAAAATTAATTCTTGGATTATCGGAGCTTTCCGCGACTCTTTTGGCAATGTTCAGCAGCACAAAGGCAAGCGCCTTCACAGCAAATGTCAGCACGCTGAGCACAAGATGTCCCGACTGCATCGCATTGAATGCAAACGCGGTCTGCAAAGACAATAAAATAATGACCAGAAATTCGCTTCCGACCATAATAATCATCACTGTGATAAAATAAAGAAATTTTCTTAAGAGCTTCCCCTGAAAAAAGAATACAATGATAATCAGATATACCGTAAATGCCGCAATCATATTGAATGTTGAATTATTCAGCGTATTCACGGCGCGTATGCAGGCCGCCGCGCCGAGTATCAGCCCCGTTTCCGTATATTTTCTGTCAAACAGCATTTTCAGTTTAAAAAACGCCATAAAGAAATCAATAATCAGATACGCTTCCAGCACACATATGAAAATCTGTACCAGTGTAAATACTGTCTCCAACCCAATACCATGTCCTTTTCTATCAGTTTTAATATTTTGCCGCTATAAAACCGGCAAATACCCGTTTAAACTCACTTGCCCTCGCGCGCGAAAAAGAGAGATATTCTCCGGTAACCAGTTTGACATAATGCGATTCTATGGATACGATACACGACATGTTAATGATATAGCTGTTATGCGCCCTGACAAATCCGCAGTCTTCATTAAAAACTTTATGTATATCATTCAGTCTCATGGAAGCGCGCAGATTTTCCCCCGGATAGGAATCCGCCAGTTTACCGACGACATGGATGATACTATATTCTTTGTATTTGGAAATATATGTGACTGACTCGGGATAAACTCTGATTTTATCTTTCGATTTAGACTGACAGATGATGAACGGATTCTGTTTCTTTGCTTTCATTTCCTGAATCACTTCCGCCATCTCACTTATCATTTCTTCTTCGGAAAATTCTTTTAACAAATAACGGAACGGGTTCGCCTTATAGGACAGCGGAAACGGCTGTACGACGCCGGAACAGAATACGAGCAGAAAATTATGTCCCATATTTCTCATTTTCATTGCCGCTTCGTAACCGTCCATATCGCCCATCTGCATATCCAGTATCACCAAATCGAAATCCATGTTCGCACACAGGCAGAATTGCTCCCCGGAATAAAAATCATAAAACAACAGGGTATCTTCCTCTACGATATCCGTTTTCAGAATTATCTGCTTGATATATTCAATATAATCTTTATCATCTTCACAGATTGCGATTTTGTACATATAAACCAAAATGCTCCCTTCACAGTCTGTTATCGTTGTCCCTTCCGGCATTTTCAGGCTTCGATGCCGCTTACTTTTTCCTGTGTCCGTATTTCAGCATGACATCCAAAACATCATAAATCTGATTCCGTTCTTCCCGCGGCAGTTCTTCGATTTTTCTGATGTATTCGGACATACGAATTTCGTATCCTTTATTCAGAACACCTTCCAGTATTTCATCGGAAGTCGTATCAAGCGCATTCGTAATATGCACAAAAGTTTCCAGCCTGGGGACTTTCTCCCCACGCTCAATCATCCCCATATAAGAATTGGACAAATCTACCTTTTCCGCCAAAGTCGCCTGTTTCCATGACTTTGCCAGCCTTTTCTTTCGGATATTCTCGCCAACGCTCAGCCAATCCATGAAATAATACCTTCCAGTTGTTATGACATACAAATAGTATATCCTCACAATGCCGTTACCCTAAAGCAACTATATGGAAGTCATGGTTACTATTGGTAGTTCTTCCGGTCAATCCTTCCTTTGATTTTAAAATGATTCATGAAAATAATAGACATCGCAGTACTTTTCCTGATAGAGCAGTTCATATTCCGTCAGATTCGGATTGCTGTCCAGAATCCGCTGTAACTGCTCCTGCTTTTGGGCAGTACTGCTCAGGTAGACGATAAGCTCCCCGCATTCCGCAATGACCGCGTCCGCAATCGGCTCCACATCGTTCTGACTTGCAAAATAGATTCTTTCATATTCAAAAAATTCATCCGCGCAGTCCCATACACACCAGCTCTGTCCCGCATCATACAGACAGACGACCGGCGTATTCCCCGCGGCTTTTTCCCGTGCAAAAGAAATCCGGTCTGCGGCCTCCGGGTACAGAAATACAACGCGCCCGGAAAACAGCGCAAACAGATTAGGCAGCATACACAACGCTGCCAAAACCACCATAAAAATGGCGTGCCGCCTTTCATACCGGAAAAACGCGCCTGCCGCTCCCCATACTGCCCCAAACAACAGCAGAACCGTCATCCCATACACCGGCGTCTGATAGCGGACCGATGTGTCGCCGAGCAGCAGCGCTGTTTTCGATACCGCAAGAAAATAACCGGTCACGACGCAAAAGAGCAATATCCACGCTGCGTTTCCCGTTATTGCTTCAGCTACGTTTCCCGTCATCTCCCCGGCTGCTTTTCCTTTTTTCAAAAAGAGAAATACAGCGGCGGCCAACAGCAAAACCAACAGCGGCAATAACATTTTCCCAAACACATACTCATCCATCAGTTCCCAGAAAAAGCCCATCCGTGTCAGGGTATTGGATAAATCCAAAAAATTACTGGTCGCCTGCGCGCCGCGCTGTCCCCGGAACATCTGTCCCGGCCAGGAAGGATAGGTCAGATATGCAAGGACAAATACAATCGCCTGGCTGCTGCCGTAACGGATACAGTTTCGCAGATTCCTGTCCCGCCACAGCAAGTACAGACAGAACGCGAACCCCATAAAGAACAGGAAAATAAAATAATAATACTGTGTCAGAAAACCGAGATAGGTAACGGCCATGAGCGGCAGCAGAAACTTTCCGAAAGACAGCTTTACCGGATGCTTCTCCGTTGTCCCGGCCTGCTCCCTGTCCTTTACGACCACGCTCATATGCAGAATCGCGCACAGATAAACGAATACCGTCAACAGCGCATACATTCGGATAAATACAACGCTGCTCATAACTGCCGGCGTAAACCCATAGAAAAGGCAGACGAGCAAAGACAATTTTTCATTTCTCCCCGTCATCTTAAGCGCAAGGACGCGGAGCAGAAAGAGACTGAACCCGAAAGCCGCCAGATTGATGCCAAGGCCAAACCATTTGGAGAACTGCCCCGGGAAAAAGGAACAGACCGTATGAAATATCCAATAGTAAACCGGGGGATGTACGTCCCAGGACTGCACAAGCCGAACAAGACCGTACTGAAATCCCTGTCCGTCCAGCACAACAAATTCGTTAAGGTAAGTTTCCCGTTCCATCCACGCGCCGTCTTCTATCAACAGACCGTTTGTCCGCGCGGTGGAATAATACGTGTAAAACTCATCCTCATGAAAACCCTGTTTCTGACAGCAAAAAGAAACTGCCGTCAGCATCTGCGCACACCAGACAAGCAGAAAAAGGATAAGAAATATATTTTTTTTGTGATGAGTTACACTTCTTTCTCTGTTCATATTTTTCCCGTCGTCATTTCCCGAAACATTTTCCCGTCAGCCGTTCCTATAACGCATCTTCCATCCATGCGCCCGGCGCACGCTCTTCGGCGCCGCCGTCAGCAGCAGAAGATATATTTTATTCTTTTTCGTCAGATAAGGATTGCATATCGTGTCGGCGATATGTTTTCTGAGGTACTTTTTCACATTCCGGTAAAAGATATTTTCCCTGTTCATCTGCGAAAGCGGAATATGAAGCATGTAATCCAGCCGTTGATACAGATTAAAACGAATGGCATGTTCATGCAGCGCCGGATAACGCCCGTCCACATATTCCTGCATTTCATCGGCATTCTTTACGATATCGAGGAACACCCGCGAAAAACTGTCCGCGGAGCGTTTCCGCGTCGTGCTGTCGCTCCGGCAGACCACATGATACCCCTGTTTGGGCAGAATGGCAATGCCCTCAATCTCCCGCAGCAATTCTATCAACAGTTTAAAATCTTCGTTCAGCTCCCCTTCCGGGAAACGATGTCCCGCAAATAATTCCTTCCGAATCAGTTTCGTACAGAAAGAGCAGTCCGCCTGATGCAGAAGCAGTTCCTTGAGAAACGTCTCCGAATCGCAGAACCGCATCGTTTCCGGCGGCACACAGACATCCGGCAGGCGGCTGCCTGATTCATCCCTCTCGTCCCGTGAAATCTGAACCACCGGATAATTCTTTGTATACGCCAGCTCTGTCATCTTTTGATATACATCGGCATCAATATAATCATCGCTGTCCACGAAGCCGACATAATCGCCGGCCGCATTTTCCAGTCCCAGATTCCGCGCGGAAG
This sequence comes from uncultured Lachnospiraceae bacterium, assembly GCA_910578475.1. Taxonomy (GTDB): domain Bacteria; phylum Bacillota; class Clostridia; order Lachnospirales; family Lachnospiraceae; genus UBA3282. Next base: position 9,894 of record CAJTRK010000040.1, on the reverse strand, counting down.
ACGCTCCGCCGTTTTCTTTATGATAAACACGGATTCTGCTGTCCCTCTTTGCCAGCCTGTCGCATAACGGTCCCGTTCCATCCGTCGAACCGTCGTCCACCAGAATGATTTCCAGTTCTTCAAATGTCTGGCCGCAAATGGACTCAACGCATCTTTCCAGACAGTTCAGGCTGTTATATACCGGTACGATTACGCTGATTTTCGGCTTCTCCATACAAATAACCATGCCTTTCTCTCAGCCTGCAGACTTTGAGCCGCAGGCACAATCTTCTCCAGTCTTTAAGACCTGCGCCGCCATGCTGCATTCATATCTCTCCGCGCATCATCGCGCCGTACATTTTTCCCGGGAAAACGGCCGGCGCCGGGCTCAAAGGGCCGCTTGCGGACGGCGTCGTCTTACCTCCCGCCAGGTCTCTTGCAAACCGGATAAGTTCTTCCGCAGCATGCGCCGCGTTCCACTCCCGGACAATCGTCTGATAGGCCGCATATCCCATATGCTTCCGTTCCTCCCAGTGTTCGAATAAGTCAAGCATCAATGCTTCCATCTCCGGATAGGAATCGTCCGGATAAACCAGCCCGTTCTTTCCATGACGGATTAAATACGGCGCCGCGCCGACCTGCGCATTCACCACTTCCACACAGCCGCTGTTCATTCCTTCGTTGACGACCGCGCCCCACCCTTCCAGATAATTGCTCGTAAAAAGGTGAATATGACACTGTTCCATCACGTCCCTGACTTTGTCCGGCTCCTGATATCCGTAAAAAACAATCTGTTCCGCTATTCCGGCCTGTTCTGCCTGTCTCCTGATTTCCGGCTCCAGTTCCCCGCTTCCGAGCATATGCACCCGGAAATCATAGCCTTTTTGACGCAGACATGCGGCAAGTCTTACCACATATTCCGGATGTTTCAGCGGAATGAACCGCCCCGCCCAGACGATTTGCAAAGGGCCTTCTTTTTTCAGGGAGGCAAACTGTTCTTCCGAATAGGTCCGCATCTGCGGGAAATATCCCCATCGGAACATTTTGCCCGGATAAGCGCCTATCAGCCGAAAGTCCGATGCGGTATAAGCGCCCGCGCACAACAAATAAACGTTCTCATTCCTGTATCTGATATGTTCTTTATATTTTGCCACAAGTCCCCGCGGTGAAATTGCTTTCCACTGTCCTTCCCGGTAAAGCCGTTCGCTGACCCGAAAAGTGATTTTACCGGAATGCAGCCGCTCCTGCGCGATATCTTCCCGCTCGCTCCATCCAAGCAATGCCACGTCGCTCTCCGCTATCGCGCGGCGGCACAGGTATTCGTCTTCATAAAGGCATCGCACATAAGGAAGTTTTCTGATATCGACGCCCCATCCCATAGCCACCCGCTCTTCTTCCATCGGCATCGTCTGCACGAAACAGTAGTCCGGCCCCAACCGCTCATAAAGCGCATCGGAAAAAGGTATCTGATGATGATTGATATAGTTGGACACAAAGGTTACTTTCATGAACTTCTCCCGGATAAGAAAACTTTGTTGTGCAATCTTTCTTACCCTGTAATCTCTTGATAAATTCGTATCAGCTTATAATAATTCTGGTCCGCGTCATGCGTTTCGCGCGCATGTCTCCTGGCATTATCAGAATATTTTTCGGTAATCGCTTCTTTGGTGAAAATCTCGATAACCTTCTCCGCCAGTCCTTCCACGCTTCCGGCCGGATATAATACGCCGTCTCCACCGCTCACGAGAATATTGTGGATGCCTCCCACGTCCGCCGCTACGCAGGGCACGCCGAGCAGCATCGCTTCTCCGAGAGAATTGGGAGAATTCTCCATCGCTGACGGACAGACGAACACATGGCTCTTTAAGAACTGTTCTTTCATGCCTTCCTCGTCCAGCATGCCGAGCATGGTCACTTTGTCCTTTAACTGATTATCCTTTATCAGCTTCCGCAAGTATTTTCCATAACCGGAAAGTTTCATATTATCTTTGGCCGTAGTGCCTTTCAGAATATTATTTCCGGCCACATAAACATGCGCTTCCGGAAATTGCGCAAGGATGGCGGGCATAGCCTGTAACAGATAATGGAAGCCTTTTAACGGATAATCTCCCTGACTCAAAAAAATACTATACGGAATGCAGGCATTCCTTTTCCATCTGTCCCGGTAAAAGCAGCTGCGCATCGTCTCATTCAGGAAATGATAGGTCGCTTCCGGATTGATTTTGGCCGCCGTCTCTCTGTCGAAATCCGTCCGCCCGGCCACATGCTGCGTCAGACGGAGCGCTTCTTTTTCATACAGACCTCTTTTATAAAACTTTTTCTGCTGCTGTTTCAGGTTGTCTTTTCTGACCAAATCCCGGAACGTTGTTCTTCTCTGTATTTTCCCCGGCATGTCGGCCATATATGCCGCCGCGCAGGCGGAAATAAGGCCCTGTAAGCCTATCAGCGTTTTGGCCGGATTCCGGAACGCACGCACGCAGGCCAGCGTATGCGGAAATTCCGTTCCGAAAATGTGTATCATATCCGGTTCGAAATCCGCAATGATTTCTTTCATTCTCACTTCTATTTTACTGTCATATTGTTCCGGCGTATTTAAATTTTCCACAAAACCATAACAGGCGCATGTCTCGTCGCCCGCTAGTACCAGTTCCCTGTTCATGTTGCCTGTTTCTTCTGTCACCGGAAATGCAATCCCCAAAGTTATCCGATGACGATGCTGTTCCTGTAAAACTCTGTCCAGCGCCGCGGTCAGCCATCCCTCTCTGCTGCTATATGGAAGACCTAACTGTTTCGCTATTGCCGGAAGCATAATATTGCATACCCAAAGCACCTTCATCCCTCAACACCTTATCCCTTCCCGTAAATTTTTTTCTTCAGTTCATTGTACAGACCTGACGTTATCCTGTTTTTCGCGACCCATGTCCGGACGGGCGAAAGCGTCGCCCACAGAATCATTCTGTATTTCCATATCTGTCCGGAGGTCATATATTTCCCGACAATTTCTTTGTGCTCCGCCGCGGAAATCCGGCGGTTCTTTTTTGTTTCCGAAAAACCCCCGCCCTCGTAATCGGCAATGATGATACCGCCATATACGAAAGACGTTTGAAACGCCGGCGTCTTTGTAAAAAAACACCAGAGAAACTGCTCATAATCCGCCCTGACACGATATGCCGTATCAAAGGGATGCGCAAGCAGCAGCTTCCTGTCATAGAAACAGGCCTGATGACAGGGCACATTCCGGTAACACCCGAAAGCGTCCAGCCTCGGATTGGAGGCAACCTCACGCCCCGTCAGCCTTTCATAAATATTCCCATAATAGATTCCCGCCTCCGACGGATGCGCCGCAATCAGTCCTGCGATTTCTTCCAACACTTTTTCATGATAAAACCGGTCGCCGCAGTTCAGGAAATAAAGGTATTTTCCCTCTGCCGCCCGTACCGCCTGATTCATGGCGTCATAAATGCCGCCGTCCTTCCCGGCAAGAAACCTCATGGACGGAAAATCCTGCGCGTACGCTTCCGCACAGGCTGCGGAGCCGTCTGTTGACAGTCCGTCCTTCACCACCACTTCATAATTTCGGTACGTCTGTTTTCTGATGCTTTCCAACGTCATCCGCAGTTTTTCACCGGGATTCAGGCAGACTACCAGTATGGAAAACTCCGGCTCCATTTCCCGACCACCTTTCTTCAAAACAGCCTCCCCGCCTCTGGCGTGAGCTTTAGAACTTCTTTCCACGCTAATTCATATCCGACAGAATATTCACCATATCATGAAAGAAAAAGCTCTTATAGGGCAGAATCAACAACCCGTCGTCATAGGCCCGGCTCATGAAAATGATAAAATAAAGCGTCGCCGCAAGTATCATTCCCGCCCGCAGAAGTCTTCGCCATTTGACGCTTTCCGTTTCCCGTAACAGCGCCGGCAGAAACAAAATATGGCTGACCGTCAGATAATACCCGATGCGGGAAATAATCGGCAGGAAAGAACAAAATACATAGAGCACGAGCGCGCCCAGATTCAGATAAAAGTAAAACTGCATGCGCCTGCTTCCCTTTATGCTTTTCCGGTAATAGAACAGCGAGAGCGCGAGCACTCCAAGACAGCGCAGAATATTGATATAACTCGTCCCGCCTGTCAGGTATTCCGTGTCCTCATAGGTCGGATATAAAAATACGACCACTTTCAGATAAAAATCCTGCAGGAACAGAAATGTCGTACAAAAAACGCCGATTAACGCCAGCTGCCATTTTTTCCAGGTAACGGACGCCAGAAAGTAAAGCGGCAGTATGACGAGCAGCGACTTATGGAAAAAGCTGCCGAGAACAACCAGCAGAATAAATCTGCCCCACTGTCTGCGTATGACAAATTTCATGGAATAAAGCGCAATCGCCAGCGCCAGATAATAACGCACGGTGCTGAAAGTCTGGAAGTAATAGCCAAGCGTCATGAACAGAAAATAGGTCATCGGAAAATCATCGCTCTGCTCATAGATTGCAAGCAGAAAAAGAGAAATCGTCGCGAAAGCATAAATCGCAAAAACAAGCAGATAATTCTCAAAGCCGGATATTCCGTAAACGATTTTCACGAGCAGATTAAAACCCGCTTCCGTCGGCACATACGCATTGGAGTTGACAAGGTGCATGAACTCTACATATTTGGCGTAATCATTTCCTACATTCTGCCTGCATGCGGACAGCGCAAAGAGTATGAGAAAAATCGCAAGAAGGCAGACTCTGTTGCACATCTGCTGTCTCGTCACCCGATACGGCTGTAAGACCGGATGATTCTCGACCATAACCGCAAGCAGTATCGTTCCCGCCGCGACCGCAAGATACAAAATCATGTCGATTCCCTTACCCCTTCTTTATGCTTTTCTGCGAACGAATACCTTCTGCCATCAGCCGGTAAGCCTTTTTAAGCGGGATTTCGCCGCACATGCCGGTCTTATTTTTTAACAGAAAGCGGAGCGAGAAAACTTTGGCAAGCTTTCCGTACAGATAATAATAGAGCACGCCCCGGTCTTTAAAAAATTTTTCCGTAAACCCGTGGAACCAGGTGGAACCCCCGGACTCCCGCGGCATTTCCTCCCCGATGCAGTCCGGTACTGCGTAGATTCTCATACCGGCCCGCAGACAGTCCCGCAGAAACAGACTGTCTTCTCCGTTACTGTATTTTGCGCCGCCGCCGAACAGCAGCGAAAAATGAACATTTGCCCTTCTGAATGCGTCCAGTTTCCCGGAAATGCTGTATGCCGGATATCGGCCGTAATTATACCAGTGAATCCGCTTTCTCTGTTCGTTCCAGTAAGTCCGCCGTTTGGGCGCCACCCGGACGTTAAAAAGAATCATATCCGCATCGGGAATCTGTTGATAGGCTTTTCGAATAATATCCGGATAGTCTTTTTCCAAAACGATATCTTCATCCGAAAACAGGCAGATATCCGCATCCGCGTGAAGCAGCGCCGTATTCCGGCTCAGTCCCACGCCGCGCTCCGCCATGCCGAAACTCTGTACCCGGCCGGACTTGGTATGCCATTCCCGGTAATCATATCCGTCGCACTGATTCACGACGACAGCATCCGACGCTATATTCATTTGTTCCGTCAGGTTCTTACTATCCTGATTCAACGCGGATACCAAGACCTGCACTTTTACAGGTGATTGTAATACCATCTTAACAACCTCATATCGGCATCCCGTATAACAATGCCCGCAAGTCTGCATTCCTGTATCGAAAACTGTCCGATGCGGTAGCCAAGCGTCGTCCTGTCCATCTTTTTATAAGGAACCGATAACAGGATTCCTTCCGCTTTCCGCAGTTCTTCATACATCTCTTCCGTAACCGTCTGATGCTTCTCCAGTTCGAACGTCGTGAGCGTTCCGATTCTGTCCGCCAAATGCGCCCGGTTCCGTTCCAGGTCAGCCTGCAGACTGTCAGACAGTCTTTTCGCTTTTCCGCCGGATTCCTCCCTGAAGCAGAACCCCACAAACGGAAGTTCTGTCACGCTTTTTAAATCTCCCGGCACATAAATTTTATCGTCCAGCACATAAAAGAGCGCCATCGCAAGCAGCGCAGACGCAAGCGCAAGCGCAAGGCCTACCAGAACCGCCTGTAACAGTCTCGGCGTCATCGTCACCAGCTGCGGTTCCGTCTCACTGTAAATTTCTATATCGTTAAATTCCTTCGCCTGTTTTCCGAGTTCCACCAGAGAAAGGTCCGTAGCTTTCAGGATTTCCGCGGTCCGCTCCGGATTTGATGTTGTAATCGTAATCGTCAGAAGCCGCAGGTCGGAAAGAATTTCCGCCCGGGTGGCGGCAGCGACCTCTTCTTTCGTGTAATCTTCCGGCAGAAAAGCCATCGTCGTATTCAGAATCGGCTCTGTCGCCATCAGGTCATTCCATGTATAGCCGTTATAAGCCTGATAGATTTCTCCGCTCTCGTCCGGCGCGAAGGTCAGATAAATTTTGGACTCAGCCTGATATTCCCGGTTATTATTTACCGCCACATGGAAGAAAAGATAGACGCCTCCGCCGAGAACCCCGCCGAGCAGCGCCGCAAGCGCCGCAAGCCAGACCTTTCCCAGGAAAAGAAGAAAATATTTTTTGCAATCCATACCTTCATTTCCGTATTTCATGATAACGATACCTTCCCGTTCATTCTTATTGCTTTTTGGCCGTTGTCTGGCCGTTCTCCACGCCTTCCGTACTTTCCGGCTTAATCAGGATTTTCAATGTCAGAAGCATCAGCTTCAAATCCAGCCACACCGAATAATTTTCAATATACGTTAAATCCAGCTTCAGTTTATCATAGGGCGTGGTATTATATTTTCCATAAACCTGCGCATATCCCGCAAGTCCCGCCTTTACCTTCATCCGAAAGACGAACTCCGGCATCTCTTTCACATAATCCGCGATGATTTCCGGCCTTTCGGGACGCGGCCCGATGAATGACATGTCCCCTTTTAAGATATTGAAAAGCTGCGGAAGTTCGTCGATTCGCACCGCCCGGATAAATTTGCCGATTGGCGTAATCCGGTCGTCATTCTTCGCCGCAAGCCTGGCTACACCGTCTTTTTCCGCATCCACCCGCATACTTCGGAATTTAAGAATATAAAATTCCCTCGCATCCTGGGTGCATCGAATCTGTTTATAAAGAACCGGCCCTTTGTCATATAATTTGATGGCGATTGCCGTCACCAGCATAAACGGCGACGCGATGACAAGCAAAAGAACCGCGCATATCAGGTCGATACATCTTTTGATAATCCGCTGTTCCGTTTTCAGCGCATATTCCCTGATGAGCATAATCGGCGCGTCGAACAGATGAAGCTGGTCGGAGCCCTGAATGAGCACGTCTGAAATTTTCGGCATCATATAGACGCGAATCGACCGGCTGTAACAGAATTTCAGAAGATGATTTCTTTCCGACACCGGAATATCCCACAATACAATTGCGCCATAACCCGCCAGAATTTCTTCCTGAATCTTCTCCGTTCCTTCGGAAATATTCATACATCTGTTGATTTTGTACTTGTCCTTTCTGGAGTCAAATTTCGCCACAATTTCATCGATGGAACGCTCCCCGTGCACGAGCAGAATTTCCCGCGGCGGAAAAGCTTTCCGGTAAAGCATATTTCCGACATACACCCAGACCGCGGCCAGGATAAGCTGTATCAGCATCGTTTTGATGATGGGCGCAGCATCCACCAGCCAGTTCGCCATCAGCGAAATCTGAATGTAAGAGATTACATTGACTCCTAGCAAGGAAAAAAACTGTGAGAAATAAACATCCACCGGTTTCAGATAACCTATTTTCAGTCCGCCGTAAGTGCTCGTGAAAAAATAAAGCAATACAAGATAAACGAGCAGCATCAGCACATGCCCTTTAAAATAATATCTCAAATCCCTGTGCAGATGCAGAAACGGATAATAGGCGCTCATCCAGTAATAAGCATATACACCCATCTGCACAATCAGCCCGATAAGCGGAAACTCCGATATAATAAGTCTTTTTAATGATTCTGTTCGCTTCACCTTAATAACCATGCCTTTCCCACTATAAGCGCCGCAGCGTAGCACGAAATGCCCACATACAGAAGCAAAAAGCACTGACCGGCATAGGCAATCCTTCCACCCGGCGATACAGATTCCAGATTCGCTTTATCGCCACAAATTTATTGGAAGACAGACTCTTCTCCGGTCTTCTGTATATGACAAGCGACTCGTTCAGGCCATACGCCGTATGACCGTTTCGCAGAATCTTCCACCACGTCGCCGTATCTTCGCTTTCCACCACAGGCATCCGTATCAGTTCTTTTGATATTTTTTCCGTATCAAAAAGAACCGTTGACGTAAAGATGACCGTACGGGACAAAGCTTTCCTGTATGTCAGCCGCTCGGGTACTTTTACAATTCTGCCCGTACCGCGCGCGTGTTCATCGCCAAATTCATAGGCGGTAAATACGAAAGCCGCCTGCTTTTCCCGCAGAAAAGCAAGTTCTTTCTCAAGTTTTTCGGGGAGCCAGATATCATCCGCATCCAGAAAGGCAATATATCTGCCTTCCGCCTGCTCCAACCCGGTATTACGGGCTCTGGCCGCTCCTTCGTTCTGCGCTTTCCGAATCAGGCGGATGCGCTGTGTCATATCCGGACACGCCTGCGGTATCTGCCTTTCATCCGCTGCCTGCCCTGCCAGTTTTTCTATTGTATGCTGAATGATTTCCGCGCTGTTATCAGGCGAACAGTCGTCGATGAAAAGCAGTTCCCAGTCCCGATACGTCTGCCGCCTCACCATCTCTATCGTCTCCGCAATATAAGGCGCGGCGCGATAGACCGGCACGATAATACTGACCTTTTCGTTCATCAAATGTCCTCTTTTATCAGATAAATTGGTCTTCGCTTTACTTCCATATAGGTCTTAGATAAGTATTGACCCACAATGCCGAGACAAAACAATTGTACGCCGCTGATAAGTGAAATAATGCAGACGAGCGACGGCCAGCCGGAAGTCGGGTCGCCAAACAGCATCTTACGCACGATTGTGATAACAATCAACAGAAATGCCACAATGCAGAATAAAACGCCCATAACCGAGGCAACTGCCAGCGGCGCCGTGGAAAATGCGGTAATACCGTCGATGGAATAAAGGAAAAGCTTCCAGAAAGACCATTTTGTCTCTCCTTTCTTCCGTTCCACATTCTCGTATTCGAGCCATTTCGTCTCATAGCCGACCCATCCGAAGATTCCCTTCGTAAACCGGTTATATTCCGTCATGGCCAAAATCGCATCCACCACCTGTCGTTTCATCAAACGGTAATCTCTCGCCCCGTCCACAATCTCTGTTTTCGAAATCCTGTTCATCAGACGGTAAAAAAGTCTGGCAAAAAAAGAACGGATGACGGGTTCTCCTTTTCTCGTGACCCGTCTTGTCGCCACGGAATCATATCCCTGTTCGATATACTCATACATTTCAGGCAAAAGTGACGGGGGGTCCTGCAAATCCGCATCCATCAAAACTACATAGTCTCCTTTCGCCTTCTGCAGGCCGGCATAGATTGCGGCCTCTTTTCCGAAATTTCTGGAAAAGGATAAAAGATGCACCCGTTCATCTTCCGCACGCAGTTTCCTGACTTCCGCCACGGTCCCGTCTTTCGAGCCGTCGTCGATATATAAAAATTCAAGTTCCAGTTTTTTTTCTTCAAAAAAAGCGCTGTTCTTCAATACTTCATGATAAAAATCAGCAATATTTTCCTCTTCATTATAACAGGGGACGATAATACTCAATAAACTCATTGCCTGTTCTCCGCTCTTTTTTAATCGGTGCGGCCATACCAACCGCAATTTTACTCTATTTATGTCAACAGTATAGCATATCCGCACAAAAAAAGGAAGGGTATCAAAAACCCTTCCTGATATA
>CAJTRK010000039.1 GCA_910578475.1 uncultured Lachnospiraceae bacterium | reverse complement strand
CCGAGGAAGAATACGCCGAGTTTTCCGAGCGTGTCACCCTCTGCAAAATGAGCCAAGCCGAGTTTATCCGGCAAGCCCTTATTAAGTCAAGCATACGCCCGGTTATCACCGTTTCCCCGGTCAATGATGAACTGCTTTCTGCCGTTGGGAAACTCACAGCCGAATACGGGAAAATCGGCGGCAACTTGAACCAGATTGCCCGCTGTCTGAACGAGTACGGCGCACCTTATAACGCCCTCTCCCAAGAAGTGCGAGCCGCCACAGCGGAGCTTGCCGCCTTGAAGTTTGAAGTCTTGCAGAAAGTAGGTGAAGCCGTTGGCAACATTCAAACATATCAGCTCTAAAAATGCCGATTACGGAGCTGCTTCATGCAAATCGCTGTTTTTAATCGCCCAGGAAGCGGAAATCGCATATGCGGCGTAGTCGGTAGATTTATCCAGTTCCGTATAGGTTGTAAATTTATTTAAAATTAAAATTATATACCCGAATAAGCCTTTTAACCTTTCACCGCGCCGATTGTCAGACCCTTCACAAAGTATCGCTGCACAAAGGGATACAGGAGAACGATGGGACCGGTCGCGATAACGGTCATCGCCATCTTCATGCTCTCCAGCGGAATTGTCGGGAGCGCCATACCGGATTTCTCCGCTACGATTCTCATCGCTTCCGCGCTGCTCAGGATTCTTTGCAGATAATATTGCAGCATAAATTTATTCTCATCGGTAATGAACAGCATACAGTTATACCAGTCATTCCAGTAAGCCAGCGCGGAGAACAGACTCAACGTCGCTATCAGCGGTTTGCTCAGCGGGAGAATAATAGCTATGTAGGAATTTTTGAAGTTCAGATACCGCACGCACATCATGTACCACGGAACCAGTCCGCCGCTGAACAATGTCGTGAAGAAAAAGAAAAACGAAAACTTGTTTCTCCACGGGAAATCCTGACGCGACAGCACATATCCTGTCATCGTGGAAAGCAGCACCGAAAGGCATGTTCCAACGACCGTAATGCCAATCGTCGTACCATAGGCTTTCAGAATCGCTATCGGATTTTTCAGACACAACAGGTAACTCTGAATGCTGACATCCGTCGGAATTAACGGATATCCGTTCCGAATCAGGGAAGCCTCATCGGTAAAAGAAGCTACAATAATCAGGTAGAACGGCAGAAGGCAGAGCAATGCGAAAATACCGATTACAACATAGCCCACAATATTAACAGAAAGCACATCTTTGCTGATATGGCGTTTTTGCTTTATTATTACTTTTGACACGATATCCACCTCCCTTAGTACAATGCGTAATCCGGATTGACTTTTTTCACCAGTTTGTTACAAAGCGTAATCGTTACCAGACACAGAATTGACTGATAAAGACCTGCTGCCGCGGATACGCCGATATCTCCCGTATCAATTAACAGACCGAAATACATAAGTATCGATGATGTCCGTCATCGGCTGTAAGAGCGCGCTGCTCTTTACGGTCTGATAGAACAATCCAAAGTCGCCCCGGAAGATGTTTCCGATTGCGAGCAGTACCATAATCATCATGGTCGGTTTCAGAGAAGGGATGGTCAGATAGCGAATCCTCTGCCATGCGTTGGCGCCGTCGATTTCCGCCGCCTCGAACATTTCCTGGTCCAGCCCCGTAATCGCCGCCAGATAAACGACGGAACCATATCCCGTTCCCTTCCAGAGCTTCAGGAAAATCAGCACCGGCGGCCAGGCCCCCGGCGTATTATAGAGGTCAAAAGGATTCATACCGAGCCATGTCAGAATGTGATTGAAAACACCTCTTTCATAATTGAAGATATTGTACATAATCGCGCCCGCCACTACCCAACTGATAAAATAAGGCAGGAACATGAACGATTGCGCAATTTTCTTGAAATACTTGCTTATCAATTCATTCAGCAGAATTGCACTTCCCATTTCGCATACGACGCCAAGAGAAATAAAAGCAATGTTATACAGAAGCGTGTTGCGCGTTACCTGTCCGAGTTTTCCAGAAATCATGAGGGCTTTAAAGTTACTGAACCCGTTCCAGGGAGAACCATAAATGCCTCCCGCATACTGGTATTTCTTGAATGCCAGAACGATACCGGTCATCGGTATGTAATTAAGTTTCCGTTTTCTTTTTCATAAATCCGTCTCCCTTCCTGAATCACAACAACTGTTTGTCCTTTCCCGATTTGAACAACTCCGGGTTGCGCACTTCCCTGATTCTTATTTTTTGTTAATAGTTATAAATAAAATTTTTATAAATTAATTATAAATAAAATAGTGCACAAAAACTATTGACCGTCGCTTAGAAAAACGCCAAAATCTGTTGTGAAGTATAAACAATTTTGACGCTTTTTTGTGCAACTTTAGTTGCGCATTATTGTAAAATGGCCAAAATACAGGCATTTTTTGAGCATACAAAAAGAGACTGTACAAACAGTCTCTTTTATCGTTTCATGATTCCGTTATATCAGACTTCGGTTTCCCTACCGTCTACTTCGTTGTCTTCTCTGGAATGACAACCTTATCCAGTTTCCAGATATCATCGACATATTCCTGAATGGTTCTGTCGGAAGTGAACTTGCCGGAGCACGCTACATTTAAAATAGCGCTTCTCGCCCATCCTTTTTCATCCCGGTATGCCGCTTCTACTTTTCGCTGTGCTTCCGCATACGGTTTGAAATCTTTCAGGATAAAATAGGTGTCCGCTTTCGAGGTGCTCTGTGTATTTAACAGTGAGTTATATAATGTTCTGAACAGTTCCGTGTCATTCCGGGAATACGTTCCGTTAATCAGCTGCATCAAAACTTTTCTGATATCCGGGTCGTTATTGAAAATATCCATCGGGCTGTATCCGCCGTAATTCTCATAACGAATGACTTCATCGGAGCTCAGGCCGAAAATGAATGCGTTCTCTTCTCCAACCTCTTCCACGATTTCCACGTTCGCGCCGTCCATCGTACCAATCGTGAGCGCACCGTTCAGCATGAACTTCATGTTACCCGTGCCGGAAGCTTCTTTGCTCGCAGTCGAAATCTGTTCCGATACATCTGCCGCCGCAAAAATCATTTCCGCATTGGAAACACGATAATTTTCAATAAATACGACTTTAATCTTACCGTTAATGCCCGCATCGTTATTGATAACGTCCGCTACCGCATTAATCAGTTTTATCGTCAGTTTCGCATTCCGATAGCCCGCAGCCGCCTTCGCGCCGAAAATGAAGGTTCTTGGATAGAAATTCATATCCGGATGTTCTTTCAACTCATTGTACAGATACATCACATGCAGAATATTCAGCAGCTGCCGTTTATACTCATGCAGTCTCTTAACCTGTACATCGAAAATAGAGCGCGGGTCTACCTTCACGCCGTTATGCTCCAGAATGTATTTCGCCAGACGCACTTTGTTCTGATATTTGATATTCATGAACTCCTGCTGTGCTTTTTCGTCATCCGCGTAGATTTTCAGTCGGTTAATCTGCGGAAGGTCGGTAATCCAGTCATCGCCGACATGCGCCGTTACCCAGTCCGCAAGGAGCGGGTTGCCATGCAAAAGGAATCTTCTCTGGGTAATGCCGTTTGTCTTATTGTTGAATTTCTCCGGCATCATTTCATAGAAGTCTTTCAGCTCCTGATTCTTTAAGATTTCCGTATGTAATCTCGCAACGCCGTTTACGGAGTAACCGGCTGCGATAGCGAGATGCGCCATCTTCACCTGACCGTCATAGATAATCGCCATCTTACGCACTTTTTCCTGATTGCCCGGATACATCTGCTCAATGCGCGCCACAAATCTGCGGTTAATCTCTTCCACAATCTGATATACACGCGGAAGCAGTCTTGAGAACAGCTCAATCGGCCATTTTTCGAGCGCTTCTGCCATAATCGTATGATTCGTATAAGCACAGGTCTTCGTGGTAACTTCCCATGCTTCTTCCCATGTCAGATAATAATCGTCCATCAGAATACGCATCAGTTCCGCAATCGCTACCGTAGGGTGCGTATCGTTCAGCTGGAACGTTACTTTCTCATGGAATTTTCGAATATCGTCATGTTTCCGCATATATTTTTCAACAGCTTCCTGCACGGACGCGGAAATAAAGAAATACTGCTGTTTTAAGCGCAGTTCTTTGCCTGCGTAATGATTATCGTTCGGATAAAGAACTTCCACGATATTTCTTGCAAGATTCTCCTGCTCCACCGCTTTGTGGTAATCGCCTTTGTCAAAAGAATCCAGATGGAAACATTCCACCGGCTCCGCATCCCAGATACGAAGTGTATTGACAATGCCGTTGCCGTAACCAACGACCGGAATATCATAAGGAATCGCCCTGACAGACTGATATCCTTCCTGTCTGAAATTGCTTCTGCCGTTCTCATCCACATAAACATTCACATAGCCGCCGAATTTTACTTCTTTCGTATATTCCGGTCTGCGCAGCTCGAACGGATTGCCGTCCTTTAACCAGTCATCCGGCGCTTCAATTTGGTAACCGTCCCTGATTTCCTGTTTGAACATGCCGTAACGATAACGAATGCCGCAGCCGTACGCCGCATATCCGAGCGTCGCCAGAGAGTCGAGGAAACATGCCGCCAGTCTGCCGAGACCGCCGTTTCCGAGCGCGGCATCCGGTTCCTGGTCCTCTATTACATTGATGTCAATGCCCAGTTCTTCCAGTGCATCTTTAAAAACTTTATATGCTCCGAGGTTAATCATATTGTTGCCGAGAGCACGTCCCATCAAAAATTCCATCGACAGATAATAAACCATCTTAGGGTCCTGCTTATCATATTCCTTCTGGCTTGCCAGCCACTGGTCCACAATCGCATCCTTTACCGCATAGGAAACCGCCTGAAAGACCTGCTGGTCCGTCGCCTCCTCCAATGTTTTCCGGTAAAGTGTCTTTACATTGTAAAGCACGCTTCTCTTAAACATCTCCGTATCGAACTTCATCGCTTTCTTTTGCATTTATCTGCCTCCTTCAAATCACACTACTTTCAGCGCGGCAACAATACTTTTTCGCTTTTCCGCCATACCGCCGCTTATTCTTCTTGGAAGTTGCTGCAAGCAACTTTCAGCTCAGCAGCAACGCTTTTCCGCTATTCTGCTGCTTCTTCTCCTCAAGAAGTTGCTGTAAGCAACTTTCAGCTCAGCAGCAACGCTTTTCCGCTATTCTGCTGCTTCTTCTCCTCAGGAAGTTGCTGTAAGCAACTTTCAGCTCAGCGGAGATGCTTTTCCTCCGCTGAGCTTATTATAGTACGAATTTCCATTTTTGACTACTATTAATCTTCTCAAATTATCGTCGGATATCGCTTTTTTTACCATCATCCCTGTCAATACTCATAAAGCGGGCGGATTTCTCCGCTTCTCAGGTCTTTGCAATAGCATATGTTTCTGCCGCGGTCATAATAATCCCGCCAGCCGATGCTTTTCCGCGAATTGTACGTTAAATCTGTGACGGAAAAAAACAATCTTCCTTCCGCATATTCAATATCATGGATGCTCTGCATCCAATTGCCGTCAACATGCGTATCGACGGAAAGCGCTCTGCTCTCTTCCGGCGACAGGAGCACATAACAGATTCCCGATTTATCCGGATAAAACAGTACGGCATCCGCCGCGCCCTGTATACAAGGCTCATCATAGGCTGCATAAGAAGGCCACGGAAGAACATTTGAAGGCGCCTCTCCCTGCAGCGTAATCCTGCGCATACTTTTCCCATCCACGGTCTCCCCATAATCCTCATTATTATGTCCGCCATAATAAATAACCCGATTTTCTCCGTCGTCGTACAGATAAAAGTACGGTTCGTAAGAAACCGCCTCCACTCGGGCTTCGCTTCCGTCCCTCTCCATACTGTAAATCGGGCCTCCCGAATACATATGCGCGGTTCCGTTACTGGAACCGGCTGAAAAATAGAGCATATCGTCCGCAATCTTAAAATCTTCAATGGTCATCGCATCCTGGTAAACATACGCATCCCCGAGCAGTTCCATGTATTCCTCCCGAGTGAACATCCGAAGCATCGAAACATTTCCCGCATAATCTGAGGAATACAGCGTCAGCTCGTCCGTTCCCGTCTCCTCATTCACCTGATATCCGTAGAAAAAAATCAGTTCATCATCCGCCCCCAGATATCTTGCATAGGTATTTACGAAAAACTGTTCCTGACCGGTCCGCGTATCAATACAGGAAAGTCCCCTGCTGTCCGTTCCGCAGATGACCCTTCCGTTCTTCACGTCAAGCACCTGGCTGGTCCGGTATTCTATCCGGCCGCTTCCGTCTAACGCACAGGAATATACCTGATATTCGTTTTCCGCCGAAAAGCCCTGAGAATAGATTCTTCCCTCCACAATAAACATCGGGCCGAATCCTTCATCCGTCCCCGCCTGCTCGATACTTCCATCGGGGTTTATGCACATCAGTTTCTTTTCACGGTCCGATACAAACCCAAAATCCGCCCACAGGCTCCCGGATTCCACATCCTCATCCGAATACTGCCTGAAATAAATTTTTCCGTCCCAGGGCACATACATCTCGTTTTTCATCGGCGGAAGGTCAGACACATCACAGGACAGCGGGAATACCCCATAATCTAATTCTTCCAAAACAACCTCTTCCGCCGAAACGACCTCTTCCGTCTGTATATCGTTTCGCTGCCCATCGGCCGCGAGCAGCAGAAAAGACAGTATCATACTGATGGCATACCCACTGTTTCCCATATGCTCCGCTCCTTTTTAAATCCTCTCTACACCGATAACCACCTTTTCACCGTTCACGTTCCATTCTTTTGATATGGAAAGGCTCTCATTTTCCACAATGCTCTCGGCCAGAACTTTTCCGGCAATCACCGCTTCGTTCTTCCGCACAATCGCCGCTATCTTCTGATTCTCACAGACAGAAACCCTGATGTGGTCCATGACCTCAAAGTCCGCCTCTTTCCGCATTGTCTGGATTTTACTGATAACTTCATAGACAAAGCCTTCCTCTATCAGTTCTTCCGACAGATTGGCATCGAGCACAACGGTCATATTGTTATCCGCCTCGGAAACATAGCCCTCTTTCTGCGCCATCTCGATGAGCAGGTCATCTTTGGTCAGTTCTACTCCCACACCGTTTACGTCAAATTGAAGCATACCCTTCTCGTTCAGCTCATCCATCGCCAGGTTGCCGTCCACACCGCCGAGATATTTCTGAATGCCGCCGAGCTGCTTGCCGTATTTGGGCCCTACCGTACGAAGCTGCGGCTTGAAGCTGTAACTCGTAAAGGCACGGACGTCATCCGTAAACTGAATTGCTTTCACATTCAGCTCATCCCGCACGATTTCCTGATAAAATACTCCGAGTTCCTTATCCGCCTTGACAAACATCGTTCCAATCGGCTGACGGTTCTTGATGTTGGCCGCATTTCTCGCCGCACGTCCCATCACGACGATTTTCAGAACTTCGTCCATCGCCTCTTCCAGTTCTTTATCGATATGCGCTTCATCAGCCGTCGGGAAGTCGCATAAATGAATGCTCTCCGGCGCTTCTTTGTCGATGCTCCTTACCAGATTCAGATAAATTTCCTCCGCCATGAACGGAACCATAGGCGCGGCGCATTTGCTGATGGTTACGAGTGCGGTATACAAAGTCATGTAGGCATTGATTTTATCCTGCTCCATGCCTTTTGCCCAGAAACGTTCCCTGCTTCTTCTGACATACCAGTTGCTCATTTCATCCACAAAATTGTCCAGAACGCGGGCCGCCTCCGGTATCTTATATTCGTTCAGGTCATCGTCCACTTCTTTTACCGCCGTATTCAGCCTCGACAAAAGCCATTTGTCCATGACCGGAAGTTTCTCATAATCCAGTGTGTATTTGCCTGCGTCAAAATTATCAATGTTCGCATACAATACGAAAAAGGCATAGGTATTCCAAAGCGTACCCAAAAACTTCCGCTGTCCTTCCTGTACCGCCTTGCCGTGGAACCGGTTCGGAAGCCAGGGCGCCGAATTGATATAGAAATACCAGCGAATCGCGTCAGCGCCGTAAGTTGCCAGCGCGTCGAACGGGTCAACCGCGTTTCCTTTTGATTTGGACATCTTCTGTCCGTTTTCATCCTGTACATGTCCGAGCACGATGACGTTCTCAAACGGCGCTTTATTAAACAGCAGCGTCGATTCCGCCATCAGCGAATAGAACCATCCCCTTGTCTGGTCTACCGCTTCCGAAATAAACTGTGCCGGGAACTGGCTCTCGAACAGTTCTTTGTTCTCGAACGGATAATGATGCTGTGCAAACGGCATTGCGCCGGAATCGAACCAGCAGTCAATCACCTCCGGCACACGTTTCATCGTTTTACCGCATTTCGGACAGGGTATCGTAATTTCATCGATATAAGGTCTGTGCAGTTCCACTGTGGCCGCCGCCGGATTGCCGCTCATCTTCGCAAGTTCTTCCCGGGAACCGATGGATTCCATATGACCGCAGTCCGCGCACTCCCATACGTTTAACGGCGTGCCCCAGTACCGGTTTCTGGAGATACCCCAGTCCTGAATGTTTTCCAGCCAGTTGCCGAACCGTCCTTCTCCGATGGATTCCGGAATCCAGTGTACCGTCTTATTGTTGCGTACCAAATCGTCTCTGACCGCCGTCATCTTAATAAACCAGGACTCGCGCGCATAGTAGATAAGCGGCGTGTCACAACGCCAGCAGAACGGATAATCATGTTCGAACTTCGGCGCGTCGAACAGTTTTCCTTCCTTATCCAGGTCTTTCAGGATTTCCGGATCCGCCTTCTTGACGAACATTCCGGCATAAGCCGTTTCCTCCGTCATCTCGCCCTTGCCGTTTACGAACTGCACAAAAGGCAAATCGTATTTGCGTCCTACCTGTGCATCGTCTTCACCGAAAGCCGGCGCGATATGAACGATACCAGTACCGTCCGTCATCGTAACATAATCATCGCATGTTACAAAATGCGCTTTTTTATGCTGTTTTGCTGCCGCTTCTCCGGCACAGACGAACAATGGCTCATATTCCTTATATTCCAAATCCGTTCCCACATAGCTTTCCAGCACTTCCCAGGCCGGCTTTTCTTCCTCCGCCAGTTTACCGAGCACCTTGTCGAGCAGCGCTTCCGCCATGTAATAAACAAAACCGTCCGCCGCTTTCACTTTTACATAGCTTTCCTGCGGATTCACACACAATGCGACGTTCGAAGGAAGCGTCCAGGGCGTCGTAGTCCATGCGAGGAAGTACGCGTCTTCGCCGACTACTTTAAAACGAACTACCGCGGAACGCTCTTTTACCGCCTTATATCCCTGCGCCACCTCGTGGGAGGAAAGCGGCGTTCCGCAGCGCGGACAGTAGGGCACAATTTTAAATCCTTTATACAAAAGTCCTTTGTCCCAGATTTCTTTTAACGCCCACCACTCTGACTCGATAAAATCATCATGGTAAGTCACATAGGGGTCATCCATGTCCGCCCAGAAACCGACGGTCCCCGAAAAATCTTCCCACATGCCTTTGTATTTCCAGACAGATTCCTTACATTTACCGATAAAAGGGTCCAGACCATAATCTTCTATCTGCTCCTTGCCGTCCAGTCCAAGCAGTTTTTCCACTTCCAGCTCCACCGGAAGCCCGTGAGTATCCCATCCCGCTTTCCGGGGAACCATGTACCCTTTCATCGTGCGGTATCTCGGAATCATATCCTTGATAACGCGGGTCAGAACATGTCCGATATGGGGCTTTCCGTTCGCGGTCGGCGGCCCGTCATAAAAGGTATAAGTCGGCCCTTCCTTCCGAGAATCCATGCTCTTCTGAAAGATGTTATTCTCTTTCCAGAACAGTTCCACTTCTTTCTCTCTGTCCACAAAATTCAAACTGGTATCAACTTTCTGATACATCGCAAAACCTCCGTTTCTGCTGATTTGATAGTTGTTTGTTAAAAGCTGCGCCGCTGCACAAATTTCTGAAATCAGAAAAGCCCCGTCCCGTAAAAGGACGAGGCTCTGCGCTCGTTATACCACCCGTTACAACGTACGAGTCCCTCCTTACTGCTCCCGGCCGTCAGGACGAATTTCATACGGTTTCCGATAACGGCGGAATGCCGTCAGTCTCTACTGCCCTTGCAGGGGTTCGGACCAAAGCTCGGAAGTGATTTTCCCCGAGTTCCTACTCATACCGGTCTTGCACCGTCACCGGCTCGCTGTGATTTTGAAAAATCGGGTACTGTCTTCTTCAATGCCTTTTCCTATGGATATTGGACTTATTATAATATCAGGAAAACGGTGTTGTCAAGACGGTTTTCGGCGGCCTGACAGTGGAATTTTCTAAATTTTCCAAACGCCCTCTTTCTGTATTCCCTTCTGTACGTCCGCCGCTGTATTATATTATGCTGAAGCCGATTCTCGATTTGACGGGCGAGAGCATGTTCTGCGCAAGGCTGTTATCGACACTGTCATGCATCCTGATTTACTTTGCCGTTTGAGATATATAGATTAAAATAAGCGGAACTTGAAAAACATCTCTCCATCGAGTATGATAAAAGAGGTATATAAGTCCGCCGGTTCCGGCGGGACACTCAAAAAAAATTTAGCGCAGGCATATTTATGGAAGAGACACGAGAACACGTTTACCTTGAAGTCAATGATAATTTTAGAATGCGGGAACTGGACAGAGGTGACCTGGAACAGTTCAATGCGCTGTTACAGTACGCTTTTCAGGTCACATCATATGATTTGTTCCAGACCGGATGGGAACAGGACGAAATCAAATACGCCAAACGTCCGATTCTGGAAGAAGCCTATGTACTTGGCTGGTTTTATCAGAACAAACTGGCATCCATGATTGTCGTCTATTCTATGAAAGTCAATATCCACGATGAAATCATGGACATGGGCGGCATCACCGGCGTCGCTACCTATCCAGAATACACGGGCCGGGGGTTGATTCATTCTCTGATGAAACATGCCCTCGACTATATTCATCAGCAGAAAATGCCGATTTCTTTTCTATATCCCTACTCGATTCCCTTTTACCGCAAGATGGGTTGGGAAATCGTATCAGACAAACTCACTTTTATCGTAAAAGACACGCAGCTCCCCAAAGCGGTTCCGGTGGACGGCATGGTAGAACGCGTCGGGCTGGATTCCGAAGACTACCATAACGTTCATTCCTATTTTGCCCTGCAGCGGCACGGCGCGCTGATTCGCGACGCCTTATCCTGGGAAGAATACTGGCGGTGGGATAACGAAGATATTATTGCGGCCGTTTATTACAGCAAAGAACATAAACCGCTCGGTTATGTGGTCTATTACATTGCCAATGAAATTTTCCATATCAAGGAAATGGTTTATCTGAATATCGAGGCAAATCACGGCCTGTGGAACTACATCAGCGCCCATTTTTCCATGATTACCCAGGTACAGGGCGATAATTATTCCGGCGAAACGATGGCTTATTTATTTGATGACAGCGAAATCACGGAAACAATCTCACCTTACATTATGGCGCGTATCGTGGACGTCCGGGAATTTCTTGCCGATTATCCTTACCAGGTACAGCCCGAAGAGTTAAAACTCCATTTTCTCGTTCATGATGCGATGGCTCCCTGGAACGAAGGCGATTATATGGTGTCCTGGCGCGATGGAAAGACTATCTGTGAACGGGTGGAAAATAACCAGAGCATCAACGTCGTAGAGCTTTCCGTCAACACGCTGACGACAATGCTGATGGGCTATAAAAGACCGACATATCTATATGAACACGAAAAAATCCAGACGGAATACTATATGCTGACATGGCTGGAACGATTGATTCCGGTAGAAAAACCTTATTTTTCGGATTATTTTTAAAATGCGGAGGATTCCTTTGAAAAAAAGAATACTGATTATCAACACCGGAGGCACGCTTTCCTCCGTCAACAGCGAACAGGGGCTGAGTCCCGGACTTTCCAGCCGGGAGATTCTGGAAGAACTCCATATGGTATCAAAAAATCTGGAACTGGAAACAGAAGACTTCTGCTCCCTTGACAGCGCAAATATATTTCCCGAGGACTGGGCGGCGCTCGCCCTGAAAATCGGTCAGGTCTATCTGAATTATGACGGAATCGTCATTATTCACGGAACGGATACGCTCGCTTATACGGCTTCCATGCTCTCTTTCATGCTGCAAAATGTTCCGCTTCCCGTCGTTTTGACAGGAAGTCAGCTTTCCATTTCTCATCCTGTTGCCGACGCAATGGAAAACTGCCGCTGTGCAATTCACATGGCCGCAAGCGGATGTGCCGGCGTCTTTGCGGCTTTTAACCGAAAAGTCATGTTGGGGTGCAGAACATCCAAAGTGCGCTCCATGAGTTTTGACGCCTTTGACAGCGCCAACTATCCGAACGTGGCGGAAATCAGCGCCCTCGGCCTCCATATCAAAAAAGAACTTCTGCCCGAAAAGAAAGGCGTTTTCCGGGTGTAGCCGCATTACTCCGATAAAGTATTTCTGTTGAAATTATATCCGGGCATTGAACCGTCCATCCTCGGCCTTCTGCAAAAGCAGGGGTATCAGGGCGTTTATATCGAGGGATTCGGTCTGGGCGGAATGCCTTTTTTAAAACACGACTTCGCATCGGCGGTCCGGAAAGCGGTCGAAGACGGAATGACAGTCCTTGCCGGAAGCCAGTGCCCATATGAAGGAAGCAATCTGTCTGTCTATGAAACGGGGCTTCTTGCGCTTCGGGGCGGCGTGCTTCAGGCTTATGACATGACCGCGGAAGCTGCCGTCACCAAACTCATGTGGGTGCTCGGACAGACCGAAAAGCCGGAAGAAATCAGGGATTATTTTCAGACTAATCTGGTGCGGGAAGTTACGATTCCGCAAGGGGATTAAAGCCTCCACCTGCATAAACCATCAGACAGGAACCCAAAAACCTCGATGCCGGAAGCAGCATTTCCGGCTCCACCGCAAATGCCGGGTGATGAATCGGATGTCCGATGCCGGTTCCGATTTTTATATAACAGCCCGGAATCTTTTCTTCATAGAAAGCAAAATCGTCTCCGCCCAGAGAACTTTCTTCCACCGCCGTCTGAAATCCCATCTCCGACGCCAGATTCGTGCAGAAATCCGCCATTTCTTTATCATTCCAAGTCGCCGGCGGCCCCGGAATCCATTCTGTTTCCGCCTCCGCCCCATATGCCTGTGCGGTTTTCTCCGCAATTTCACGCAGACGCTTTTCATACAATTCCCTGTCCTCCCGCTCCATCGTGCGGACAGTGCCTTCCATGACGGCCTCCGCCGGAATCACATTCCATGTCGTTCCCGCGCTGACTCTTGTCACGCTGAGCAGCGAAGGATGAAAAGCATTGACATTTCTGCCGACAATCGACTGCAATGCCTGTATGACAGCCGCAGCCGCCGGAATCGGGTCGATACCGTTATCCGGGTGCGCACCGTGACATCCGATTCCTTTTATCGTAATAAGGAAGCGGTCCACCGCCGCCGTTACAAATCCTTCCCGGACAGCAATCGTTCCTGCCGCATTCGTCGGGTCGGCATGAAATCCCCAGATTTTCTCCACATCCTCCATAACATCTGTTTCCAGTATCTTCAAAGCGCCAAGAGAAGTCTCCTCCGCCGGCTGAAAAATCACCTTGACCGTGCCCCGCAGATTGCTTCTGTTTTCCTGCAAAAGAACGGCACATCCGATTCCGGCCGTTATGTGCATATCGTGTCCGCAGGCGTGCATTCTCCCCGGCTCTTTGGACCGATAAGGCAGCTTCGTTTCTTCTTCTATGGGAAGCGCGTCAATATCACAGCGCAGCGCCTGCACCGGCCCTTCCTGTTCTCCCCGGATAACCGCAACAAGCCCGGTCTCCAGCCTGTAAGGGAGTATTTCAATTCCGTGAGCCGAAAGTATCTCCCGAATCTTCTCCGTCGTCCGGACTTCTTCATAGGACAGCTCCGGATGCTCATGGAACCAGTAAAACGCCTCACGCAGCTCCCTTTCCAAATCTTTCCCGCCCATTTCAATCCACTTCCCTTCCATTTGCAATTTCATTTTTAGTGCCGGCTGTTACAGACTACCGCTTCTCACTGTTGGGGTCCAACGCATCTCTCAGCGCATCTCCCACGAAATTAATCGCAATAACGAGTATGACAATCACAAGACCCGGCGGAATCCACAGCCAGGGCTGACTGGTCAGTATCGTCAAAGACTGCGCGCCGTTCAGCATATTTCCGAGACTTGCCGCCGGAGGCTGTACCCCCATTCCGAGAAAACTGAGCGCCGCTTCATCCAGCATCGAAATAGCAAGCACGGAAGTTGCATAAACAAGAATCGGCGCCACCGTATTCGGCAGAATTTCCGAAAATAAAATATGCCGGAGCGGCATACCCGCCACCAGATTCCCTTTCACAAAATTCGTTTCCCGCAAAGACAGCACATTTCCTCTCACCAGCCTTGCAATGCCGGGCCAGTCCACAAATCCCAGTATCAGAATAATATTCCACAGGCCGGGTTTAAAAATGGAAGCCGCCACCAATACGAGCAGTATATAGGGAAACGACATGACCATGTCCGTGAACCGCATGATGAGCATATCCGCCACACCGCCAAAATATCCGGCAATCAACCCTAGCGCCACGCCGATAACCGTTGAAATCAGCGTCGCCATAACACCGACTAACAACGATACCCGCGTCGCATACAACAGCCTGCTGAAAACATCCCTTCCTATCTGGTCCGTGCCGAGCAGAAACTCCCGGCAGGGCGCACCGCTAAACGGCCCGACCATCGCATCCGGGTCATAGGGCGCGATTATCGGCGCAAGAACTGCCGCCAGGCCGACAAACAACAGAATACCCAGACTGAACGCCGCCAGATGATGTTTTCTGAACCGCCTGACAATGGTCTGCCTGTAACTCTCCGTCGCAATTTTTCGATTTTTCATGTATTCGGTATCTTTCATCATGATTCTGAATGCCTCTCCGTTCAAACGTTTTCCAATTCTGTTCCGCAGAATCTGATTTTTCATTTATTGCAGCTGAATTGTCGGGTCCACAAGTGCGTATAAAATATCCGTCACCAGATTCCCGAGCAGTACGACGACCGCCGATAAAAGGCATACGCCCATAATGACAGGATAATCCCGGTTGCTAATCGCGCTCATTGTCATCAGCCCGAGACCCGGCCAGGAAAATACCTGTTCGATAATAATTGCGCCGCCAAACAGCATGGGAATCTGCATGCCGATAACCGTAACAATCGGTATGAGCGCGTTTCTGAGGGCATGCTTATAAATTACCCTGAACCTGCCGATGCCTTTGGCCCGCGCGGTACGCAGATAATCCTGCTGTAATATTTCCAACACCGCGCTCCTGATATAGCGGATATTGCTCCCTGCCATAGAAGCCGCCAGCACAATGACCGGCATCACCATATGTTTCGCCACGTCCAAAAACCCGCCGTCCGTTCCGAGCGTAATCATACCGCTTGACGGGAGCAGCCCCAGTTTGACCGTAAAAAGATAAATCAATAACAGGGACAAAAAGAACCCCGGCACGCTGCTCCCCAGAAAAGAAAGCGTCACTACCGTATAATCGCCTTTGGAATACTGATGAACCGCACTGTAAATCCCCGCCGGCGCGGCAATCAGCAGACTGATGAGCAGCGATACCCCCATCAAAAGCAAAGTCGGTCCAAGATGGCTTCCAATCATGGCCGCCACCGGCTGATAGGATTTGACGGAATATCCCATATTACCGCACAAAAGCTGTCCGAGCCAGACAAAGTACTGCATGTAAAAAGGCTGGTCCAGCCCCAACGCAATTCTTTTCGCCTCCAGCGCACCCTCCGATACCCGCGGCCCCTGCAGCATCGCGAGCGGACTTCCGGCAAGACACATAATCGCGTAATCGATAATCGTAATGCCAATCAGAACAGGAATCGCTATTAAAATTCTTTTCAAAATATATTTACCCATATCCGTCCGCCCTTCTATTTTTCCATGATACGCGGGCAGGCCACATAATGTCCTCTGCATGCTTCGGTTCCATGTTCTGCCGCCTGCATCACGCTGCTTCCTCTGTCCGCCTGCCGTATCGCTCCGCTGCCGCACTCTGCCACTTCCCGCATATCCGGTTCTTTTTCTCCGCACGCTTTCGTGGCGTAAGGGCATCTTGGATGGAAACGGCATCCCGCCGGAGGCGCTTCGCTGCTTCCGATTTCTCCCTGCAAAATGCCCCGCTCCTTTTCCTCCGCTTCCGGGTCCGGCACAGGAACGGCCTCCAGCAAAGCCTTCGTATAAGGATGCACCGGATAACGGAAGACTTCTTCCGCGCTTCCGATTTCCACAATTTTGCCAAGATACATGACTGCAATCCGGTCGCTGACATAGTTTACCGCTCCGAGCCCATGGCCTACAAAAAGAAGCGTTAAATGCAATTCTTCCTGCAGACTTTTCAACAGATTCAATATCTGCGCCTGAATGGAAACATCCAACGCGCTGACCGGCTCATCACAGACAATAAA
The DNA here is from genome assembly GCA_910578475.1 of uncultured Lachnospiraceae bacterium. Lineage (GTDB taxonomy): Bacteria > Bacillota > Clostridia > Lachnospirales > Lachnospiraceae > UBA3282. The sequence continues at coordinate 9,795 of CAJTRK010000039.1, read as the reverse complement.
TTCCGGATTCAGGGAAAGCGCCTTCGCGATACTGATTCTCTGTCTCTGTCCGCCCGAAAATTCATGGGGATACCGGCCAAGCACGCTTCCCGGCAGCCCGACCATATCAAGAAGCCTGACAATATCCTTTTCTATCGTTTCTTTGGTCGATATTTTATGATACAACATCGGCTGTGCCAGAATTTCATAAATATGCTTCCGCGGGTTCAGAGAAGAATACGAATCCTGAAAAACCATTTGAAGGTTTGTACGGATTCTCTGTCGCTCCTCCTTTTTCATTTCAGAAAGATTCATTCCTTTATAATAGATGCTGCCTTCCGTCAGCGCTTCCAGACCTACCAGCTGTCTGCCAATGGTGGATTTCCCACAGCCGGATTCCCCGACGAGGCCAAGCGTTTCCCCCTGCATCACGGAAAAACTGACCCCGTCCACCGCTTTGATATATCCGGTCGTATGGGGAACGATTCCGCCCTTGACCGGATAATATTTTTTCATGTTTTCCACTCGAATCAGCGGTTCTTTCTTCATCACGCTTCCTGTTCCTTTTTCCATTACAAGCTTTCCCTTCTAATATGAATACAGCAGCTTTGCCGCACTCTCTCCCGTTTTCAGCCGGTACACATCCGAACGCAGTCTGCGATAGCCATCCCGCCAGCCGATAGAGGTATCTTCATCATAAACACTGTATTCTACCCTGAAGTATAAGACGCCGTCCGCATAGTATAAATCCTTATATGCTGCCCGGTCCACTTCTCCGTCTTCATATTTGTCAATATACGCACCCAGATTCATGGCAACCCTGACAATCCGGCCCGAATCATCGGGAACCGCATAAATATTTACTTCATAAGTATAAATATCATCATAATAAAATGACGGCTCAAACAAAACACCTGCATTGTCGGAATCATACTTACAAATCCGCTCCGCATACCAGTCGTATGATTGTATAAACGTTTGCGGGAAATCGGAAAGATAACAGATATCCTCCTCCATATCCCATACCATCGTATCACATTCCTGTACGTCGTCTGCTACCGGCATAAAGAAACGCGGAAAATACAGGAACGTCTTTCCATTATCATGACTGACATAATAAGTATCTCCCGGAGTTTCTACCGCCTTATAATCCGTACCGTCAGGTTTGATACTGATAAGTTTTCCTCCCTGAAATTCACCGGCGCTTCCGTCATAACCGCCAACGATGAAATAAATCCGTTCTCCGTCTGCTTTGATATTCTGTATATGTTCCTTAAAACCAACGGACCGCTGATTGAGCTCCGATGCAATCGCAATAATTTTTCTCCGTTCCCCTTCCACAGACACCGCCCACAACTCAAATACACCCGCATCAGACCAGTTTATTCTTTCATAATAAAGCCATCCGTCCCGATAGGCTCCGATATAATGAGAATAATCATCCTCAGATGGGAGCATCCGTTTCTTTTCCCCGGTTTTATAATTCAACGCATAATAGCAGAATCCTTCCTCTTCTATAATTTCCATGACGATGATATTTCTCGTCTCATCAATTGCAAAAATACCGCCATATCCATAAATACCGACATATCCATAATCAATCCGGTCTTCTCCCTGCATATCCACGGAATATAGCCTCTTTTGGTGATAAACTGCCCCATCCTCGTTCCTTGTTGCCATTTCCGTCATATAGAACCTGTCGTTCAGCAAATACATATCGCCATAGCCTTTGTCAATGAACAGAACGGTTTCCGCTCCGTCTTCATCGATGCGGACAATTTCCTTTTCTTTTCCGGAAACCGAGTCATAATTTCCCCACATTGCCGCTTCCTCAAAAGAATTTTCATGATATCTGCGATAATATAGCTTGCCGTCCCTGCAGGCATAGGTGCTGTCCGTATATTTCATCTCTTCAAGCAATGATAAATCATCCACATATTGTACCGGTATGATTTCATCGCTATATGTTATCTCCTCCGACAGGTACAGCGTAATGGCATCATCCTGCTCCGACCGGCCGCCGCCTGCGTTTTCTTCTGCCGGTTCCGCTGCCTTTTCTGTCAACGCTTCGTCTTCTGCCGCGAGCGGATTTTCAAACTCTGCCGCATTTCCCTCGAACGCCTTTTCAAGCTCTGTTGCATTCCCCTCAAACGCCTTTTCAAGCTCTGCCGTATTTCCCGCAGACACCCCGTCTTCCGCAATCGCTTCTTCCGTCTTACTATCCGCACCTGTCTGCTCTCCACATGCCGTTATGCAAAGACTGAGCAGCAGCATGAAAAAAAACCGCCTGTTCCTATTCCCTTTCATAAGCCTCTGAGCCCCCTCAAATCCGCAGAGCTTCTTAGTTCGCGTCCTTCCGCGGACTTAGAAGTTCTTTCCGCCTTATGCACTTCGCCGTATGTCCCGGCCCGAATACATAATCTTCCTGCCGTCTGTCACATTCCGCCGCATAATGCGGACACCGGCCCGCGAAACGGCATCCGGTAATCTCATCATAAACTTCCGGCACGATACCCGGTATGGAAAAAAGCTGCCTGTCCGCGGCGTCATGAATCGTCGGAACGGAGCCAAGCAACGCCTCTGTATAAGGATGTTGCGGGCTTTTGAACAGTTCTTTTACGGGGGCTTCTTCGATAAACTGTCCCGCATACATGACCAGAACTCTGTCCGCCATCCGGGCTACCAGTCCCATATCGTGGGTAATCAGGATAATGGACATCCCGTTTTCTTTCTGCAAATCTTTTAACAAATTCATAATCTGCGCCTGTATCGTCACATCCAGCGCCGTTGTCGGTTCGTCCGCAATCAAAAGCTTCGGATTACAGGATAACGCCATCGCAATCATCGCTCTCTGCCGCATACCTCCTGAGAGCGTATGCGGAAATTTTTTCATCGTTCCCGCCGCATCCGGCATACCGACTCTCTCAAGCAGCATTTCCGCCCTCGCCTTTGCCTCTTCCTTGCTCAGGTTCATATGAACCCGTATGCTTTCCGCAATCTGGCTCCCCACCGTAAAAACCGGATTCAGTGACGTCAGCGGGTCCTGAAAAATCATCGTAATCCGGTTGCCCCGAACCTTATCCAGCTCTTTTTCCGTCATCGCAAACAAATCCTGCCCGTCAAAAAAAACCGTACCTTCCGTTACTTCTCCGCTTCTGGAAAGCAGTCTCATAAGCGAAAGAGAGGTGACGCTCTTCCCACAGCCGGATTCTCCAACGATACAGACCGTTTCTCCTTCATCCACATAAAAAGAAACATGGTCTACGCTTGTATTCGTTCCGAAATCTCCCTGAAAGGTCGTCGTCAGTCCTTTCACTTCCAATAAATGTGACATTGAAATCCCCCATTCCTGCTCATGCCATAAAGCGGGCAGCGTTGAAAGCTCTTTCACAGCAATAAATTAATCAGTGCGACAAATACCACAGACGGGCTGCTGCCATCTGTGGTATTGCAACTTAACATTTATAGTAACATTTGCCTTTTATAACTGCAAGTCCTGATTGCCATACAGCATCAGTTTCTTATAATCATATTCCTTACCTCAATATTCAATCTTTACCCGGTAATATCCCATTCGTGTACGTTAATAAAGAATCCGTACACATTCGCATGAACGCCTGTCAGCCGCTTACTGACCGCTCCCTGTCCGCTGATAATATAAGCCGAGAACATGGGAACCTCTTCCTGTACTTTTTTATCCACAATGGAATAAAAACCTTTCATTTCATCAATGCTTTCGGCTGTCTGTGTCGCCGCAAGCGCCTCGTTGATTTCATCATTGCCATAACCGGTCCAGCTGCCTTCGCCGCCGAGCAGCCACGCAATATCGGGATAAGGGTCAACCGGCGCATAAGTGTACTGTACCGCAAAAAGGTCATAATCCGTCGTGCCCGCAACCGTCATCAGCGTTGCCAAATCAACGGTCTGTATTTCTGTTTTGATACCGACTGCCGCCCACTGTGCCGCCATTGCCTGCGCCGCATTGACAAACGTGCCGTCGCCGGAATTCACATAGAAACGCAGCGTTCTGGAGCCGTCCCATCCCGCTTCCGCCAACAACGCTTTAGCCTTTTCAGGGTCATAGGACATCGGTTCGATATCCGCGTCATAGAAAGGACTCGCAGAAGAAAGAAAACCATCCACAATTTCACCATGCCCTTTCATGAGCTGTTCTAATATCTGATTTCTGTCAATTGCATATACAAGCGCCTGACGAACCCTTTCATCCGTAATATTTGCGGTCTGAATAAAAACAGACTGATTTGTTACCGGAGAACCATATACAACGTCAACATTTTCCAGTGCCTCGATGTTTTCATAATCCTCCTGCGGAATCGCCGTCATCGTATGATGTGTCACGTCGATTTCCCCGGACTGGAGCCCCGCATATATCTGACTGGAATCCAGAATATTAAAATTCAACTTTCCTATTTTAGGCGCGCCCTTCCAATACTGCTCATTAGACGTATAGGAAATATAATGGTCCACATCATAAGCCGTTACCCGATACGGTCCGCTGACAACATCCGGATGATTAAACCAGTCCAATGTGGAAAGTTCCGCCTCGCTGTACTGACTTAATATATGCTTTGGAAGCGTATGAATGTAAAAGGCATAGGTGTTCTCGAATGTCGTCAGTGCAATCGGATACTTCGTCGTAAACTGCACCGTCTTTTCATCCAAAACCTTAACGCCTTCCACGCTTTCCGCGCCTTCTTCCACGAACCCGTCATCGTTTACCCCTTCGAACGCATAAAGCATTAACGTAGGATTGGCAATAACCGGACTCGCCAGCTTCAAAAAGGTAAACTCTACATCTTCCGCCGTAACCGGTGTTCCGTCTGACCACGTCGCGTTTTCATCGATATGAACGATAAAATTCCGATTATCTTCCGTCGTTACCGAATCCGCCAGCATCGGCTGAAAGTTCAGCTCTTCATCCAGCTCCACAAGCGGAAGAAACTGTAATCCTACCGCATATTTATTGACCCATGTCTGGTCATTCGTAAGCGGGTTCATTCCTCCCAGAGAATCCGTAATGCCGATATTAACAATTTTCTCTCCTGACGCTGCGCCTTCTGCCGCCGTGTTTCCCTGTGCGCTGTCTCCCACAGACGCGCCGTCACCCGCTGCGCCGCCGTCCGATGCGCCGCAGCCGGCCATCAGAAACATCATTACCGCCGCAAGCGTCAGACTGACTATCTTACCGAAAAATTTTTTCATTATGTTCCTCCTTCAATCTCCCTTAAACCGTTTCCGATTCACTTCCTACCGTTTAACTAGGAATTTTGTTTATTATATTTCCATATATTAACAATGTCAATATTTTTTTGTAAATTGAGGCAGATTCGGCGCACCTCCGTCACACCTCACGCGTCCGCTTCAAAACAAACAAACGACTTCTTGACATTATGCCATATCCGTTGTATATTACAATCACTTTTATAGTACGAAAGAACGTCAAGATATGCTGACAATGATTGTGAAAGGTATTCCGAACTATGAAAAATCTGCTTAATTATCAGTCCAGCGAATACGACTGCGGTCCGGTCTCACTTACCAACGCAATTCGGTTCCTTTTTGAGCGGGAAGAAGTGCCTCCCGAAATCATTAAATATATTATGCTCTATTGTATGGATTCTTATAATGACAAAGGCGAAATCTGCAAACGCGGCACTTCCTCGTCCGCTATGAGATTTCTTGCCGACTGGCTTAATCAGTTCGGCCAGGCGAAGCGCTTCCCGATTTCCTGTGAGTTCCTGTCGGGAGAAGAAGTACATATCAATCAAACGGGCAGAATCGGCTGCGCGCTCCGGCAGGGCGGCGTTGTTGTTCTGCGCCTTTTTTTGGAAGTGTCCCATTATGTGCTGCTGACCGGCATCGAAAGCGACAAACTGTATCTGTTCGACCCTTATTATGAGGAAGAAGATGACCCGGAACTGAGTGAGGAATATGGAGAACCCGGCATTGCGTTCTTAAACGGCCAGCCCAAACGGGCCAACCGCCTTGTTTCCATAGAACGCCTGAATCGTACCGGAAAAGGTTTTTATGAAATGGGGCCTTTTGAACTTCGCGAAGCCGTTATTGTTTTTCATGAGCAGGACCCGTCTGCTGACCACATGCAGCGATTTTAAATATTCTTTGCGTGCTTTCGGTATAATCTTTTTTCAATCGGTACAGGATAAGCCGCAAAGAATCTTTTTCTGCATTTCCTTCACTTCAAAGATATCTGTATATCGTTCCTGCAAATGCAGTCTCTCTGAAAATTCTGCAATCTTTTGTCTGTTAAGTTCTTTTATTTTTTTCCTAATCCATGTCCGCTTTGTTTTATGAAACCCAGACCATTCTTTGTTCATAGTTTACCGCCTTCGTCCGATATTCTTATGATTCTGTTTTTTGCAGTATATGGCAATGCTTAAATTATTTGTGTCAATGAAATTTCCCTGACGGCTTCACAGAACTATCAGCCGGCAAAAAAAGGCAAAAATCAGGCAAAAACAGTCAATATAGAATAAAAGAAATTTGATAAAATGATTAAAAACAGAGAACGATATTTTTACAGATTACCTGGAACCGTCAGGCAGGCATACGATGTCTGAAAAAATTTTGAATACAGGAGGATAAAGATGAAAGATGCAATCTCACAAGTCTACGAAGGAAAAGAATGTTTAATTATTATCGGTTTAACAGGGCGAACCGGCGCCGGCTGCAGTACTGTTGCCAAAATACTGGAAAAGAAACATTTTCAAGATTTGGATTTGCGCAATGCCAAACATTATGATTTTAAAAACAGCGAAGAGCGAAAAGAACGCATCATCGATGAATATATGAAAGAACCCGGACGATGGCAGGCTTTTTCCGTAATAGAAGTCAGCGGATTAATCTTTGCAAGCGTACTTGAATCCGGAATTGATTCCTTTTGTGACTACATAAAAAATATTACGGATGAGACCAGAAAAGAAACAATTAATATAGGCGAAAAGCACAAGGTTCTTGAAGGAATAAAGCAAATGCAGTACATGTTTGATGAATGCAAAAAATATCCTCTGAATCCTGAACAAATTGAAGTATCATCGTTAAGTGCTGAGAGTATATCCGATTATTATAAATTTTATATGGAAACACTGAAAGGATATAAAAAGCGTTTCCGCAGCGTAATGGATTCCTATTCCTGTTACGAAACCTATACAGATAAGCTCAAAGGAAAACAGCAATCAAAATTTCACCTTTATACCTATATCATGCAGCAATTCGGAAACAATATTCGTTGTTCCGGGAATCCATTTAAGGACCAGTTTAATGAAAAGAAATATCGACTTTTTGCAAAACGGATTGCAATTTTAATTGAAATTATTAATTCCTATAATAAAAACAATAATATACAGTCTACGCGAATATGTATAGATGCTATTCGAAATCCATATGAAGCCATGTTCCTAAAAGATAAATACAGAGCCTTTTATCTGATGGCAGTCAGCACAAATGACAGCGACCGATGCGGCCGTCTGCGCAATTTAACTTCGGAAGAACTGGCCAATCTGGACTCCATCGAATATGCACAAAAAATGAAATACCCTCAGGAAGTATTCTACCATCAGAGTATAGAAAGCTGCATTGAATACGCCGGCATCCATATTTATAATCCGGATATCAAGAATGATAAATATTATGACCTGACAAGACAGTTAATAAAATATATTTCCTTAATTATTCATCCAGGATTAGTTACGCCATCCCATATTGAACGCTGCATGCAGCTGGCATACAATACAAAATTTAATTCGGGATGCTTGTCACGACAGGTAGGAGCAGTCGTAACCCGTGGAGATTACTCTATTCAGTCTGTCGGTTGGAATGATGTCCCCAAAGGACAAATTCCCTGCCTGTTGAGAGACTCTGCATCCTATTGCCAGAACAAAGACCACGAAAATTATAGCGACTTTGAAATTGAAAATAAAGAATTTTCTAATGCAATAAAGAAGATTAATGTTCATACAAAAGATAAATTGTATGGACGCTGTATGCCATATTGCTTTAAAGATGTATACAACAGCATTACCGGTGAAAGGAATCAGGTCTATACACGCTCTCTTCATGCAGAGGAAAATGCTTTTTTACAGATTTCGAAATATGGAGGAACGCAAATTAAAAATGGTAATTTGTTTACTACGGCGAGTCCTTGTGAATTATGTGCCAAAAAGGCATATCAGCTCGGAATCAGAAAAATTTATTACATCAATCCTTATCCTGGTATTTCCCAAAAACATATTTTATCTTTTGGAGAAAACGACAATCCGGAAATGAAACTCTTTTATGGAGCAATCGGCCAGACTTATTTGGATTTTTATGAACCGCGGATTGCAACAAAAGATGAAATCGAATTATTAACCGATGTCAATATCAAAAAATTAATATCCAATAAAACGGATATTTCCGAATTAAAATATGCTGACATCAAATATACGAATATGGAGATAGATTTTAACTTTTTACAAAAAAGAAATAAAATCGAATGCCTCCGGACGATAAATGCAGTCGTACAAAAAGATGAACTGAATGAGTTTACAAGAAAAATCATCTGGACGGGCAGCTCTTATGATGGAACAAGTTTAGTAACAGAGAAAAGCGATGACGATATTAAACTCATAGAATCAAAAGACTCAATGCCCTATAACCATAAAATCATTGCCAAACGTCAAAAAGGGGAGACTCTTAATTATGCAATACTGACCAAAGCCAAAGACGAAAAAAATGTCATGGAACCTTATCTGGCACATATGGTGAAAAACCAGACCGACAAACTTATTCTAAGAATATCCTGTAATAAGGAAGACCATGTTTTTCACGATGTCAGAGCAGTTATCTATGCAGATTTAAAAATGGAAACGCTTATCAGGGAAGAAAAGCTAAAAGAACTTCCGGACTGTGGCGAAAGATGCGTATATGAATATCAAATCAATGACGCCAATGTGAATTATACTTATTCTATCGAATGGACTTTTTAATCATTTAGAAAAAATTTCAAATGTCAAGACTTGAATATAATTATTTATATGATAGACTATAAAGAAAAGAAACAAATGAGATTTTGACAATTTATAGCTATATTTGTCTGAATGACATTATTCAGCAACGCCTTAAATCCGAAGCATACTGGTTTTAAGGATGAAAAGGAGGGTTCTTTTATGGAAGGGGACTGAAATAGCGTCAAAGCGGCTATGTAATATTACAAAAATACATATACCTCGAAACATTTAAAGCGTTATGAAGAGACAGAACCGGGTTTGCGGTTCTGTCTTTTTTAATGCAATGTGAAAAGGTCTAAACCAGATAGTAGTGCGCTGCATATATTCCTGTTTCATTCCTCAACGATAAGAATATCCATACTAATAACCATGCCATTCTCTCAACCTGCGATATTTGCGCCGCAGGCACAAATTCGCGTGTGAAAAATTTATTTTTCACACTACCACCCTAATTCCAGAAGCCAGTTATTCAATGCACGCTCCCGTTCTCTCATCTGCGTGGAACAGTCGCTTAAGTCGTACTCTCCCTTTATGTTCCCGTCAACAATGTACATGACCCTTGTACATTTTGCCGCTACCTTAACATCGTGAGTAACGAGCATGATTGTTGTTCCCTCAGAATTTAATTTTACAAGCTCTTCCATTACCTCGTCGGAGGAAGCGCGGTTCAAAGCCCCTGTCGGCTCGTCGGCAAAAATCATTTTCGGGTCGTTTATCATACTGCGGCAGATACATGCCCGCTGAAGCTGACCGCCCGAAACCTCGTTGATGTCGTTGTCGGCGATGTCGA
>CAJTRK010000038.1 GCA_910578475.1 uncultured Lachnospiraceae bacterium | reverse complement strand
GAGCACTTGACTTTTAATCAAGTTGTCTGGGGTTCGAATCCCCAGTGGCTCATTATAAAATAAAGGGAAGTTGAAATGGGGATTCGAACCCCTGTGCGACATCCCCAGTGGCTCATTAAAAAAATAAAGGGAAGTTGAAATGGGGATTCGAACCCCTGTGCGATATCCCCAGTGGCTCATTTCAAATTATATGCAAACATGAGAGTAAGTTCGGTTTATCTGAGCTTTCTTTTTTTGCAGGAAAGCAGGGAGGAGTATATGGAACAGACTAAAGAAAATAAAATGGGAACGATGCCGGTAAACCGTCTGCTGATTTCGATGTCGCTGCCGATGATGATTTCTATGCTGGTGCAGGCATTATATAATGTAGTCGATAGTATTTTTGTTGCGAGGATTAATGAAAATGCGCTGACAGCGGTATCGCTTGCGTTTCCGATTCAGAGCCTGATGATTGCCGTTGCGGCGGGAACCTGCGTCGGTATCAATGCCGTGCTTTCGCGCTCACTCGGGGAAAGGGATTATGAAAAGGTGAACAAATGCGCCTGCAACGGAATTATTCTGATGGCGCTCAGCTTTTTGATTTTTGTGGCAATCGGATTATTCGCCGTTTCGACCTTTTACAGGAGTCAGACTGCCGATACGGAAATTGTACAGTATGGAACGGATTACCTGACGATTGTCTGTTGTTGTTCCTTTGGTATTTTCATGCAGTTTACGTTTGAACGGCTGTTACAATCGACCGGAAAAACCATTTATACGATGATTACACAGGGAACCGGAGCGATTATTAATATCATTCTTGACCCGATTCTGATTTTTGGTCTGGGCGGTATGCCGGAAATGGGAGTCAAAGGCGCGGCTGTTGCGACTGTTATCGGACAGATTGTGGCCGGGGCGCTGGCTTTATATCTGAATCTGAAGAAAAACGAAGAAGTGAAGATTCAAAAAGAGGGACTGAAACTGGAGGGGGATATTGTTGCGCAGATTTATGCGGTGGGAATCCCTTCTATGATTATGCAGGCGATTGGCTCTGTGATGACTTATGGAATGAATCTGATACTGATTTCTTTCTCATCCACGGCCGCAGCCGTATTTGGCGTTTATTTTAAACTGCAGAGTTTCGTTTTTATGCCCATTTTCGGTATGAATAACGGTCTTGTTCCGATTCTGGCATACAATTTCGGAGCAGGTAAAAAGGAACGTTTTCTGAAAACGGTAAAACTTGGTATTCTGTATGCTTTTGTCGCGATGATGATAGGGCTGATGCTGTTTAATATCATTCCGGAACAACTGTTATTAATGTTTGATGCCTCGGAGACAATGCTTGCAATCGGCGTTCCTGCGTTGCGCACAATCAGTATCAGTTATCTGCTGGCAGGATTCTGTATCATTTGTGGTACGGTATTTCAGGCATTGGGACGGGCGGTGTACAGTATGATTGTATCGATAGCAAGACAGTTGGTGGTACTGCTTCCGGCGGCCTGGCTGTTGTCCCTGGCGGGGAATGTCGATTATGTATGGTGGGCTTTTCCGATAGCGGAAATGATGTCCCTGTTCATGACGGTATTTTTTATGATTCGGATTAACAGACAGATTATCAGCCATATCGGGGAGCGGGCTGAAAAATAACACGCTCAGCCTGTTGACGATAAGCGGAGCTGAAAATGATTTAAAACAGATTCAAAACAGCGCCTTCGAAAACCGGCTGCGAGGATTGACATAAAAGGGCCGGAATGTTATGATACATATGTTTATTACAGGCGGATATGGCGGAATTGGCAGACGCGCCAGATTTAGGTTCTGGTGGGAGACCGTGCAGGTTCAAGTCCTGTTATCCGCAGTAAAATATCAAGAAAGCGAAGAGAGGACTTGAACCTGTTCAATGTCCTGTTATCCGCAGTAAAGAAGTGCTTAAATAAGGCACTTCTTTTGTTTTGTGTTGCATAATGTAGAAAATAGCATATTTTTTTGCTTCTGTCAGTCGATAAAAAGCTGCTATTGTGATTGGAATAATAATTGTAGATACATTTAAAGTAAAGAATGGCAATCTTAACCAGCGATGGACACCATCGATATTCGGCCCTAAAAATGTGAATCCCAATGAAAAAGCGGATATAAACACAATCATTTCAGAATGAAATTTTAAATCGTATTTTAAAGCAAACATACATACAAAAGTTAATAAAAATATAATGAAAGGATTTTGTATCCATATTGTGAGGGAAACATTTTGGCTCACCATTCCAATAATCCCTAATATACATGGAATCAGAATGGATATAACAGGATATAGGATTTTCTGCTTACATTTTTCTCTCATGGTTTTCCTCATAAATTACGAGTGTGATTTGATTATTTTAAGAAGATATCAGTTGTTATTTTGTGATTAAAATCCTTGATACCATTGAAAATACTAAGTTTATCGCAGGCTAGCCTTCCCTTGCAAATTCCCTTGCGTTATATCTTCCAACAGGGCATTACGAACCCTGATATGGGAAAAATGAGGGAAACAAAATCTGTAAAACATTATAACACAAAATGAACAGGTATGGTGAACTGATTGAAATGCCTGGTTATATGATTCATAGATGAATTCTTGACAGCCATTATTTTTTGTGGTATAAGTTATTAAATTGAACACAAAAGCTATGATAAGAAATAGTAAGCATCTCGGATTTTCAGAGAGAAGGCGGCCGGTGCGAGCCTTTATTGAAAAGATGCCCAACCCATCTTTGAGCTGTAAGCTGAAATAACAGTAAGCCTTGCCGGGTTCTCCCGTTACAGAGATATGGCATCGGATTTTCTCTTGTGCCAGAGAGTGCGGATTGCTCCGAATTTAGGTGGTACCACGGACTTAAGATTAGTTCGCCCTAAGCTGATGTAATATCGGCTTAGGGTTTTTTTGTGTTCATAAACAAAATACGGAGGTATCCTTTATGAAACTGGAGAAACTTGTTGGAGACCGTTTTCGGGAAAGGCCATCGGACTGTAACATTGACAGTCACGCTCTGATGGTGCGCGGCGGCTATATGAAGTATGTAACAAACGGTATTTTTTCATCCTATATGCCGCTGAAAAGAATTACACGGAAGATAGAGCAGATTATCCGTGAAGAAATGGATGCTATTGACGGGCAGGAAGTGCAGTTTCCTGTCGTTATGCCAGCCTCTATCTGGCAGGAATCCGGCAGATACGAGAGCATTGGTAAAGAAATGGCCCGCTTCCGTGACCGCAGCGGAAGTCCTCTTGTGCTTGGCATGACACATGAAGAAGCAGCCGTTCATCTTGTGCGTGATTACGGACAGAGCTATATGAGATATCCTTTTATGATATATCAGATACAAACGAAGTTCCGCGATGAAGCAAGACCGAGGGCGGGACTGATTCGCGTTCGTGAATTTACAATGAAAGATGCCTACTCTTTCCATACAAGTCAGGCAGATTTGGAAAACTATTACGACAAGTGCCATAAGGCTTATGAGCGCATCTATGTAAGAGTTGGATTGCCGGAGGTTATTTCGGTCGCTTCCGATTCCGGGATGATGGGCGGTAATATTTCCCATGAATTTATGCTGCTTACTTCTATTGGGGAAGATTCTGTCGCTATCTGTAAAGAATGTGATTACCGCGCGAATATGGAGGCGGCAGAGTGCATTATTCATAACGAAAGAAGTGATGACTCACAGGAACTTGTTTTGGTACACACGCCGAACATTCATACCATTGAGGATGTCTGCGAGTTTTTGCATTGTGATGAAAGGGCTTCCTGCAAAGCAGTTGTTTATCAGCGTAATTCGGATGACCATTATATTGTACTGTTTATCCGCGGAGATATTGAGGTGAATGAAACCAAACTTACAAATTATCTTGGCTGTGACATTCATCCGGCAATTATTACCGAAGAAAGTGGACTTAATGCCGGATATATCGGACCTGTTAATTTAAGCGGCGATTTCACGGTTCTGTATGACCGTTCCCTTAAAGGAATGAACAATCTTTCCTGCGGCGCAAATGTTTACGGGTATCACTATACAGGACTGGATATGAAACGTGATATAGAAGGGGCAGAGTACCATGATTTTGCGAAAATACCGGAAGGCGGTATCTGCCCGCATTGTGGCAAACCTGCGATTACAGTATCCCGCGGCATTGAAGTGGGCAATATTTTTCAGCTCGGAACCAAGTACACCAAATCCATGAATATGACCTATATTGACACGAATGGAGAAGTACAGTATCCGGTTATGGGATGTTATGGTATCGGTGTCGGCAGACTTGCCGCTTCCATCTGTGAGGCTCATCATGATGATTACGGTCCGATATGGCCTTTGTCGGTTGCACCCTGGCAGGTACACATCTGTGCTGTTCGTGCTGATGATGCCGAGGTTCGGGCTTATGCCGATAAGTTGTATGAAAAACTGCAAAACAAAGGTGTAGAAGTCATTTATGATGACCGCAGGGTCAGCGCCGGAGTCATGTTCTCGGATGCCGACCTTATTGGTGTACCATTCAGAGTAATTGTCAGTCCCCGAAATATAAAGCAAAAAATCATTGAAATTATTTCGAGAGATAAGCGTTTATCCGCCAATGTTTCTATGGATTCGGCAGAGGAAGAAATATTGAAAATTTTGTCAGCGGCGAAATAATTCTATAATTGATTGTATTTTAGAAATAGGCTTTGTATAATATAATTAGAAATAGAAAGGAAAGACTGAAAACTGAAAATTTTAACCGAAAAAATAGAAAATCAGACAGCATTTGCACCAATATGGGAAACTTTAGGAATATCCAATGACTTTATGTTTGGAAAAGTCATGCAGGACGCAGAACTTTGTAAAGAGTTACTGCAAAGAATCCTGCCGGAGTTGGAAATAGACCATGTCGAATATCCTGAGGCGCAAAAAAGCATCAAAACGGATGTGGATGCCAAAAGCGTCCGGCTTGACGTGTATGTGCGGGATGGCAAGGGAACGGTCTATGACATCGAAATGCAGGTGGCGGACACAATGGAACTGCCGAAACGCAGCCGGTATTATCAGAGTATGATAGATTTGCAGATGATAGATAAGGGGCAGCATTATAAGGAATTAAAACCGAGCTATATCATTTTTATCTGTTCATTCGACCTTTTTGAGAAAGGAAGGCATGTCTATACCTTCAAAAATATCTGTGAAGAAGATAACAGCCTTCCGCTGGAAGATGGAACGGTAAAATTATTTCTAAATGCGGCTGGCAGCCAGGATGATGTCAGCAAAGAGTTAAAAGCATTTCTTGATTATGTGGCCGGAAAAGAGTCGGAGGATGACTTTGTAAAACGGCTGGATGAAGCAGTCAGAGAGGCAAGGAAAAACAGGGAATGGAGGCATGAATATATGACATTGTTGATGCGGGACCAGGAGAATATAGAAAAAGGTATGGAAAAAGGCATGCGAAAAGGCATGGAGAAAGGTAAAATAGAGGGCCGGGCAGAAGAAATCATCGAAACCGGATTCGAATTTGGGCTTTCTGAGAGCGATATTTTGGCGAGGCTGCAAAATAAGCTGGATATTTCTCTTCAGGCGGCACAGGAATATCTTTTTAGATTTGGAAAGCAGACGATATAAGTTACGACATTGCTGATATGCAATATTGTTTTTTATAAAAGAGTGTCTTAGCTGCAAAAATTGCAGTTCGGGCGCTTTTTTAATCTATAGGAAATTGCGACAGTGTAAACCATTCAAGGAGAATGCGGAGCATTCTCTGAATCGTCGCTGCCGAGCGACGATTTTTTATATGACAGGAAAATAAAACCTCAGAAAAAATGAACCGCCTGCAAAGTCATGGCGAATATAGGGTGAACAGGCAGAGGAGGTGAAATGGTGAATGCAGCAGAAATAGAAAAATGTATTGATGATTTCGGTACAGATATATATAGATTTTGCCTGAAACTCTGTTTGGAAAAGGCGGATGCCGAGGATTTATATCAACAGACTTTCCTGAAAGCGTTAGAAACAGAATGGACGCTTGACTGGGAGAAAAATCCGAAAGCGTTGTTTTTCTCTCTGGCGCATAATCTATGGAAAAGCGGCAGAAGAAAACAGGCGCGCCGGAATACGATTGCCCCATGCAGCAATTTTGATGAGGAAATGGAAACGGTACTACATTCCGAAGAAAGCATTGAAGAAGATTATCTTCAAAAAGAATTGGTTACAGAAGTACGTCAAATCATTCAGATGCTGCCGGAAAAATTTCAGACGCCATTGATATTATTTTACCTTTCGGATTGTTCCATAGAGCAGATAGCGGCTATTATCAGGAAACCGCCGGGCACTGTGAAAAGCCGATTGTTCAAGGGAAGAAGACTGATTAAAAAAAGATTGGAGGATACTGGTTATGAGAGAGAATCATTCTGATATGGAAATGGAAGAAATTATATATGCTTCTATGAAAATGACTGATATTCCGGCCCCGGAACTGAATCATAAACTGAAAGCGGCCCTGTATCAGCAAGAAGTCGTTTTGCAAAAACAGCCGGCCGTGCATAAATTATCACTTTGGTATTTGCCGATGATTTTGAATCTGATAACTTTTTCTTTGTTGGCTCTTTTGGCGCTGATAATGATTGAAAATATTTATTTATCTTACTTTGCCGCGGGCATCTGCTTTTATGCCGGCATGGCCGGTATACTGCTTACCATAGTGGGCGTAAAAAGAGCAAATATAAAAGAGGAAATTATAATCCGCATTGAGAAAAGGGGTGTGTTGGCATGAATCTTTTCATTTTTTTACGGTTTGGTCTGTATTTTTGGAAAAGCGACGGTTTCAGCGGGCTTTCCATGCTGTTTATCGTTCTGCTTCTGGGCGTTATCCTGTTTGCGCTGTGTACTTCATCTTTTTGTGCGGCATGGGTATATCAGGATTGTAAAAGGAGGGGAGATGACCCGGTACTGTGGGCGGCTATAGTTTTTGCGGTGTCACCCTTTATCGGATTGCTGATTTACTTTTTACGCCGTTCAGAAATCAAAACAATATGTCCGGCCTGCGGACAACGAATTTCAGTGAAGGCAAAATATTGTGAGGAATGTGGAACACCTGTCGAAGAGGAGGATAATTGTATTATGGTAAAACGGGGAACGCATCACTTAAAATTTATGATTGGCGGTATAGTGAGCATGGTATTTATGCTGGTATGTCTGACAGGTTTTATCGTCAGCGCCGCCACCGGAAATGGTATTAATACAAATGTTATTTCGAATGAAAGAGTATGGAATTTAGGCACAATCAGCATGAAATACAGCACTTATCAAGATGATGTCTGGAAGCTGGATTTCAGACGCGCCAGTGAAGGATTTGTCAAAGAGCAGAGTATGACGATTGCGGACGCAGACGCGCAGCTGCTTTACGCGGATATTTCCTGCGGCACGGTTCCGGATGGAGCAACGCTTGTCTTGTGGCTGGTGCAGGGAGATGTATTCAAATCTGTTGATGTTACAAATCTTTCCGAACCGTTGGAATATCCTTTGAATGAATTTGAGAATGGAAAAATTCATGTCAGATTGCAAATCAATGGTGTGGAGAATACTGTTTCAGAAATTTACATTCAATAATTTGCAAAAGAAAATTTTCCACAGAACAGAAGCCTTGTTCTGTGGATTTTTCATATTGCATTACAATATGCGGAATTTGTATAATAAAATAGGAAAAAGTAAACAGATATCACGGGAGGCTCAATGAGTTTTTTTCAGATTACCATCGCCAATATGTGGGAGATGATGACGAATTTTATTTTTCTGCTCTGGATGTCCGCCATTTTGTTTGGCCGCATTCCGCGTCGTGGAATGAAGCATGCGGTATTGTGTGTGCTGATGGGAACAGGCATGGTAATTTTGCTTTCTTTTCTGGGAACGGTCTGTTTCCGGACAGGTATTTGGAGCGGGAAGTATGGCCGCCTGGGCGCTGTGGCCTGGTTATATTTTATGTTGGCCTGTGAAGCGTTGTTTCTGTGGTTCCTGTATCGGATATCTTTCCGGGACAGCTGGCTTGGCGCTCTGATGGTCGAAACCATGTATACCTATGGACAGTTTCTGGCGGAACTGTATCTGTACTTCTTCGGTAAAAATCAATATAACCTGGCGATTGCAGAAGAACGCCGGAGTTATTTGTTCTGGATGCTGGTGGTCGGACCTGCCTGCCTTATGTTCTGCGGGCTGGTAATCGACAAAAGCGGTGTAGGAAGGATTTACAGGAAATGGCTGGAACAGGAGGAGATACACAAAGCAATTATTTTTCTGCTGGCGGTTTATCCGGTAATTTTTTATGTATTCGAAATGGGAGTCGGCGGAGGACGGCCGGAAGTAACGTTTTTACTTCTTCCGCTTCTGATGCTTCTTGTGATTCATATTATTTTCATATATGTTGGACGGGACTGGCAGCAGAAACAGTATATTATAGCGCAGCAGGCCAGTATGCGGCAGCAGATGATTTATATTGAAAAAATGGAAAAGATACAGTCCGAGCTGCGGAAATTCCGCCATGATTTTCAGAATATGATGGCGGGGATGTATCTGCAGGCAAAAGAAGGTGACCTGGATGCCGTGCAGGCTTATATTCAGGAGGTGACGGGCGCTTTTGACAGGCAGGCGGGAGACCAGATAAAGCTGATGAATCAGCTCGGAAACATTCAAGTGATGGAAGTAAAAAGCCTTTTGCTGGAGAAAATTATCGAAATGCAGCAGGAGGAAATTGCCTGCGTTCTGGAAGTGTTATGTCCGTTTGAGAGCACTCGTATGCGGAGCATCGACCTTTGCAGATGTCTGGGCATTTTACTGGATAATGCGATGGATGAGGTGCGGGGAAAACCGGACGGACGAATTTATCTGGTGATAAGCAGCCAGAACGGCTGCACCACTTTCCGGGTACAGAATACGTTGTACGGAACGGTGGATTTTCAGCATCTGGGAAAGCCGGGTTATACAACAAAAGGGGACGGCCGGGGAACCGGGCTGGAAAGTTACCGGGAAATACTGGATAAATACGATTTTGTATTCTCTTTTACAGCCATGCAGGACGGCTGTTTCGTGCAGGAGATAAAAATAAAAGAGTCATGACGGGAGGCATCTATGCTGCCGATTTATATATGTGAGGATGATGAGAGAATCCGGGATGCAGAGCGGCGTTGGCTGGAAAAACAGATTTTAATCGAAGGATTTGACATGGAGATTGTGCTTTGCACCGGCAATCCGGAAGAGCTTTTAGACTGTCTGGCGTATGGGCAGCAGCAGGGCATTTATTTTCTGGATGTAGAACTGAAAGGAGCCTCTATGAACGGCTTTCTTCTTGGGGAGGAAATTCGGAAAAGAGATGCGAGAGGGTTTCTTATTTATGTAACGGCTTTTCAGGAACTGGCATTTGAGACTTTTCGCTATCATCTGGAGGCCCTTGATTATATTTGTAAACAGGAGCCGGAGCAGATGTATGCGGGACTTTCCAGATGTCTTGCCGTGATTGCGGAGCGGGTAGGCAGGGAACAGGGCGGTCAGCGGGAATATTTTACGGTAAAAACGCTGGATGTGATTCGACATATTCCGCTGGAAGAAATTTTGTACTTTGCGACTTCCGGACGTACGCACAGGATTGAAGTCCATGCCATGCGGGAGCGGCTTGATTTTATCGGCAGCATGCGGGAGCTGGAAGAACGTCTTGAACCGCATTTTATCAGGGTGCACAGAGCTTATCTGGTAAGGGATTGCCAGATTGCGGGGCTTGAACGGAAGACCAGAGAAATACTGTTAAAAAATGGGGAGAGGATTCCTTTTTCCAGAACAATGCGAACGCGCCTCGAAGGTTTTGGATACCTGGAAAATGCCGGAAGCGCTCGTGAGGAAAACATGTGAGGATAACAATTTCTGATGACGTTTCCGTTCAGGCAGTAAAATGACCGTCTGGGCAGTTCTTATACTGACAAAAGGCGGAATGTGATATAGTATATAGAGAGCTTCCGGATAAACTGGTTACATGGAGGCTGGAATAAACGAAAGGCGGATTTTATCATGACAGAAACGAACAAAACAAAGAAACAGCTTATTATTTTTCTGCTCGTAGCTTACGGTGTGACTTTTCTGATGGGGATTCTGACCTGGTATGGAAGCACGATATCGGCGGAGATGAGCGCATTTCCAAACGCGCAGATGTTTTATCCGGCGGCGGGCGTAATGTTGGCTTATTTGCTGACGAACCGGGAGGATAGTCTGCTTCCGAGATGGTTTTATCTGTGTTTTCTGCTCATAACGCTGTTGATGATATCGGTTTCGGTATTGTCTGTCGCGATGCCGGGGCAGATAATGATGCTGAATGAGATGGAGATTTCTATGTGGGCGGTTCTTTCCCAGTATGTGGTTATCGGCGGAAGCATTCTCTGCTGGATTACTTTTCTGATAGCGGGAAAAAATCGAAGAGCTGCTTACGGGCTCGGCTGGAAGCATTGGAAAACCTCTTTTTTGTGTATTCTTCTTTTCTTTGTGCTTTATTTTGGCCGGTTGGTCATTGCCTATGCGGTAAGCGGCCAGATGAGTCTGTTGTCGGATATTTTGTTAAGTCCGGTAACAGTGCCTTATATCATTAGCCTGCCGATTAACTTTTTTCTTGTTTTTGCACCGTTCTTTGGAGAAGAATATGGGTGGCGTTATTACTTACAGCCAATTTTGCAGAAACGATTTGGTATGCGGACCGGCGTTCTGATTCTTGGCGTGGCTTGGGGAGTATGGCATATTTTTCTTGACTTTTTCTATTATACGACACCTGACATGGGACTTCCGATGACTGTAACACAAATAATAACATGTGTTTCTCTTGGGATATTTTTTGCCTGGGCTTATTTGAAAACCGACAATATCTGGGTTCCCGTTATCCTGCATTTTCTGAACAATAATCTGGCGCCGGTGGTAGCCAACAATTACTCGATGGATGTGTTGGAGAACCAACAGGTGACCTGGGCGATGGTTCCGGAAGCATTGCTTTTAAACGGCGTGTTATTCGGGTTCTTCCTGTTATCGAAAGAATTTCGGGAGAAAAAGGAAGAGCAGAAATCTATGGCAGAATGATAGTGAAGATACTCCCGCCGCCGGGATTGTCTTCGACGGTAATTTTACCATGATGTGCGCTGACAATTTCATAAGCGATTGATAACCCAAGCCCGAAGTGCTCTTTTGCGCTCCGGGCTTTTTCTACCCGGTAAAAGCGTTCGAAAATGTGTTTTTTATCGGCGGCGGAAATACCGGTTCCGGTATCGGCGACGGAAATTAAAAAACATTCGTTATTAAAACGGCGGAAAGGGACTTTGCGGTATTCCAGTTTCAGCGTGATTTTTCCGCCTTCCGGGGTATAGCTGACGGCGTTATGAAGCAGAACGGAAATTGTCTGGGCAATACGCTCCCTGTCGCAGAGGCAGCGCGGCGGTATGTCATCTGGCAATTCAAGCGATAACGACAGACTTTTGCCGCGGCACAGAGATTCAAACGCTTCATAGGCGTTGAGGCAAAGCGTATCTAATTGAGCGGGAGCCTTTTCAACAGGAAAACGATTTGTGCCGGAATGGGCGAGCGTCAGCATATCGCCGAGCAGGTTGTTCATCCGACGCCCTTCTTTGCGAATTGTCCTGAAAAAATTTTTCTGCTCTTCCGCGGTGGCTTCTTCACAGCATTCGGCGCTGGCAAGCATGACGGAGAGCGGCGTGCGCAGTTCGTGGGAAGCTGCCGCGAAGAACTGCAGCTGCGCCTCCTGATTTTCGCGCAGAGGCTTCAGGAGCCTGCCCGTGAAAAAGAACGAAAATGCGAGGAGTAAAGCTACGGCAGCAAGGTCGATGAGCAGGAACCGGAGCCGCTGCGCGAAAATCTGTCTGTTCAGCGATTTTAAAGAGGAAAGAATGACTATCTGCGTCCGGGCAGAGTCCCTTTCCATGTCGATGAGGGAAGCGTAGTATGAGATTCCTGTGGAAGGGGAACGGAACTGATATTCATCATGGTTGATGCCAAAATAGGCGTAACTTGCTGTTGTAGTTACAAAAACCTTGTCATAACTATCGTTATTTAATTGGATAGAGTATATGACCAGATTATTGTCTTCGTGATTGGTGGCCGGCTGTACGGGCGGGAACGCTGTCCGGTATGCCTCAAGACTTTCGGCCAACAGGTATTGACCGGATGAGTCATTCTTGCTGCGCAAGGAATTATAAAGAAAAGGAGTGCCGTTGTCGATGATATAGATGGTAAAGTCATTTTGTGCT
Source organism: uncultured Lachnospiraceae bacterium (assembly GCA_910578475.1). Taxonomy (GTDB): domain Bacteria; phylum Bacillota; class Clostridia; order Lachnospirales; family Lachnospiraceae; genus UBA3282. Next base: position 14,537 of record CAJTRK010000038.1, on the reverse strand, counting down.
TCGATTTTCTCGAGCCATTGTATGGAGATGGAAGAAGTTTCTTCCAGACTGGCGGTAATCGTGCTGATATCGTTCTGAAAAGAGCGGAACTGATTTTCGGAAAGGCTGCTTTCGGAAACCCGCAGATAAAGCAGCGATATCAGAATAATAATTGCAATCGTTGTGCCGGAACACAGGAGGGTAAAAAGAAAATGAGCTTTCTGAAACATAAAAGTCCTTTCAAATTTCTTTTGAGGAAAGAGGCGCGGTCAGCCTGTACCCGACGCCCCAGGCGGTCTTAATCTGCAGGACAGACCCGATGCCCTTGAGCCGTCTGCGCAGAAAATGAATATAATTATCCAGATTCCCGTTTTCCACTTCGCTGTCCGGTCCCCATACTTTTAACAGCAGTATTTCCCGGGCAATCGTCTGTTCCGGCGCATGAAGAAAGCTTTCCAGCAGGTCGGCTTCCCGCCGTGACAGCAGGCAGTCGCCGGATGGTCCGGTCAGGCACATTTCGCGTGGAGACCATGAAATATCGTGCCAGGAAAAGCTGTCCGATTGTGCGCTTACCGGGGAAGAACGCCTGGTTACACAGCGTATCCGGGCAAGCAGCTCTTCAAATTCAAAAGGCTTGACGAGATAGTCGTCCGCGCCCAAATCCAGACCGGTAATTTTGTCCTGCAAAAGGCCGAGAGCAGTAATCAGAATAATCGGTGTATGCACGGAAAGCCGCCGCAGTTCGGTCATGACTTCCGTTCCTTCTCTGTCGGGAAGCATCCGGTCCAGCAAAATGATGTCATAAATATTCTGTTTGCCATAATAGAGCGCATCTTCTCCGTTCTCGCAGGAATCCAGATTATATCCCCGGGCGGTCAGCTGCCATGTCAGCGCTTTATTCAAATCTTTGTCATCTTCGGCAAGTAAAATACGCATACATGGAAATCCTTTCATTTACTCGCGAACTCGCGCAGCCGCTTGTTATCTGTTGCGGGGAGTACTCGAAAGCCCGCGCTGCCGCGCTCGCTGTTTGACTGCGTCAAACGCTTTCTCGTTAACCATATAGGAAATCTTCGATTTCCATTAGAAAAACAAATGTCTGCTTCGCAGCCGCTTGTTATCTGTTGCGGGGAGTCACTCGCAAACCCGCGCTGCCGCGCTATCTGGCCGATTACATCGGCCGTTTGCTCGTTAATAGCCGCAGAAAAACAAATGTCTGCTTCGCAGCCGCTTGTTTTTCTTTTGCACGATTATATCATAAGATTCTTGAAAAATCCTCTAAGAAATTCTTAAAAATTATTAGAGAAAGTTTAGAGAAGTTTTTGGTACTTTGATGATACATAAAATAACAGGGAGGTTTGTTCATGATAAACGGTAAAGGAAAGATAAAGAGCGGGTTCCTTGCGATGGTTCTTGCGGCGTCGCTTGCGGTGGTCCTGGCGGGCTGCGGCGGTGAAGACGGGCCGGGAAGTGAGGCGGGAAAGCAGGAAGCTTCCGGTGATGAAGATGGAAAGAAGGCGATGGGGCGGTATGTGGAAGAAGAAATTGACCTGTCGGATTTGACAGTTGCCCCGGACGGCATTTGCATGCGGGATGACGGGAGTATTGTGCTTCTTGACAGTTATAAAGGATTTTTGGTTTCAAAGGATGACGGACGAACCTGGGAGAATGAAGTGCCGGCATGGCTGGAAGAGATGATGCAGCAGCAATATTATATCGGAGAAATGGCCATGTCGCCTGATGGAACGGTTGCGGTTGTCTATGATTCCACCACCGGTGATGATGATTATACGCCCGTTATGAAGTTGATTTTGCCGGACGGAACCTGTGTGCCGGTGGAACCGGAGATTACGGAAGATGATATGCAGATTCGGTCGCTGTATATGTCGGAAGATAACCGTATCTTTTTTAATACGTTTGGAATGTCAGTCTATGAAGTATTTACGGATGGGAGCAGCGAGAAAGTGTTGGATGCCGAGGAACGGCCTTACTGGTTCTGGGTAAAAGACAACCTGCTTTATATTGATAATGACTATGGCAAAGGAAAGCTGCCGCTCATATACGATATGGAAGCGGAAGAATATATTGAAGATACGGTATTGACGGATTTTGTGTCCGGAAGTTATGGAGAACGTTACTATAACGGTTCGGATTATGGCACAATGGTTCTTTTGCCGGAAGATGAGCAGACGCTTTATGTTTTCGGGAATCAGGGAATCCACAGGCATGTGGTCGGCGGAAATCTGATGGAACAGATTGTGGACGGTAAACTGTCCATGTTGAGCAATCCCTCCTATACAATATGTGACGTCATGCGGCTTGAAGGAGATGTATTTCTTGTGATGTTTTCCAATGGCAGGCTGATACGTTATACTTATGACCCCAATGTCCCGGCTGTGCCGGAAAAAGAACTGACTATATACAGTCTGCGGGAAGACGAGGATTTACGGCAGGCCGTGTCTTTATATCAGGCAAAACATCCGGATACGTATGTTTCCTATGAGGTCGGTATGTTTGAGGACGGTTCGGTGACGAGAGAAGACGCGATTAAGAAGCTGAACACGGAAGTGATGGCCGGAAACGGGCCTGACCTGATTGTGATGGATGACCTTCCTTTTCAGTCTTATATCAGCAAAGGGCTGTTGTTTGATTTGACCGACTATCTGGCACAGTATGGCGCACAGGAGCCTCTTTTTGACAATGTAATTGAGGCGTTGAAAGTGGACGGAAAAGCCTATGTGGCGCCGGCGACCTTTGGCGTTCCGAGACTGGCCGGAAAAGGAAGCGATGTATCGGGTATGACAGACCTGGCCGGTATTGCCGCGGGCGTGGAGAAGATGCGGAGTGACCATCCGGGGGATGATATCATCGGAATCTGTGATGCGGAAACGGTGCTGAAACGATTTGCGATGACAAGCGCGCCGTTATGGATTTCGGAGAATGGTTCTCTGAACCGGGAAGAAATAGGGGCCTTTCTGGAGCAGGCGAAACGGATTTATGACGCGCAGATGGACGGTATCCGGGCGGAAATATTACAGGATTATGCCGAGGAGGATAAATTTGGATATAGTGGTACGGTTCGGGTGGACTGGGACCTGGCCAACGATATTTTCAGTTATATCAGTGGTTCCCAATATCTCATCAATGGTTGGATTGATACGGCATACGGTTATATGGAAAGTGAATCGATAAAGAATACGGCAGGATATGAGGACAGCAGCGTTATTCCGATGCAGGGAACATGCAGCGGATTGTTCCGTCCGAAAACAATGCTCGGTATCAACGCCGCTTCCGCGCAGACAGAGGAAGCCAAAGAATTTATGGGCTTTTTCCTGTCGGCGGAGGTGCAGCAGAACTATTATGGACTGCCTTTGAATCAAAACGCGTATGAAATCCAGATTACGCCGCATGAAAATTACATGGGAGAAGACCGGGCTTACAGTTATCTGTCTCTTATGAACGAAGACGGCGTAGTGGTTAATTTTACCGTCTATGGGCCGACAGACGAACAGATAGCGGCGTTTAAAGAGGAACTCTCTTCGGTGAATACGGCTTACTTTGCCGACAGCATGCTGGAAGATGCGGTATTTACAAGCGGCGTCTTGTATGTACAGGGCGAAGCCTCGCTGGAAGAGACATTGCGTGAGATTGAAAAACAGGTAGCGATTTATATGGCGGAATAAAAGACAGGAAAATTTTAAAAGCTTTTGTTTTCAGGAATACTTCCGAAAGGGGGTATTCCTTTTTTTGTATGCGCACATGCCTGCAGGGGAGAAGATGCAGCTTATTGGGAGAAAAGTGCAGGATGACGGGAATAGGGTTGTTTTTCTGCGGAGAAAGTTATATAAAGAAATCAGTAAATTTGGAGAACGGAGGAGCGCATTGAAAGTTACATTACAGCAGATTGACAGAGGAAATGAAGAAGTAATTATACGGTATCGCCAGATGACGGAATACCTTGCGGGGATTGTGGAATATCTCGAAGGAAAGAGCGAAAAACTGGCCGGAACAAAAGATGGTCAGCAGTTTTTAATCAATGTGCAGGATATTCTTTATCTGGAAAGTGTTGACGGCGTTACTTATTTTTATACAAAAAGTGAGGTATACAGGACGGGCCATACACTTGCGCTTTTTGAGACGCTTTATGCCCGGGAAGGATTTTTTCGGTGCAGCAAATCGGTAATGCTCAATATTTATCGAATCAAAAGACTGAAAAGCATGGCAGGGAATCGTATCGACGCGATGATGGATAACGGAGAGCATATCGTGATTTCCAGACGTTATGCGGGAGAACTGCGAAGCATTTTGAGGGAGGAGCGTAATGAAGGGATTCAGGGCGGATATGGGCAAAATGGATGTGAATGAAACGGATGTGAATAAAGTGGATAGGAATAAATCAGATGTGAATAAAGCAGATACGAATCAAGCGGACAGGACCAGAACGCAGCTGTCGAACGTGGAAAAATTGAAAAAGTTTCTTTCCCTTGAAATCGGAATTGAAATCAAGGCGTGCCTTTACTTTTCCATTATTATGTTTTTCTATTTCTGTTACCGTATTCTGACAGGAAGTCTGGAAGCAAGTATTCCGTTGATGGTGGAGATTGTGTTGACGGCCTATGCCATGAGCTATCTGCAGGTATATCTGCTGCAGAATTTTGACGAGGCGGAGCGGTTTGGCAGCGGGGTGATAGTACGTTCGCTGTTCTGCACGACGCTTTATACAGCCGTCAGCTATCTGCTTGGATGGTTCGACAGGAACCTTACTGCGGCATTTGCTTTTTTTCTTTATATGATGCTCACCTATGTATGTGTATTCCTGATTTATAAGCTCAAGCGGGATATAGATACGGCGCAGCTGAATCGGGAACTGGAACAGTTTAAGAGCAGAAAGGAAGAAAGTGAAAGAAGAAAGTAAGGGAAGAGAGTAAAAGAAAAAGTGAAAGAAGAGAGTGAAAGAAGAAAGTAAAGGAAGAGAGGGACAGAGCAAATGAAAAATTGCAGGGATGCGATATCGATACAAAATCTGACAAAACATTACGGAAAAAACAGGGGCGTCGGTAATTTGTCCCTGTCCGTGGAAAAAGGGGATATTTACGGGTTCCTTGGGCCGAACGGCGCGGGAAAATCCACGACAATCCGCAGTATTCTCGGACTGCTTCGATTTCAGGAAGGGAGTATTCGTATTTTTGATATGGATGTCAGAAAAGACCGTGGAAAAATTTTAAAGGAAATAGGCTACATGCCTTCGGAAGCTATGTTTTATCCATCCATGAAGACCAAAGAAGTTATCCGTCTGGCGGCGGATATGCGGGGAATGGACTGCAGAAAAGAAGCGGCAATGCTGTGCGAGCGGTTGAAAGTGGAGCCTGATAAGCGGATAGAAGAGCTGTCTTTGGGGAATCGGAAAAAGGTCAGTATTGTCTGTGCCATGCAGCACAGGCCCGGACTTTTCATTTTTGACGAGCCGACAAGCGGTCTTGACCCGTTAATGCAGGCCGAATTTTTCAAACTGATTCTGGAGTATAACGAACAGGGAACAACCTGCTTTCTCTCATCCCATGTCTTGTCGGAAATTAAAAAATATTGCAGACATGCGGCTATCATTAAGGAAGGAACGCTGATTTGCAGCGATACGGTGGAAAATTTGACGAAGAGTAATGCAAAACGGATTCATATGATAAGGGATGGAAAAGAGGAAGATTTCGTGTATCAGGGCGATTTAAACGCGCTTTTTGCCGGATTTGCAGGGCATGACATCGAAGATATTACGATTGAGGAGCCGGGATTGGACGAGATTTTTATGCACTATTACGGAAAGGAAGAATAACATATGATATTATATAAACATGAAATGAAAATGAACAGAAATGCCCTTTTGATTTGGACGATAAGCATCGGGCTGATTTGTTTCGGATGTATTCTGCTTTATACGAGCCTGGAAGAATCCATACAGGAAATAGCGGAGTCGTTTTCGGATATGGGAGCCATGTCTGCCGCGCTCGGCATGGATAAAATGAGTCTTACAACGCTGAAAGGGTATTATGCGACCGAAATTGCGTTGATGCACAGTCTTGGCGGCGCCATGTTTGCCGCGATTCTTGGCATGGGCATTTTGTCAAAGGAAGAAAGCGGCCATACGACGGACTTTTTATGTGTGCTTCCAATTGGAAGAGGACAAATCGTTTTTTGGAAGTATTTGACGCTCATCAGTGATATTCTGCTTCTGAATCTTGTCTGTGTTGGTCTGTATGCGTTCGGTTTTGTCATGGTGGGGGAATCCGTCAGCGGCGGCGATATGGCGCGGTATCATCTGGCGGCCGTTCTCATGCAGATGGAGGTCGGAACGATTTGCTTTTTCTTTTCCGCCTGTGTGAAAAAAAGTCTGATGGGGGCGGGACTTGGCCTGACGCTTTTGCTTTTTGCGGCGGATATGATGTGCCGGGTCGTGCCGGCCATTGAAGATGTGAAGTATCTTACGCCTTTTTATTACGCCAATGCGGCTGATATTTTTGCGGAAGGAAAAATGAATGGCGCGATGGCGGCCGTTGGCCTGTGCGTGACAGCGGCTTGTTATGCGATGGCGCACTGGGTTTATTGCAGGAAGGATTTCGCATAGGGAAGAGGGAATCTATGTCATTCCCGAAAGAAAGCCCCTTTTATAAGGGGCTTTCTTTCTGCAAAAATTATAATTATTCAATAAGTATCGACTGTTATTTATTGGTTTCTCCTGTCTTTACAACCAGATTCACGTCATCTAAGCCAGTCAGATTGACGTTGCGGTTTACTTTGGCGTCATAGGTGTCGGCTTTGATGATTTCGGACAGGTCGATGCCGGTTGCTTCTTTCATGCTTTCGAAGAGCTTTGCCATGACGACGGGAACATTTCCGGCTACCTGGTCAACGCCGTTATTGTCTCCATTTCCGCCGATAATCGTAATCCGGTCGATTTGTCCAAGCGGTTCCGCGATTTTTGCAGCGATGTCGGGCAGTACTTTAATCATCATTTCCGCTACGGCAGCCTTATTGTATTTGGCATAAGCCTCCGCTTTTCGCTCCATCGCTTCCGCTTCGGCGATACCCTTTGCCTGAATGGCGGATGCTTCCGCTTCACCGACCGCACGAATACCTTCCGCTTCCTGTTCTTTGGAGAAACGGTCTGCTTCTGCCTGTGCTTTTCTTGCTTCCGCTTCGCGCTGTGCTTCGAACTGTTTTGCTTCCGCTTCTTTCTGACGCTGGTAAAGCGCCGCGTCCGCTTTCTGCTGTGCCGCATACTTATCCGCTTCGGCCTGTTTCTTGACTTCTGCTTCCAGCGCACGTTCTTTGACGGCTACCTGTTTCTGCTTTAATTCGATTTCCCGCTCCTGCCTTGCGATATCGGCATTGGCGGTGGTGACTTCAATCGTCTTACGCTGTTCTTCTTTCTGGATTTCGTACGCCGCGTCAGCCATCGCTTTTTTCGTATCGGATTCTTGCTGCAGCTCTGATTTCTTGATAGCGAGTTCGTTCTGCTTCTTGGCGATTTCCGTCTGTGCCGCAACGGCCGCGTCGTTGGAATCTTTGTCTGCCGCCGCCTGCGCTACTTTAATATCTCTTTCACTCTCGGCCCTTGCAATCGCTGCGGTCTTTTTTATCTTGACGATGTTATCGATACCGAGGTTTTCGATGACATCATTGCCGTCCACGAAATTCTGTACGTTGAAACTGATGATATCCAGTCCCATTGCGGCCAGGTCCGGCTCCGCGTTTTCTTTGACCAGATTGGCGAATTTCTGTCTGTCGGAAACCATCTCTTCGAGACGCATTTTACCAACGATTTCACGCACGTTGCCTTCCAGCACTTCTCTTGCAACGCTTGCTATGTATGCGGTATCCTTATTCAGGAAGTTTTCCGCGGCCAGACGCAGTTTATCCGGGTTGTTGCTGATTTTGATGTTGACGGTCGCATCTACGTTGATATTGATATAGTCCGCTGTCGGAACGGCGTTGCTCGTCTTGACGTCAATGGGAATCAGACGCAGATTCAGTTTATCCAGCCGTTCAAAGAAAGGGATTCGGATGCTGGCTTTTCCGATGACAATCTTTGATTTTTTCTTAAAACCGGAAATGATGAACGCCATATCCGGCGGCGCCTTTACATAGCCGATGGCCATGAACAGGATGAACAGGAGCAAAAGTACGACAATACATATGACAGGTATCAAAATTGTTTTCAATTGTTTCCCCTCCTAATATTTTTCTTATATTTTATCGCATTTTACGACAAAAAGATACAGGTTTTTGTAAATTATTTTTCGTCCTGAAAATAGAGCCTCCGGGCAGAACACAGCGGCGTATCGTTCTCTTTGGTGGTACGCCGCTGTGTTCTGCCCGGAGGCTCTAAATTTGTTCAGGATGTCTCCCCAAGCGGATATTCCACCACATAAAAATCATACGCATTGATAACGGTCGTATGGGCATAAGTGTCCAGTCTTTTGAAATTGCGGCCGTAGTTGGCATGAACATGGCCGTGCAGGAAAAACTTGGGCTCGTATTTTTCCATCAGCGTGCGGAAGACGGAAAAGCCACGGTGGGGCAGGTCTTCCATATCATTGACATGATAGGCGGGCGCATGGGTGACGAGTATATCGAAGCCTTTGTGCTTCCATAGTTTAAACCGAAGCTTCTGCACTCTTTTTTTCATCTTTCGTTCCGTATACTGGCCGCCTGCGCCCGGGATATATTCCATCGAGCCGCCGAGCCCCATGATGCGGATGCCCTGATGGACATAGATGTCATCTTCGATGCAGATACATCCTTCCGGGGGCTTTATATCGTATTTGTTATCATGATTTCCCCTGACATACAGCAAAGGCACGTTGCAGAGCGTTACGAAAAAAGTCAGGTATTCCGGCGGAAGGTCTCCGCAGGAGATGATAAGGTCGATGTCTTTTACCCGCTCCGGGTCATAATAATCATATAAAAACTTTGATTTATGGTCGGCAAGCACCAGAATATGCAGGATGTTGCCAGCCTGTGAGGTATCGCTGTTCTGCGCGGCGCTGCCAGCCTGTGAGGTATCGCCGGTCTGCGCGGCGCTGCCAGCCTGTGGGGTATTGCCGGTCTGTATGGCGTTATTTGTCTTTGAAGTATTATTTATCTGCATTTTCATCTACCTTAATGCCCTGAAGCCGCACGAGCGCCTGGGCTTCCTCCGTAAGTTCTTCCAGTTCGGGTATTCTTCCTATGACATTTTCTGCGAGCCAGTCCATTGTGATGATTTCATCCGCACTCAGGCTTTCGCCTTCCGGACATTGCAGGATGTCGTCCTGTGCGTAAATCGGTCCGTCAAATGGATGAAAAGCGTCGGCGCGGATAGAGCTTTTGAGAAACTCGATAAGCCGATAGGTTCCGTGGGGCATTGTTTTGGAACAGATGACGTCGATAACGTCTGCGGACATTCCCCACCAGTAGTTTACGGCTTTTTTGCCTTTCTGGGCGCTTTCTTCGTTATTTCCGCTGCAGATGTTTTTAATAATCCGTTCATAGAATTTCCCCCAGTGCCAAATCGGAGTTGCCAGATTATCGAGGGTTCCGTCATCTTTTTTGACATAAAGGCCATAGGCTCTGGAAGCGTGCTCCGGCGTAATCATATCGCTGTCTGAAACAAAGACGATGCCTTCCTGCTGCAATCGTTCTCTGGCGTCCTGCCCTTTGATTTTGGACCATTCCAGATAAATTTTTACATAAGGGTTAATCATTTTGGCGCCGAGCGCAAAAGCGTTGATATTCGCCATAGTCCCGTAAATCGGATAATCCGCCACATAGCCGAGCCTGTCGGTTCTGGAAAGGGCGGCCGCGATGGCGCCCATCAGGAACTTTGATTCATACATTCTTGCATAGTAGGTGCAGATGGAAGAATAGGACATCAGGATAGAGCAGTTATAAATTTTTACCTTCGGGTGCATAACTGCGGAACGGACACTCTGATTGACCATTTGAGTAGCCGTTGTAAAAATCAGGTTACAGCCCTGTTCAATCGCATGTTCGATGGATTCGGCCACCTTGTCGTCGTCGTCGGCCTGGTCAAATGCCATTGTTTTTATTTTACCCTCATAGACCTGTTCTATGTACATGCGTCCCAATTCATGTGCATAGGCCCAACTGGAAGTGTCGGCGGTCTTCGTGTAAATAAAGGCAATTCTGAGCGATTCCGGGGAAACCGCGCCTGTTGGAAGCAGACGGTTTAACAGCGTGGACTTTGTCTCTACGGGATTTTGAATCAGTTCCACCTGACTGCCTTTGTCGGCGAGTGTGATTTCCGTCCACATTTTTTGAAGCGCGGCGAGCATTTCGTGTTCTGTCTGGCTTTTAACCTGTTCATAACCGTAAACTTCTACATATACCAGAAAAGCATCGGATACGGAAAGGTTCAGCTTTTCACCGTGCGCCATGCGGAAGGCTTCGGAAAAGTTATAGCAGGCAGCGTGGAAGGTGAGTTTATCGTCATCACTCCACAGTTCATCGTCTTTTTTTCCCATCAGCTTCAGAAGCTTCTTATAGCTGCCTTCTTTGCCAAAACGGACGTCATAGCTCTGAGAGACCGCATAAAAATCCAGAAATTCGTAGTATATTTTGTTTTCCTTATCGTCTGTCTTCCGGGGAATCAATCGTGTTACGGTTCCCGGAATGCTGTATGTCTTCAGATATTTCATGACGCTGACGCGTTTGTTGCCTTCCTGTACATAAAACTGGTTCATAAATTCGTAGGCAACAATTGGGTCTCTGATACCGTCGTTGATTTGATGGTCATAGACCAATGCCCATTTCATGCCAAATTCCGAGTCTTCCGGAAGCAGGGGCATGAAATTATTGGCGAAAGCGTTGGTGCGTCCTTCCGTTTTGGTTCCGATGATTTTGGAGAGCGGAATATCAATCAGCCCCAGATTTTCAATAGAAGCGACTTCCGTATAGGATAAAATATCGTCGAGCACCGGGAGATAAGGATATTCGCCTTTGGTCAGAGCGGCCTGATAACTTCGTCTTCCCTGTTTGAACGCTGCTGTATAGTCGGTTGATGCCATGAAGATGACCTCCCTTTTCGTGTAAATTCTCTATATAGTATGCTTTTTGTTTCCAATTTTATAGTACCATTTTATCAGGGGATTGAAAACCAGATTTTGGGGAAATTTTGGTCATACGGACGCCGCGCCGGCAGGGATGTGAAATGTAACGATATTTTCCTGGCCGCTTGTTCAACAGGATAAAAGGCGGTATGATATAAAATAACAGAAGAAAGGAAGAACTCAAAGAGATGAGGAAAAAAGCGCTTGTCTGTGTTATCGCTTTCGGCGTGTTCGCAGCGGGAATGATATTGACGAAAAAATGGCAGATAAATTTGTGGTTTGCCTCCACATATGAATTGCAGGGTATCGACGTATCTCATTATCAGGGAACGATTGACTGGAAACAGATACAGGAACAGGATATTGCATTTGCATTGATTAAGGCGACGGAAGGCAGCAGCTATGTGGATGCGTGCTTTTATGATAATTGGGAGGCGGCCTCACAGACAGAACTTTATATCGGAGCGTATCATTTTTTCAGTTTTGACAGCGATGCCCGGACACAGGCGGCATTGTTTATCAATACGGTCGGAGATTTACAAGGGAAAATAACGCCTGTGATTGATATAGAGTATTACGGAAACAAAAGGAACGAACCGCCCGCAAAAGAAGATGTTACGGAACAACTTGCAGAGATGTTGTCGCTCCTGGAAGAGCATTATCATGTAAAACCTGTTATTTATACGACATACAGCGTTTACTATAAATATATTAAAGGTGGATTTAAGGAATATCCGCTCTGGATAAGAAACGTGTATTTTCCGCCCGATTGGCATATGAAAGGGGACTGGAGTTTTTGGCAGTATACAGATACGGCGGTCTTACAAGGATATATGGGGGAAGAAAAGTATATTGACAGAAATGTTTATGTCGGCACGGCGGAAGAGTTTCAAAAGCTTCTGGTAAAATAGAGAAAAACGCTAAAACAGGATTTAATAAAATGTTTTTTTGCGTCAAAACAGGGAACTGACAATAAAATAACAAATGATACCATTGCCTTTTTCCTGGAATTGGCATATCATCGAGTAGTATTGGTAAATGTGGATGAAACGAAACAGGAGATATGATTATGGAACAGGAAAGACAGGAACGGCAGACGAAGAAACTGTCTGAAGAATTATCCAGAGAAGAGAGGATGGCATCCTCCTCCATTGGCAGTCTGGTGGTCAGTATGGCTTTTCCGGCGATTCTGGCACAGCTTATAAATATTTTGTACAGCATTATAGACCGCATTTATATCGGACATATGAAGGATGTGGGAGCGGCAGCGCTGACCGGCGTTGGCGTGACTTTCTGCATTACGGTATTTATTTCAGCCTTTTCCGGTTTTATCAACAGCGGCGCAGCGCCGCTTGCGGCAATCTGGCTCGGAAAGAAAGACAGGGAGCATGCGGAAAAAATTTTGGGAAACAGCGTTACGTTTCTGGTTATCTGCACGGTTCTTCTGATGGCATTTTTCTATGCTTTTCAAAGACCGTTGTTATATATGTTCGGCGCCAGCGATGCGACAATAGGATATGCGGTCGATTATATCTCGATTTATTTGATTGGTACGATTTTTGTGGAGTTTGCGCTCGGCCTGAATGCTTTTATCATCTGCCAGAGCCAGTCCAAAATCGCCATGTATTCGGTGCTTATCGGAGCCATAGCGAATATTATACTGGACCCGATTTTTATTTTCGTGTTCGGTCTTGGCGTAAAAGGGGCGGCAATAGCAACTGTTATTTCACAGGCGCTCAGCGCAATCTGGGTAGTCGGATTTCTGATGGGAAAGAAAACGACACTGAAAATCAGAAGAAGCTGTCTGAAATTGGAGAAGGGCATTCTGTTCAGTATTTTTTCGCTTGGAATTTCCCCTTTTATTATGCGTGCCACGGAAAGCTTTATCAGCATTGTATTGAATCACGGTTTACAGTCTTACGGCGGAGACTTGTATGTGGGTTCCATGACAATCATGCAGAGCGTCATGCAGATTTTTTCTGCGCCGATAGGTGGTTTTACACAGGGTATATCACCTGTTATCAGTTATAATTACGGAGCCGGAAACTTTAAAAGGGTGAAGGAAGTCTATCGCTGGATGATTGGCGCATGTTTCCTTTTTATGCTGTTGTCCACGGCTTCCACGATTGTGTTCCCGGAATGGTATGCGTCTTTCTTCACGGAAGATGCCGAGTTGATTGCGCTGGTAGGAAAAACGATGCCGGTGTTTATGTTCGGAATGTCTGTTTTCGGATTGCAGAACGGAATACAGCCCACATTCCTTGCATTGGGACAGGCGAAGATATCGCTTTTTATCGCGGTATTCCGGAAGGTGATTCTGCTGATACCGCTTGCCATTATTTTACCGCGCTTTTTCGGCGTTATGGGGGTGTACTATTCGGAGCCTGTTTCGGATATCATCTCTGCCACAACGGCGACGATTCTGTTTGCGTGTAACATTCGCAAGATGCTTTCCAAAGAAGCGCTTGCCAAAATTAAATAAAAACCGGACCGGGAAAGGAATTGAAATGAAAAAGAATAAAATTGGAACAACAGTAAAACTGACAGTTTGCGCATTACTTCTTGTACTGCTTGCGGGCTGCGGCGCGTCAAAGGAAGATGCGGGCGGCAGTGCGGAGGAGTACGCGCTCGAAATGGACAGCCTGAAGCAGGCGGGACTCGGCGCCATGTCTCTGCTTTATGATGGTTCCGTCTGGACTTACGCGGAGGAAGAGAGCACGGATGCAAGCCTTGTTTTCCGCGATACGGATAATTCGGTACTTGGGATTTCATGCTCCAGAGAATCCTATTATCAGCATCCGCTCGATATGCTCAACACGGCGAAACAGATTTACGTCACATTTCCCGGTTATGAAGAAATAGAGGCGCCGGCGGAAAAACAGGTGCAGAATGACAGCTGGTATGAGTGGGTCTGCCAGTATGAGGAAGACGGCGTTGAAACAATTGTCCTGCAGCGGTTTTATGGCCGGAACTATTACGCCTATACGATTTCTTATGTGGCGGAAAAAGAGGCATATGACGCCGGTAAAAACGAAGCGTTGAAAGTAATGAACTCTGTGGTGATGAGTGTTCCGGACAATGAGGAGGCGGAAGAAAAAGCCAAAGAATTTCTTGTGGGAGAATGGGACCTGGGAGAATCCGGCTACCTCGTGATGGAACAGGACAGTACTTATACATGGTATATGGACAGCAGCAAAGATGAACAGAATATGCACAGGGGCACATATGGATGCGATGTGGAGAACGCAGCCGCAGGATTTGCGGAAGGAGAAGGCGTTTATTTTGTACTGTTTCCGGAAGTATTTTACGCGGAAGGAAAAGAGGGAAAGACGGGAAGCCCCAAGTATGATTATCTTGTTTCGACAGAACAGCAGCCGGACGGTTCCTACCAGATGCTGAACGGCAGTACTCTGGTAATGTATGATATGATGAAACAATAACGACTGTCTGTTAATT
>CAJTRK010000037.1 GCA_910578475.1 uncultured Lachnospiraceae bacterium | reverse complement strand
TCGGAACGGATAAAATCCTTCTCATCATGCAGTTTCCCTGCGAACCTCCCGACGCTTCCCGCGAAGGCGCGCTTCGCAAAGAGATTCTGGACATACTGGGCGAAACGTTGTCGCAGCTGCCGCCGGCGGAAATGGTGAATGCCGCATCACAACAGACGACAATGAAATTGACGAATCCCGCATCACAACAGACAACAACAGAAGCAGCGAATGCCGCATCACAACAGCTGATAACGGAAATAACGAATCTCTCATCACAACAGACGAACGGAGGAACATAACGATATGAAAATAGTTCGCATTCTGCTGCGGGTCAGTTCCAGCCAGCAGCTGGACGCCGACGGCGACCTTACCGTGCAGCGACGGCTCGTCAGGGAATATATTGAGCGGCACAAAGACTGGCGGCTGGACGATAAGGAATATTTTGAAGGAAGCAACAGCGGCTACAAAAATGCCGTCAGCAAAAGAGATATTCTGCAGGAAGCGCTGACAGACGCCCGGAACAACGAATATGATATTCTGGCCGCCTACAAAGACGACCGGATTGGCAGACGGATGTGGGAAATCGGCGCATATGTCATGACGCTGAAAAGCTGCGGCGTCGATATCTACACCGTAAAAGATGGCTGTATTTCTCCGGAAAATGACGATATTATGGGGCAGATGATGCTCGCTCTGCGTTATGGAAACGCCCAGAAAAGCAGTTCCGATACGGGAATGCGCGTCAAAGACACGGCCGAAAAACTGGTCCGGGAAGGAAAATTTATGGGCGGTATGGCGCCTTATGGCTACCGCCTCATTTTCTCCGGCGAAATCAGCAAACACGGGCGCGCGCTGCACCGACTGGAAATTATCCCGGAACAGGCCGCGCTCGTCCGGAAAATCTTCGAACTGTCCTGCTGCCGGGAATTAGGCTCCGTCAAAATCGCCAATATCCTGAACGCAAATCCTTCCACGCGCGAAATGTCCCCCGGCGGAGAATGGAAATGCGGCACGATTACCGGCATTTTACAAAATCCTGTCTATACCGGCCGTGCCGCCTACAAACGCCGGGAACGCATCGACGGAAAATGCCGCCGGAAAGACAGCCGCGAATGGATACTTTCCGAAAAATCCGACTCCGATATCCGCATCATAGACGGCCCTCTCTGGACGCTGACACAGGAAAAAAGAAAAGCCCGGGCCGACCGTTTCCGAAAAAAAACACCTGTTACGGAAGATGTCCCATCTCCTTCCGTCATCTCCAGAAATGACGGTATTCTGCCGCTGCGGGGCATTCTTTTCTGCGGCTTCTGCGGCCGAAGAATGGTAAACGGCACGCGGTACAGTTACTGGACGCTCCAAAGCACCGGCGAAAAAAGAAGCCGGAAAATCCCCCTGTACCGCTGCCCTGCTGCCCACAACGGCATTCCCCACAGGCAAAGCGCGCAATTTCATGCCGATACACTGGAAAATATCGTATATGACTGTCTGGCCGACTACATCGGCCACCTTTTACAACAGGAAGATTTAAACGCCCTATATCAGAAGAAACTTTTTTCACAAAAGAAAACGCTGGAAAACAGACTGCGGCAAATCCGGAAAGAACATACAAGGCTCACGCGGGATATGATGCTTCTGCGGGAGCGCATTCCCGAAGCAATCGCCGGAACTTATCCCCTTCCGCTGTCGGAGCTGGCCCGCGCGCTTCAACAGAAAACGGAACGGGCATCGATGTTGGAAGACTCTATGAGAAAAAACAGAATATCGTTAGAGGAACTGCAGAATGTCACAGACAAATTCTCCGCTTCGGGTTCTTCCGAACCGGATTTTTCCGGATTGGATTCCGACAGCCAGAAAAACGTGCCTCCGCTTCCTTCCTGGCCGCGGCTTTTTGAGCAGTCCGCTCCGGAAACGAAGCGTGTCCTCGCAAACAGACTCATCGAACGAATTGATGTGACAAAAGAACAGATTGTAATACGATTCCGCGGCTGACCGCGAATCAGCATCGGCCGCCCTACCACTCCGTATATACCCTGTTCAGCGTAAAAGATAAAATTGCCAGAATATTCGCATAAATGCTGCTTTCCGGCCAGGTCGCATAAATTTCGGAGGAGGCCACGTTTTTGATGTAGTCCTTATACCGTACATAATAGTTCGGCGCGCTGCTGTCGTTCGGTACACCGTCGTGCACGACAATATATTCCGGCACAACAACCCTGCTCAAAACAATTTCGCCGGTCTCATCCATCGGTTTGATTTCTTCTTCCGGAATTTTGGGCGGATATTCTCCATACAGGGTATGGTCCGGAATGACGAGCGTCTCTTCCGTTTCTCTTGCGGTTTCTACCGGCGTCATCCGGATATTCTGTACGGCCGTTACATCCGGCAGCACCTCCACGCCGGAAATCATAACCGGCTCATATCCCGGCGCCTGCACGGTTACATTGTACTCTGAATAAGGCATTGGTGATTCCGGCGTCAGGCTGTAAGACAGCGGCGGTGCGGAAAGCTGCACTTCCTCCGTCTGCCCGGATATATCCGTCTCCAGTGTTTCCACTTCTGTCTCAGGTGTTCTTGTATAGGCAATGGAAATCACGGCGTTCTGAATCGGAATCAGTCCGATATCTGAGGTCACATTAATCTGCAGTCCGCCGGTCTGCTCTCCTTCCGCTTGCGCCATTTTAAACGTTTTCCCGTTCATATGATTACCTGCTTTAACCTTATTATCTTTCTAATTATCATATGCAGTTTCAGGCATATTGACATCCGAAGCGGAATATAATATGGGGGCGGCATATTCTGCCGCCCCACACTTTAGTGATTTTTATTTGTATTTTTCTTTATGCTTTCGCCAGAAGCAGCATAATCTCGTTGCTTCTCGCAATGAATTTGGTCATCGCTTCCGGTTCGAGCGGTGCGTGCTGTAACAGCGCAAGGTCATATAACTGCTCGCAAATCGTCTTCGTGTTTTCACCTTCTTTGTTTTCCAGCACATACTGGACAAGCGGGTGGTTCGCATTCAGAATCAGCGTTTCGCCATCCTTGCCGCCGAACATGCCTGCATCCATGCCGGGCATCGCGTACATCTTCATCATGTCCTGCATCCTTCTGCTTTCCTCGGATAAGGTAATCATGGAAGAAATCTTCTTGTTTTTCAGCTTTTCCACCTTGACGGTGATAGAATCTTTCTTCAATGCTTTCTTCATGATGCCCGCAATCGCTTCGGCCTGTTCTTCCATTTCCTTTTCGGCCTTTTTGGATGTCTTCGCCTTAAAGGTATCGGTCAGGTCGGCATCGATTCTCTGGAACTTAACGCCCTCGTTCTTCGCCTCTAACTGAGATACAAAAGGCTGGTCGATGTTGTGCGTTAAGATAACCGCATCCATTTTGGCAGCTCTGAACATATTGATGTACTGGCTCTGCTGTTTTTCATCGGTCACATAGTAGATGACCTTCTCTTTCTTTTCTTCTTCGGCTTCCTCGTCTTCCGTTATGTCCGCTTCTTCGTCAACGACTTCCGCCTCTACTTTTTCACCGTTCTCGTCTACGGCCTGGCCGCCTTCCGTTGTTTCGGCTTCTCCGTCAACGACTTCCGCCTCTACTTTTTCGCCGTTTTCATCTGCCGCCTGTATATCGCCGCTTTCGGAAGCGGTCTGACCGTCCGCATTTTCCGCTCCTGTCTCAGACGATACTTTCGCCTCTTCCTCCGTCTCATCCGGGTCGCTCTTGGCAACTTCCAGGCATTCGGGCAGCGTCAGGTACTTGCCGTCCAGGTTCTTAAAGAGGATATAATCCGTCATCTTCTCGCAGAATTTATCGTCTTTCAGGCAGCCGAATTTAATGAACGGGCTGATATCGTCCCAATACTTCTCGTACTCTTCCTTTTCGGTCTTGCACATGCCGGAAAGCTTGTCCGCAACTTTCTTCGTGATATATTCGTTAATCTTATTGACAAAACCATCGTTCTGCAATGCGCTTCTGGAAACATTCAGCGGCAAATCGGGACAGTCGATAACGCCTTTTAACAGCATCAGAAATTCCGGTATTACTTCTTTAATATTATCCGCGATGAACACCTGATTGTTATACAGTTTAATCGTGCCTTCGATGGACTCATACTCCATGTTTATTTTGGGGAAGTAGAGGATTCCTTTCAGGTTAAAAGGATAATCCATGTTCAGGTGAATCCAGAACAACGGTTCCTTGTAATCCTGAAACACCTTCCGGTAAAACTCCAGATACTCTTCCTTCGTGCAGTCATTCGGATGTTTGCTCCAAAGCGGCTGCGTCTCGTTTAACAGTTCCGGACGTTTCCTGATTTTTAACTTCTGCTCGTCCTCTTCTTTTTCCTTCTTGATTTCTTCAATTACCACATCCGTATCCAGTTTTTCCGCTTCCGTAATCGTCTGGGTATCGGTCGTATTGGCTTTGCTTAAATAGATTTCAATGGGCATGAAAGAACAGTATTTTTTAATGACTTCCCGCGCCTTGTACTCGTTACAGAATTCCAGACAGTCTTCGTTTAAGAAAAGCGTTATTTCCGTGCCGACTTCGCTTCTCGTTCCTTCTTCCATATCGAACTCCGTGCCGCCGTCACATTCCCAGTGCACGGGCGCAGCGCCGTCCTGATAGGAAAGACTGTCGATATGCACTTCATCCGCTACCATAAAAGCGGAATAGAAACCAAGTCCGAAATGACCGATAATCTGGTCTTCGTTCGTTTTATCTTTATACTTCTCGATAAACTCCGTCGCTCCCGAAAAAGCAATCTGGTTGATGTATTCCTCTACTTCGTCGGCTGTCATGCCGAGTCCGTTATCGATAAATTTCAAAGTTTTTTCTTCCGGATTGACAATCACCTTAATTTCCGGCTTATAACCATCAGGAAGCGCATATTCACCCATCATATCCAGTTTTTTCAGTTTCGTTACCGCATCACAGCCATTGGAAATCAGCTCGCGGAAAAAAATATCGTGGTCCGAATATAACCACTTTTTGATAATCGGGAAAATATTATCGCTGTTAATCGATAAATTACCATGCTTTGCTGCCATTTTACCACATTCCTTTCTCTTTTTCCTCTCATCAACAGACCTGCGTTCCCGGCCTGTTTTTATCTAAAGAACAGTGTAATGCGCCCTCAGAAAAAAGTCAAGAAAAAATTAGCACTCATTTCAAACGAGTGCTAACAACATATCCCAAACCATTTATTTTGCAGGCTTTTCCAATTTCTAAATTTTTTCTAAACTGGTATTGATACATTCATGAAAAAAAGCTGCCGGCTCATACTTCATAACCCGCATGAAAAGTATCAAGAAAATCGGCGGTCTTAACATTTTCATCATGAATGAAGCCTATGCTGTTCCAAAGCTCTTCATTCAGCTTTCTTGTCAGCGTTTCCACGAAAGCGTCGTATTCCTGGCCGAACACTTCCTTCTTCCGCTGTTCTACAATTTTAATCTTGTTGCTGTCCGTTTCTTCTTTATCAAAAGTACTGATACATTTTATGATATGATATCCTTCTTCCGATTCCACGACTTCGCTGATTTCACCCGTTCCGAGATTAAAGGCCGCCTTTTCAAAAGCGGGGTCCATTTCCCCTTTGCCGAAAGAGCAGGCGCTTTTTTCTCCTTCGTTATAATGCCGGATAAGCTCGTCAAAATCTTCTCCGGCCATCGCCTTTTCCCATACTTCGCAGGCGATTTTATAGGTATCTTCTTTCGCTTTCTCCGTATATTCAATCTTCCGGCCGGTTCCGTCCGTCGCATAGGTCTTTAACAGAATCTGCTGCACTTTGATGGTTCTTGCTTCATCATCGCTGATTTCCGGATTAATGTCTTTGATAATATACTGATACACTTTATTGGCAAGCGCATATTCTTCATAAAGTCCTTCTATCGTCTCCCGGTCAACGCCCATCGCTTCGATTTCCGTCTCGTTCAGAGAAGCATAGTATACTTTTGCGATATACTCCACCTGCTCCCTTTCTTCTTTGCTCAGTTCAACCTGATATTTTTCGGCCATTAGATTCATCGTTTTAATCTGCGCGATTTGCGCAAGCGCGATGTCCTTCACATTTTGTTCGAGCGTCATATCGCCCAGATTGATATTCCAGATTTCCGTTCCGTATACGCTCTCGTACTGATTCTGGATGTTGGTCAGATAGACCATCATTTCCGGAAGGGTACAGGAAATCGACTCGATGCGGAACACTTCGTCCTTATCGAATCCGGTCGTCAATACAACTTTCAGGCCGTCTCCTCCGCCGCATCCTGTCAGCGCCATCATAAGCACCAACAGGGATAACAACAGCGCGGCCGCTTTTTTTCTTTTTCCTGACATCGTTTCTCCGTCCTCTGTTTCGTTTCTAAAATCCATCTGTTTTTCTCCGCCCGAATCTTCAGTCTTCGTTCAGGCATTTTCCGTCTTTTCGATACCAGCATTCCCCGTTTGTCAGCAAATAGTCCTCTCCCGAAAGAATCGCTCTGATATAATCCGCCGAAGACAATATTTTCCGGCGGAAAGCAACGCCCCCGCCGAATAAAGCCGCGCGGTGTGTATCGGACCCCGCGGTCATGGGAAAATGATGCTCCCTCGCGTATGCGATGGCTTTTGTGTCAAAAGCCGGGTCGTTATGGGCAATGCTGCCCGAATTGGAATGGGTTGCATTGATGGCTTCAACGCCATCGACCCATTTCGGGAAAAGACGCACTTCGGGAATATAGTATTCTTCTCTGTACGGATGGGCATGAATGACCATCCCGCCCCTTTCGTGTATTAACACATACTGTTCTTCCACATCGGCGTATCGGATTGCCGGGTTCGCGAGCATCCAATCTTTATCGACGCCGTAAATCAGAAATTCCGTCCCGGCATAGCCCGCCTCATAGCCGAAAAAAACATCCAGACCGATTTTGTCGCCTTCTTCTTTGGCGTTTTCATATCCCCGGCAAAATTCATGCACCCATTCGTCCCAGGGCAGATTCCGGTCCACCGCCGTATTGCCGCCCCAGTTATGGTCGGTGACAAAAATCCCGGCATAGCCGTATTCTTTACAGGCTTCCGCGATTTCCCTGCCCGTGCTGCGTCCGCAGGCGCTTCCTTCGGATGTATGCAGATGGGTTTCATATAGATAAGGATACTCTTTCCTGATTCGCTCGTACATATGCGTTCATAAACCTTTCTCCCTGATTTTCCGCCCGGAACCGGGCGGTATGAACATGCAGGCCCATACGCAAAAAGCGCAGGCCAGAAAGCCTGCGCTCCGTTCATACTATTTGATAACGTGAATCCAACCTTCCGGCGCTTCAATGCGTCCCATCTGGATTCCAGTCAAAGTATCGTATAATTTCTTCGTCACAGGTCCCATTTCCGTCATGCCGCTCGGAAATACAATTTCTTTCCCGTGGTCAACCACTTTCCCGACAGGAGAGATTACCGCTGCCGTACCGCACAGACCGCATTCGGCAAAATCCTTTATTTCCTCCAATGCAACAGGCCGCTCTTCTACCGTCAGCCCGAGGTAGTCCTTCGCAACGGTCAAAAGCGAACGACGCGTTATGGATGGCAGAATGCTGTCCGATTTGGGCGTAACAACCTTATTATCCTTCGTTACAAACAGGAAATTGGCTCCGCCCGTCTCTTCCACATAGGTTCTCGTTCCCGCGTCCAGATACATGTTCTCGTCAAAACCTTCCTCATGCGCGGTCACAATCGCATACAGGCTCATCGCGTAATTCAGACCGGCTTTGATATGTCCCGTGCCGTTCGGCGCCGCCCGGTCAAAATCGCTTACTTTGATTGTCAGCGGCTTTACGCCGCCTTTAAAATACGGTCCGACAGGCGTGGTAAAAACTCTGAACTGATATTCGTCCGCCGGTTTTACACCGATAACGGAAGAACTTCCGAACATATAAGGCCGTATGTACAGCGTCGCACCGGAACCGTAAGGCGGTACATAAGCTTCATTGGCCGCTACGGTCTGCGTCACCGCATCTATAAAACGCTCCTTCGGAAAAACCGGCATTTCCAGCCGCTTACAGGAATCTTCCATCCGCTGTCCGTTCAAATCGGGGCGGAAGGTAACGATACGTCCGTCTTCCGTCGTATAAGCTTTCAGGCCTTCAAAACAGGTTTGCGCATACTGTAAGACGCCCGCACACTCGTTCATCGTAATCGACGCATCCGTAATCAGGCCGCCCTCGTCCCATGCGCCGTTCTTATAATTTGCCACAAACCGCTTATCCGTCTCATGATATCCGAATCCGAGATTTGCCCAGTCTATATTTTTCTTTTCCATAACTCACCATCGCTCCTTCCTCATTTGGTATACATTTTATACTTTTGTCAGCAAAAGTCAACCCTACAACACGGAAGAAACAATTTCCATCGCGACATCATAAGCAAAGTCGTTTACCGCTTTTTCACACAGTCTGAGCATTTTCCGATTTTCTTCCGACAACTGATAATTTTTCAGCTCTCTGATGCTCTCCAGCACATTTTCCCCGTCAAATTCATCAAGATGCAGATGCAGGAGCCGTAATTTTTCCTTCCAGATTTCTTCCGTTATCTGCTGCTTCTCGGCCGGCTCTTCTTCTTTTTCCACGCTGACCTCCGATGCTTCCGTCTCCAGATACCGGTCCAGATTTTCGCCAAGCGTCCGCATCATGCTGAAAAGAATCGGTGACTGTACTTCGACTTCCTCAAGCTTTCCTGCCTTGCTCTTTTTCTCCAACTCAAAAGCCTCTTCGGCAAGCTCGTCCGCGCCGACGTTGCGCGCGTTGCCCTTCAGCGCATGAACGATAATCGCATAACCGGACACGTCTTCTTTGGCAAGCATACTTTTCAGCTGCTCCTCTTTCTCATGCAGAATTTCCCGGAAATCCCGCAGCACTTTCTCATAAAGGGAACGGCTCCCGCCCATATATTTTAATCCGTTTGCGGCGTTGATTCCCATATCGGTCAGCTTTTCTTCATTCAGGCCGGCTTCGTTATCATCGCTTTCCACGGATATCTCTTCATCATCCGTCAGATAGACGAGTTCCTTCGGGAGATATTGAATCAGGATATCCTCCAGTTTGTCAGGTTCAATCGGCTTCGACAGATAATCCTCAAATCCCGCTTTGAGATAAAATTCTTTGGCGCCCACAACCGCGTTTGCCGTCAGCGCAATGACCGGAATGTTCCGGGAAGGGTTGTCCTCCAGTTCCCGGATGGCATGAAGCGTCTGAACGCCATCCATAACCGGCATCATATGGTCCATACAAATCAGGTGATATTCTTTTCGTTTTAACATTTCCAGACATTCTCCTCCGCTGGAGGCAACGTCTATCTGAAGCTTCGTCTTCCGCAAAAGGTCCTGCGCCACCGCAAGATTCATCGCATTATCGTCTACCACAAGAATTTTGGCAAGCGGCGCAATGAATTTTTCCCGGTAACTGATGGAATTTCTGACGCTCTTGTCATATTGTTCCTGAAAATCACCGAGCGGGGACGCGTTGATGATTTTCTGCGGAATGGCAAAAGAGAATACGGAACCTTTGCCATATTCGCTCTTCACTTCCAGTTTTCCACCCATCATACCGACCAGCTGATGAGTCACCGCAAGGCCGAGGCCGGTTCCTTCCTCGTTCCTGCTCGCTTCCATATCCAGTCTGTTAAAAGTCTCAAAAATTCTGGCAATGTCTTTTTCCTTCACGCCGACGCCGGTGTCTTCCACCGCAATCTTCAGCAAAAGCGTTTCCTTTTCCTGCTTTTCCCAGGCGAGGCGAAGGGTCACCGTTCCGGTCTGCGTATATTTCACGGCATTGGAAAGGAGATTGCCGATAATCTGCCGCAGATGCACTTCATCCCCCGACAGCTTATATGGAATATCCGACGCAATGTCAAGCGACAGGCGCAGCTTCTTTTTCCGCAGCGGAATCGATACGCTGTTAATCAGGTCATTTAACAGAGAACTGATGTCATAAGTTCCTTCCGCAAGCTCCATCTTGCCGGACTGCAGTTTGGAAAAATCCAGAATATCGCTGACAAGCGACAGAAGAATGGTTCCCGCCTGTTTGATATCGAGCGCGTAACCGCGGATGGTCTCGTCCTGGCTTTCCCGCAGAATCAGTTCATTCAGTCCGAGCATCGTATTGATTGGCGTCCGTATCTCATGAGACATATTCGCAAGAAAAACGTCCCTCGCACGGCTTGCTTTTCTGGCGTCAATCATGGCATTTTCCAGTTCAATATTCTTTTTTTCCAGTTCGTCTTTGGCCAGAAGCAGTGATACCGCCTGTTTTTCCAGTTTGGAAGTAAAACCGCTTCTCCGCTCTTGTTTCTTTTCTTCCATTACTAATAACCATGCCTTTCTTTCAACCTACTCTTGTTCGTTCCTGTTTTTCCGCTCATATCTGATAAAGCTGTACGCAATGTCAAAATAGGTCTGTTCGTCGCTGTCCGCGGTAATCTCCCATTCTTCCGACTCATCCAGATTGGGAAAATAAGCGTCCGCTTCATACACATGGTCTATCTTCGTCACATGCGCCACCTGACAATACGGCAGCATCATACGGTAAACGCTCTCCCCTCCGATAATGTAAATCTCTTCGTCCCGATACTTTTTCAGTTCTTCCAGCAATTCCTCTTTGCTGTGTACGACAATCGCTCCTTTTACCCGGTAATCCGGATTGGCGGAAAGAATGATATTCGTTCTGTCCACCAAAGGCATGCCCTGCGGAAACGTTTCCAGTGTTTTCCTTCCAAGCACTACCACTTTCCCGGCCGTTTCCTGCCGGAATGCTTTATGGTCGTTTGGAATACGCACGAGCAGGCCTCCTTTACAGCCGATTGCCCAGTTATTGTCCACCGCTACAATTAAATTCATCGTAGTGACCCTGCCCTTTCCTCCGTCTTTTATTTATCATATTTATCACACAGCGCGTTTATCTGGTCGGCAAACCTGCCAAGTTCCTTATTCGCACCGCCTTCGTTCTTATAAATGACTGCCATAAGCCGCTGCCCTGCTGCCACCAGCCTTGCAAAGACATCGGAAATGATATGTCCTTTCTTCTTAAGCAGAACAGGTTCCGCCTCGTAAAGGAACTGACCCGCTATCAAATCATATCTCGTTCCGCTGTATGGCGCACAGGCGTTCAGCCCGTGTTCCGCTTTCAGACATTCCGTAAAAAGTTTACAGATACGGTCGTCGCCATGTACCACAAAGACCTTCTTCGGCTTCTGTGCAAATCCGTCTATCCAGCGCAAAAGCCCCGCCTTATCCGCATGACCGCTCATTCCTACCAGTTTCGCGATTTCCGCGCGAATCCCTATCGTCTCGCCAAAAAGCCTGACCTCTTTCACGCCTTCCACGATTGCCCGGCCAAGCGTTCCGACTGCCTGATAACCGACGAAAAGCACCGTACATTCCTTCCGCCACAGATTATGTTTCAAATGATGCCTGATTCGGCCGGCCTCACACATACCGGAGGCGGAAATAATGACTTTCGGCGTATTTTCAAAGTTAATCGCTTTCGATTCATCGCTCGTAATCGCCAGATGCAGGCCCGGAAACATTATCGGGTTGATGCCCTTCCGCATAAGTTCCATCGCTTCTTCGTCGAAACATTCCACACTGTTTCGCTGGAAAATGCCGGTCGCCTCCACGGCAAGCGGGCTGTCCACATAAACCGGGAAATTTTCATGCCCTCTGACAAGTTTCTCCTCTTTAATCTGACGCAGGAAATACAACAGTTCCTGTGTCCTGCCTACCGCAAAAGAGGGAATGACGACATTGCCGCCCCGATTGAAAGTCCTTTGCAGGATTTTGGTAAGTTCCCCGACAAAATCGACCTTCTCTTCGCTGTGATTCCTGTCTCCGTAGGTAGATTCCATGACGACGTAATCGGCTTCTTTCGTCATCCGGGGGTCTTTCATGAGCGGAAGTCCGATATTCCCGATATCACCGGAAAACACCAGCTTCTTTGTTATATTATCTTCCGTTGCCCAGACTTCGATGCTGGCCGAACCGAGCAGATGGCCGATATCCGTAAACCGGATAACGACGCCGGGGCACACTTCAATTTTATGTTCGTATTCACAGGGAACCAGTCGTTTGATGACGCCGTCGGCATCTTCCATCGTATAAAGCGGCTCAACCTGCGCATGCTCCGCACTCCGTTTCGCCTTACGGTTCTTCCATTCCGCTTCCTGCATCTGAATATGGGCGCTGTCCCGTAACATAATGCTGCACAAATCCGCCGTGGCGTCCGTCGTATATACGCTTCCCCGGAACCCCCTTGCATATAGAAAAGGCAGCAACCCGGAATGGTCGATATGCGCATGTGTCAGAAAAATGTAATGAATCAGCGCCGGCTCCACCGGCAGTTCACAGCTCTGAAAGGTCTGCGTCCCCTGCTCCATTCCATAATCCACCAGAATATTCGTCTCATTGACCCGAAGATAATGGCAGCTGCCCGTAACCTCGTGGTCCGCACCGATAAACATCAGTTCCATAGGCTGTCCTCCTTTTTGCGATATATAAATATTTTACCATTTTTCAGGATTTGCGTACAGTCAATTTCCAAAGATTTACATATGATAAAATAAATCCTGACAAAATACGATTTGAGGTGGCATAATGTTACTCCAAATAATGCCTGTGCTGCTTTTTATGCTCGCCGTATCGGTCGATTCCCTGACCGCCGGACTTTCTTACGGTGCTTCCAGGGTTCATATAAAGCTCGTCTCGGCAGTCTTTCTCGTGTTGATTCCTTCCGTTTGTATCACGCTTATGACACAGGCCGGTTCCTTGCTCTTTTCTCTGTTTCCGGCTTCCGTGCTTTCCCTTCTGTCTTTTCTGCTGTTATTCTTTCTTGGCTGTGAAAAACTGCTGGAAAGCCTGATACGCCATCTGGCCAAAGCATATCCTGATATCGTCGGCAACTGGACCTGTAAAATCAGACAGCTCAACATCATCTTTACGATATATTTTTCACCGGAAGAAGCCAATAAACAGGAAGTGCAGATATTGAGCGGCAAAGAAGCCTTCTTCTTAAGCCTTGCCCTTTCCCTTGACAGTATGTTTGCCAGCATGGCGTTCTCCTGCCAGGTAAATTCCCTGCTCTTCCTGTTCCTTTCGGCGGCTTTTTTCCATTTTCTGCTTTTTTCCATCGGCTATCTGTCCGGCCTGTTCCTGTCAAAAAAATGTTCCTTTGACCTCTCCTGGCTCAGTGGGCTGTTTCTTCTGCTGCTTTCGTTTGGCACGCTTGCGTAACTTCAACTTCCTTTTTCTCCACGCCAAAATGTACGGCAACGAGCAGTTCATGCACGATGACCGGCGTCAAGGACAGAGCGAGAAGCTGGCCCCATTCCATCCATTCCAGTTTGACCGTACCAAACAGCGCAATCAGCGGTTCAATTTCCGTTACCGCAAACTGCAAAAGAAGGCCAAACACAAGCGCCAGAATCATAAACGGATTCTTCTTATGATTCATTTTGAAAATAGAGCGGTTCACGTCCCGCATACCGACCGCATGAAAAAGCTGGCTCATGCCGAGCACGGTAAAGGCATGAGTCTGCGCTTTCACCAGAACCGCCGATATCCGATAGCTCTCCATTATGTTATGTAAACTCACCGGCATATTTTCCGCCATCAGACGGTCATATGGAACTTTCAAAAAAGCCGCAAGGCTTACGCCGCCAATCACAAGACCATAGCACAGCACGCAGAGAAGCCCTCCTTTGGCAAAAAGAGATTCTCCTTTTTTTCTGGGCGGCTCTTTCATCAGCAAATCTGTCTCGTTATCGTCCACGCCGAGCGCAAGCGCCGGAAGAGAATCCGTAATCAGATTAATCCATAAAATGAAACTCGCCTTTAAAGGACTCGGAAAACGCGCGATAATCGTAACGAGCATTGTCATGATTTCGCCGAGATTGGAGGAAAGCAGAAAAAGCACCGATTTCCTGATGTTTTCGTAAATGCCTCTTCCTTCTTTGATGGCAAGGTGTATCGTTGCGAAGTTATCGTCCATCAGGACAAAGTCGGCGGCATTGCGCGCTACATCCGTTCCGTTCTTCCCCATGGCAATTCCGATATCCGCCGACTGTAACGAGGGCGCGTCGTTTACGCCGTCTCCGGTCATCGCCACCGTCTTGTCGAGCTTTCGGAAGCCTTCCACGATTCTGACTTTATGTTCCGGCGTCACTCTGGCAAATACCTTTAAATCAGGAAGCCGTTTCAGGAATACGGAATCCTCCATCGCATCGATATCCCGTCCCGAAGCGCATTCTTTCGGCGATGTGACAATGCCCAGTTCTCTTGCGATGGCAAAAGCGGTATTCTGATGGTCCCCGGTAATCATCACCGTGGAAACACCGGCCTTTCTGAACTCTTCCACGGCCTCCACGGCTTCCGGTCTGACCGGATCCTGCATGCTGACAAAACCGAGAAATACCATATCCGACTCCTGCAGTCCGCCGTCCGGCCTCATCGCAATGGCAAGCACCCGTCGTCCTTCCCCCATCAGCCCGTCCAGCACGCGCATGAGCGCCGTCCTGTCGCCGTCATGCAGGGTGCACCGCCTTCCGTTCTGATAATAGAATGTACAGCGTTCCAGTATTTTTTCGGCGGCTCCTTTGGAATAAGCGTTCAGCCGGCTGCTCTGGGCGCTGCCTTTCATCAAATGGGCGGTTGTCATCATTTTCCGCTCGGAATCAAATCCTTTTTCTTCTTTCCGCGGAAAACGGCCGCGGAGTTCATCCACCGAAATACCGCACTCCTCCGCCATACGGATAAGCGCCATCTCCGTCGGGTCTCCAAAACCGCCTTCTTTGGACGAGGTTCCGTCATTGCATAAAATACAGCCGAGCAGAAAATGGGCTCTGCTGCTCTTTTCCCACTCCGTATCCTGCCACATCCGGCCGTTAAAGAGTTGGGAAAACTTCCCCCGTTCCACCATCCTGCCATCCAGATAACATTCCGTAACCGTCATCCGGTTCTGCGTCAGCGTGCCGGTCTTGTCCGAACAGACGACGTTCACCGCCCCAAGCGTTTCCACCGAAGACAGTTTCCGCACAATCGTTCTTGCCCGCACCATCCTGGATACGCTGAGCGCGAGTACGATTGTAACGATTGCCGGAAGACCTTCCGGAACAGCCGCCACAGTCAGGGACACGGACGTCAGAAGCATTTCTCCCACATTCCGTTTCTGCAAAACGGCAATCACAAAAAGCAGGGCACAGACAGCCACGGCAAGGATGCTGAGCACTTTTCCGAGCTCGCCCAGTTTTATCTGCAGCGGCGTCAGCCTTTCCCCTGTCTCATGAAGCATGTCCGCTATATGGCCGATGCGGGTATCCATCCCGATTGCCGTCACAATGCCTTTTCCCCGTCCCCGCGTCACATAGGTTGACATATAAGCCATATTGGCGCAGCTGTTGTCTCCCTGTATTTCTTCCACATAATCCGCGGCTTTTTCCACCGGAGCAGACTCTCCTGTAAGGGTAGACTCTTCTATCTGAATTCCCTGTGCTTCTATCAGACGTAAATCGGCCGGAACCATGCTTCCGGCTTCCAATAATACAATATCCCCGGTAACAAGCTCTTCCGCGGATACTTTCATTGTTTTCCCGTCCCGGATAACGACTGCCTGGGGACAGGAAATCTTTTTTAACGCTTCCACCGCCTTACCGGCTTTTCCTTCCTGAATCACGCCGATAGCAGCATTTAAGACAACGACCGTGACAATGATAATTGCGTCTCCGGCTTCTCCGAGCAAAAGAGAAATTGCCATCGCAACAATCAAAATCAGTATCAACGGGTCATTCAACTGGCCCAGTATCATCTGCCAGATACTTTTTCCGGCCTGTTCCCGCAGACGGTTAGCCCCCTGCCTTGTCCGTCTTTCGAGTACTTCCCGCCTGTCCAGTCCTTTTTCCTGGTCAGAGTGCAGCAACCTGACGGTCTCTGCCGCTGTTTTCATTTCATACATACCTTTTCCTCCTCAAGCGCCGTTGTATTGGGATATTCCAAGTGTAAATCTCTTTACACTATATATGTCCGCTCCGGAAAAGTTATGCCAGCTTTCAAAAACCCCCGCCCTAAAAACTTCTGAGTCTGTCGCTTCCGTCATCTATCGTGTTTTCAATTGATTTGATAACCACATAATAACCGTAGGAAGGATTGACTTCGATATACACCCTGTCACCCGCTTTGTGGCCGAGAAGCGCCTTGCCGAGCGGAGACTCCGTACTGATAAGTCCCGCCAGGGAATTGCCGCGGACCGTCGTGACAAGCTTAAATTTTTCGGTCGTCCCGTCTTCCTCAAAGTATACCTCTATGGTATTGTTTACTCCCACCTCGTCTTCCGCAGACTTATCGGAAATGATGACCGCTGTACGAATCATCCGTTCCAGATAGCGGATGCGGCTTTCGTTCTGGTTCTTCACCTTCTTGGCCGCATGATACTCAAAGTTCTCGCTCAAATCTCCATGCGCCCGGGCCGTTTTTACATCCTCCAATGCCTCTTTGCGCACCACCAGTTTGCGGTATTCTATTTCCTCCTTCATTTTCTCAATATCTTTCTGTGTCAGTTCGTTATTCATTGATATTGACTCCTTTTATACATATTTTTCCAAAAAACAAAGGCAGAATGGCATATAGCCATTCTGCCGGACGAAAGAGATTTGCCCCGCAAATCGCAGGTTTTCGTCTTTTAAACGGTCTGATTCTTGCCGATATAAACCGGAAAACTGTCCGTTCCTTTCATTTCCTTGCCGGCTGTAATCGTAACATTCTTGTCCGTTACAAGATACTCGATATCCGCTCCGGCTTCCACGACGGTTCCCTGCATCAGAACACAATTTCTGACTTTGGCTCCCTTCGCAATCTTCACACTTCTGAACAGGATGCTGTTCTCCACTTCACCCTCAATGATACAGCCGTCTGCCGCCATTACATTCTGCGCCTTACAGCCGTCAATGTATCTGGTTGGATTGCCGCCGTGAAGTTTCGTATAAATCGGAGGCCCGGAGAATAACGCATTCAGGTTATAATCATCCAGAAGTTTCATATTTTCATCAAAATAACTCTTTAAGTCGCTGATGCGCGCAATGTAGTCCTCGCATTTATAAGCCTGTACGTTCAGCTGATTCAGCTTCGGCACGAGAATATCCCGTTCGAAAAATTCATGTCCGTGCACATAAGCCTCTTCAATCAGACTGATTAAAAATTCGCGTTCCAGCACATACATGTTCATCGAGAAATTCTGAACGCCGCTTTCTTTTGAGTTTACATAAATCTTGGTCACTCTGCCGTCATCGATGTTAAACGTATAATAGAAGCATCTGCCGTTGGACGGAAGCTTGATAAGGCTTTCCGGAAGCTCCTGTTCATTATAGGCAATCGTAACATCCGCGCCGCTGTCGATATGCGCCTGAATCATCGCCTTGAAATCAAAGTTGACCGCAATATTGGCATCCGTCAGAATCACATAAGTTTCTTTCTGGTTTTTCAGGAAATTCAAAATTCCCGCCAGCGCGCCTACACGGCCCACATAGGGCTTCGCTTCTTTTTCTGCAAAAGGAGGGAAAATATTCAAACCGCCGTTCTTGCGAACCAAATCCCACTCACGTCCGGAACCGAGATGGTCCATCAGAGAATGGTAATTGTTGTTCACCATGATGGAAACATTTCCGATATCGCTGTGGGTCATGCCGGATAACGTAAAATCAATCAGACGGTAACGGCTGGCAAAAGGAATCGATGCCATCAAACGGATATTGACCAGTTCCGGAACCAACAAATCATAACTGTTCGGGAAAATAATGCCGAGTGCATTTGTATTCGTATTTAACATTGCTCTTCACCGCCTTCTACATTTTTATTAATCATGGCATTCGGACCGATTTTGGCATTGTCGCCGATTGTAATGCCTGAGCCGATGGTTGCAACACCATTCTCATCACCGGAGGGCATTGCGCCGACTACCGCATTTTCACCGATTGTAACGCACTCCGCTACGATACAGTGCCGCACAACGGCGCCCGCTTTCACGACCGTATTGCCCATGATTACGGCGTCTTCGATAATCGCTCCTTTTTCCACCTTAACGCCTTCAAACAGAATCGAATGTCTGACCGTACCTTTTATCTGACAGCCGTCCGTCACCATCGAATTTTCCACTACCGCGCCTGCCGCAATTTTCTGTCCGGGCAGCGCCGCTTTCCGGCTGTAAATCTTCCAGTCATCATCGAACAGATTGATACCGCTGTTATCCGGGTCGAGAACCTCCATATTCGCTTCCCACAAAGATGAGATGGTTCCTACGTCTTTCCAGTAACCGCTGAAATGATAAGCGTACATCCTGCGGTTGTCACGGAGAAGATTCGGGATAATGTTGTTGCCGAAATCGTTCTCGGAATTGGGGTCTGCCTCATCCTCTTCCAGATATTGTTTCAGAATATCCCAGTTAAATATGTAAATGCCCATAGACGCAAGATTGGATTTCGGATTCTTCGGCTTCTCCTGGAACTCCGTAATCCTGTCATTTTCATCAGCAACCATCAGACCGAAACGGGGAGCCTCTTCCCACGGAACTTCCATAACGGCAACGCTGAATTCCGCATTCTTTTCTTTATGAAATTTCAGGAAATCGCTGTAATCCTGCTTGCAAATCTGGTCACCGGACAGAATAATAACATATTCCGGGTCATACCTTTCGATAAAAGAAAGGTTCTGATAAATCGCATTGGCCGTTCCCTTATACCAATCCGATTTGTTCGCCTTCTGATAGGGCGGAAGCACATGCACGCCCCCATAAAGTCTGTCCAAATCCCACGGCTGTCCGTTCCCCACATACTCATTCAGCACAAGCGGCTGATACTGTGTCAGAATACCTACCGTGTCGATTCCGGAGTTTACACAGTTCGAAAGCGGGAAGTCAATAATCCGATATTTTCCACCAAATGGAACCGCCGGTTTGGCAAGCTTCTCAGTCAATGCGTACAGACGGGAACCCTGTCCGCCGGCAAGAAGCATTGCTATCATTTCTTTTGCCATAATATAGCCCTCCATCATATAGTCTTTATAATTAAAATAATACAACATTCTGACGATAAAAGGAAGCTCCATATTGCAAATTTTGTAAGAATTTTCCAAAAATTTTCCTTCTTTTCTTCCAAATGCTCCCTGCGCTTATTCGGACTGCCCTTCCCGTTCCGTAACGACTGTTTTCACCCGGTCTCCCGGCTGTTTTCCGATTTTGGTACGGATATCTTTCCGAATGCCGATAATATAGCAGATACTGCCGTCCGCATTTTTGACCCCCATATTGACAATGCTGCCGTCATACGGTTCGCCGTCAAACGTAACATGCACTTTTACCCGCCCTTTTCCAAATTCCTTTCTGATATCATACGGAAAGACAATGTATGCCCCGCCCTTCTGTTCCGCTTCATAAATCAGAGATTCAAATTCATAGACTTTTTGATTCACCGCTGTTCTCCTCCATTCAAGCCCGCAATGCCTTATTATCTGCAGAATCTGCGCTTTTTTATACAGCATAGCATGAAACCGGCTATCCGGAAAGACACGCAGACCCGATAAAAAGATTTGCGATAATTCAATATATTTCTGATAAATAATATAAAGAGCCACTTGAAAATCAAGCAGCTCTCATGTATAATCTACTTAGAAGTAATCGGAATTGAATCTCCGATTGCCCTCAGTAAAAATGATTATAAGAAATAAGCATTCAAACTTGGGCGGTAGGGATGCTTATTTCTTTTTATGATTGTCTATGTAAGACAGAGCCGCAAACAATACAAGTAATAATGTAAGAACTTCCATTATACTCATAGGGCATCACCCTCTTTCGTTAGACTAGAGGGCATCCATCGGAAAATCGCATCCTACTTTCTTTTCAATTACACGAGTTTATTATAACATATGGAAAGCTGATACTCAATCAAAAGAGCCTATGTATAGGTCGAAAAATTTACCCTTATCTGATATCAATCAAGTATAATAACTGCATAAAAACAGGAAAACCAAGAGGACGATATGAACCAGATTTTAATTGTAGAAGA
Source organism: uncultured Lachnospiraceae bacterium (assembly GCA_910578475.1). Lineage (GTDB taxonomy): Bacteria > Bacillota > Clostridia > Lachnospirales > Lachnospiraceae > UBA3282. The sequence goes on along the minus strand of CAJTRK010000037.1, from coordinate 6,795 downwards.
TGACACATCCCTTGCCGAAGGTCTTGTCCGCGCGCTTTCTTCGGAACAGCACACGGCGGAAAGCTGCGGCTGCCTGAAGGCCGCAAGGGAAAAATTAATGCCGGATAACCGGAATCACTATTCCCTGATTCTTCTGGACGCCAATCTGCCAGACGGAAACGGTTTTGATTTTCTGACAGAAATAAAAAAACAATACGACATACCCGTTATCATGCTCACCGCCAATGACCTGGAAACGGATATTGTCTCCGCGCTGGAGCAGGGCGCCGACGACTACATTACAAAGCCGTTCAGCCTCGCGATTCTGCGGGCCAGAGTAAACGCCCGGCTGCGCGGTCCTCAGCAGGAGCGGCGGTCGAAAGGCTTCTGCTATCGAACGGACGACTATCTTTTTGATTTTGAGAAAATGCGCTTCTTTCATTCCGGAAATGTGATAAATCTGAGCAAAACCGAACAGAAGCTGCTTCGCATTCTGACCGAAAATGCCGGCATCACCCTTCCCCGCAGCCGCCTCATCGACTACGTCTGGACAGAAGACTCCGATTTTGTGGATGAAAACGCGCTTTCCGTCTCCGTGAAACGGCTGCGGGACAAACTGGAAGCACAGAACGCCATCGAGACTGTGTATGGAATCGGGTATCGGTGGAAAGCGTAAAGAAGATTTGCGGAGCAAATCTTCTTTACGCGACAGAATCGCTTCTGACGATTCTGTCAATGAATCTGTCAAATATTGTACTATTATGCGGAATAAGAAAAGAGGAAAGAAATTATCATGTTTCAATCTGTCATAATCGGTATTGCACTACTTTGTGTTATCATTTCTTTTATTATCGCTGCCCGCAGTTATTTCTCCGTGAAACATACGATGGAGCAGCTGGAGCGTATGCTGGACCGGGCGATTGCGGGAAATTTTTCGGTAGAACAAATGGATGAATCCATACTTTCCGCGCTGGAATTCAAACTCGCCCGTTATCTGGATACTTCCACGGTTTCCGCCAAAAACGTGGCCATTGAAAAAGAACGCATTCAAATGCTTGTTTCGGATATCTCCCATCAGACCAAAACACCAATCTCCAGTCTCCGTCTATACGGCGAACTTCTGGAAGAACAGGAACTTCCGGAAGAAGTCCGAAGTTATGTAAACACAATCAACATCCAGACGAAAAAACTGGATTTTCTAATCTCCGCCCTCGTCAAAATGTCCCGGCTGGAAACAGGCGTCTTATCGCTGCATCCAAAAGACAAGGCCGTCATGCCGCTTCTTGCAAAAGCCTGTGCACAGTATGTTCCGGCTGCCGAGGCCAAAGGGCTTACGCTTCGCCTGCTTCCTTTTTCTTCTCCAAATACGCCGGAACCTCATGCCTTTTTTGACGAAAAATGGACATTGGAAGCGCTTGGCAATCTGTTGGACAATGCCGTCAAATATACGGAAACGGGCGGTATCACGGTAAGGCTCATTCCCTATGAACTGTTCTGTCGTATCGAAATTGCGGATACGGGAATCGGCATTGACGAAGAAGAACAGGCGCAGGTCTTTACCCGTTTCTACCGCTCCCGGCAAGTGGCGGACGCCCAGGGCATCGGCGTCGGCCTTTACCTCGCCAGAGAAATTATCGCCAAAGAAGGCGGTTATATCAAACTGATATCCGAACCCGGAAAAGGCTCCGTATTTGCGGTAAACCTTCAGATACGAACCGCAAATCTGTCAAAAACGTAAGAATTTTCTCAACGGCGGAAAGAATGTGGAAAGAATCAGATGATAACATATTGGACGAAGAGAAAATCACACGCAAATTTATGCCTGCGGCCCAAATTCGCAGGCTATGGAAAGGCAGGGTTATTGCTATGTCAATTTTATCAACAACCAATCTGACCAAACTCTATGGCAGCGGTGCAAACGAAGTCCATGCTCTGAAAGATGTCAATTTTAACGTCGAAAAGGGAGAATTTGTCGCAGTCGTCGGGACAAGCGGCAGCGGAAAATCCACGCTCCTTCATATGCTCGGCGGGCTCGACCGCCCCACATCGGGCAGCGTTGTCGTAGACGGAAAAGAACTTTTTACGTTAAAAGAAGAAGCGCTGACCATTTTCCGAAGGAGAAAAATCGGCTTTGTTTTTCAAAATTATAATCTGGTCCCGGTTTTATCGGTTTATGAAAATATCGTTCTTCCCATTCAGCTTGACGGCGGCGCCATCGACAGGCCATACATCGACTCCGTTATTGAAATGCTCGGACTGACTGCGAAACTGCAGAGTCTTCCGAACAATCTGTCCGGCGGCCAGCAGCAGCGTGTTGCCATCGGGCGTGCACTCGCATCCAAACCGGCCATTATCCTTGCCGATGAGCCGACCGGCAATCTGGACAGCCGGACATCTCAGGACGTCCTGAACCTTCTGAAAATCACGAGCCAAAAATTCTCACAGACTATCGTCATGATAACGCATAATGAAGAAATCGCACAGCTCGCCGACCGAATCGTCCGAATTGAGGATGGCGCGCTTCTGGCATCGAAACCATGCGCGGGAAAAGGAGGTCTGTGACAATGAAACTTCATGTCCGCAACCGGAAATGTATACGACATATCAGTTTTCGCAATATGAAGGCCGCTAAAACAAGAAACATCATTGCCATTCTCGCCATTTCACTGACGGCAATTCTGTTTACGTCCATTTTTACAGTTGCCATGTCCATCGTCTATGGTTATGAACAATCCAATTTCCGACAGGCCGGCGGCTATTCACATGGACACTTTAAGTTTCTGACGAAAGAACAGGCCGAAGAGCTGCGCGAAGACCCGCTTATCAAGGAGTGGGGCATGCGGCGTTTCCTGGGCGTCCCTTATGACGCGCCCTTTCAAAAATCCCATGTAGAAATCAGTTATGTGGACGAAAACTATGCGAAATGGTGCTTCCTGGAACCGGTCAAAGGCCGTCTGCCGAAAGAAGGCACAAACGAAGCCGCTGCCGACACGACCGTCCTGGCCTTATTAGGCATCGAGCCTGAAATCGGTGCCGAATTTACCATGACTTTCGATGTGGACGGAACCGAAACGACGGAAACATTTACGCTCTGCGGCTATTGGGACTTCGACCAGGTCTCCCCCGCCAATCATGTGCTGCTTCCGGAAAGCCGCGTGCAGGAAATCCTTACAAAGACAAACTGGCAGGGTCACGACGGTATGACCGGTTTTTACAGTCTGGAAGTCATGTTCCGAAATTCCGCCCGCATAGAGGAAAATCTTCTGGAGGTTCTGGCCGGACATGGCTATCAGACAGAAAACTGTAACAAAGAAGATACCTATATTCCCATCGGCATTAACTGGGGTTATATCAATGTTCAGACTTCCGGCAATCTTGAATTCGGAACGATAGTATCGATTCTGCTCATCGTATTTCTAATCATGCTTACCGGATATCTGATTATTTACAATATCTTTCAGATTTCCGTTGCCAACGATATCCGTTTTTATGGCCTTATGAAAACCATCGGCACAACCGGAAGACAACTGAAACATATGATTCTTTTACAGGCGGTTTTTCTGTCCGGCATCGGCATCCCCATCGGATTACTTGCCGGCTACGGCATCGGCGCTTTTCTGACCCCTGTCGTTCTTTCCAACCTGAGCGTTTACCAGGATGCGCTTTCCGTCAGTCCGTGGATTTTCATCGGAGCATCCCTCTTTTCTCTGCTCACGGTCATTATTTCCTGTAAAAAACCGGGGCGTATGGCCGCCGGCGTTTCCCCAATCGACGCGGTCCGCTATACGGAAGGAACACCCGTCTGCATCCGAAAAGCCGTAAAACATGCCCGGCGGCGGGCTTCTGTCAAAGATGAGGTTCACCGCATACGCCATACACAAAGCGGCGCCTCTATCTTCCGGATGGCATGGGCCAATCTTGGAAGGAACCGCAGAAAAACAGTTCTGACCGTTATATCCCTCTCGCTTTCCGTCGTCCTTTTGAATATGACGGTTACACTGACAAGCGGATTTGATATGGACAAATATCTGCGCAACATCACCGCAGACTTCATCTTCGCCAATGCCGGCTATTTTCAGGTAGGCGCAGGCAGGCCGTCCTTTTCCGAAGAACTGGGCGTTTCCGAGGACGTTATCGCATCCATAAACGCGCAGGGCGGTATTTTGGACAGCGGTAGAACCTATGGAAAATACGGTATCGCACAGGAATTTATCACAGAAAACGATTACAGGCTGACACACAGATGGCTCTATACAGAATCGCAGATAGACGAACTTCTCGCGAATGCGGAAATGGAAAACGGTATGCTTCTCGATAACGTACAGCTCTACGGCATGGAGCCCTTTTGCCTGAACAAACTGACCGTTCTCGAAGGAGATTTATCGAAACTATACGAAAACGGCGAAACCCATTATATCGCCGCCGTGTATGCAGAAAACGATGACGGCAGCGCCAGAGAAGGAAGCAACTGGCCGAAAATCGGCGACCAGATGACGATACGCTATATTGAGGAGACGGAACTCTATAATACCATAACCGGAAACATTTATCCCGATTTCGAAAGCATTCCCGAAACGGAACTCCAAAACGTTGACGTGCGCATTCTGAAACAACGGGATGTCATCTATGAAGTCGCCGCGCTTGTGGATATCCCTTCCGCGATTAGCTACCGTTATTACGGCAACAATGAATTCATTATGGGCGCGGACACTTTTTGCCAGGACACCGGAACCGATGCGGTCTTATACTATCTTTTCGATATGGAAGAAAACGCCGTCGAACAGATGGAAAACTATGTCGCCGATTTTACCGGCAATATAATGCCGCAATATGCTTATGAAAGTAAAAAAATCTATATGGAAGGCTTTGCTGCCGAAAAATATATGTACCAGCTTTGCGGCTGTGTTTTAAGCTTTGTCATCGGATTAATCGGGATTCTGAACTTTCTGAACGTCATCCTGACAAATATAATTGCCCGCCGCAAAGAATTTGCCGTTCTGCAATCCGTCGGCATGACCGGCCGGCAGCTGAAAAAAATGTTGGTTGCGGAAGGAGAACTGCTGACGCTCGGTTCCATTGTTTTCTCGCTCTTGCTGACCTTCGCGACAGCGCCGCTTACCGCAAACGCACTCAGCAATATGTTCTGGTTTTTCAGTTACCGCTTTACGGCGATGCCGCTCCTTCTCGTTATGCCTGTCTTTGCACTGATTGGCTTTTTGGTCCCGCTGCTCTCTTACCGGCAGGCATCCGGAAAATCTATCGTAGAAAGACTGCGGGAAGGGGAATAACAAACACAGGCTGTGGGGCAGCCCACAGCCTTCTAAAAAACATCTCTTATCACCCGGATATAAATTTTACACAGAAGATATTTAGTGTGCCGTATCATTCATTTTCAGCCAAATGACGCAGAATGAATTTTCATTCTGCAAGGCGGAGGAGGGAGTCGATGCGGTGGCATCGTTGACCGACGACAACACGGCAGATGAAAATTCAAGCAAGTTATTTGGTGAAATGTGAATGATACAGTACACTGGCCCCCTCCATTTCTGCTAGACTGGAACAAAAAAGAGGAGGCTCCATCATGAACAGTTTACAGACACACATTGAAAATTACCTGACATACTGCAGATATCAGAAACGACTGGATGAAAAAACATTAAAGGCCTATCGCATCGACCTGACACAGTTCTACTCCAAAATTCCCTGTACCAATCTCGCGTCCATAAACTCTGCCATTTTGGAAGACTTTATAGCAGAACTCCATCAAACATACAAACCTAAGACTGTTAAGCGAAAAATTGCTTCCGTCAAAGCCCTTTTCCACTACTTCGAATACCGGGAACTTATCGAGCGCAATCCTTTTCACAAAATGCAGATACGATTCCGGGAACCCGTCATTCTTCCCAAAACGATTCCCCTGCACACCGTCGAAACATTCTTATCCACGATGTACACACAATATGCCCATGCCAACACCGACTATCTGAAAAAAAATACGCTCCGGGATATCGCAGTCATCGAATTGCTCTTTGCCACCGGAATGCGGATTTCGGAATTATGTTCTTTAAAAGTCCGCGACGTAAATCTTTTTGACAGAAATATATTAATCTACGGCAAAGGCTCAAAGGAACGACAGATTCAGATTGGAAATGATGATGTTATCCGGATTCTGGAAGAATACAAACATGTGTTTTATGAACATATACAAAACTGCGGACATTTTTTTGCCAATCAGTCCGGACGTGCCCTGTCGGACCAGGCCGTCCGGCGGATGATTCATAAATATACTTCGCTCGCCGCTATTGAACTGCATATCACGCCTCATATGTTCCGTCATACTTTTGCAACGAGCCTGTTAGAAGCGGATGTCGATATCCGGTATATTCAGGAAATGCTCGGTCATAGCTCGATTAATATTACGGAAATTTATACGCATGTAGCGATGAAAAAGCAGCGGGATATTCTGACGGCGAAACATCCGAGGAAAGATTTCAGGGTTTGAGGGGAAAGTGGAGATTGACGGATAATCCGGTATTATCGGGCAGGGGTGGGAATATGCCGAATATAACGCTATATTGGGAGATAACTATGCTTAATACGGATGTTTTCAAATTCGAATTTGTGAATCGTATGAGGGAACGAAAAATAGTTGATAATTTTATTGGGAATTTTAAAGAAAACGTTGGGTATGCACTTTGGATAAACGGCAAAAACGGAGTTGGAAAAAGTTTTTTTCTAACAGAATATATCGTGTCGCAAAAAGGTTTTAGCAGTATTTATGTGAATATGAAAGCCGGATGTAATGCACCCAGTTCC
>CAJTRK010000036.1 GCA_910578475.1 uncultured Lachnospiraceae bacterium | reverse complement strand
CCATTCGGAAATAAAATCTGCCTCTATTGTCTTTTCCGGAAAAAGCATATATAATAGATGGCACGCTGCCCAATACATTTTTGTTTCGGTAGGGAGGACTTATGAAAAAAGATAACCATCAGATTTCCAATCAGATAACGGAGGGAGTCATCTGGAAACAGCTCCTTTTTTTCTTTTTCCCGATTTTGTTCGGGACTTTTTTTCAGCAGCTATATAACACGACGGATGCGGTCATCGTCGGAAAATTCGTCGGAAAAGAAGCGCTTGCGGCAGTAGGCGGACCCGCGGCCACGCTTATCAATCTGTTGATAGGCTTTTTTACCGGCCTTTCCTCCGGCGCGACCGTTATCATTTCCCAGTACTACGGAGCCGGAAAACAGGAAGAAGTGAAAAAAACGGTACATACGGCTATGGCGCTTTCCATCGCGGGCGGCGCCGTAATGATGATACTCGGATTTCTCTTTTCCGGAGCCGCCTTACAGGCTATGAATACGCCGGACGATATCCTCTCGCTCTCCATCGTTTACATGCGGGTCTATTTTCTCGGCGTCATTCCGTCCCTCATTTATAATATGGGCTCCGGTATTCTGCGGGCTGTAGGAGATTCCAGACGTCCGCTTTATTTTCTGATTTTATCCTGTATTGCGAACATCGTGCTGGACATTCTTTTTGTTACAATTTTGAAAATGGGTGTTCTCGGCGTTGCGGTGGCTACGGCACTCTCACAGGTAATCAGCGCCGGCATGGTGATTGCCGCGCTGTTGAAAACGGAGGATTCCTACAAGCTGTTTTTAAAAGAAATCCGGTTTTCGCCTTATTTTCTGCATAATATCATACGCATCGGCCTGCCCGCAGGCATTCAGTCCACGATGTATTCGATTTCCAATCTGATTGTTCAGTCGAGCATCAATTCTTTCGGGACGGATACGATTGCGGCCTGGACCGCTTATGGAAAAGTGGACGGTATCTTCTGGATGATTATGGGCGCTTACGGCGTTGCAATTACCACTTTTGCAGGGCAGAATTTCGGCGCGGGCAAATATGAACGGATTCGGAAAAGTGTGCGCATCTGTCTCGCCATGTCTGCCTTTACCAGTATTCTGTTAAGCGTTATCGTACTGGCCGGCGGCCGTATTTTCTTCGGCATGTTTACAAATGACCCGGATGTCGTTTCCATTGGGCTTGGAATGATGAAAGTCATTTCTCCGAGCTATATTACTTATGTCTGCATTGAAATCCTCGGAGGAACGACAAGGGGATGCGGGGACGCCATTCCGCCCATGCTGATGACTGCCGTTGGCGTCTGTGTTCTGCGTGTGGCATGGATTCTGGCCGCCGTTCCGCTGCGCCCGGAAGTCTCCACTGTAGCTTTCAGCTATCCGCTGACCTGGACAGTGACTTCCCTCCTGTTCATCATCTACTATCTGCGGGGACGCTGGCTGAAACGATGCCGTAATATGGGGTAAAAAAAGGGTGAAAAAGGCTTCCGTAAGCCTTGCAATTTTACGCCGCATATGTTATCCTGAAATTCCCTTTCATTAAAGGGGACAACTGAATATTTTACCTGCGGTATCCGACTGGCAAAATCCAGCGGAACCAGACCGGCTTGGCAAGATATGAAAATATAACTACCAGGAGGAAGCAATTTAAATTTGCACGTCTGCTGAAGCAGACAGATGGAGGTAAAAATGATTACGATGGAACATGTATGCAAATCGTACCGGATTGCAAAAAGAAACGCAGGTTTCGGTGAAGCCTGCAAAGCGCTTTTTCACCGGGAGTATGAAACAGTTCATGCCCTTTCGGACGTAAGTTTTACCATTCACGACGGTGAAATAATAGGCTACATAGGTCCGAACGGAGCGGGCAAAAGCTCCACCATCAAAATTCTGAGCGGAATATTGACTCCCGACAGCGGAACCGTTCTCGTAGACGGAAGGGTTCCTTATCGGAACCGAATCGAACATGTCAGCCAAATCGGCGTCGTGTTCGGACAGCGTTCCCAGTTGTGGTGGGATGTTCCCGTCATAGATTCCTTCGCTCTTCTGAAGGATATCTATTCTATTTCCAACGAACAGTACAGACAGAGCCTTGAAGAATTAACGGAACTACTGGATTTGAAGGAACTGCTGCGCTCTCCGGCAAGGCAGCTTTCTCTCGGACAAAGGATGCGGTGCGAGATTGCCGCTTCTCTTTTACATCGTCCGCGCATTCTTTTTCTGGACGAACCGACGATTGGTCTCGACGCAGTTTCCAAGCTGGCGGTACGCGACTTCATTCTCAAACAGAATCAGAACGCAGGAACAACCGTCATCCTGACCACCCATGATATGCAGGATATCGAAGCCCTTGCCAGCAGAATCATTCTGATTGGAAAAGGGCATATTCTGATGGACGGCACGCTGGATGATATCAAAAGAGGCAATGACGACATCGACCAGACAATTGCCGAACTGTATCGTTCCTATGATATCAGCTGAACAGAAAGGAGCGTGTCTGACATGAAAAAATACTTTTCTTTTTTCCGGCTGCGCTTTGCCATGGGACTGCAGTATCGCATCGCCGCGCTTGCGGGAATTTCGACACAGTTCTTCTGGGGACTTATGGAAATCATGATATTCCGCGCCTTTTACCAGACCGATGCTTCGGCTTTCCCGATGACTTTGTCCGCCACCACTTCCTACATCTGGCTGCAGCAAGCTTTTCTGGCCTTTTTTACGGCATGGATGATGGAAAATGAAATTTTTGATTCTATCGTGAACGGAAACATCGCTTATGAATTATGCCGGCCCACCGACATTTATAATATGTGGTTCGCCAGAAGCATTGCCAACCGGCTTTCCCGAGCCGTGCTGCGTTGTTTTCCGATTTTATTCGTAGCAGCTTTTATTCCTTATCCGTACGGAATTGCCGCTCCGGCCGGCCCGGCTCACTTTCTGCTTTTTATCGTGACACTGTTCCTGGGTCTTGCGGTAATGGTGTCTTTCTGCATGCTTGTATATGTGCTGACCTTTTTTACCATTTCGCCGCAGGGACTTCGGATTCTGTTCGTTTCCTGTGTGGAATTTTTTTCAGGCGCGCTGATTCCGTTGCCCTTTTTCCCTGAAAAAATAAGGCAGGTTATGGAACTGCTGCCTTTCGCTTCCATGCAGAACGTGGCTCTGCGCATTTACAGCGCGGACATGAACAGGCAGGAAATCGAACGGGCCGTTCTTTTACAGATTTTCTGGCTCATCGTCGTCACACTGAGCGGAAAGCTGCTCTGCAAAGCGGCGGAAAAGCACATCACCGTACAGGGAGGCTGAAACAATGCCGGTATCACGATAAAAATGAAAGGACAGATTCCACGATGAACAAAATACGTTTTTCTTTCAAACTATATCTTCACTATGTCTCTATAAACGTCCGCTCGATGATGCAGTATAAAACGTCTTTCTTTCTGACCGCGCTCGGACAGTTTATGGTTTCCTTTAACGTCTTTCTCGGCATCTTTTTTATGTTTATGCGGTTTTCCAGCGTGGAGGGATTTTCATACAGCGAAGTTCTGCTCTGCTTTGCCATTATTCTGATGGAATTTTCGATTGCGGAAATGTTTGCCCGCGGATTTGACTGTTTCAGCGGCGTCGTGCGCTCCGGTGAATTTGACCGCATTATGGTCCGGCCGCAGAATGAAATTATCCAGGTCCTCGGAAGTAAGTTCGAACTGACCCGCATCGGCAGAATGTTACAGGCTGTCGTCATGTTCGTTTACGGTATTTCCAAAAGCGATATTTCCTGGAGTTTCCCCAAAATTCTGACCGTCATTTTTATGCTTATCGGCGGCGCTTCCGTTTTCTTCGGCCTGTTTCTTGTTTACGCGGCGCTTTGCTTTTTTACGCTGGACGGTCTGGAATTTATGAATGTCTTTACGGACGGCGCAAGAGAATTCGGCAAATATCCTATCGGCATTTACGGGGAAAAAGTACTCCTGTTCACGACATTTGTAATTCCCTATGCGCTGATACAATATTACCCGCTGTTGTACCTTCTGGGGCACAGAACGTCGGCATTTTATATTTTTCTTCCATTGTTCGCGTGCCTGTTCCTCGTCCCGACGATGCTGTTCTGGAAATTCGGCGTCAGGCATTATGCGTCAAGTGGGTCATAAGTTTTCGGCAAAGCATCCAGTGATGACTTTAAAACTTCCCTTTAACACAGCCACCGGATAAACGCCGTTTTATCCTCGCTGTTATAGCCGGCCTGTCTGTAAAAGTTCAGTGTGCTCTCCTGTTTGGAACCGGTCAGAAGCATCATTTTATAACAGTGCTCCCGTTCCGCAATTTCTCCGGCATACTGCAGACAGGCCGTCGCCAGGCCGCGCTTTCTGTACCGTTCATCTGTAATCACATTTTCTACAAAAGCGTAAGGCTGCTGATTGTGCGTCAGATTCGGAATAATCACGCAGACACAGGACGCAACGATTTTTCCGTCCTTTTCCGCTACGATTATATGATGGTCCTTATCCTCCAGAATCCGCCGCCACAACCCGGATATTTCCGGCGTTCTTTCCGGCATCGGGTTTTGATGAAGCTGCATATAGAGCGTCATCAATCCGTCAAAATCCGTTTCCCGCATTTCTCTTATCATGAAAGTTCCTCCGTTTTTCCTGTACATTTTCCGTTTCTTTCTTCTTACGTCCGGCTCTTCCCATATCCGGAAGCGCCAGACCAAATACAGCAGCCGTCCGGCTCCCGTCAATGCTGAACATTCTGCCCTTTCATCATTTCCATCAGATTGAACGGCGGCAGGATTCCGTCAATCAGCTCATACAGCGCATCGTCAAAATTTATCCGCACTTCACACGCCCTGTCCAGAATCATTGTCGGCTCATGCTCCGTCGTCACCGCGGGCCAGGCAGGAAGCTTTTCAAAACCGGGAGTGCCGCTTTTTACGAAGTTCATAAACGCACCGAAAATCTGCTCTTCCAGTTTGTCCGTTACGCCCGGCATACCGCAGACTTCGACTTTATCCGTATTGTGGAAAAAGAACGGAATGTCCGAACAATGCCATGCAATCTTATTGTGCATAAAAGGAAACTCCAGTGTAAAATCATACAAATATACATTGGTATTTCCGGCCTCTGCGAAAAGCTTCGCAAGCTGTTTGGAAGGCTGACGCATCGCCCGGTCAACATACAACACATCCATTGGATTCTTTCCCGGATAAGCCTTTGCAAATGCCTGCATTATCGCTTTCGTGTATTTTCCATATACTTTGCCGACAATTTCTTCCATTTCCGGCTCCGTCAGTTCCAGCTTATTAAATGAGGCCGGCGCAAAAGAAAACTCTCCGAATACCGTTCCTATCATCACAGGAATTTTTCCCGCCGGCTCCCGCAGTCCATGCCCCAACGGATGTCCCTTATAATAATCGTTTATAAGCGGCGCACCGCCGATATATCCGCCCTTTTCCGCTATTGCCGGCCGTACTTTCAAATATGCCTTTGCGAGCTCGTAATAAGGCACTGTCTCCAGTTTTTCGATTTCCGCTTCTTCGATATGGAGCTCGTCCAACAGCGCACGCACGATTTCGCGGCCGTCTCCCGTACAGGACGGCTGAACCCCGTCGCTGCTGACGCCGCTCATCATCAATCCTTTATGAAAAAGGCCGTCCGCCGCTTCAATCTGCATCAAATCCGCGACCTTCATACCGCCGCCGGACTGTCCGAAAATTGTCACGTTATGCGGGTCGCCTCCAAATAACGCAATATTTTTCTGAATCCAACGGAGAGCCGCAACCATATCCGCATGCCCGGCATTTCCGGAATTGGCATATTTTTCCCCAAACGGTGACAAATCCAGATAGCCGAGAATATTCAGTCTGTGATTAACCGACACCACCACCACATCGCCGAACATACACATATTAAACCCGTCGTACGCAACCTGCTCAATGGAAGACCCTGCAAAATAACCGCCTCCGTGAAGCCAGACAACCACCGGTTTTTGCACTTTATCATCGAGTGTCGTCGTCCAGATATTCAAACTCTGACAATGCTCATCCTGGGGCCAGTAACGATGCGGAACCAACAGTTCGCCTCTCGGTATATCCTGCTCCAGCAGCGGACACACAAGACCGTAGGAAGTGACATCTTTCACACCGTCCCACTTTGCTTCCGACGGCATCTGGAATCGCTCCGCATGTGCATACGGAATCCCCTTAAAAATATATTCTCCGTTATAGAAATACCCTTTCAGCCTCCCCGATGTTGTCTGAATCTCCGGAACTTCATCATACTGAAATATTTTGACCATATACCGGCTGCCTCCTTTTCCCTAAAAACTTTCTCTCTGTTCTTTCAAACGCTTCTTCCCTCTTTTACATGAAATCAGTTTTGCGCCCCCAGACACAAGGCTAAGCAGCAAAACAATCCACATATCAACCTGGAAAATAAATGTAAAAATAATCTGTGATTCCGCATCGTTTGAGATAAAAGATAAAAATAGCCGTGCTCCTGTATAATTCCCAAACATGGCGGCAATCAGCATATTTATCTGCAGCAGCAGCCAGGATTTCAAGTCATGGCTCCATTTGTAATTCTGATAGCAGAAAAATAATTGCAGGAATGGCAGAAACAGGAAAAAAACAGCGCCTGCGGTCAAATACATGATACCGCATAAAGGAACAATGAAATAATTAGCTCCTATCCTGATAACCCATTTTTTCATCCTGTTCTGCCCCCATAAATCCGGTCATGCCGCTTCACGGCGTCTTAACCCCTGAAAAAAGCGGTCTTGTCTTCTGTTAAAAAATTTCGGGAAGCGGTTTATTCATTCAGCTTTCTGATTTCTCTGTTAAAACAGGACAGCATACTGACTGCAAATCCGCAGATTCCCGTACACAGAAACATCGCCGCCATCCCGCTGCCGCTGCCCTTTCCCACAATCTGCCCAAGCAGCATTGCGGGCTTTGTCCCGGCGTTCATAAACGGCTCGAATACATAATCCGCCAGATATCCGCCGAGGAGGATTCCGACGGGAATCGTACTGTACTGAACCGCGTTCCGCACCGCAAACACTCTTCCCTGCATTTCTGCCGGCACTCTTTTATATAAAATCGCATTCTGATTCGCCATAATAAACGGAATCGGAATACTGGCCGCTATCGCCGCAGCCGACCACCAGAACCCGTTTCTTCCGACCGCCATGAGCAAGTCGCCGAACAAAAAAGACAACGCTGCCGAAAGATAAATCCCGTCTGCTTTGCGGCGGCTTTCTTTCTTGAGCGATACAAAAATGCCGCCGGCAATCCCTCCGGCTCCCATGAAGGCGTTGACCATTCCAAGCGTCATACTGCTGCCGCCGCTCCTTGCAAGCACCATCGGCGATAAAATATTTTCGTAAGTCAGCCGTGAAAAAAAATTAATCAACGCCATCGTGAGCATGATGTGAAAAATGCCCCGTTCCTTTTGCAAAAATGCAAATCCTTCCGCGATGCCCGCAAACGGAGAACGATAATCCTTTTTTACAAACTGGTCCGGTATCCGAATCCAAAACAGTAACACAAAAAATGCCGTCATAAAAGATAGCAAATCGACCAGCAGAATCAGCGAAAGCCCGCCCGCCGCGAAAAGCGCCGCCGCCAGCATTGGACTGAATACAACAATCAGATTCTGTGAAAAAGAATTCATCCCGCTGACATTCGATATTTTATCCTTTGGCACAAGCTTTCCGACCGCTACCGCTGAGGCCGGCTGTTGAAACGCCGTTGTCACCCCGATTACTGCATTGATGATATAGATGTTCCGGATTTCCAGCCATCCGGCCGATAACAGCCCAAAGACCGCTGCCGTTCCGGCTGCCGCAATGCAGTCCGCCACAAGCATAATCGTCTTTTTCCTGTGCCGGTCTACAAAAGTTCCGGCAAAAATGCTGACGAAAATAAATGGCACATAATTGCAGAAAGACATTAACGAAACCGATAAAGCGGAACGGCTCTGTTCATATGCCCACAGCACAAGCGCAAATGACGTCATTGAGCTTCCGAGTTGTGATATACTCTGGCTAATCCATAAAACAATATATTTTTTTAAATTTTCCATTGAATTTTCTCTCCTGTTTATTCGTATTTTAGCAGAATAAAGAAGTACAAAACCCAACGGGGGACCTGTTTACCTCTGCACAAATTTTGTCCCGTCATCAGGCTTTGTACAGAGTTCAATGCTTAAATCAATCCGCATATGGCACATCATAATGCTTCACCTCACAATCTAATCATTTCGTTTTGCTCTACCTGTCTTTATCTTCTTTCTCCAAAAACTTTTACTCATGTTCCCGCACATACTGCAGAAATTCTTCCGTTTTGGACCAGTATTGGATTCCCCAGTTTTCGAAATTCCATTTTTCCATGTATTCATTACATTCGTAATCAATATAGTACAGTTCTTTTTCCTGCACGACAAAGTTTGTCGGAAAATAGTCGATATTCAATCCCACCGCGTAAAGCCGCTCGCACATTTGTCTGACCTGAGACAGATACTCCGGCTTCATTTCGTCAAGCCGCACAAGCTCATATATCGTTTTCCCTTCGATATACTCTTTCAGAATCCGTTCTTCCCGTATATCCGCTTCCAATAATTCCGGCATTCTGATACCAGCTTCTTTTAATCTTCGATAATCGTTCATTTCCGCTTCCATTTTGTTGCCGAACTGATAATAATCGCAAGGCTCATGATGAATCTGCTTTAATACATACTCCCTTTGACCATCGGAAGCAAGATAAGAATAGCCGCCTTTTCCTTTTCCCAGTAATCTGACAGTTGAATACTCTTTTCCGTTTACCTGCATGATGTTCCTGCTTTCTTCCAGCGCTTTCTGTCCGATTTCATCGGACGCTTGCTCGATAATAACCGCATGAAAAGCAAATGCCGCTTCGCGGCGCTTGCTTTTCTTTTTCTTCCTTTCTCTCGCAAGCTCGCGCTTCCAGCGCTCTCTGTCCGATTTCATCGGACGCTTGCTCGATAATAACCGCATGAAAAGCAAATGCCGCTTCGCGGCGCTTGCTTTTCTTTTGCGGTTATTATATCATAATTTAAAGTGGATTGGGAAGGGAGCATTTTATGGATAAATTAAACCGGGAAACAGCGGATATCATGGCGGAGCGCTTTGGGAAGGATTCGATTATTGCACTGGCGACCGCAGAGGACGGCATTCCTCATGTGCGAAATGTCGATGCTTATTATGAAAGCGGTTCGTTTTATATCATCACTTACAGTCTTTCCAACAAGATGAGACAGATAGCGCAAAATCCTGTCGTTGCCATTGCCGGCGACTGGTTCACCGCTCACGGCGAGGGCACTGATTTGGGATATTTCGGCAACAAAGAAAACAAAGAACTGGCGCAGAAATTAAGAACTGCTTTTTCCGAATGGATTGATAACGGGCATAACGATTTTAGCGACCAAAATACCTGTATCCTACGCGTCCGGTTAACCGACGGCGTTCTCTTTTCTCACGGCAGACGTTATGAAATTGATTTTACGGAATAAAATGATTTTTATATATTTATAATGGAGAAAAAAATGGTTACGAGAGCAGATATTTTAAAATATGTCGATAAACACTATCACACAAAACCAGAGCATTTATGGGAAAAATATCCGACAAGTGAGATTTTGCGCCACGAACGAAATCGTAAATGGTATGCGCTGATTACAGACGTTTCACGCAATAAGGTGGGTCTGGAAAGCGACGAACTCATCGATATTCTGAATGTAAAATGCGAGCCGGACCTGGTCTTTGCGCTCTCTTCACAAGCCGGCTTTTCTCCTGCCTGGCATATGAATAAAAAACATTGGCTTACCATTATTCTGAATGGCACCGTCGCTGACGATGAAGTATATCGTTTGCTTGACCTCAGTTATGAATTGACAAAATAAATTGGGGTGGGATATCGGGACTCAAAACTTCCAATATCATGCGGGTGATTTATTATGCGAAGGTTTTGTCATGAGCCGCATAAAAAATATCTTCCATTATTATTTCTGTTATTCTCTGCACCACTTTTGCCATAAGCGGAATTACAGCATACGGCAGCTAACTTTCCGCAGAGTTTTTGTACTCATTCAATCCTCCTTGTCCTCTTTAGGACTATTATATATATCGTCTTATTTTCCCGTCTTTCTTTGCTTTTTTACTATCCATTTTTTCCGTTTTTTGTCTGTTTTTGCTTATTATACATATATCTATTCTCTTATCTATTCTCTCCTGGGAACAGTGGAATAATGAAAGAAAACTATTTAACATTGAAACAGCAGAAACAATCGAAGTAATTAAAAAGCTTACCTCTACCGGAAATAGAGGTCAGCCGGTTATTCAGATACTTTATGAAATGGTATATTTCTCACTTTTGTAATTTCAGTTTCCTTCCATTTCTTTCTCCAGTATGGCAATCAGGGAAAGGTCGGCCGGAAGCCATTGCACCTCATACAGCGTATCCTTCGTTAGCCATCTTGCGGCCTCCGCTTCTTTGAGCACCAGTCCGCCTGCTTTTACTTCCGCCAGAAAGCAATCCATAGAAAGATGAAAAGACGGATAATCATATTCAATGGTATGGATAAAACGACCGATTGAAATTTCCGTATCCAGTTCTTCCCTGATTTCCCGCATCAATGCGTCCTCCGGTGATTCTCCTGCTTCTATCTTGCCACCCGGGAACTCCCACAGGCCCTTAAATTCGCCATAGCCTCTGGCTGTAGCGAAAATTCTGGCAGGCGCCTTCATATTATCGCAGATAATTGCCGCTACTACTTTGATTGTTTTCATACGAATAACCATGCCTTTCTCTCAACCTACATTCTTTATTTCCACATTATATTTTGTCTGTTGTTATGTTGCTTTGCAGATAACGCAGCAAGTCATCTCTCACTGGATACTGCATTTTTACCCGCACTTTACAAATAGTTTCTTTTTTTCCTTTATTATTTTCTTTTTCTGCATCTTTCATATCTATAATATCAAACTGCCCCATATAATAAAAGCTGCTTTCCGCATCACTCTTTTTTACAAAAAGATGTTTTCTTTCTGCACTGATTACATTTAACATATAGGAACTGTCTTTGCCTTTTCCAATCTGTGAATCCCATCGGAAAATCATATTGTCATCAAATACATCTGCATAGTCAGGCTTTCCGTCCACATAATTTTTATCATCATCCGTCTGTTCTTTATGATAGGTAACAAAAATAAAAACATCATTCTCAATACGTTTCATGCCATACATGGTCGATGACAAATCTTTTCCACAATTCATCAGTAGGCTGACATCTCTTCTTGAATATTTTTCGTACAGAACAAAAGGTGTCACTCCTTTTCTTCCCTCTGCATACTTGTCCTCATATCGACTTAACCCGACCAATACAATATCTTTCACCTGCTTATAAAATTCCTGATATGCAAGCCGATTTGCGAAACTGGCTATCCGGTTGATTCCTTTTTCCTCATCATACTCAAGTATATCAATATTGCAAAACTTTTTATATTCCTCTTCTTTGCTAACAAAATGCCCCTGTAATACTTTAATTGCATTGTTCATATCGGAAAGTTCAAAATCACATTGATACTCTGTCCGAAATCTTTCTTTTAAGTCCCCAAAAGAAAGATACTCATTGCGCATCATCGCCTTTAAAATTACCAATTCGTAAGGGCGTACACCGCTTAAAATAGTTTTTGAAAAATATTCCAGTGTTAATTTTTCCTGTTCCGTAAATGGACAAACAAAAGCGCCTCTTTCCATCGCCTCCAAAAATGTATAGTAGGTTTTATATTCTTTGATAATAACAAGTGGGTCTACCTCTCCGTTTTTATAAAAATCCAACAAGTACGGAACTCTTCCGAGTCTGCTTTTCAGCGATACATAACTTTCTTTGATAATCGATTTCATTCCCCGGATTTTATCAATTGATTTAAATATTTTATCTTTCGCTATCTCATCAAAATGAATTGTAGATGCGCCGGGTATCGTGCTGTTACCGCTGATTACATATCTCCTGATAGTATCAGCATTGTATGTACGGTCTCCCGACAGCGCTACCGGAATCATAAAGTTATTCATATAATTACCGATAAAATCCAAAATCACAACGTATTCTTTTCCTTCCGCCTTACGGAGTCCTCTTCCCAACTGTTGGATAAACACAATGGGCGATTCCGTTGGACGAAGCATGATTACTTGATTCACCTCCACAATATCTACACCTTCATTTAAAATCTCAACGGAAAAAATATAATCTAACGGCTCCCTTTTCTCCGTCACATCGCTCTCTTCCATCGCAAGCCGCTCAAAAGCCTCTATCCGTTCTTCTTCCGACGCATCCCCATTTAAAGCAATTGTTCTGTAACCTAATTTATTAAATTTGTTGGAAAGTTCTTTAGATTCCTCTATTCTGCTGCAAAAAATAAGACCTTTTACCCGCTCTCCGCTATAACCATAATACTCCGCCTGTTCTATAATATGTTTTACGCGCTCGTCACAAACAAGTTGTTGAAAGTCTGCCGCAGACAATTTTCTTGCTTTGAGCGTTTTATCTTCAATTACTGAAAGGTCGCTGATTCCGAAATAGTGAAAAGGGCATAGCATATTTTCTTCCATTGCCTGCTGTAAACGGATTTCATAAGCAATCTGGTAATGGAATATTTCATAAATATTTCTTTCCGCGGCATAATCATCACGTTTATCAGGTGTTGCGGTCATTCCAAGCCATAATCTAGGCCGAAAATAACGCATTATCTTTTGATAGGAATCCGCAGAACTATGATGCGCTTCATCAAGAATAATACAGTCAAAAGCATCTTGCTTATAATTAGCAAGATGCACCTCCCTCGTCAATGTTTGAACAGTGGCGAATACATAGTCTTTATCGTACTCCTGATGTCCCGCACCGACCAGTCCCATAGATACATCATTTCCAAATATTCTTTCATAGGAGCGTTTTGTTTGTCTTGCCAATTGCCCCCTATGGACAAGAAACAATACCCGTTTAAATCCCAATTCGCGCATTGCAAAAGCAGAAGCGTAAGTTTTTCCTGTTCCGGTAGCTGAAATAAGCAACGCTCGTTCTTCTCCTGTGTTTAAAATCTTTCGTAGATTCAGAATAAACCTCGTCTGCATATCATTGGGCTGCAGTTTAAATTTTTCTATGGATGGCAGCGTTTCCTGACTGGCTATCTTTCTCTGCCTTTTAATAATTTGATATTGTTCTTGATATAATTCTATAAAATCATCATATTCAAGCGAACAATCCGATTCCCATAATTGGTAAAATTCTTTTATTAACTCCTGAACAACTTCGCCTTGCTTCGTTGAAACAATTTTGGCATTCCATTCTTTATTGCTGGTAAGGGCAGCTCCCGTCATATTGGAACTACCAATTAAGATACGGTATATCTCTTCCTTTTTAAAAATATATCCTTTCGTATAAAAGTCCGCGTCCGTCGCATCCACATCATACATTTTCAATGTAATATTTTTTAACTCATGAAGCTTACGCAATGCGGCCGGTTCACTAAAATGCAAATAATTTGTTGTAAGAATCTCGCCAGAGATTCCCTTTCTCTCCAATTCTTTCAATGTCTGTAAAAGAGGCGTAAGGCCACCCATCGTAATAAATGCAACACTAATCTGAAAATGGTCGCATAATAAGAGTTCCTCCTCTATATAAGAAAGTACCTTTTTGCCCTCTTTATAATTATTGGAAACAAACTGTGGCTTATATACCACGTTAGACGCTACATTGCCATTAATATATGCAGTCTCAAAGCCATTGTAAAGTTCATGAATAACTTCATTTTTCATATCGTATTTGCACTTTCATTCCTGTTCATTATCGCTAAAAATTTATTCCGCTGCTTTCTTTACCCATATTCTACCACACCCCCACCCCTTTTACCATAGCCACATCTTTCCCAACTTCCCGCTACCGTCCATCCGTTGTCTGTGCTACAATAAGTACATGCAACATACCATTTTACAAATACCCTGTTTCTTATATCAGCAGATATAGTGTCGTCATTAGGTAATTGCGAAACGCATGATTCCAAGATAGCAGTTGTGCGAAACAGACAAATCGCAAGCAGGGTGCTATGTCGCCGCCGGTGTTTAGACGCCGTATTTTGGCGTCTTATGCACCGCTGCGAGCGACAGTGCAGCGAAAGCGTGCCCTGCGGTGATTGTCTGTTTTGTACAACGGGAACCTTCGAAAACAGAGTTTCGCAATTATCTAAGTGTCGTCATAATAGAAAGGAGCCTCCCCGCATGTCATTTACCATATATGTACAAATGAAAAAACTCGGAAAACAAAGGGCCGCGAACTTACAGCCCGTTCCTTATACGCTTGCGCAAAAGCCCGATTCTGTCCGTGAACTGCTCACCGCACTGACGCAACTCGGCGTGAAGCAGTATAACGAACGAAAAGAGGAAGGAAAGATTTTATCCTGGCTGACCAAAGAAGAAATAACCGAGCAGGCTTCCCGGGGAAAAATCACTTCCGGACTGCGGGGCGGCGCCGACGCATCGGAAAGTCAGGCCGTTGAAAATACGATTCAGTGCTTTGAGGACGGCATCTATCGTGTATTTGCCGGCGAAACAGAGCTGACCGCTTTAACCGATGCAATTCCGTGGACGGAAGATATTGTTTTTACCTTTGTCCGGTTGACGATGCTCGCCGGATGGTAAAAGTATGAGGTTTGAAGAGAAGTTCTAAAGCTCACGCCAATGGGCGTTTCGCTAAGAACTTCTACGGTTCGCAGCGCGAACCTTCTTCACACCGAAGAATGCGAAAAACACGCATTCTTCATCGATTGTTTGTGCCGCTGTCAGCGGCATGATTGGAAGTTTGAAGAGATGTTCTAAACTTGCAGTTATAACTGATTCAGAATGGAGGATTGCTGATGGCGGAATTTACTTACCAGACAAGAAGAAAATTGAGTGAAACATGGATTGCGGGACTGAAAGAGCAGGGAAAACATCTTTCCGAACGGGAGAAAAAAATGCTTCCGGAGCTGTATTACTATACCATCCCACAGGATGTCTGCAATGAAATGCGAAGCCTTTTACAGAGCGGACAGTACAGGACGCTGAGTGATTTATACAGGAACCTGTTCCGAAACCTGGTGGACGTCTGCGTCATGAAATCAAAACAGGACGAATTTTATTATGCGCTCGATGAGATGAACGCTTACCAGATGACCGCCGGATGGTATCGGAGAAGTCTTCGTTCCGGCAGCTATGCGCCTTTTGCGGAACAGAGTCTCCGACTGCTTCGGGCTTATGCGCAGCTGGAATTATACGGCGGAGACCTGGCGGATGTTCTGACCGGCAATGTTGCTCCGGAGCTTTACGACCATGCCCGCAACGAACATTTTACCTATGCCGGAATTTTGGCGGCTCAAATTGACCGGGGCGATGAAAAAACAATCAACGCGGTAAAGGATATTCTCTTTGGCGAAAACAACACGGCGATGATGAGCCATGAGCTGATTCTCGGCATCGTCAGGTCCAAAAGCCATCCTTTGCACGAAGACCTGGGCAGATTTCTTCTGGCCGCAAGGCTTCAGGAAGGGGCGCGACAGGCGGTCTGCGAAACAATGGACGCCGGACGGCCGGAAGCGTTTCTCCATTTATTTTCCGTCATCGAAGAGAACAATCTGATTCGTTATTCATCCATTAAACGCGCGGTCAGCACATGGATTGGGATTTTCAACGAAAACAGCGTGGACCGTATCAGCGACAAACTGCTGCGTCTGATGGGGCAATGTCTCCGGGATGAAGCTTTTGTCAAAGAGCAGCTTGCCACAAACGATGCGGTAGCCATCAGCTGCGCGCTCTGGGCAAAAGGCTTTTATAACGCGGAAGACGCCGTGCAGACGGTTCTGACGCTAATCAGGGAGGGTACGAAACAACAGAAAATGACGGCATCCTATTTCTGCCTTTCCATACAGGACACGAAGCTGCAGATGCGTTCCGCCAAAGAAGTCATCCGTTCTTATTCCGATGACCTGGAGCTTATCGCATGTTTCATGCCCGGTTTCATGTCCGCCGCCGGTTCCCGTTTCTATGAGTTAATCAAAGATGAGAAGAGTAACTACTATGCAGTCCGGGACTATAAAGTCAAAGAACCAAAACTGCTGGCGTCAGAGGAATATTTCCAAAATGATGAAGAAGCTGAACTGTTCTACGGCATCCTGAAAGAAATCATCGGACGGATTCCCAAAAAAGGGCTGACCTTTTCGCCCTGTATCTTTCCCTGGCATCAGGTAACGATGAACCAGTCGGATATCGCCGTTCGTCTGTGCCTGATTGCATGGATGCTGCAAAAAGAGTCTCTTTTGGATGAAGTCTGCGAAATGATTCCTCTGATTGGACAGGGGGAGGGCTACTCTTATTACAGCGCTTCCAGAGCCGCTGTCGCAAGGGTTCTGCTTTATCGCCCCAAATCGGAAGCGCGTAAAAAAGTTCTCTTTGACCTTCTGCACAATGCGGAAGAATCCACGAATCAGTCGGCGCACGCGTTGGTGGAAGACATGGAACTTTCCAACGAAGATTACCGGGAAATTGAACAAAATCTGAAATATAAAAAAGGCAGGGCCCAAACCCTTGCTCTGCTGCGGAAACAGAGCAATCAAAATCTGACCGCCTGTATCGAAAGGCTGCTCGAAGACAAATCCGAAGAATGTCACATGGGGGCTCTGGACCTCGCATTGCAGTTAAAAAAAGATGATGAAAAGTCTTTTTCGGAAGTTCTGCCGAAACTCCGTGCCTTTTCCAATCCGACCGGAAAAGAACAGGTACTTTTGGAGGAACTTATCGGTACGGAAAGTGAAGCGCAGGATATTCTGAACACACCGGGATTTGGATTATATGATGTAAAGAGGGACTGGGTTCTTCCGCCTGTCAGTGTGGATGAACAGGAAGCTTCAAAACTCTTCGTCTGCGGAGAAGACGCCTGTATCCGTGTTCTGCGGAAACTGGATGCGCTGATTCACGACAACCGGGAACGTTCTTATACAACAGTCTGGAATGAGGAAAATCTGCTCGGCAACAGGCTGATTCATTGCCGGTGGGGCAACGGCAGTATGAAGCCGCTCGAATCTTATCCTTTCCAGGAATTATGGGAAGAATTTTATGCCAAAGAAGTCAAAACGCCACAGCTTTTAACCGAAACGCAGCTCTATTGCCGATGTCTCCAACAGCGGAATTTTTATGAGCAAAACATCAAACTCTATCAGACGGTTTTCGGAAACGGCCTCTTCAAAAAACCGCCATTTTCCAATCTGTCCGTCGCCCTGGCTTATAACGACCAGGTATGTACCATCCTTTCCGCGCTTTTCAATCAGTATGTCCCGCATTCTTTTCTGGCGCATTTCGGATTATGCGGAATGGCAAAACTGCTTACCGTACTGAACGGTTCCAATGACTTGTTTACGGTACGGGAAAAACGCTGGAACGGGGAAACTTTGGTTTATACGAAACGCACCGTGGAACTTCCTGTTTTTACCAATATGTGCCAATGGCTTTCTTTTGTGGAAAAAGATAATCAGGAAGACTGGGAAAGCGCTTTTACGCTGCGCTTCCGGCTGCAACAGCACTATGCCAGACAGGAAACGAGGGAAAAGCAGCAACGGTACGTTTACAATAACAACAACGGAAATTATCTGAATCTGTCGGACTATGTACAGTGTTACATACGGGGAATCTGGGATAAAGACCTGTTCTATAAGGCAGTCTTTGCTTTTACCGGCATCGGGAGCCTTTTAGAACCCGTCAGCGTCGTAGAGCAAAAAGGCGCCGTTCCTTCCAGAAAGGCCTGTGTCCGCGGCCTGAATGCCTTCTTTGGCCAGGGCGTCATCCGGCCTGTTGACGGAAAATACCGTTTTGATACAATTGGCGCCGAAATGCCGGAAATGATTTTTGCACATGAGCTTTACCGGGAAACGCTTCCGGTTGTTTTGAAAGTGGAACTGAAACGCGGGGAGCAGCCCACACCGTTTTCGGCGGACATCAAAAACATTCAGGTCATTTACGGCATCGACTATATGATTCAGATTTTAACGGCGCTCGGAAAAGACCCTTTACAGCGGGGATACGGCTATTATTCTTCCAATACGGACAGGAAACCGGTTCTGAGCCATTTGCTGAAAGTCTCCATGCCCGGACCGGACGAAACGGCGGAAGACCTGAAAAAGGCGCTGAAGGGAACCGATATCACGAAAAAACGCCTGATTGAGCTTGCCATGTATGCACAGCAATGGATTCCAATGTTGGAAGAATACTTCAACATGCCGGGCTTTGCGAGCACATGCTACTACTTCATGGCACATACGAGCGAACGCCTCGATGACCAGGCAACCTCCACAATTGCCAAATATACGCCCCTTTCTCCCGAAGAACTAATGGACGGCGCTTTTGACATCCACTGGTTTTCTGAGGCTTATCACAAGCTCGGAGTCAAAAACTTCAAGCTTCTTTATGACGCCGCCAAATATTCTTCCACCGGCGCCGCCCACGCGAGGGCGCGGAAATATGCGGACGCCGCTCTCGGAAATACGAATAAGGAATTTCTGAAAGCGGAAATTAACGCCAAACGCAACAAAGACCTTCTGATGAGCATCGGACTGCTGCCCCTTCCGGCGGAGAAAAACGAGCGTGAAACAGAACTTCTGGACCGTTATCAGTTTATACAGAAATATAAAAAAGAGAGCCGGCAGTTCGGCGCACAGCGACGGGCCAGCGAAGGAAGAGCTTCCGAAATCGCCCTGAACAATCTGAGCGTCAACGCCGGATTTACGGATGTCACGCGCCTTGTGCTCCGCATGGAAGGCAAACTGACCGAACTGTCTTCCGAATATTTCGACTGGCAGACCGTGGATGAAATCGAACTCATGATATGCGTGGACGAAAACGGAAAGAGCTCCCTGTCATGTCGAAAAGACGGCAGGCTTCTGAAATCCGTTCCTGCCAGATACAAAAAGAACGAAACCGTTTTACAGCTGCAGGATATGGTCAAACAATTAAAAGAACAGTACAGCCGTACGAAACAAATGATGGAACAGGCTATGGAAGACAAAACCGCCTTTGAAGTATGGGAATTTCTGGAATTGTATCAAAATCCGGTAGCCCGCCCGATTACGGAAACGCTCGTGGTAAGAACGACGGAAGAGCCAAATCCCAAAATCGGTTTTCTCACAAAAGAAGGCATTCTGGATGCTTCCGGCGCGCTTCATCCCGTAAGCACGGACGAAAAGCTGTTTATTGCGCATCCCTTTGACCTGTATCAGAGCGGACACTGGCACGAATATCAGAAGCAGTTGTTTGAAAAACAAATCAAGCAGCCTTTTAAACAGGTATTCCGCGAACTCTATGTAAAACTGGAGGAAGAACTGGAAAAAGAAGAATCCATGCTCTTTTCCGGCAACCAGATTCAGCCCGTAAAGACCGTCGGCGCCCTGCGAAGCAGACGTTGGGTAGCGGATTACGATGACGGACTGCAGAAAATTTACTATAAAGAAAATATTGTTGCCCGCATCTATGCGATGGCGGACTGGTTCTCTCCAAGCGATACAGAAGCGCCGACATTGGAATATGTGGTATTTTCAGACAGAAAAAGCGGAAAGCCGCTTCCGATAAAAGACATTCCCGACATCATTTACAGCGAGGTCATGCGGGATGTGGATTTGGCCGTCAGCGTTGCCCACGCAGGCGGGGTTGACCCGGAAACAAGCCACTCTACCATCGAAATGCGCCAGGCGATTGTCGCATGCAGCCTCTCCCTGTTCCGGACCAAAAACGTCCGTCTGGAAGGAAGCCACGCGATTATCGACGGCAAACTCGGGCAGTATACGGTACATCTCGGCAGCGGCGTCGTACACCAGATTGGCAATTCCATGCTGTTCGTCGTTCCGGTTCACTCGCAGCACAGAGGCCGTATTTTCCTTCCCTTCGTGGATGATGACCCGAAAACGGCGGAAATTATGTCGAAAATTCTTCTGTTTGCAGAGGATGGAAAGATAAAAGACCCCAATATTCTGCGGCAGATTCGGTGAAAATTTTTATCATGTGCTACTATAAAAATGATAAAAACAGGCAATGCTAAAACATAAACACAACTCTGCAGACCCTGGAAAGGACACGTTCGAAACATGGCAGACATTCATCGCACTTATATTGCTATCGACCTGAAATCTTTTTACGCTTCCGTCGAATGTGTCGAAAGACAGCTCGACCCGATGGACACAAACTTAGTTGTCGCAGATTCCTCACGAACGGAAAAAACAATCTGTCTGGCGGTGTCTCCTTCTTTGAAAGCCCTCGGCATACCGGGACGGGCAAGGCTGTTTGAAGTCATTGAAAAAGTCAAAGAAGTCAATTATCAGCGAAAACGACAGTCTCCGGTTCATGCTTTTCAGGGGGAGTCCTGTTTCTCCAAAGAGTTAGCGGAACACCCGGAGTTTTCCCTCTCCTATATCATCGCCACGCCCCGTATGACGCATTATATGGAATACAGCGCCAAAATATATAAAATTTACCTGAAATACATTGCTCCGGAAGATATTCATGTTTACTCTATTGATGAAGTCTTTATGGACGTAACCGCATACCTTGATACCTATTCTCTGTCCGCAAGAGAACTGGCCGGCCAAATCATACAGGACGTTTTTTCCCAGACCGGCATCCCGGCCGCGGCGGGTCTTGGCACAAATCTGTATCTGTGCAAGGTCGCCATGGATATTATGGCCAAACATGCCCCGCCGGATAAAAACGGCATCCGTATTGCGGAACTTGATGAGATGAGTTACCGCCGTCTTCTGTGGAACCACCGGCCGATTACCGACTTCTGGCGGGTCGGTCATGGTTATGCCAAAAAACTGGCCGAACATGGTATGTTCACGATGGGCGATGTCGCAAGATGCTCTGTCGGAGACGGTCAAAGCTATTACAACGAAGAACTGCTCTATAAACTGTTCGGCATAAACGCGGAACTGCTGATAGACCATGCCTGGGGATGGGAGCCGGTGACCATTGACCTGATAAAACAATATAAACCGGAAACAAACTGCCTGAGTTCGGGACAGGTGCTTCAAGGCCCTTATGATTATCAGAAAGCCGGGCTTGTCGTAAAAGAAATGACCGACATGCTCGTACTGGACCTGGTAGAAAAGCGGCTTGTCACGGACCAGTTGACGCTTACCATCGGATATGATATCGAAAATCTGACCCGGCCGGAAATCATCAGAAAATACAAGGGGGAAGTCACGACAGACCACTATGGACGTAAAGTTCCGAAACACGCCCACGGAACTGCCAATCTGGGCAGACAGACTTCCTCAACGAAGTTGATTCTGGACGCAGTCATGGCGCTCTATGACCGTATTGTGGACAAAAATCTGCTGGTGCGCAGAATCTATATATCAGCTAATCATCTGGTCGATGAAGCCACGGCGCATGACCGCGAACAAACTTCTTACACCCAGTTGAATTTATTTACAGACTATGAAGCGTTGGAAAAACAACAGCAGGAAACGGAGGCGGCCCTGAAAAAAGAACGCGCCCTTCAGGAAGCCATTTTATCCGTCAAAAAGAAATATGGGAAAAACGCGATTTTAAAAGGCATGAATCTGGAAGAAGGCGCGACTGCCATCGAACGGAATCACCAGATTGGAGGACATAAAGCGTAATGGAAACTGCCAGAAAGAACGCATCCCGGGCGGAAGAGACCGGAAATTCACCGCAGACAGATAACGGCTTATATGATGATATCATCAGCCTGCCGCATCACATATCCACAAAACACCCGCAGATGTCCGCGCTGGACCGGGCAGCGCAGTTTTCTCCTTTTGCCGCGCTGACAGGATACGGGGCGGTCATTGAAGAGACCGCCCGGCTGACCGAAGAAGAAGCGGAACACAGGCAGACCGGGTTATTCACGGATGCCTGACATGCGCCATTCATGAGCATAATAATTATAACGCAGATGAAAGGTTTTCTGCGTGCCGTACAGGGACGCAGTACAGACAAAATTGGCGCCAAGAGAGCTTCTCTCCTGGTCGGTTAAGACAATTTTTTCTATATGAATCGTAACCATCTCGCCGTTCCGGTCACGAAAACGAAAACGCATCGGCGTAATTTTTCCGTTTGTGTCGGTGCATGAAATCATCTGCACCGGAATATCAATACACAGAATACTTTCCAACTGCTTCCCCTCCTCTGTCTTTCATTCATGCAGAATGGCCGCATGGACATTCTGCCGTGTGAAGACACTTGTGAAGAAACTCTGCTTGCAGAGCGTGAAATCACTTTGCGAGGCATTTTCGAGCTTAGTAATTTCCTTCACACTTTTTTAGTATTCCGCTTTTTGATAAAAATATTTTGGGGCGCTGGATAAAGCCCAACACCCCAATGTAAATCAGACAAATCATTTAACAATCTGCCGCGGCGTCTATTCCGCCGTAATCTCTTCCGTATACTTCGCGCCGAGTTCAGAAATCGTACCGTCCGCAAGCTTTGCTTCGATTGCGCTGTTCAGCATATCAAGCAGCTCTGTATTGCCTTTCTTTACCGCGATAGCATATTCTTCGGACTCAAAAGCGGAAGCGTCTTCCACAATCTTAAGTCCTTCATTGTCATTGACATATTTCTGCGCCGTAGCGGAATCGATTACGACCACATCACACTTGCCGTTTACCAGTTCCATAACCGCCTCTGTGCCTTTCTTAAACGCCTCGTAAGGATAACCCATTTCGTTTACGCATACTTCACCGGTATAACCCTCTACCACACAAATTTTCTTATCGGCCATATCCGCTGCCGCCGCGATGTCGGAATCTTCCTTTACAATCATGACCTGTGTCGCGGTATAATAAGGAATGGTAAAATCTGCCGATTCCTTACGGTCTTCCATGACGGTCATGCCCGCGATAGCCGCGTCAATCTGTCCGTTCTCCAACGCGATTAACAGAGAAGCAAACTCCATATTTTCAATTGCCGCCGTCATACCGTTCTCTTCCGCAATCTGCTTTGCGATGGCTATATCGATGCCGTCATACTGGTCGATGACACCGCTGCCGGATACAAACTCAAAAGGCGGAAATTCCGCATTCGTACCGAATGTCAGGACACCTTCCGTTTTCGTCGCAACAGTCCCGGTCTGGCCTTCATCCGCGGTTTCTGTTCCTGCAGTATCTGCCGTCGCTTCTGTGCTTGCTGTTTTGGCCTCCTTGTCCGCATCTCCTCCGCATGCCGTCAGAAAAGACATTGCCATCGTCATTGCGAGTACAAGAGCCGCTGCCTTTGTTCCTTTTTTCATAATACTCTCCTTTCCTTTCTCTCAGCCCGTGAAAAATTTATTTTTCACAGTATCCTCCCTTTCTTCTCAGCCGCCTGTCTGCGCGCTGAAAATACCTTTCTATATTTGTGTATATTAAAACCGTTTTACCAAAAGACCCATTTCCCTCCCCCGATAAAAACGGAATACCACCTGACATCCCTATGCCTGCTTTTAGAGAACCTTGCTCAAAAACAACTTCGCCCGTTCATTCTTCGGATGGTTAAATACTTCTTCCGGTGTGCCGCTCTCCATGATAACACCCTGGTCAATAAAAAGCACTCTGGTCGCCACCTCTCTGGCAAACCCCATCTCATGGGTAACGATTACCATCGTCATGCCGGATTTGGCCAAATCCTTCATAACATCCAGCACCTCTCCTACCATTTCCGGGTCAAGCGCCGATGTCGGTTCGTCAAAGAGCATAATTTCCGGATTCATGGCGAGCGCTCTGGCAATCGCCACACGCTGCTTCTGCCCGCCGGAAAGCTGCGCCGGATAGGCATCCGCTTTTTCCGCCAGATTGACGCGCTCCAAAAGCTCCTGGCCTTTTCTGACCGCCTCTTCCTTCGTCATCTTTTTTAACAGAACCGGCGCCAGTGTAATATTATCCATAATTGTCAAATGCGGAAACAGATTGAACTGCTGAAAAACCATGCCCATCTTCTGCCTTACCACATTGATATTAACTTTCGGCGTATTAATCAGCTCATCGTCCACATAAATCTCACCTTCCGTCACGTCCTCCAGCAAATTCAGGCAGCGCAGAAAGGTGCTCTTTCCCGAACCGGAAGGTCCGATAATAACCACCACTTCGCCCTGAGAAATATGCTCGTCTATACCGTCCAATACCATCAGGTCATCGAATTTTTTATGTAAATTCTTTACTTTTATCATAAGGCGTTCTCCCTTCTATCTGACATCGGACTTTCTCAGATGGTTCTCGACCTGCCGCAGCGACAGCGTCAGAATCTTAATCAGCACATAATAAATGACAGCGGTTCCGACTAACGGCATGAATGCTTCAAAAGTTGCGCTTTTGATAAAATCGCCCGCTTTCTGGATATCCATCAGGCCCACATAACCGACAATGGCGGTTTCTTTAATCAGCACGATGAACTCGTTGCACAGCGCCGGAAAAATATTCTTTACCGCCTGCGGAATCACGATTCTCGTCATCGTCTGGAACGCGTTCAGGCCGAGCGACCTTCCCGCCTCAGTCTGTCCACGGTCTACCGAAAGAATGCCTCCCCGGATGATTTCGGATACATAGGCTCCGGAATTGATGCCGAATGCGATTGCCGCAATCACCCACTTCGCCAAATCAACAGAAGCAAAAATGACAAAATAAATAATCAACAGCTGTGTTACGGAAGGCGTTCCGCGTATCACATCGGTATAAACACCGCCGACTGCCCTGAGAAATTTGTTTTTGGAAAGGTTGCATAACGCAATCAGCATACCAATCATAATTCCGATAATAACTGCCAGCAATGAAACTTTAATCGTAACGCCGATACCGCTGAGCAGCAGTTTGTAACGGTCTTCTCTGATAAAACATTTTTCGAACAAGTCACCGAACTCGGCAAACCATTGTTGCATTCCTGTCATTTGTTTTCGTCCTTTCCTCGCCTGATACAATCCCACTTACATAATCCAACCCGCATTATAGCACAAAGAATGCGGGTTGAAAAGCATAATTATAAGTAAATTCAGAAATATCCGGCAGATATGTGCATATTTATGTATGCGGTCCTGCATACCGCTTTTCGGGATTTGGCCATGTAATCATCCATAAAAAATCAAAAACTGCCAATTGACAAATAAAATCAAGTAAAATCCTTCCCGATTCTGTATAATAAGTACAGGACAGTTGAAACGGGGGAACAGGCCGATGTATGAATGGCAGCGACAGATACAGAACATGATTGAGCAAATTGACCTGTATCTTAAAAAAAATGATAATGAATCGTTATCTTTAAGTTCTCTTTCAAAGCAGTCGGCCTATTCCGAGTACTATCTATCCAAAAAGTTCAAAGAGATTTCGGGAATGCAATTCCGGGATTATCTGCGATACCGGAAACTGGCTTTTGCGCTGAAAGAGCTTCGGGATACCGAAAACGGAATACTGGATATTGCCTTGCGGTACGGCTTTTCTTCACACGAGGCTTTCACCCGTTCCTTTAAAGAAGCCTATGGCATTACCCCCAGTGAGTATCGCAGGCGTCCGAGGCCCGTGGCGCTCCGCACGATTATAAAACCGTTTGACTGTTACTTATCAGAAGAAGGCGCAAACAGAATGAAAGATTCTCAACAGGAAATTAAAACTTATTTCGTAACGATACCGGCACACAAATTTCTGCATGTCAAAAATCTGGAAAGTATCGGTTACTGGGACTTTTGGCAGAAGCAAAGCCTCATCCCCGGACAGGACTGCGAAACCATCTGCGGTCTGCTGGACAGTATTAAGGGAAAACTTGACGATTGGGGCGGCAGCGATGCGAACAGCGGGAGCGGCCAGATTATGGCCTTTATCAATGAACCTGCCGGCAGAATCTGCAGTTGGGGAATCCCTCTTGCGGAGTGCTACGGCGTACGCCTTCCGCACAATTATGACGGTGAAATTCCTCACCAGATGCTTATGGCAGATATCCCCGAAGGAGAATATATCGTCTTCGAACACGGCCCTTTTGATTACGAAAAGGAAAATCAAAGTGTGGAAGAAAAAATCGAAGCGGCCATGAAAGCATATGATTATACCACTTCCGGTTATTGTCTCGACACCGCGCCCGGCAGAGTCTTTTACTTCTATCATGACCCTGCGCGGTTTTGGAAATATATCAGGCCGGTGCGAAAATCATCTGCCATAGAATAATATGATACGGCTTGTGCCTTTTGATATCCCGCATCTTTTCGATAGTTCTCATACCGGAGGAGCAGCTTCATTCTGCAGATGAATTTGTTCCTCTTTGATGCGCGGATATCTTATCAGTTCTCTGCCCTCCAGATTTTCTTTATACATATCGACCGCCGTAATCTGATGATTATCATAAGAAGTGTAATAATAGATTCCTTTATCGGCATTACAGCACGAGGTATAAATGGTAATTTCATATCCACCGTTTTCCAGCTCACAGCTTCCCCGCTGCTGGTCTACGGCATTCAAAATATGAAAAAACTGACTGACGCTTTCCTTTTCCCCGTCCCTGGAGACAGCATTCATTTTCACAAAAGCCGCCCTGACAAATCTCGACTGCGAGGACAAATCCCCCGGAAGCCCCATTGCCCCCATTCCCTTGCAATACGCTTCCAGACAAATACCTTTCGCAAACCTGTTTTCCGGCGGCCTGGCGGATAAATTCATGTAATTGTTCAGCATCATCATCTGCATGTCAAAAGGCGGATTATTGGTCAGAACCCCCACCGGATTATCATAAATCCGGATTCCTCCTTTCATCGGCTCCACGGTGATGCTTTCCTTCTTATCGGCTATGATATAATGAAGCTGTGCCGGCGGAAACCCTTCATGAAAAGGCGTCTTCACGATATTGACTTTTTCGAGCAGAGAACGCGCTTCTCTGACACTGGCGCACCGGCCTAAAATCCAGGGTATCAATTCAAACTGTGCGATATTATCTTTCCCTTTCTGACTTTCCCCGTAAAAAGCATTCCCCACAAAATTCAATCCGGCCATTCCCAGTCCTTTTTCGTTTACGGCGTCATAATACAGGGGATAGTTTTCCTCCACATAAGACATGCCGATGAGCGCAAAATGACTGTCCATTGTATCTTTTTCCCGAAAACGAAACGGATAGTTCCGGGGCGTAACTACCACTTCATCGCCATAAGAAAAATCATTATCCAGTGTGCGTCCAAAATAAAAATCTTTCGTCTGATAGGTTGCTGCTGTACACATATCGCTTCTCCTTTTTGTCTAATGATACCACTTTCCTTTTTGCCGTGGCACACGAATAGTATTTTTATCCTATTGCTAAAACCTCTGTAAATGCTTGTATTTACTGGATTTGTTCTAACTTTAGTCTTATTTTACCGTAAGCATCAGAGATACGCATTCCAGTATAAAACAGGATATAAATACCGTTATAGTATTTGCAGAAATGCTTGCATTCTTGACAAATTCTAAAAACTTTCTTTTCTCGTCATGCGTAATTGCATCTCTGGTAACACTGTCATTTACGATAACCGATACCAGCTCAAATTGAAATGGGTTCTTTCTCAATAAATCATCATCCACTGCCATCTGAAAAGCCGGTCTTAGTACCCCTCTTATCGTATGAATGAAGCTATAGCTTCTGCCATCCTGATACTGTAATTTAATCAGCCATTCTTTCGCATCTGACAGTTTCACTTTGTCAATTCTTTTTGCTCCAAATTCTTCCTTTTCAAGAATATTTGTAACCGTCTTATATCCTGCCCGTGTAGATTCCCTTACCCCGTTCTTTTAAATTATGACACTTCAAATAAATTATCCTATATGCAGAACTGAGTATTCTGTTCGTCTGTAAAATATTCCTGATTGGATAATTTCATCTTTAATCCGTTTATTACTTGCATTGTTAAACCCCTTTCTTCTATATATAAATGAACACCAAAAAAGGACTACGGTGTTTTGCCGTAATCCTCAAATTG
>CAJTRK010000035.1 GCA_910578475.1 uncultured Lachnospiraceae bacterium | reverse complement strand
ATAAATACTGGTCTACAGCGGTTTTTATACTTAACAAACTGTCAAAGACGGGATTATACGCGTCCACGCGTGTCAACTGATTTTTTGCAAATATTTGGCTTATTGTCAGCCTTATTGTTGGCTTATGGTCCGCATAAAGTCCGCTTCTCAGAGAAACTCATATTTCACCAGCGTAAGTCCACACGCCGGCGCGGTAGGACCCGCCGCGCTCCGGTCTTTTGCCGCCAGGATTCGTTCCATATCTTCTGGTTCCAGATTTCCCCGTCCGACCTCCATCAGCGTGCCGGCCATAATTCTTACCATATTATAGAGAAAACCTCTTCCTGCTACCCGGATGGTAATCACATTTCCGGTCTTGTCCACTTCTGCCTGCTCAATCTGACGAACGGTATTTTCAGCCTGCGTATCCACGCAGCAAAAGCTTTTGAAGTCGTGCGTCCCGACAAAATATCCGGCCGCTTCCCGCATACGGTCCACGTCAAAGCGAATATAGGAAAAGTGTGCATAGAGCCTCTCCGCCGGCATCGGAAATTCCGCGTTATAAATTCGGTATTCATAGGTTTTCCGGCTGTCGCAATGTCTCGGATGAAATGTAATATCCACTTCTTTTGAACCCTGAATTTTGATATCCGCCGGAAGTCTTGCATTAAGCGCATAAGCCAGTTTCTCCGCCGGAATACTGGTATTGGTATCGAAAACGGCGACATTACAGAGCGCATGGACGCCGGAATCCGTTCTGCTCGCGCCGATAACTTCGATTTCTTCCTGTAAAAGTCCGGAAAGACAGCGGTTCAGCACGCTTTCAATCGTCTCTCCGTTCGGCTGTCGCTGCCATCCGTGGTAGTTCGTTCCGTCATAAGCCACCGTCAGCATGACTCTTTTCATTTTTGCCTCCATGAATCAGGCGAACATGCCCGCATGAATTGTTTGTGCCGCCGCAGGCGGCATGTCTGGAAGGTTGAAAGATTTTCTCTCAAAAAGGTAAGTGAATGAAGATATTTGCACCGATGCAGACCGCCAGATAGCAGGCAAGCGTCAAATAAGCAATGCAGTCTCTTCTTTTATATTGCAGGGGTTTCATCTTCGTTCTGTTTTCTCCGCCGCGATAGCATCTTGCTTCCATCGCCATCGCAAGGTCGTTTGCCCTTCTGAATGCCGAAATAAAAAGCGGCACAAGCAGCGGCACAAGGCTTTTGGCTTTCTTTATCAGGTTTCCGCTCTCAAAGTCCGCTCCTCTCGCAATCTGGGCTTTCATAATTTTATCCGTCTCTTCTAACAAAACAGGAATGAAACGAAGGGCAATGGACATCATCATTGCCACCTCATGAACCGGCACTTTCAGGATTTTCAGCGGCCCCATAAGTTTTTCCATCCCGTCCGTCAGGTTATTGGGGGTCGTCGTCAGCGTCATCACCGAAGAGCCGATAATCAGAAAGGTCAGTCTGATTGCCATGAAAACAGCGGTCCGCAGACCTTCTTTCGTGATTGTCAGTTTCCAGACCGAAACAAGCGCCTCCCCCGGCGTCAGAAAGAGATTAAAGACAACCGTGAGCAGCAGCAGAAAAACAATTGCCCGCATGCCCTTTACCATAAAACGGAACGGCACTTTCGACAACTTAATGGCACATGCCAGAAAAACCGCCGCTATCATATACCCCGCCATGTTCTGAACCAGAAAAAGAGAGATAATAAAGATGATTGTCGCTATCAGTTTTACCCGCGGGTCCAGTTTATGAATGACGGAATCCGCCTGATAATACTGGCCTAATGTAATATCGCGTAACATATTTCTCTTTGCTCCTATCCGTTTACTTCAAAATCTGCAGAATTTCATCCCGCGCCTCGGAAATCGTTGTGACATCCGTATGAACCGGTATGCCCTTTTCACGAAGCGCCTGCATGATATAGGTAACCTGGGGCGCGGCCAGTCCGACCTGTTCCAGTTCCTTATAATGCCGGAACACTTCCTTCGGTACATCATCATAAAGCACGCTTCCCTTATTCATAACAATAATGCGCTCAACATATTTAGCAACATCCTCCATGCTGTGAGACACGAGAATGACCGTAATGCCCATTTCCTGATGCAGACCGGCTATCTGGTCCAGTATTTCATCTCTCCCCTTGGGGTCGAGTCCTGCCGTCGGTTCGTCCAGAATCAGAATGTCGGGCTTCATTGCCAGAACGCCTGCGATTGCGACGCGACGTTTCTGCCCGCCGGATAAGTCGAAAGGCGACTGGTAAAAAAATTCATCTTCCAGACCGACCTGTTTTAAAGCCGCGTAAGCGCGCAGCTCCACCTCTTTCTTGGGCAGTCCGAGATTTTTCGGACCAAAACAGACATCGCTGAATACATCAATTTCAAAAAGCTGATGCTCCGGGTACTGAAAGACGAGGCCCACCTTGCTCCGGAGCTTCTTTTTATCATAATCCGAATCATGGATATCTTCACCGTTAAAATAAATGGCGCCGCCGGTCGGCTTTATCAGGCCGTTCAGATGCTGTACAAGCGTTGACTTACCCGAACCGGTATGGCCAATCAGGCCGATAAACTGCCCGTCCGGTATGACGAGGTTCACATCCCTTAAAGCATGTACTGCCAGTTCCGTATCCCCGCCGTATACATAATTTACATGGTCCAAAATCAAAGGCATTTTTCCACGTCCTTCTTATAAACTCTCCCCAAATGTCCGACTAATTCTTCCGTTGTCAGAATCCCATCCGGGATGTCCAGTCCTTTTTTCTGCAGTTCATGAGCAAGCAGCGTTACCTGCGGCACATCCAGACGCAGCTCCTGTAATTTTTCCACATTGGAAAAAATTTCCCGCGGTGTGCCCTGCATGGCGATTTTTCCCTGGTCCATCACAAAAACCTTATCCGCATGAATAATTTCTTCCATATAATGCGTAATCAGAACAACCGTAATTCCTTCCGCCATATTCAACGCCCGCACCGCGCGCACCACTTCCTTACGCCCGTTCGGGTCCAGCATCGCCGTCGGCTCATCCAGAATAATACATTTGGGGTGCATGGCGATGACGCCTGCAATCGATACGCGCTGCTTCTGCCCGCCGGAAAGTTTGTTCGGAGAATGTTTCCGGTACTCATACATCCCAACGGCTTTCAGACTTTCTTCCACTCTTGCCCATATTTCTTCCGTCGGAACGCCCATATTCTCCGGCCCAAAACCCACATCTTCTTCGACCACCTGGCCGATAATCTGGTTGTCCGGATTCTGAAACACCATGCCCGCGCTCTGCCGCACGTCCCACAGATTCTTCTCCTGTGACGTATCCATGCCGTCCACCCAGACCGTGCCTTCCGTCGGATAAAGTATCGCATTGATATGTTTTGCCAACGTGGACTTTCCTGAGCCGTTATGCCCCAGAATCGCAACAAAATCTCCCTGCCTGACATCTATATCCACTTCGTCAACGGCACGGGTAATTCCTTCCACATTGCCTTCTTCATCGCGTCTGATATATTCAAATACTAATTTTTCCGTCTTAATGATTCCCATTTGTTATCCCATTCCTCAAATCAGTTTACAATCGGGGCCGACACCTATTGTACTAAATAATATGATAATTTACAAGCCATTTCCGCAACAAAAACGGAATGGGTCTACTCGATTTCCAGACAGGAAAAATTATAATCGGAACTGTATATATAAAATCTGCCGATTTGTGTTTCGAGCTGCACATCCTTCTCATGAAGCGCCAGAAATCCCTCAAAATTTTCCATTTCCGCTTCCGGAATAATATAAGCCGTCCTTGTTTCATAAGGAATTGCCGGCGCATACCAGTCCATACTGCTCACCCATTTGCAGGCATCCATATTTTCCACGGTCGCAACCGCCGCTACTCTTACCTTTCCATTGGCCAGAACCGTCATCATATTGGCATTTTCAAATGTCGAATAGGAAATTGGAAAATTATTTTCTTCCAGAAAACGAACCACCTCGTAGGATTCGCTCTGCGGCGGTTCCTCCGTTTTCAGCACGGGAACATAAATATGAAGCAGACGCTCTATTGCCAGTATTGTAATAATGATGCCGACGCCCAGACGCAATCCATACTGCAGTCTTTTGCCCTGTTTGATTCTCCTGCAAAACAGAATTGTCACGAATGCCATCGCATAGGTGAACAGAAAACAGTATCTTTTCGTGCTTTCTACGGTCGTAAAGGCCACAATCAATGCCGATACAACCGGAGAACTGAGCAAAATAAGCCCCCCCCACTCCTCTGTTTTGAGCGTTTCTTTTCTGCACATCCGATACAAAACATCAACAAGCCAGAAGATTGTGGTCAGGAAAAGCAGCAGCGTGCATATCCGTACAAGCACAGGCTGTGCATCATCGAATCCTATCGCTCTTACCATATCCGGAAGGACTACGGACCATAACTTGTGGAATCCGTTCCTGATATTTCTGGATAATTCCTGCCCGACAGAACGGGGAAAAAGCATGCCGAGGAAGCTGATAACCAATAACACCACTGTCCACAGACTGATGATGACCTCGCTCTTATCTTTCTTTTGTCCACAATACATACGATACAGGTTATAAATAACCATCATGCCGAACAACGGCCCGTATATCACAAGAACGCCCCTTGCTCCCTGCATTCCAAGAAGAAGCGCAAACAAAACGCCGGCTGCCATCTTTACCCATTTAAGGGACTTATCACGAAGCCCAACCAGATACACACCCAACGTAAAAAATAAGGCAATCACATGTACCGCATAATATGCGGCGAACAGATAAGACAACTCCAGAAGAATATAGTCCGCCGGAAGCATCAGGCATAAAAAAGCAAATAACAGCCGCTCTCTTTTCTGAAAGTGAAGCAGCCTGCCAAAATAAAGCACACTTAGCAGAATCAGCGCCGTCATGACACAGCATGCCATTCCTTCGGATAATACCATGTTCCGGGTCAGCCCATAAAAAAGAGCCGCCAGGTTCGGTGTACAGATAATCTGTGTTTCCGTCGCAATATACCATCTGTCCGGGATAATCTGTTTGGTGTCCCAGACCAGTTTCGCATAAATGGCGTCCGCCGCCGTATCTGAATTCATACGAAAGTTAAAATGAAAAATATTCGTAATGACAATCATCAGCAAAAATACTGCTATCCCTATCGTCAACAGTATCGTCATCCATTTTTCTCTCTTTGCCGCAGCTTCCACTTCTATGCCCATCTATGCACATGCCCTTTCCATAATCAATGAGTTCATTCCCGCCGGATACAGACTTTCACAGACCAGACGGTCCTTCCTCTAACGTAATGCAAATTTTCTGTCATTTTACCAGTTTTGAGATTTATTGTCAATTCTGACGCCGTACTTTGGCGTCTTATTCACCGTTGCGAGCGACAGTGCAGCAAAAACGCACAAGACAACCGGCATTTATTATTTATGTACTTTGTGGTACACTATATCATGAATACTTTACCGGAAAGGACTCCTTAGCATGAAAAATACACAAATTAACAAGCAATTTACTGACCGGCTTCTGAAACCGCTTCTTTTTCTGGGCGTCCTGATTATCGTATGCAGCTTTCTTGCACGCACTTTTGCCAATTCCGAATCAATTGTCGATTATGTCAATAAGAACAAGGCTGCCGCCGCAGAAGAAAAAATCCCCGAAACCGGAACTGCTATGGAAATAGTATTTGCCAAAATTCAAAAACTTCAGGAAGATGCCACGGCATACAAAGAAGAAAACGCTCATATAGATGTTAGCAAAGAAGAAACCGATGGAGAAAACAATACTATGACACAAAATCATCCTGCCGGACGAACGGTCTTTGCGGACGGATTCTATTATGAACCGCTGAATGAGGAAATCAAAGCAAGGATTACCGGCATTTCCTATCCGGTCGCCGCATCGGAGGCATTATCTTCCGCTGTACCCGTCTCCAATATACTGGAAGACGGTACGGTTCCCGCCGTTTCTTATGACGACCTGCGATATCTTTCCGTGCGTTATTATGATTTTAACGGAGAAGTACAGACCGGTGAACTCATATGCAATCAAGGCATTGCAGATGACCTGATGGAGATTTTTCACGAATTATATCTGAACGAATATCAGATTGAAAAAATCAGGCTGGTAGACGAATATCAGGCCGATGATACGGCCTCAATAACCGACAATAACACTTCCTGTTTTAATTACCGCGTCGTGGACGGAACAACCAGCCTGTCCAAACACGCGCTCGGATGCGCGATTGACATTAACCCCTTTTATAATCCATATGTCGTCTTTAACAAAGACGGAAGCGGTCAGACCTATATTTCCCCGCCGGGCAGCGAGGTCTATGTTGACCGCTCCAAAGAGTTTCCTTATAAAATAGACGAATCCGATTTATGCTATAAACTTTTTACGGAACACGGCTTTACCTGGGGCGGTAATTGGAATTCCTGCAAAGATTATCAGCATTTTCAAAAAGTGTTGAATTAATCCTCAACCAGCTTTTCGCTCAATTTTTCGATAGCGCTCCGGCTCAGATACATTTCGATATCGTCAAATTGCTCTCGGGACAGTTTTCCGCCCGCTTCGATATAGGCAAGCAGGCATTCCTCCCGCTTTTTTTCGCTCAGGTAAGGCATACATTCCAGAAAGCCCTCATAAACATCTTCTTCCGGCAGCGCCTTAATCAGCGCTGCCGTCGTTTCCTCCTCCAAATAAGGGCAAAGGGCATAAATCCCTTCAACGGAAAGCGGCTCCGTCAGCCTGTTTTCAATAGCTTCTATCAGATAGTCTCCGGAACGCTTTCCATCCGAATAAATGAAAATATCGATAAGCTCATCGTCACTGAAACTCGTTCCCTGCTTTAAAAGTCCGGCAAATGCTTCACTGATAACTTCTTCATCCATATAATAGAGGCATTCCAGAAACTTATCCTTCTCCACAGTTCCGTTTTGCACCTTCTCCATTATCTGTCCCGCATACTCATCTGTTTCCGAATAATAAATATGTGCAAAATATCTTTCCTTTAATCCGGAAAAACTGATTTCCACATTTTTTAACGCTGACGTCTGCCCTGCAATCTTAATCACATTTCGTCCTGCCTGCAAAGTGACCATCTTACTGTTCTTTTCTCCGGTATCGTTAATGACCGACACGGAACCGTCCGGCGCAATGTGTACAAGTTTGAATCTGCCTTTTTTCAAATCGAACTCGGAAGTTACCTCAATATCTCTTTCTTCCTCCGCATAAATAATTCGAATCGTCTCCGTTCCGTTCAGCTCAAAACGGGAAATGGATACGCCATCACCGCCGCCGGAATAATTATATGCCTGCCACTTGTCGCTTACATCAGCTCCGGCCAGCAGTCCCGCATCATCATAGGCAAGGTATGCCTCTCCTTCTTTATCGACACCAAAGAAACTGTTCCATCCGTTATTGAAAAAATCACCCTCCGAAAAAGTTTCATCATCATAAGCATCTTCCCATAAATCGCCACCGGACAGATACACGCTGCCGCATGCGGTCAGGAACATCATTCCCGCCATCACACATAAGGACATCAGTATTTTTGCCATCGAATTTTTTTTGAAAGTAAGCACGTTTTGCAGCCTCCTTTTCAACTCGGAATTTCCTGTTATAAAAGTCGTCGTCAGGACGCTTTTCATATCCGCAGCGTTTTGTTCCGCAATATCCAGAAGCACGTTTCCATACATCCTCCTTCCCTGCTGCGTCAGCATGCCAAGTATGGCCTCATCACAGGAAAGTTCACAATCCATATTCATTTTTCGGTCAATCAAATACAAGACCGGATTAAACCAGTGTATACAAAGCAGCAACTGATATATCCATTTGAACCATAAATCTCTCCGCGCCACATGCACAAGCTCATGGTGCAATATCAGCTGATACTGTGTCATGAAATCCTCTCCCTGCCGGTTCCGCAGTCCTGCTTCCGGCAGAACGACGACAGGTTTCCACAACCCGACTGTAACGGGACCGCTTATCGCCGCGCTCTGATATACGGGCGGCATTTTCCGCATATGTAACCTTGCCACCATACTCTGTGTGAGAACCGCAATATGTCTGTCTGCAACCCGGCATGCGTCTTTTCGAATCAAAAGCATAAAACGGCGGTAACTCCACATTTTGCCAAACAACACGGCAGCCGCGCCGGCCAGCCAGATTATCCCGCCGCCCCAAAGTAAAATATTTGTTACGGATTCGCCTGTGCTTTCCAATGCTTTTCCGGCTCCGGATTCGCCCATGCCTTCCGCCGCATTTCCGCTTCCGGATTCGTCCATGCTTTCCGCCGCATTTCCGCTTCCGGATTCGTCCATGCTTTCCGCCGCATTTCCGTTTCCGGATTCATCTGTGCTTTCCACCGCATTTTCGTCCTCGAACCGTTCTTCTTCCGCGTATACCTGTTCAGAGCGCCCCAGGCCATTGATATCGAGCCTGATACCGCCCGGCATGAAATCGGTAAATTGTACCGGCAGTAAAAGCCTTATCATAACAACGAAACAAATATAGTAATTCCATCTTTTGGAGAAAAAACGCTCCGTCAGCGGATGAATCACGAGAATCAATGCGCCGGTCAGTGCGCCGGACAATGACAACGACAGTATATTCAGAAATATCTTTTCCAAATAAGCCGATACCATCTAAATTCCCCCTTCTTTTTCCATATTCCGGTTAAAATAATCACGCAGCTCGTTGATATCTTCTTTTGTCAGAGCTTCACTGTTTACGAGCGCTGCCGCAAGCTTCTTCGAACTTCCCCCAAAAAATTTTTTCAGGAAATTCTTCGTTTCTTCTTCTACATATTCCTCCCGTTCGATGCAGGGCGAGTAATAATACACTTCCCGTTTCTCCTGCGCGATAACGCCTTTCTTCAACAACCTGTTAATAAAAGTCAGAACCGTCGTCCGCTCCCACTTCCTGCTCTGGTTCAGGGCATCCCGTATTTCGTTGGCATTCAATGCCCTGCCGGCCGACCATAATATTTCAAGTATTTCCAACTCTGCATCGGAAACCGTTATTTTCTTTTCCGCTGCTTTCTTCTCCATGATGTTTCCTCCGTTATTATTTAGAGTCTACTTTTGTAGATATTTTCAGTCTACATCTGTAAACAACAGGTGTCAATATCTTTGCTCATATTTTTCTTATAAGTTTACTTATAATTTTCTTATAAAGACCTGGTTACAAAAAAAACAGAGTATGCACAAACACATACTCTGTCTCTAAACTGCGTCTTTCTTATTTTATACCAGTTCCAGTACAACTTCCATTGCCGCGTCGCCTTTACGGGGACCGATTTTGATGATTCTTGTATAACCACCTTTACGGCTCGCATATTTCGGACCATACTCATCAAAAAGTTTTGCCGGCAGGTCAACTTCTTTGGTTCCTCTCTTCTTTCCCGCTGCTGTTGTCGGAACCTCAACGACCGGATAAAGCACTCTTAACATCTGTCTTCTTGCGTGCAGTCTGGAAGGAAGGTCTTTCTTGATT
Source organism: uncultured Lachnospiraceae bacterium (assembly GCA_910578475.1). GTDB lineage: Bacteria > Bacillota > Clostridia > Lachnospirales > Lachnospiraceae > UBA3282. The sequence goes on along the minus strand of CAJTRK010000035.1, from coordinate 18,758 downwards.
TCCTTCTCTACATTATCGTATACGGTAACTTTCTTGCCGTCTACGACTTCTTTTACTCTCTTGCCGTCTTTGTCTTTTCTCGGAACCTTTGCCGTTACTTTAACGGTTTCAAAATTATCTTTTTCCTTAACTGCAAGCGCAATCAGGCCTTCCGCAATTTTGCGTACTTCCTTTGCTCTCGCTTCCGTTGTAATAATCTTTCCGTGATAAATCAGATTGGTTACCTGATTTCTAAGTAATGCTTTTCTCTGGTCAGATGTTCTGCCAAGTTTTCTGTATTTTGCCATAACTGGCTCCTTTCTCATGCAGAGCTTAATAAGCTCTTTTATGGTACATCCGGCTACGCTCTTTGGTCTTACTTACCGAATGCAGTCAATAGTTCCATCCATGAGCCGGCGTATATGCGCTCTTCGGACTTATCTCATACGCCGCATACAAAAGGATTAAACGCCTTCTGTCACATGAATCTTTCTCAGGCTTCATCACTTGGATTCAGCTGAAGTCCCAATTCTTTTAATTTTGCCAAAACTTCTTCTAAAGACTTACGTCCGAGATTACGAACCTTCATCATATCTTCAGAAGTCTTGTTTGTTAATTCCTCAACCGTATTGATACCTGCTCTTTTCAGGCAGTTATAGGAACGAACAGACAATTCAAGCTCGTCAATGCTCATTTCCAGTACTTTTTCTTTCTCATCGTCCTCTTTCTCTACCATGACTTCCGCAGTCTTGGCATTTTCCGATAAATCGATGAAAAGGTTCAGGTGTTCGCTGAGTACCTTAGCCGCCAGACTGACCGCTTCGTCGGGAACGAGCGTGCCGTTCGTATGAACGTCAAGCGTCAGTTTATCGAAATCCGTAATCTGACCGACACGGGTGTTCTCAATCGTTACATTGACTCTTTCGACCGGTGTATAGATAGAATCTACCGCAATCACGCCAATCGGTAAATCTTCCGTTTTGTTTTTCTCAGAACTTACATAACCTCTTCCTTTGGTAATTGTCAGTTCCATGTACAGCTTGGTATCTTTTCCGCTCAAAGTAGCAATCACCAATTCGGGATTTAAAATCTCTATGTCCTGGTCAACCTGAATATCCGCTGCTCTTACAACACCTTCGCCCTCGTACTCAATATATGCAGTCTTAGGCTCGTTTGTCTCGCTGCTGTTCCTGATTGCGAGACTCTTAATATTCATGATGATTTCCGTAACATCTTCCTTCACACCCGGAATAGAACTGAACTCATGCAAAACGCCTTCGATTTTGACCTGACTTACAGCCGCTCCCGGAAGAGAAGAAAGCATAATTCTTCTCAAAGAGTTGCCAAGGGTAATTCCGTAACCTCTTTCCAGTGGTTCCACTACAAATTTACCATACCTTTTGTCTTCAGAGATTTCTACAACCTCAATATTTGGTCTTTCAAAATCAAACACCGCAATACCCTCCTTTACGAAAAATCACGTTACTGCTCAATTATTTGGAGTACAATTCGACGATAAGCATCTCGTCAACAGGAACATCTATCATCTCTCTTGAAGGAAGATATTTCACAGTTCCTTTCATAGCTTCCTGGTCAACTTCGAGCCACTCCGGAGTCAGTCTTCCGCCGGTTACTTCGAGGATATCTTTATATCTCTGCAAAGACCTTGCTTTCTCTTTCACTTCAATGACATCGCCGGCTTTAATCTGATAAGACGGAATGCTGACAACTTTGCCATTTACAAGGAAGTGTTTGTGTCCGACAACCTGTCTTGCCTCTCTTCTCGTTCTTGCAAATCCCATTCTGAAAACGATGCTGTCGAGTCTGCTTTCCAGCATAACCATAAGGTTTTCACCGGTCATACCTTTCATTCTCTCAGCCTTCTTATAATAATTTCTGAACGGCTTCTCCAATACGCCATAGATAAATTTTGCTTTCTGTTTTTCTCTCAGCTGAAGGCCGTACTCACTGACCTTCTTGCCTGCTCTTGCGGATGTTCTGTTAGATTTTTTGTCATAACCTAAAAAGGTAGGGTCTAAATCGAGGGCTCTGCATCTTTTTAATACAGGAACTCTGTTTACTGCCATATTCGGCTCCTTTCCGAGAGGGGTTACCTCTTCTTCAAAATTTTACCATACAGGTAAAACCTGTTGTTTACAATACCGCCCGGCTGCGGACGATACTTTCCTCCAACGAGTTTCTTAATAACATTCAACAATCCGGAAGATTTGCAACGCAAATCTTTCCAGAATAATGAGCCATTGCTCATTATTCTGTTAGACGCGGCGTCTCTTCGGCGGCCGGCATCCATTGTGAGGCACGGGGGTTACATCACGGATACTCGTTACCTCCAGGCCGCATGCCTGCAGTGCACGAATTGCCGCTTCACGTCCGGAACCCGGTCCTTTCACCATAACGTCAACTGTCTTTAAACCATGAATCAACGCAGCTTTGGTAGCTGTTTCCGCCGCCATCTGTGCTGCATATGGAGTAGATTTCCTTGAACCTCTAAAACCAAGACCGCCGGCACTTGCCCAACTTAACGCATTACCTTCGTTATCTGTCAGCGTAACGATTGTATTGTTAAAAGAAGACTGAATATGTGCCTGTCCATGTTCAACGTTTTTCTTTACACGCTTTTTTGTTACTTTCTTTGCAACTTTTTTAGCCATAATAAACTAACCTACTTTCTCATATAATTATTTCTTCTTGTTTGCTACTGTACGCTTCGGACCTTTTCTTGTTCTTGCATTGGTCTTTGTCTTCTGACCACGAACAGGAAGCCCTTTCCTGTGACGAATTCCTCTGTAACATCCGATTTCCTGAAGTCTCTTGATGTTCAGGGCGATTTCTCTTCTCAAATCACCTTCTACCATATAGTCTTTCTCAATAACTTCGGCAATTCTTTTTACTTCATCATCCGTCAATTCTCTGACACGAGTGTCAGGATTTACATTTGCTGCTTCCAGAATTTTGTTTGAACTTACCCTTCCGATTCCATAGATATAAGTCAAACCAATCTCTACACGTTTTTCTCTGGGTAAATCAATACCAGCAATACGAGCCATTTACGTTTCCTCCATTTTTCCGTGCATTAAAACTGCACTTTTTACTACTAATTGATTGGGGCAGGCTGAAAAATCCCTGATTTTTCAACTTAGCCCAGTCGGACCTGCGTCCGGCCTTTCCAAACATGTGGTATCAAAAAGTAATCTCCGTCAGGCTCTTCCATCTATTATAATCAGTACCATTTATGAAGAAATAATACTGCAGCCGCTCATAATCAGTTGGACAAGAACCCCTTTTTATCAATACTTCAGCTGATAAAAACTAGCGGGATTAACCTTGTACCTGTTTGTGCTTCGGATTTTCACAGATTACTCTGATCTTTCCTTTTCTTTTAATGATTTTGCATTTCTCGCAAATCGGTTTTACTGATGATCTAACCTTCATGTTAAACCCTCCTTTCAAAAAAGACCGTTTTACATTATAACATAGAGCAATCCCTTTTGCAAGACCTTTTATTTATCCCTCCAGATAATTCTTCCTTTGGAAAGGTCGTATGGGGACAACTCTAAAGTTACCTTATCACCCGGCAAAATCCGAATAAAATTCTGACGGAGTTTACCGCTTATATGTGCCAATACGACATGCCCGTTTTCCAATTCTACCTGAAACATGGTATTGGGTAACTTTTCAATTACTGTTCCTTCGATTTCAATCACATCGGCTTTCGACATCTGCTACCTCCTGTTTTTACGTTGTGATACTCATTCGGTACTGTTTCAGCACCTTCCGGATTTCCAAATCATCTGTCTGCCCGGCCTTTATCCGCTCCGAAATTTCCGGCTCCGGATATTTCTTTATTATCTGAATATGTTTCTTATTCTTTCTTTTTGGCTTTGCCAGGGTCTTAAGCCTGCCGTCAGCCAGATAAACATATTCCGTTTCTTCCTTAATTATGACATAAACCGTATTCTTATCATGGCCGGCTTTTGAGCTGGCAAGCATTCCCGTCATTTCCCACCTGTGCCTTTCTCTCCGCCTTTATATGGGGAGTGTCAGAATTTCCGGTTCACCGTCGGTAATCAATATTGTATTTTCATAATGTGCGGAACAGGCGCCATCCGCAGTTACCACCGTCCAGTCATCGTCCAGCCATTCCACATCCGCGCATCCCATATTAATCATCGGCTCTATGGCAAGTGTCATTCCGGGCTGTAAGCGTACGCCTTTTCGCTTTTGTGCAAAATTCGGTATCTGGGGTTCTTCGTGAAGTTTCGTCCCGATTCCGTGTCCTACCAATGCCGTCACAATTCCGTATCCGTAGGAAGTAACATAAGCGTCAATCGCATTTGAAATATCATAAAGATGATTTCCCGCCCGCGCTTTTTTAATCCCTTCAAAAAAGCTCTGCTTCGTTACGGCAATTAATTTTTCGGCTTCCGGGCTGACATTTCCGACCATATGCGTTCTTGCGGCGTCCGAATGATATCCCTTATAAATCAGGCCCGCATCCAGGCTGACGATATCCCCTTCCTTTAAGATACGGTTTTCATGAGGAATCCCGTGCACGACTTCTTCGTTAACCGATACGCAAATGGAAGCCGGATATCCCTGATAATGCAAAAAATTCGGCGTGCATCCAAAACTTCTGATAAGTTCTTCACCCAGTCTGTCAATCTCTTTCGTGGACATCCCCGGATGAATCGCCTTGCCCAGTTCTTCATGCACGATGCCGAGCAGTCTTCCCGCTTCTTTCATCAAAGCGATTTCTCTGGCAGATTTAATTGTAACAGCCATTTTAAGCCCCCATTCCTGCTCAGTCTGTGATAGTGGCGCGGCGTTGAAAACGCTTTGGCGTCAATCTTCACAAGATGAATCCAGGCTGCCGCTCAGGAATCATTCACCGAGAATTTCCGTTATAGCAGTAAATACATCCATCATATCCGCCGTGCCGTCAACTGTCTTTAATATATTCTGTCCGGTATAATAATCAATCAGAGGCTGTGTCTGTTTATGATAAACATCAAGTCGGTTCTTTACCGTTTCTTCTTTATCATCATCACGCAGGATAAGTTCCTTGCCGCATCTGTCACAGATTCCCTCTTTTTTAGGCGGAACGTGTTCTATATGAAAAGTAGAGCCGCATGAAAGACATGCGCGTCTGCCGGACATTCTTCTGATAATGTTCTCATCCGGTACTTCTACATCAATTGCATAATCAATCTTGTCTCCAAGTTCTTTGATGGCCTTATCCAGAACTTCCGCCTGCGGAATCGTTCTCGGAAAACCATCCAGCACATAACCGTTCTTACAGTCATCCTGCGCCACTCTGTCAAGCAGAATACGAACAGTCAGTTCATCGGGAACGAGCGCTCCCTGGTCCATATATTTTTTGGCCTCCATGCCAAGTTCTGTGCCATTTTTAACATTTTCTCTGAAAATATCGCCTGTCGAAACATGAGGTATTCCATATTTATCGGCAATCATCTGCGCCTGCGTACCCTTTCCTGCTCCCGGCGCGCCCAACATAATAATTTTCATCGTCTCTCTCCCCAATTATTGTTCTGCCAATACATTAATTTCCCATAACACACGAAAAGCTGCCGTAAAACGACAGCTAGATGTTCTCAGGCACCGCATCCTCTGATGCGGAGTCTTAGAACATCTTTTCGTGCTAGTCATTCAAAAAACCTTTATAATTCCGAACCATCATCTGCGATTCAATCTGCTTGATTGTTTCCAGAACAACGCTTACGATAATGATAAGGCTCGTTCCTCCAAAAGATACGCTCGCACCGAAGATACCGTTAAAGAAATAGGGCACTACGCATACGATTGTCAGACCTACCGCACCGATAAAGACAATATAATTTAATATCTTTGTCAGATAATCGCTGGTCGGTTTTCCGGGTCTGATTCCCGGGATAAATCCGCCCTGCCGCTTCATATTGTCAGCAATTTCAAGCGGATTGAAAGTAATGGAAGTATAAAAATATGCAAAGGCGATAACCATTGCCACATATACGACCAGACCGATGGAATATACCGGCTGATTCGGATTACACCAGTAACTTGAATTCAGTCCTTTCAATATTTCCGCCCATACGCCCGTTCCGCTGATATTAAAGAAGGAACAGACAATGACAGGAAGCTGCATCAGGGAAGATGCGAAGATAACAGGAATAACGCCTGACGTATTCACCTTTAACGGAATGTTTGTGGTCTGTCCGCCAACCATTTTTCTTCCCTGCACCTTTTTTGCATACTGAACCGGAATTTTTCTAACGCCGCCATTTAATATAATGACAAGAATAACCATTCCGATAATAATTGCAAAAATAATCAAAGCTGCCACAACTGCTTTCGCAATCGATTTTCCGAAAACAAACTGCTCGAACAATACCGTAATATCTGCCGGAACACGGGAAATAATATTGATTGTCAGAACAATGGAAATTCCGTTTCCGACACCGTTCTCGGTAATTCTTTCGCCAATCCACATCAGGAACGCACTACCTGCGGTCAATGCCGCAACCACCGTGAGAATGCTGAATACGTTATACGTTTCAAGAAGTCCCTGACGTCCGAAACCAATTGCCATAGCCGATGACTCAATCAAAGAAAGCCCAACCGTTACATAACGGGTAATGGACGCGATTTTCTTTCTTCCATCCTCTCCGTCACGCTGCATCTCTTCCAGCTTCGGAATCGCAATCGTCAAAAGCTGCATGATGATGGAAGACGTAATATACGGAGTGATATTCAATGCCAGAACGGACATTCTCAAAAAAGAACCGCCCGTAAAAGCATTGAAGAAATTAAAGGCATCTCCGGTCTGCTGTTCAAACCATCTGGCAAAATAGGTTCTGTCAACACCGGGAACCGGGAGCTGTGACCCGAGACGAATCACAACTAACATCGCGAATGTAAAAAAGATTTTCTTTCTTAATTCTTTGATTTTAAAAGCATTTTTTAGGGTTGTAAACATTACATCACCTCTGTTGTTCCACCAAGTGCCTCGATTTTTTCTTTCGCGGATGCGCTGTACGCATTTACCTTCACATCGAGTTTTTTGGTCAATTCTCCGTTTCCAAGGATTTTCACGCCATCACGAGGATTTTTAATAATTCCTTTTTCCATTAACGCATCAACATCAACCGTAGCTCCGTTGTCAAATACTTCCAGCACGTTCAGGTTGATTGCAACGATTTCCTTAGAGTTTCTGCATTTGAAACCTCTTTTCGGAATACGTCTGTATAATGGCATCTGACCACCTTCAAAACCGATTCTCGGTGCGCCGGAACGGGCTTTCTGGCCTTTATGTCCTTTACCGGCTGTCTTGCCGTTGCCCGAACCATGTCCGCGGCCTCTTCTAAAATTATCACTGTGTTTGGAACCTTCTGCAGGTCTTAAATTTGATAATTCCATGCTAACTATGCTCCTTTCTCTATGAAATTTCCGATTATGCTTCTTCTACTTTGACCATATGTCTTACTTTCTGAATCTGGCCATGCGTAGCGCCATTATCCGGCAATTCAACGGTCTGTCCTATCTTTCTGAGTCCCATTGCTTTGATAGTCGCTTTCGCTTTCGGAATCTGGCCAATCGTAGATTTCACTAATGTTATTTTTAACGTTTTTTCTGCTGCCATCTTTATATCCCTGCTCCTTTCTCAGTCTTATGCCGTCTGACCTTTGCTTTAAGACATAACCTCTTCAACAGATTTGCCGCGGTTCTTAGCTACCTCTTCAGGCGTCTTTAACTGGCGAAGACCTGCGATTGTCGCAAGTACGACATTCTGTTTGTTGTTAGACCCCAAAGACTTTGTACGGATATTTGAAATGCCCGCAAGCTCACATACGATACGAGCCGGACCGCCTGCGATAATACCTGTACCTTCCGGAGCTCTCTTGAGCAGAACAGAAGAGGAACCAAACTGTCCGATAAAATCATGTGTAATACTGTGATTCGGGTCGAGCGCAACAGAAACAAGATTCTTGATTGCGTCCTCTTTTCCTTTACGGATAGCCTCCGGAATTTCAGTCGCCTTTCCAAGTCCGGCTCCTACATGTCCGTTGCCATCTCCTACAACTACCAATGCTGTGAAACGGAAGTTACGACCACCCTTTACAACCTTAGTAACACGTTTGATAGTTACAACTTTTTCAGTCAGTTCCAACTGGCTGGCATCAATGATTGTACGTCTCATGTGATTTTGTCTCCCTTCCTAGAATTCTAATCCAGCTTCTCTTGCTGCGTCAGCTAATGCTGCAATTTTTCCCTGGTATATAAAGCCGCCTCTGTCAAAAACAACCGTATTAATACCTTTTTCAATCGCTCTCTTAGCAATCACCGTTCCTAAATATGCTGCGGCATCAACGTTATTGGTCTTTTCCAGTTCAGCCTTTACCTCTTTTTCAAGGGTAGACGCTGCAACTAATGTATTTCCAACTGTATCGTCAATAATTTGAGCATACATATGATTATTACTTCTGAATACAGCCAAGCGTGGTCTCTGCGTAGTGCCGCTTAAATGGTTACGCATTCTTCTATGCTTTTTAACACGAACTTTTTGTCTCGATTCTTTACTAACCATTTTCATACTCTCCTTATCTGTTATTTCTTACCAGTCTTACCAACTTTACGTCTGATAGTTTCATCAGCATATTTAATACCTTTGCCCTTATAAGGTTCCGGTCTTCTCTTATCTCTGATTTCAGCAGCGAATTGGCCAACTTTTTCTTTATCAATACCTTTTACGATGATGACATTCTGTCCTTCCATAACAGTCTCGATTCCTTCCGGGTCAGTCATCTCGACCGGATGGGAATATCCCAGGTTCAGCGTCAACACTTTGCCTGATTTGGATGCTCTGTAACCAACACCGTTTACTTCCAGTTTTTTCTCGAATCCGTCAGTAACACCGACAACCATATTATGAATCAGTGTTCTTGTCAGACCGTGTAAGGATTTCATTTTCTTTAAGTCATTCGGTCTGGAAACAAGAACTTCCGCGCCTTCTACTTTGATTTCCATCTCAGCCGGAAGCACTCTCTCAAGCGTTCCCTTAGGACCTTTCACAGTCACTTTATTATTTTCTGCAACTTCCACAGTAACGCCTGCAGGAATTGCGATTGGCATTCTTCCTATACGTGACATGCCCGTACCCTCCTACTCTTATTTGTGCGCATCATGCGCTGTTGTTATTATTTTATTAACCTGACAGAATTGCTCTTCAACTCTGCCCAAAAACATCGTTTTTGAATTTTAAAACACCTGGAAGAATTGCGCCAGCAATTCTTTCCGACGAAACATAGCATTTCTTAGGCGGCGTACTTTGACGCCTTAGAAATTCTTTTCGTCGTTTACCAGACAAACGCCAATACTTCGCCGCCAACCTGAAGTTCTCTTGCCTTTTTATCTGTAATAACGCCCTGGTTGGTAGAGATGATTGCAATGCCAAGCCCGCCAAGAACTTTCGGCAGGTCCTCTTTTCCGGCGTATACACGAAGACCCGGTTTGGAAATTCTCTTGATGCCGGAAATAATCTTTTCGTTCTTATCCTCGCCGTATTTCAGGGTAATATGAATCGTTTTGAAATTTCCGTCTTCAATCATATCAAATTTCTTAATATAGCCTTCATCCAGCAGAATCTGCGCAATCGCCAGTTTCATCTTGGATGACGGTACATCTACTGTATCATGTTTTGCAGTATTTGCATTGCGGATTCTTGTAAGCATATCTGCAATAGGATCGTTCATTGTCATTTGAATTGCCTCCTTCTAAAATTTTAATTACATCAGCATGCGAGTTAGATGCGAATGCGGCAAACTCGCTATGAAGAATGGCCCGTCAGAGACATTCTTCCGTGTGAAGAGTATTTGCAAAGCACATCTTAGCTTTCCTCACTACTTTCGAGTTTGGATGCGAATGCGACAAACTCGCGGTTGAAAGGCTTTAGACTTTCAACCTTTACCAGCTTGCTTTACGCACGCCAGGAATCTGACCCTTATATGCCAATTCACGGAAGCAAATTCTGCAAATTCCGTATTTTCTTAAATAAGCATGTGGACGACCACAAATTTTGCAACGGCTGTATTCTCTTGTAGAGAATTTGGGTTTACGCTGCTGTTTTATCTTCATTGCTGTTTTAGCCATGAATTTACCTCCTTCTACTTAGCAAATGGCATGTTAAACAATCTTAATAACTCACGGGCTTCTTCATCCGTCTTCGCCGTTGTTACGATGATAACATCCATACCTCTTACCTTGTCAATCTTATCATACTCGATTTCCGGAAAGATAAGCTGTTCCTTGATTCCGAGTGCATAATTACCTCTGCCGTCAAAAGCATTCGGGTTTACACCTCTGAAGTCACGCACACGAGGCAGCGCAAGGTTTACCAGTCTGTCAAGAAATTCATACATCTTATCGCCGCGAAGTGTTGTTTTACATCCGATTGCCTGGCCCTCTCTGATTTTGAAGTTAGCAATAGAGTTCTTCGCTTTGGTAATAATCGCTTTCTGTCCGGTAATCGTTTCCATGTCTTTGACAGCCGATTCCAGAACTTTTGCATTTTCCTTCGCTTCACCAACGCCCATGTTGACTACAATCTTGTCAAGCTTCGGAACTTCCATAACATTTTTATATCCAAACTTCTTAATCATAGCGTCTACGATTTCGTCTTTATACATACTTTTAAGTCTACTCAACGTTTTAGACCTCCTTCCTTAGAATTAATCAACGATGTCGCCTGTGGATTTTGCAAAACGAACTTTTTTGCCGTTTTCCATCTTGAAACCGATTCTTGTCGGTTTTCCTTTGTGCACATACATCACATTGGAAATATCAATTGGTGCTTCTTTCTGGACAATACCACCGTTCTGATTTGCTGCAGAAGGTTTCTCATGTTTTGTAATTTTATTAATTCCTTCCACCAAAACTCTGCCGTTCTTTTTGTCTACGGAAACTACTTTTCCTTCTTTATCTTTGTCTTTACCGGCAATTACCTTTACGGTATCGCCCTTTTTAATCTTCATTGTTGACATACCGGCACCTCCTATAATACTTCCGGAGCCAGTGAAACAATTTTCATAAACTGTTTATCACGAAGCTCTCTTGCTACTGGTCCAAAAATACGGGTTCCTCTCGGAGTCTTGTCATCTTTGATAATAACAGCAGCATTTTCGTCAAATCTGATATAAGAACCGTCTTTACGACGAGCGCCTTTTACGCTGCGAACAACTACGGCTTTCACAACATCGCCTTTTTTTACAACGCCGCCTGGTGTTGCATCTTTAACAGTAGCAACAATAATATCACCAATACGGGCATATCTTCTTGTTGAGCCGCCTACAACTCTGATACATAAAAGTTCTTTTGCACCAGTGTTATCAGCAACTTTGAGTCTGCTCTCCTGTTGAATCATACCACTTATCTCCTTCCAGCCTATTTCACTTTTTCGACAACTTCAACAAGTCTCCATCTTTTATCTTTCGATAACGGCCTTGTCTCCATTACTTTTACGGTATCGCCAATGTTGCACTCGTTATTCTCATCATGTGCTTTCAGCTTATAGGTTTTCTTTACAATTTTACCGTAAAGCGGATGCTTAACATGGTCTTCTATCGCTACAACAATTGTCTTATCCATCTTATTACTGGTCACTTTGCCAGTACGGGTCTTTCTCAAATTTCTTTCCACGACACATCCTCCTCCTAATTAGCCGCTTTCGCTTTCTGAGTGATTACGGTCTGAATTCTTGCGATATTTCTTCTGACTTCTTTGATTCTTGCCGTATTATCTAACTGATTTGTTGCGTTCTGGAATCTCAAATTGAAAAGTTCTTTTTTAGCATCTACCAGTTCCTGTGCTAATTCTGCATCTGATTTTTTCTGTAAATCTTCTACATACTTATTAGTTTTCATTTGATACACCGCCTTCCAAGTCTGCTTTAGAAACGATTTTACATTTACATGGAAGCTTATGTGTCGCAAGACGTAACGCTTCTTTTGCCGTTTCTTCGGAAACTCCTGCGATTTCGAACATTACGCGTCCTGGCTTAACAACTGCTACCCAGTATTCCAGGGTACCTTTTCCGGAACCCATACGTGTTTCTGCTGGTTTTGCTGTTACTGGTTTATCGGGGAAAATCTTAATCCAGACTTTACCGCCACGCTTGATATAACGAGTCATCGCAATACGGGCTGCTTCAATCTGGTTCGATTTAATCCAACATGGCTCCATTGCTACAATACCCCACTCACCATAGGTAATTGTATTACCGCGAGTAGCTTTTCCTGCCATAGAACCACGGAACTGTTTACGACGTTTTACTCTTTTTGGCATTAACATTATTTATCGCTCCCTTCCTTGTTTGATTTAGTAGGAAGTACCTCGCCTTTGTAAATCCATACTTTGACGCCAACTTTTCCATAAGTTGTATCAGCTTCTGCAAAGCCGTAATCAATATCAGCTCTTAAAGTCTGAAGCGGAATCGTACCATCGCTGTAAAACTCTGTACGAGCCATATCAGCGCCGCCAAGACGTCCGGAACATGCTGTCTTAATACCGAGCGCGCCTGCCTTCATGGTTCTTCCCATGCAGGATTTCATCGCACGTCTGAAAGATACACGGTTTTCCAGCTGCTGTGCGATATTTTCCGCAACGAGCTGTGCATCTCTGTCGGGTCTCTTGATTTCTTTAATATCTACCAGAACTTTCTTATTGGTCAGCTTGGAAAGCTCTTTCTTGGTTACTTCGATTTCTGCGCCGCCCTTACCGATTACAACACCCGGTTTCGCGGTGTAGATAACAATTTTAACTCTGTCTGATGCTCTCTCGATTTCAATTTTGGAGATACCAGCGCTGTATAATTTTTCCTTCAGATACTTTCTGATGTTATAATCTTCTACTAAGAAATCAGAAAATTCCGCATCAGCATACCATTTGGAATCCCAATCTTTAATTATGCCGACTCTGAGGCCGTGAGGATTAACTTTCTGTCCCATGTTTTTCTCCTTCCTAATATCATGCCTGTCTTTCATCCAGAACAACGGTAATGTGGCTCATTCTCTTTTCGATTCTGTAAGCCCTTCCCTGTGCTCTCGGTCTGATTCTCTTCATGGTAGGTCCTTTATTCGCATAACATTCTGCAATATAAAGGTTCTCTGCATTCATTCCGTTATTGTTTTCTGCATTCGCAATTGCGGATTCCAATAACTTCTTAATGATGCCGGATGCGTATCTTGGATTATATTCCAGAACAGCCAATGCCGTAGTTACATCCTTGCCTCTGATGGCATCTAATACGAAACAAGCTTTTTGTACAGACACTCTTGCATAAGATAACTTTGCAGAGGGTCTTGTATCCTTGTTCGCATTTCTTTCTCTTTTTATCTGGGATCTATGTCCTTTAGCCATAGATAAAACCTCCTTTCAAATTAGCGAACTTTGGACTTTCTTTCGTCCTTATCATGTCCCCTGTAAGTTCTGGTCGCAACGAACTCACCGAGTTTATGTCCAACCATATCTTCCGTAACATATACAGGTACATGCTTTCTGCCATCATGAACAGCAAATGTATGTCCAACGAATGACGGGAAAATAGTAGAACGGCGGGACCAGGTCTTAACAACCTGCTTCTTGCCCGATTCATTCATAGCATCTACTTTTTTTAATAAGCTTGCATCTGCAAATGGTCCTTTTTTCAGTGATCTTGCCATGATTTCTCCTCCTATAATTTGTATGGCTTCTATTACTCTGGAAGAATCGCGGAGCGATTCTTTCGGCTAAAACTCAGATTTTCTCAGAGACGTTTTTTTCGTCTCTTACGAAACTCTTTTTAGCCTTTGATAGCTCTGCCGTCTCTTCTTCTTACAATCAGCTTATTGGATGCTTTTTTCTTCTTACGCGTCTTTAAGCCGAGCGCCGGTTTACCCCAGGGTGTACAAGGACCCGGACGACCGATTGGCGCCCTTCCTTCACCACCGCCATGCGGATGGTCATTCGGGTTCATAACGGAACCACGGACCGTCGGGCGGATACCCATGTGGCGTTTACGTCCTGCTTTACCAATTTTAATCAGGTTGTGGTCTACATTACCAACGTTACCGATTGTTGCCCGGCAGACTACCGGAACCATTCTCATTTCACCAGAGGGAAGTCTGAGCGTTGCATATTTGCCTTCTTTCGCCATCAGCTGTGCGCCATTTCCTGCGGAACGTACAAGCTGACCGCCTTTACCAGGATAAAGCTCGATATTATGAATTACTGTACCTACCGGAATTTCAGACAACGGCAGGCAATTGCCAAGTCTTACTTCCGCTTCCGGTCCGTTCATGACCTTCATGCCGTCTTTAAGTCCTTCCGGAGCCAGAATATAGGATTTCTGTCCGTCTTCGTAACAGATTAATGCGATATTAGCCGTTCTGTTCGGGTCGTATTCGATACCGATTACCGTTGCGTGAATACCGTCTTTATTTCTCTTGAAATCAATGTTTCTGTATAATCTTCTGCTGCCGCCGCCATGATGTCTGACGGTGATTTTACCTTGATTATTACGACCAGCGTTCTTTTTGAGAGAAGTACAAAGCGCCTTTTCAGGTGTCTTCTTTGTAATCTCGGAAAAATCAGAACCTGTCATATTACGTCTCGAAGGTGTATATGGGTTATAAGTCTTAATTCCCATGATTTTATCTCCTTTTCCTCTATGATTTTCGCGCAGCGCATTTTCACTTTATGACTCTTCGCGCCGCATACATTATCTTCCCATCCGGTATCGGATGTTCTTTCGCCGCCTCTCTGGGTATTCCCGAGCATTTCACCTGTCGCCTTTATAATACCTGACAGTTTTCGGCATCCATTCGAACTGCCCTTCAATACCCCGACAGAATCGCGATGCGATTCTGTCAGCCGAAACTTAGATTTTCTTAAACGGCGTCCTTTGACGTTTTAGAAAATCTTTTCGGCTTAGAGTCCTGCGAAGATTTCAATTTCCTTGCTGTCCTCTGTCAGCTGTACGATTGCTTTTTTGGTCTTAGCTGTTTTGCCGTATACCATACCACGTCTCTTGGTCTTTCCGTCAAGATTCATCGTGTTTACCTTTGCGACTTTTGTTCCCTCGAACATTTTCTCAACAGCTTCTTTAATCATTGTCTTATTTGCTTCCGGATGAACTAAAAAGGTATATTTCTTTTCGCTCATACCTGCCATACTCTTTTCGGTAATAACCGGTTTGAGGATTACGTCATAATACTGAACTGCTGCCATTACGCATACACCTCCTCGATTTTTGTTACGGCATCCTTTGTCAGAACAAGCGTGCCGCCCTTCATAACATCATATACATTGATAGAATCGGCATATGTTGTCTGGATTGTCGGAATATTTCTTGCGGAAAGAACTGTATTATCGTTCTTCTCTCCCAAAACAACCAACGCTTTGTTCACTTTCAGATTATCCATAACTGCTTTAAAATTCTTTGTCTTAATCTCGTCAAATTTCAGTTCTTCAACGACAATCAGTTTGTTTTCCTGTACTCTGCTCGTCAATGCAGATTTTAAAGCCGCTCTTTTTTCTTTCTTATTTAATTTGAAAGAATAATCTCTCGGAACGGGAGCGAATACAACACCGCCGCCTTTCCACTGTGGAGCTCTGATGGAACCCTGTCTCGCATGACCTGTTCCTTTCTGTCTCCAGGGCTTTCTTCCACCGCCGGAAACTTCGGAACGCGTCTTTGCTTTCTGTGTTCCCTGACGTTTATTTGCAAGCTGCTGAACAACTGCCATGTGTACCAGATGTTCATTGACTTCAACACCAAACACCGCATCGTTTAAGTCAATCTTGCCAACTTCTTTTCCTTCCATATTATAAACAGATACGTTTGCCATTTGAATGGTCCTCCTTTCATCTGTGACTCAAGTCACTATTTTCCATCGACCTTCGTTGTTTCTTTGATGGTTACCAAAGCTTTTCTCGGTCCGGGAACAGCGCCCTTTACAAGAATCAGGTTCTTGTCGGCGTCAACTCTCACTACCGTAAGATTCTGAACCGTTACCTTTACGCAGCCCATATGTCCCGGCATGCCTTTTCCCTTAAACACTTTACTCGGGGAAGAACATGCTCCGTTGGAACCCTGATGACGATGGAATTTGGAACCGTGAGTCATAGGTCCTCTGTGCTGACCATGTCTTTTGATTGCACCCTGGAAGCCTTTTCCTTTGGAAATAGCAGTCGCATCAACTCTGTCGCCGGCTTCAAAGATATCTGCCTTGATTTCGCTGCCGAGCGTATACTCTTCTGCATTATCCAGTTTTAATTCTCTTACAAATCTCTTGCAGGAAACGCCAGCTTTGTCAAAATGGCCTTTCTCCGCCTTATTCGTACCATGTCTGTGAATTACTTCCTTCTTACCGCCTTTGTCTTTGTTGACAATTTTTTCTTTCTTATCAACAAATCCAACCTGTACCGCGCTGTAACCGTCATTCTCGACCGTTTTAACCTGCGTTACCGCACAGGGGCCTGCCTGAAGCACCGTAACAGGCGTCAAGCTTCCGTCCTCATTAAAAATCTGTGTCATTCCGACTTTTGTTGCCAAAATTGCTTTCTTCATTTCTTTGCCTCCTTGATTCTACAGCGGCCCTAAGAGTAAATCCCTCCGGTATTAACTCAGCCAATTTCTTCGGAATTGCTTGAAATTATTCTGAAAGAATTACTTGAAGTTATTCTGAAAGAATTACTTCCGGGCATTCTAGTAGGGGTCTATTTGTTTTTCATTTTGATATCGATGTATACGCCGGCCGGCATTTCCAGTCTTTGCAGCGCATCAACAGTTTTCGGTGTGGGAGCAATGATATCGATGAGTCTCTTGTGAGTTCTCTGCTCGAACTGCTCTCTGGAATCTTTGTATTTGTGAACCGCCCTTAAAATGGTAACCACTTCCTTTTTCGTAGGAAGGGGCACGGGTCCACTCACCTGAGAACCATTCTTCTTAACTGTTTCGATGATTTTTTTGGCAGACGCATCAACCAGCTGATGGTCATACGCTTTTAACGTAATTCTCATTACTTGACTTGCCATAAAAAAAGTCGCCTCCTTTTCGCACTTTTAAGTTCTAAGTACGACAAGCGGTGACTGTACACTCTCCCGTGTGTGTCCAACAGAAGTATCTCCAACAGGAGCCACATCTGTTAAAGAATGTTGCGCTTCGCGAACCATTCTTTTATGATGATTAAAGACAACCACGTCGTTTCTGACTTTGTCAGACCTTCTTGTTTGTACAGTGACTTGTCGTCAGTTTCCTAACTTGACATTCGCTCCACGGAAAACCTGCCACAGGGGCAGCAACCTCACGCTTCACAGCTATCATGCCACAGCACTTGATAGTATACACGATGATTTTGGGAAACGCAAGCATTTTTTTCAAAAAAACTTGCTTTTTTTCAATGTTTTTCCTATTATCTATAAAGAACATACTCATCAACTGTCATGTCCGGGCAAATTCTGCCTGACAGACAGGCAAAAAGAAAGGGACGGTCAGAAAACAATGTGGACAGCCGAAAATTGGAAAGACTATGAAGTAATCGATACTTCCTCCGGTGAAAAACTGGAGCGGTGGGGGGACTATCTGCTTGTCAGGCCGGACCCACAGGTTATCTGGAATACGCCAAAAGAACATTCCGGGTGGCGAAAAATGAACGGCCATTACCACCGAAGCGCCAAAGGAGGCGGCGAATGGGAATTTTTCCAGCTGCCGGACGAATGGAGCATTCAATACGGCGAACTGACTTTTCATTTGAAGCCGTTCAGTTTCAAACATACCGGGCTGTTTCCGGAGCAGGCTGCCAACTGGGACTGGTTTTCTTCTATAATAAGGAAAGCCGTCAAAGACACCGGCCGTCCGGTCAAAGTCCTGAACCTGTTTGCCTATACAGGCGGCGCCACCATCGCAGCCGCAAAAGCAGGCGCTTCCGTCACTCATGTGGATGCCTCCAAAGGTATGGTTACATGGGCCAAAGAAAATGCCGTATCTTCCGGACTCGGCAATGCGCCGATACGCTGGCTCGTAGATGACTGCGTCAAATTCGTGGAGCGGGAAATCCGCCGCGGCAATACTTACGACGCAATCATTATGGACCCGCCTTCCTATGGAAGAGGCCCGAAGGGTGAAATCTGGAAAATAGAAGAAAATATCTTCCCTTTTCTGGAACTTACCGCTAAAATCCTGTCAAAAGACGCACTTTTCTTCTTAATTAATTCTTATACGACAGGACTGCAGCCCGCCGTTCTGTCCTATATGCTTCATACGGTCATTGTGCCGCAGTTCGGCGGAACCGTCCGGGCGGATGAAATCGGACTGCCTGTCAGCTCAAACGGCCTGATACTGCCGTGCGGGGCTTCCGGAAGGTGGTGGTGAGCCGTCCGGGCTCAATGGCGGGCTTTGCGGGACATCCATGTCCCGCAATTTCTGTACTTTGTACGGAATATCAAGAAAATCTCATCCGCCTTCGCAAGGACAGCGTACAATCTTTTGTTGGGTCTGCCTCGGTGAGATTTAACTGTAAAAATACTAAAATTTTAATTAATATATTCTCTTAAAAAGCAGAGATAGTTCTATCATTTCTTGAATTTAGAAACTATCTCCGCTATCACATGTTTACTTATATATTACGCAATTTCCCCTCCTCTCCTTATTATCCTCATAGACATCATCATAACTATTGTTATCCAGCACCCTAGGTGCTCCAAGTCTTTCTTATATTCGTCAAATTAAA
>CAJTRK010000034.1 GCA_910578475.1 uncultured Lachnospiraceae bacterium | reverse complement strand
TTTGAAAGGGCAGTAGAATTTACTCCTGCACTGGAATTTACTTTTGCAATTAAGCTAAGTTCTGTTTCCATTCTAAGAATTCCATGCTATCTATGAATTATTATTCGTTTTAGCCCTACCAAATGTTTATATAAAATCCACACAATGCATAATAAGAACTTTATTCGACACCATATACGAAAAACAAAGCGCTTATTCCCCTAAAAATCTACTCTCATTTACATAGGCAGACTATTTTCGACACAAATCGCCCCATACCCCACCCTTTCATTCGGATAATCCCGTTCCCCACGAAGCGGTTTCGCCCCTTTACGCAGGTATGCCTTGACCTTTTCCCCATACAGATACGGGTCGTTCCCATCGACAATCCCCCATTGCATCAGCAGCGCCGCCGCTCCGGTAACAAACGGCACGGCAAAAGAAGTTCCCGTAACAGGCTCATAAGTTCCCTCCCGCGTAGACGCCAGAATCCCGACGCCCGGCGCTACCATGTCCGGTTTGATAAAAGACCCCTCTATACGGCCGCCGAGCCGGTCCTGATAAAGATAACCCCGCCCGGAAAAATCCGCATAGGCTTCCAGTCCGGTCTGGTAGGCGCCCACCGTAATGACTTTGGACGCGGTGGAAGGAATCGTCAGCGTTACGTCCGGCGTGGGTCTGACAAATCGAGTCTGCCCCGAGCGGACAGTTTCAGAGGGCAGATAAAAGGTATAATTCCCCGTCACTGTATTAATTGGTTCCAGAACAAAAGTCCAGACGCCATTGTTTACATAACTCATATTTTCCACCGGAAGAAAATCGAAGTATATCTCCTGACTGGTCAGATACGGCGCCGGTTCCCCGTTGTAAAGAAGAATTCTTGTCTGTTCCAAAAGATAGCTTTGTTTCCCCGGCCTTGCTGTATCTACTAAAAACTCTTCCCCTGTTGGAGAGATTATCCGAACAAGATAGCGGTCCACATAATCTTTCCAGAGCTGCACATTAAGCCCTCGTTCATAACTGCCCACCACCAGTTCGACAATTGTCTGTCCTCCGTTTCCTTCTGATGGGCCGTCCGGGGACGCCCCTTCTTTTACCACCCCCACGCTTCCTCCGGTGTGTCCGCCGGAGGCTCCTTCATTGCCGCTCCCAACGCAGATGACGTTTCTTCCTATTTCCGAAATATTGTCGATAAAACGTTCCAAAAGGGATGTGCCATTATGCGCCCCGTAGGTATTTCCAAAACTCAGATTAACCGCCAGCGGCATTTTCAGCTCCAACGACTTTCTGACAACATAAGTGAGCGCGCGCATCAGTTCCGTCGTTCGTGGAAAAGAATCCGGCCCCGGCGTTCCAAGCTTCACAATCAGGAGTTCACTCTCCGGCGCCACACCCTCATAGACGCCGTTGGAACCGGCCCCGGTCCCGGCTGCAATCCCGGCAACCGCCGTTCCATGCCCGGAAGTGTCCACGCTCGGCACAAGAAGCGCGGCTTCCGTTTCAGAAGGTGCTGCAAGGGCTTCATTTATCTGTTCATCGTCAAATTCCACCCCCGTTACAAAACCCTCCGGCGGCGCGTATTTTTCCCGCCGCTCTTCCGGCAGCAATCCGCTTTCCGCAATACGCTCCCACACCTGTCCGGCCTGTAACGTCTGGTCCCACAGATAACGGATTCTCGTCGTTCCATCCTCCTTCCGAAAATCCCGGTTTTTCCATGCAATCCCTGAGTCGATGACGGCTACCAGAACGTTTTGCCCGCGCAGAGTGCGGGCGAGGGGGCTTCCGGGAATTATACAGGAATCAATTTTTCCCTGCAAGATTTGAAAAAAAAGTCTCTTCGGCTTTTCGATATATTCGATTTCTTCCACCACAGAAAGCGTCTCCATAAAGGCTTCCGGCACAGTCAAAATCGCATAGCCCGCTATCAATTCTTCAATTCGCATGAGACTTCCCTGTGGCTGTGCCAAAAAAGAGGACAATCCATCCCGCAGGTTACCGTGATATTTGACGATAAGCTCCCATGTATTGTCCTCTTCTTCATAACCGATATTTAATTCCAGCGTTCTTGCCCGCTCCGGTTCCGGCGTGTCCAGCGCCAGATTGAGTATATTTTCATATTTCTGGGAATCCATTTAATGCACCCTGTCGCTTTCTTTATCCTATTTTATGCAAAGCCCAGATAATGGATTCCGTTCTTTCGCGATGCTGCAATACGTCATGTGGCGTCGTACCCCCCGGTGTTCATGTTCTGCATGATGCGCTTTCCGGTTTTCAGAAAAAAGTTTTTCCTCATTCATGACGAACTTGGCATACAAACTGTCTTTTACCAGAAGTTCTTCATGCGTTCCCCGCTCGACTGCTTTTCCGTTGTCTAAAACAATGATTTCGTCACAATTACGAATCGTCGAAAGGCGATGAGGAACAACAATACAGGTAATTCCTCTGTCTTTGATGGATTTCACGACTTCATACTCTGTCCTTTCGTCCAATTCGGATGTCGCTTCATCCAGAATGATAATGGACGGGTTCTGTAGCAACACACGCGCTATTTCCATGCGCTGTCTCTGTCCCCCCGAAAAATTACGGCCTCCCTCCGTAATACGATACTGATAGCCGCCTTCGCGCTGCATAATGTCTTCATGAAGCTGTGCATCCCGCGCTGCCATAATCATCTCAAAATCTTCAATCGTACTGTCCCACATCTTAATGTTGTTGGCGATGGTGTCTTCAAACAGAACAATGTCCTTGTCAACAACGGCCAAATCGCTTGAAAAGACGCCGCTGTCAATCTGAGATATTTCTTTTCCGTCAAAAAGAATTTCGCCGCTCCAGGGCTGATACAATCCCGAAAGCAATTTGAAAAGCGTTGATTTCCCACAGCCGGAAGCTCCGACGAAAGCAACCTGACTTCCCGCTCTCAGCAAAAGATTAAAGTCTTGAATAAAAGGCTTCTCCATTCCGGCATATCCGAAAGTCACATGTTTCATTTCCAGTTTTCCCGACAGTCCGCCGCAGTCCTTTTCTTTTTCCGTTTTCTCATTGAGCATGGCATCCGCCGCACGTTCCATAACATCCTTCACCTTCTCTGTTTGCAAATTGTTATACTGGTAAATCTTCTTTTTACTTCATTTTATAACATTTTTTGCATGAAAATAACGTCGGGCAGCGATTGTTACCTGACGTTTATTTTGAAAAACAAAAAAATTTTTCCGGTAATTTTTTTGTGCTATACTTGTAATACAATAAACCTGTTTGAATTGAAGGAAAAAAGAAATATAGGAAAGGAAAAGGTATGTACAAAGTTCTGATGGTAGATGACGACCCGTTAATTTTAGAAGATAACCGAACCTATTTTGCTGCAAAGGGATATGAAATTGTCTGCGCCGACACAGCGGAAGCTGCTGAGGAGCTTATTTTGTCCAATGCTCTCGACTGTGTCATACTGGATGTGGACCTGCCGGGTATGAGCGGCTTTGCTCTGTGTGAAAAAATCCGCTCAAAAACAGGTCTTCCCATCGTTTTCCTTTCCGGCTATACCGAAGAAGAAAACCGCATAAAAGGGCTATTGCTTGGCGGAGACGATTATGTATGCAAACCGTACAGCCTGAAAGAGCTGGAACTTCGGGTACAGGCCCGCATCCGTTCCGGGAGAGCTGCAGAGCCGCCGAAAACGCTTACTTACGGCGCGCTTTCCATCTGTCCCGCCTCCTGCAGCGCAAACTATGAAAACCGTTCTGTCGCCTTTTCCTCCTATGAATTCGATGTGCTGTATTTTCTTGCCAGACATCCGGAAGAAATCTTTACCCCGGAACAAATTTATGACTCGGTATGGAAAGCGCCCATCAACAAAGGCCAGAAATCTTTACAGGTCATTATGGGACGTATCCGCAAAAAACTCTACGAGCTTTGTCCGGAATGCGACTATATCCAGACCAAACGCTACAAAGGCTACCTGTTCGTTTCCGACGGAAAGCCAGCTGTCTGAACACTATCTGAACCATTTTACGGCAAGCTGCAGCAGACGCCTGAAAATACCGGCATTTGCACAGAATCCCGCCGCCCCCGCGGCAACGGACAAACCAACAAACCCTGCTGCGATAGCAAGCGTTCTGCCAAAGGGAGAAACCACGGCTTTTTCTACGGCATGTGATTCCGGATTCAGCGAGGACGATGGCTGCTCCTGCAAAGCATCATTGTCGGACGCGGATAATCCTGTGTTTATCTCGTTACTGCTTTCTTCCGAGCTTAACGATGAGTCATTATCCATACTTTCCGATTTGGACGCTGAATCGTTACCGCTGTTTTCCGGCTTGGACGCTGAATCGTTTCCGACGCTTTCAGACCCGGATAATGAACCGTTTCCGATACTTTCCGGCTTAGTCGATAAATCGTTTCCGACGCTTTTCGCCCCGGATAATAAATCGTTCCCGCTGCTTTCCGGTTTGGACGATGATTCATTTCCGATACTTTCCGGCTCAGATGATGAATTGTTTTCGTCGCTTTCCGAATTGGACAATGAACTGTCTCCATCGCTTCCCGAATCGGACGATGAATCGTATTCGCCGCTTTCCGAATCAGACGATGCGTGACTCCCGCCGTTTTCCGGCTTCACAGTCGGCAGCACCGTTCCCTCCGACGGAACATGCCCGGGCTTTTCCTCCGGTTCCTTCGGCGGATTTATAACCGAAACTCCGCCTCCCCGGCCGCCCCCCTGGTCAACTGCATCTTTCAGATTATCTGCCGCAAACCGAAGCACATTGGAAAAATATTGAACGCCTTCATATTCACAATGCAGCCGAAGATACAGATAAGGATATTCCGCAGTATTCCATTGCGTATTCGTGAGGCCTATGAAAAAGATTTCTTTAATGCCGGAAACATTCTCTTCCTCGTAAAAGAACCAGTTTTTACCATCCAGAGAATATTCTGACACAATCGTCGCAGGAAAAAGTTCCGCCGACTTTGTATATCCGTATCGGAAAAGATATGTATTTTGCCCCGCGCTCGCTTGTACTTCCGTAAAAGTCAGGGGATAATCATTATAAATGACCGTACAGAGAGGCGGCGTTACCGATGCCGCTCCGACATAGGAACCGGACACCTGAAAGCGCATCCGCTCCGCCTGATACGATTCTTTTCCCGCAAGGTTCCAGGACACCGGAAGAAGCTCCCGATGGCTGACCTGTCCCTGAAAATTGACATCACATGCAATTTCTGCAGGAAG
This sequence comes from uncultured Lachnospiraceae bacterium, assembly GCA_910578475.1. Taxonomy (GTDB): domain Bacteria; phylum Bacillota; class Clostridia; order Lachnospirales; family Lachnospiraceae; genus UBA3282. The sequence continues at coordinate 26,595 of CAJTRK010000034.1, read as the reverse complement.
CGCCGCCTGCTGCCCTTTTTCCACAATAACGGAAACGGTGCTTTCATAGAGTACAAAGGGGGCATCCGCATAATGTATTTTCCCTGATATCCGACAGCTATCGACCATCAGGCCCGCGCCTTCTTCCTGCCATAGCACATACGGCAAATCTTCCTCGGATGACGGCTCACCGGCGGCGCACTCCACGGAAATATGATTCAAATTCAGTATGCCGCCTTCTGCAACGCGGAATATAACGGCGTTTTCCGTCCCGCCCCGAAAGGTAAGATGATAATCGTTCCAAAACTCCACTTCTCCGGTTATCGTTATCGTATGACCGTCGGTATCCACATTGACATGGGGACAGCCCGGGCCATCGGGAAGAAAAACATGACTGCCGGACAGCGTAATATTATCGGTCAGCTTTAAAAAACCGCCTGTATTTGCATGCGTTTCCATCCAAACCTGAAATTCTTCCGCGGTAGCTGCGGTATCCGGGTCTGTGAACTGTCCTGCTTCTACAACATGCGCTTTATCCGTCACAGAACTTTCGGATTGCTCCAACGCATCCTCGGACTCCGCCGGCTCCTCCGGGACTGCGGTGTCCCCTTCGGACGGTTCCGCTTCCTCCACGGACTCCGCCGGCTCCTCCGGGACTGCGGCATCTCCTTCGGACGGCTCCGCTCCTTCCACGGACTCCGCCGGCTCCTCTGGGACTGCGGCATCTCCTTCGGACGGCTCCGCTCCTTCCACAGACTCCGCCGGCGGCTCCGGGACTGCGGCATCTCCTTCGGGCTGCTTTTGCTTCTCCGTGAACTCCGCCGCCTGCTCCGAATCCGTGAAAAGTTCTGCTCCTTCCAACGGTTCCGCGGCTTTCACAGGCTCTGTCATAAAATCGGTCAAATCGCCTTTTGGTTCGACAGGCTTCTCGGACTTCGCCGCCAACCGGCCGATAATATCGGACTCAGGCCGTTCGCCTGCTGTTGCAGTCGCAGCATCGGACAGATATAATAAAATAGCTATGATAAAAATTGATAACGCAGGAATTAAAGATTTTCTTTGGTTTTTCATACAGCGGTTCCTCTATGTGTAAGAAGGGAAAATGATAATGAAACAAACAACACTTTCTCAATCCGTTATTCGGGCGGTTGCAATCATCGTCGGTACAATTGTTCTGACTTTAACCGCATTGTCAATTATGATGGGTTATGATAACAAATATATCTCAAAAGCTGCGCTTACACAAGACAATCTTGTCCTGATTCCAGAAAAAGGATATTGCGCTCTCGTGGACGGATGGGAACTTTACCCCGACGCGCTGCTTTCTCCGAAAGATTTTTCTTCCGAAACGCCTGCCTGTTACAACACATGGGCAGGAGAATATCCAAATCTTTCCCTTTTTCATGCAGACAGGAATCCTTATGGAACTGCCACCTGGCGGCTGCGCTTACAGGGAAACGGCACGACCACGCTCTATTTGCAGGAACCGCTCTGCGCCGCACGCGTTTTCGTAAACGGCATCTGTCTCGGCGGACCGGGGAATGTCACTTCGGAAAATTATGCGCCTCTGATTCGGGACACGTTCTTCTCTTTTTCTCTGAACGGTGAAACGGAACTGATTATCCAGACCGCCAATTATTCTCATTATTATGGCGGCATCTGGTATGCCCCGGTCATCGGGGATACGGACAGCGTCAGTCATCTCATTGCCGGCCGTATGATACTTTATGGTCTGCTGTTTTTTTCGTCGCTCACACTTTCTTTATTCTGTGTCGTATTGTGGATGCGCAGAAAAAACACGCCGGATTCCATCACTTTCTATTTTGGCCTGCTCAGTCTGTCCTTCGCTCTGCGAATCGGTTATCCCTTTTTCCGGCTGGCCGGTCTGCCGTTCGTGCGCACGCTCTACGCATTGGAGGATTTCTCCGCGCTGGCCGGCATCTTCTTTTCCATACAGATTATCTTCCTGTTATTCTTGCCGGAAGGATTCAGGCATCTGAAAAAATTATGCCGCTTGCTTTCGTTCGGCATGTGCGGCTTCGTCGTCATCGTTCCTGTCTTTCTGCTGCCCGCAATTCCAAGCCTTGTGCTGTGGTACGGACCGCTTGTGTCCTGGTATAAGCTGTGCATGTCAGGTCTTGGTATCGGCCTGACGTTCTATGGCTGTCTGACGGCGCTTCCGCATACCAAAACCGCGCTCGCGGCCTTAACTGCAAACGGGCTTTTCCAGCTTTACGGTGTTCTGACAATTGGCTGTTATGAGCCATTTATCGGCGCCTATCCGGAAGAATACGGCACATTTTGCATGGTCATCGCTTTCGCTGTTCTGATGGTCCGGCGCAGTCTGGCTATCATGGAGGAAAATCAAAAGCTGAATCTGCATTTGCAGGAGGAAGTGCAGGAAAAAACAGTGCATCTGCAAAAACTCCTTTCGGAAAGAGGACAATTAATCGCGGAATTGGGGCACGATATGAAGTCGCCGTTGACTTCTCTCTCAAACATGGCGCAAATCATCCGCCTGAATGACCTTCTTTTGGATGAAGATACAAGCAAAAGAATGCTCCATATCGAAAAACAGTGTGATATTCTGTCCGAGCGATTGAAATCCATTCAGGAAATCGCCGCTGAAACGAATGTTCCGTTCCATCCGGAACCGATTTTACTGAACACATTCCTTTCTGATTTCTGTTATAATTGCCGGCCTGTCATAGAACTTTACGGGCCTAATTTTCTCGATAATATCACGCCGCGTCCCTGCCGCATCATGGCAAATCAGGAACAGCTTTTCCGCGCGCTGGAAAATCTGCTGTACAATGCCGCCGAGTTCACGCCGCCGGACGGCAAAATTACGCTTTCTCTGACTGTGGAGGAATCCTTTGCCGTCATCACCCTTTCCGATACCGGCTGTGGCATTTCGGAAGAAGAGCTCCCCGATATTTTCCGGCGCGCTTATACCACACGCGGCGAAAAGGGCGGACAGGGACTCGGACTTGCCATTACCCGCACCATTATCCTGGCCCACGCGGGGCAGATAGAAGTCTCTTCCAAAAAAGGGGAAGGCACGACTTTTATCATCCGCCTTCCCCTGCTTTCCTGATTATGAATACCCGCCCGTTCCTTTTTCTTATTGAACGGAAACCACCTCATAATCTTTTTCTTCTACCGCCTTTTTCAATACATCGTCCGCAACTTCTGCCTGAAGCGTAACGACCGCGGTTCCTTTTTCATGGCTTACGTCGGCCCGGGCCACTTCGGGCAGCGCCTCCAGCGCTTTCTTTACCGCCGCTTCACAGTGCCCGCACATCATCCCTTTGATTTCCATTGTCTTTTCCATAATGACATTCTCCTTTTCTGTTTTGTTGTTTTCTTTTTTGTAACTTTCTTCTTTGCAGTTTTCTATTTTACAGCTTTCTTTGGTATGATTTTCTTCCCTGTCTTCTTTCCGTTCCACGCGCAGTCCTTCTTCATGTATTTTCAGCTCCGCCCGTCGTTTGTGCATTTTGTCTTTTGCCGCGTCATACATTTTGAAGAAATTCAGCCGAAGCGCATTGCTGACAACGCAAAAGCTGGAAAGGCTCATGGCCGCGGCTCCGAACATCGGATTCAGTTTCCATCCGAATACAGGATACCACAGTCCGGCCGCCAGGGGAATACCGATAACATTGTAAAAAAAAGCCCAAAACAGATTCTCATGGATGTTCTTCAGCGTCGCCCGGCTCAGTCGGACAGCCGCCGGAACATCCCGCAGTCTGCTTTTCATAAGCACAATGTCCGCCGCGTCGATAGCAATATCCGTTCCGGCGCCGATGGCAATTCCGATATCCGCTCTCGTCAGCGCCGGCGCGTCATTAATGCCGTCTCCTACCATTGCCGTAACGCCCCGTTCCTGCAGTCTGCGAATCACCGTTTCTTTGCCGTCGGGCAAGACGCCCGCAATCACTTCATCCACTCCCGCCTGTGCCCCGATGGCCCGGGCGGTCTTTTCATTGTCCCCGGTCAGCATAACGACATGGATTCCCATGTTGCGTAACTCTCTGACCGCCTCGGCACTGTCTTCCTTTATGACATCCGCCACCGCGATAATGCCCTGAAAAATGCCCGCTCTGCTGAAAAACAGCGGCGTTTTTCCTTCTCCTGCAAGTTTTTCCGCCAGTGAGGCCGTCTCTTCCGATATCGAAGCTTTTTGCCGGATAAAAGCAAGGTTGCCGCCGGCCACTTCGTCATTCTTCCTGATTCCGGTCAATCCGTTCCCCGGTACAGCCTGAAATTCCTCTACGGCATCTTCCTGAATGCCTTTTTGCCGTGCCCATTCCAGAATCGCGCGGGCAAGAGGGTGCTCACTCTTTTGTTCCAGCGCATAGGCAAGTCGCAGCAATTCTTCTTCCGTACAGCCCGGTGCAGGGGAAATGTCCGTCACTTTCGGCTCTCCGCTCGTAATCGTTCCCGTTTTGTCAAGCGCGGCAATCTGTATTTTCCCGGCGAGTTCCAAAGACTGTGCGGTTTTGAACATGATGCCGTTCTTCGCGCCCATGCCGTTTCCGACCATAATCGCAACCGGCGTTGCCAGACCGAGCGCGCAGGGACAGCTGATAACGAGCACGGAAATCGCCCTCGACAGCGCAAAGCCAACGCTTTCTCCGACCGCCAGCCAAATGAGTCCTGCAAGAACCGCAATGCCGATGACTGCCGGCACAAAAACGCCGGACACTTTATCCGCGACTTTGGCAATCGGCGCTTTTGTTGCCGCCGCATCGCTGACCATACGGATAATCTGCGACAATGTCGTGTCCTCACCGACCCGCACGGCCTCGCATCGCAAAAATCCGGACTGATTCAGCGTTGCGGCCGAAACACTGTCCCCTGCCTGCTTATCGGCCGGAATGCTTTCTCCGGTCAGCGCGGCCTCGTTGACCGCACTCGTTCCGTCGATGACGATACCGTCCACCGGTATATTTTCTCCGGGCCTTACGACAAATACATCCCCGATTCTGACCTGTGCGATATCCACTTCCGTTTCCGTTCCGTTTCGCACAACTACCGCCTTTTTGGGCGCAAGCTTCATCAACCCTTTGATGGCGTCCGTTGTTTTTCCTTTTGAACGGGCCTCCAGCATTTTTCCAACGGTTATCAGCGTCAGTATCATCGCCGCGGATTCAAAATAAAATTCATCCATATACAGCATGACCGCCTGCATATCGCCTGCAAGCTGCGCGCCCGTCATTGCAAACAAGGCGTAAACGCTGTAAATAAAAGAGGCTCCGGCCCCCATCGCGACGAGCGTATCCATATTCGGCGCTCCGTGGAAAAAGCTTTTGACTCCGCTTATAAAGAACTTCTGATTGATTACCATTATCGCAACGGTGAAAAGAAACTGAACCAGTCCCACCGCAACATGATTTCCTTCCAGAAAAGCAGGCAGTTTCCATCCCCACATCATATGTCCCATGGAAAAATACATCAGCGGCAGCAGCAGACAGACGGAAGCCGCCATCCTTTTCTGCAAAAGCGGTGTTTCCCGGTCTTTCAGCATATCGTCATAAGCGTCCCCGCCTCCTGCGTTTTCCCTGCCGCCGGCCGCTTCGTCTTTCTTCCCCGCGCCATACCCGGCCGCTTCCACCGCGGCAATGACCGCTTCCGGAGACGCATTTCCTTCCACCCCCATGGAATTTGTCAGCAGACTGACCGAACAGGATGCTACTCCCGGCACTTTCGATACGGCCTTCTCTACCCGCGCGCTGCAAGCCGCGCAGCTCATTCCGGTAATACTATATTGCTCCATAATAATCTCCTCCTTTCTATCAACCCGTCATATAACGATAATACGCATTCCTTCCAATTTCATCACACGCATTCTTCTTATATTGCCATCTGTTATCAGCGCATCAACTTCTGCAGCAATATAACCAGCTCGTCAATGACCTCATCGTTTCCCGCACGGATATTATCGGCGACGCAGGTTCGCACATGTTCGGCAAGCAGCGCCTTATTAAAGCTGTTCAATGCGGCGTTTACCGCAGCCACCTGTATCAGCACGTCCGTACAGTAAGCATCGTTTTCCAGCATTCCCTGAATGCCCCGTACCTGTCCTTCAATGCGTTTCAGACGGTTCATCAAATCTTTATATTCTTTGGTGGAACGTTCTTTTTTCTTTTCCATTTCCTCGTCTCCCGATTTTTCATATACCCCATATGGGTATATTGAGTATATACCCTCTATGGGTATTATGTCAAGGTATTTTTTAATTTTTCGTATTTTTCCGGATAATATTGTTATATTTTTGGTTAATATTTTACCATAATTTAATATAAAAATATTTTGACTTCATTTACCTGAAGTGCTACAATGATGTTACAGGCCATGATTGATAAAACGTTATGATTTTATTAGTTTTTTTAATCGTTTTCGTTTATCATGTACGAAATTGCCACTAACCATTCACTGTTACCGAATCATGAGCAATTATAATATTCCGGCATTTCCAGATATTCCGGCATTTCCGGCGTTTCATGATTACCTGTCACGATTAGCGTATCATTATATCTGTCACTGTTAATATATCATTACATCTGTCACTGTTAATGTATTATTACTATCTGTCACTGTTAACGTATCACTATCGACCAGTCACTACAAAACAGCATTAATCTCCACTTTACTCTTTACTTATTCATTCAGGCAAACAAACGACGGGAGGCATAAAGTGATAAAAGACAACGAAAAAGCAGCAGATATTACTCTGAACTATGATGCGACAGCAGCTTACAATAATCTTTATGATACCAGCGAACATGGAAATCTGGAATATCCTGTCAGCGTTTATCAGATAGACCTTGACCAGCACACTTCCCGCTCTATCCGCTGGCACTGGCATGAAGAAATGGAAATTCTTCTCATCGGAAGCGGTTATGCCAAAGTAACGACCGATGATGAAGAATATATTTTAACACCCGGGCAGGGGTTTATTCTGAATCAGAATGTAATGCACTCCATTCACAGTGTGGAAGATAAAAAATGCTCTTATTATTCGCTTGTATTCCATCCTGATTTTTTGTTCGGCTACACGAGCTCTTATCTGCGGACAAATTTCCTGCACCCGATGCAGAGTTTTTCCGTTTTAAAAACGATGCTGATGGAAGAGCAGAATGCGTGGCACAAAAATATGCTCACCATACTGAATAATGTTCTTTCCGTCAATCTGACCAAAAATTTCGGTTACGAAATGGTTACGAAAGGATATTTATGTCAGTTCTGGGCGGCGCTCCTAAACAGGCTCCTTCAGGTGAACATTCCTGCAACGCCCAATATCTCCATGAACGAACAGCGGGTAAAACAGGCCATGCTTTACATACGTCTGCATCACGCAGAAGCGATTTCCCTGGAGGATATCGCAGACAGCATTTCCGTCAGCAAAAGCGAATGCTGCCGCTGTTTCAAATCTACGATTCAGATGACGCCTTTCGAATATCTGATGAAATATCGTATTTTTGAAGCGAGCAAACAAATACTCGACGACCGCGAGAGCAAACACTCCATCGCGGATTTGGCGCTTTCGGTCGGTTTCAACAGCATCAGCTACTTTAATAAGCTGTTCAAGCGGTATTTAAACTGCACGCCGACCGAATACAGAGAACGGGTTGCCAAATCCTCCTCTGTCATGGAAATGGACCCTTTTGCGATTCCACTCTTTTAATCATATTACCCTTTAAACAGGAAAAGAATGCCCGTATTCAGGCATTCTTTTCTTGTTATTCTGTTAACTTCTGTAAAAAGTGCAGAGTGCCTTTATCAGATAGCCGACATCCGCCGCCCCCGCCGTCTCAAAGGCCGAGTGCATCGCCAGCTGCGCAAGACCGATATCAACCGTATTGACCGATACCTGGGCGGTAGAAATATTGCCGAGTGTGCTTCCGCCCGCAATATCCGAACGGTTGGCATATGTCTGATATAATACGCCCGCCCGGAGGCAGATATCCTTCATCACAGCCGCAGATACTGCGTCCGTCGCATACCGCTGACTGCCATGATGCTTAATGACGATTCCGTTATTCATAATCGGACGGTTTACCGTATCCGCCTTTTCTGGATGATTCGGATGAAGCGCATGGGCATTGTCCGCAGAAATCAGAAAACTGTCCGCCAGCATACACCGATATTCCTCCGCATCAATACTGAGTTTTCCACTGAGCCGCTCCAATACATCTTTTAAAAAGGTGGAATCCGCCCCCTGCTTCGTTCCGCTTCCGACTTCCTCATTATCGAATACCGCGCATACATTGACATATTCCTTCGGCTCTTCTTTCACAAGCGCCGCCATACCGGCAAAAGCGCATTCCAAATCATCCAGTCTCGGCCCTGCGATAAAAGCGTTGTCGATTCCGACGATGCGGCATTTGTCCCGGTTGTACAGAAACAGGTCCGCACCCATAATCTCATAATCCGCCATACCGGCCTGTTCCGCCAGCGCTTTCAGATAAACGCCTTTTGCGTCAGCGCTTCCGATTATCGGTTCCATATCGGTCTGCGGATTGTATTCAACCCCCTTATTCATATCCCGGTTCATATGAATGGCCACATTGGGTATCATCGCCACATCTTTATCAAGATTCACCAGCCGGCTCTCCATTCCCTGCTTTCCGCGGAAAACAAGCCTCCCGGCAATGGACAGCGGCCGGTCCAGCCAGGTGGAAAGAATCATGCCGCCGTATTTCTCCACATTCAGTTTGATATAGCAATCGTCCACCGCAATTTCCGGCGCTTCTTTCAGTTTAAAACATGGGGAATCGCTGTGGGCAGCCATCATATGAAAGCCCCGCGGCATTTGAGCCGGTACGGTAAAAGCGATGACGGAAGAATCGTTTCGGTTTACATAATACTTTTCACCCAACCGAACATCCCATTTCTTTTTCTCCTCCAGTTTTTCAAACCCCGCTTCATCAAGCATCTTCCCTAAATTTGCCACCGCATGATACGCGGTCGGACTGTTATCGATAAAGTGAAATAACGGTTGTAAATCCTCTTCCAGGTTTCGGTTTTTCATTTTCAAACTCATACCCCTGCCTTTCTTTTAGTCTTTTTGCTTTCTTTTAGACTTTTTGCTTCGACTTTGCTTTTGTTTTCTCCGGTATATCACATAATAACCTGCTCCCGTCAGGTCGGCCAACACCCACCCAATCGGAACCGCCATCCAGATTCCTTTCACATCGAAGGCCGGAATCGCCGAAAGTACATAAGCCAGTACTACGCGGGTTCCGAGCGATACGACGGTCAGAACAACCGAAATGCCCGGCTTATGTACCGCCCGGTAATATCCGTAAAACAGGAACAGCAGGCCGATGCCAAAATAGAACGCGCCTTCGATGCGCAGATAATCCACGCCCACCGCAATCGTTGCCGTGCTCTGCCTGTCGATGAACAGCCCCATCAGCGGTTCGGCAAAACCGACAACAATCACGGTTATCAGAAGACAGAATACAAAAGCGCCGAAAACGGCGTCTTTCATCCCCTTGCGAATCCGTTCTTCTTTGCCTGCGCCATAATTCTGTGCCACATAAGTAGAAAAAGCGTTGCCGAAATCCTGAACCGGCGCATAGGCAAAAGAATCGATTTTGACTGCCGCGGCAAACGCCGCCATCACGACCGGCCCAAAGCTGTTCACGAGCCCCTGCACCATCAGAATACCGAAATTCATAATCGACTGCTGGAGGCAGGTCAGAGAAGATAACCCCGTCAGCTCTTTCAGAATCCTTCCGTCGAAACGGCGGTTTTCTTTCCGTACCCGAAGCTGCGGATATTTTGCATAATAATATAACAAAATACCGATTCCTGACACATACTGCGACAGAACCGTGGCAGCCGCCGCGCCGCCGACGCCCCACTGAAATCCTTTGATAAACAAAATATCAAGCACAATATTGAGCGCCGCTGACGCCCCGAGAAAACAGAGCGGAACCATCGAGTTGCCGACCGCACGAAGCAGATTCGCAATAAAATTATATAAAAAGGTAGCCATAATTCCCGCAAAAATCCATACCAGATATTCTTCCATCAGCGGCGCAACTTCATACGGCACTTTCAGAAAAACAAGAATGCCGTCCATCCCCGCATAAACCAGAATATTCAGTATGACCGCAACGGCCCCAATCGACAGAAATGCAATAAAAATACCCTTTTCCATCCTGTCAAAATCGCGTCCGCCAAACTGCATGGAAAAGAACGCGCTGCTCCCCATGCACAGACCCAAAATCACGGACGTCACGAATACCATCAGCGTATAAGAAGACCCAACCGCCGCAAGCGCATGTTCTCCGAGATACCGCCCTACAATCAGCGTATCGACCACGTTATAGAGCTGCTGCAGCATATTCCCTACCATAATCGGGAATGCGAATTTCAGCAGATTTTTCATAATACTTCCTTGTGTCAGGTCGTAATTCACGGTTACTGTCCTCCCTCTCAAAAACTTGCGTTATTACAGCGCCTGATTCCTCTCGTCCATGTAAAAAAAACAGGTCCGGTCCTGCATCGGACAAACTGTCAAAAGACATGAAATGAATCGGGACTTCCATATTATAATACAATATTGTCATAACCGCCAGCCGGAAAAGATACGCGTGCAAAATTTTTCCTCTGACTCCACAATGTGTCCGTCCGGGGAATGCAAAAAGCATGGCCATACAGCCATGCCTCCTGACACACTCCTGATTGATATCATTTCTTCCGCCGGATTGACAGCAGTATATCAAACCCGGTTATTTTTTCTTCTTATCCTTCTTCTCTTTCTTCTTCGCGCTCTCAATCAAATCTTTCAGTTTCAGGGCCTTATCAATATTCCCCTCTACTTTCAGCTTCTGCAGCGTAACCGCAAGAATCGGGTCCTGCTCCCCTGCGGCAATCTTTTTCAGCGTTTCTGCCTTTGCCGTAAAGACAGCGTCTCTGTCATGATAATCATAAGGCTCTACATAGAGCCTGCCGTCTTTTACCTCTACATAAAAGACGCCTTCCGCTTCTCCCGTAATGTTAAACTGGTATGCCAAATGCTCTGTCACATTGCTGACGTCCGCCTTCTGAAACTGCTCCTTTACTTCCGCAAAAAATTCTTCGTATGTCATTTTTCCTCCCCTTCTGCCGCGCGGCGGCCCTCTCATCTGTTGGAACTTTTCTTTTTATTATCATACCACTAAACAAGGGGCGATTCAATCTATAAAGTCCATGATAATGCCTGTTATTCTACAATTAAAATCCCCGGTTCCACTTTCCTGACTCTGCCTGCCGCGAACCATGCGAAAAGAAAGAACAGCGCGCTCACAATCATTGCCGGAAGCGCCATGCGAACCGGACTCAGGTGGGAGGTGAAACGGCTGATACCGCACATTTTGAGCATCGCTCCCGCAAACATATCGGTCAGCGCCGCACTCATTAAAATTCCCATCGCTGAACCCGCCGCTGATACAATAACGAACCGCAGCGAAAAAGCGAGCCGAAGTTTCCCCGACTCATAACCGAGGGACTTATAGATGCCCAGGTCATGCTGCTCTTTGTAAAGAATTTTGCTTCCCGTCAGCGTAACCGTTATCAAAACAAAAACTATCGTAACAAAATACATAAATACCATTGACGTCGACAGCGCCAGTATAATAATATCCACGCCGGACCATGTATTTTCATCAATGAGAACGCCGTCCCCATAGGTTTCTTTCAAAAATTCTGCAATTTCTTCCGTCATCGCAGCATTCTGAAACAGATAATAAGTATAATAAGATTCTTTTTCGGCATCCGGCTCCAAAAAACGCTCGAATCCTTCCTTGCTGATACCGAAATTTTCTCCCATATCATTTGCGCATTGATAAATACCGCTTACAATGAAATCCAGCTCTTTTCCTTCAAAAGCAACCGCTACGGTATCGCCGGTTCCGATTCTCAGTTCATCCGCCACGCTCTGCGTCACCACAATTTCATTCTGATAAAGACAGCTTCTTCCCAGAAGAACATTGAAATATTCCGGCTCCGAGATAATATTCATCAGATATTCTATCTGCCCCACAGAGGCCCTGTTCATGACAAATTGATAGGAATCCGTAATGCCGGCGCGTTCTTCTAAAATCTCTTCTATTTCTTCCGCGGTTTCTTCGTCCGTACATTTTACCCCCAGGTCATAGCGGGAAGCGGAAAAAGAATCCATCAGCCCTTTTCCGTCCGGACCAAGCCACGCATCCATTCTGGCTGTCAGTGACAAAAAGAAGACGAGAAGCGATGCAACAAGACAGGCGCTGATATACTGTTTTTTCCCGGAAACAAGCTGTCTGTACGCGAGCCAGAAGTGAAGACCTCTTTTGCGAATCGGAGCCATAAACCGGCTTTTAAAATAAACATCCTCCGCACCGCCCCGAATTGCTCTTATCGGCGTAATTCGGCCGATTTTGGCTGTTTTCATACAGATAAAAGCCATCATAACAAGCAAAATCACGCCGAGCGCGAGCAGACTTCTTCCGATTGGAATATCGGATGGCACGAAAAGCCCTGTCACCGTTATCGTCAGCCGATTGATTTTTCTGACGATAAACGACGATACCGGAATACCGATGCCCATCCCGCACACAATAACAATCAGGTATTGTAAAAGCCAGACAACGCGCAAATCGTGCTGCGTATAGCCGATTGCCTTCAGGATTCCCATATTCATGTAATTCTGTTCGATGCCGCTGCTGATGCTGTGACCGATGATAAGCATCGCAACAACAAGAAGCACCATGACGAAGACAAGCAGAAAACCGGCAAAAATATGATACAGAATCAGCATAAATCCCATAATTGTTTCTTTGCTGTAAGAAAATCCTGCTTCCGCCGCCAAATCCGTCCCGGTATTCACTATTTTCTGAAATTCCCCGTCAGATAAGACGCTGTCCTTTACCCGGAAAAGATGAAACACATTGTAGCGTTCCCCCTGCGCATATTTCCCCGCTTCATCAAGCATACCGGAAAGTGTCTGCATATCGTTTTCCGTCACAAGCATCTGTTTCATGCCCATCATTGCGCTTCCCGCCACCGGGTCTTCAAAAAATCCCTTTATTGTAAAAACTTTCGCAGTACCGCCCTCTTTTGCCAGAAGTTCTAACGTATCTCCGGTCTGCACATCATATAAGGCACAAAAAGAAGGTGATACATACACTTCTCCATCCCGCAGTTTTTCCGGCATTTCCTGGAGTCCTTCCATATCTTCGTCGTAGACCTGATAGTTCTTTCTGCAGTCTTCCCAGGATAACAAATGAATGGAACCTGCCACCCCTTCCGTCTGCCCCTGCACGAAATACCGGTGAAAAGCAATCATTTCCTGTACCTCTGCCTTTTCCACCTCTTCCAGCGCTTCCACCTGCGCCGCCAATTCGTCCCGATTCGGAATCTCCGAAAGCCAGTATGCGATATCACCATACCCTGCCTGCTCTATCCGTTCTTTTTCATAATCATTGGAATTACTCCATACGGATATAACCGCACAAAGAGAAGCCGTAATTATCAGAACAAGCATAAAAATCCCAATCAGACTCCCCTTCTGACTCTTCATATCCGCCCTCAACAAATTAAAATATTTCATCCAAAATCCCGCCTTTCTTCCCACATTCCCGCCATAACACCATCACACCACAACACCATCACACTACGACAGAATCGCTTAATAGCGATTCTGTCAGGCGAAGAGGATTTGCAACGCAAATCGTTAGAATTTCTTTGCCTGCGTATTTTGCAGGCTTAGAAATTCTCTTCGCCTTTCACCACTCCATCGACGCCAGCCAGGCATCCACCTGCTTTTCCCGGCTTTTGGCATCTTCCTGACAATAGGGCTGCATGGACATCTCTCCGATGACCTTTCCGTCCTCCAGATACAGAAGCCTTGTCGCGCGGATTGCCGCCTTGATATCGTGAGTCACCATCAAAATATTCTGTCCGTCGGCATTCAGTCCGGTAAGAAGATTCAACACTTCCTGCGTGTTTCTTTTGTTCAGCGCCCCTGTCGGTTCATCCGCGAAGAGAAGTCCCGGCTCATGAATCATCGCCCGCGCAATGGCGGCGCGCTGTGCCTCTCCGCCCGATACCTGCGACGGAAGGCGGTGCATTGCTTTCTCTACATTCATTCGGGTGAGAAGTTCTTCCGCTCTCTGCTTTATTTCTTTTCCACTTTTATGTTTGTTCAGATAACCTGCTACCGTCACATTTTCCAGAAGCGTCAGATTGCTGACGAGATGAGCCTGCTGAAAAACAAATCCAAATTCGCCGGCCCGCAGCGCCGCCATTTCTTTTTCCTTCAAATGGCTGATACGTCTTTCCCTGTAATATACTTCTCCCCCTGTCGGCTTATCCATACCGCTCAGCACATAGAGCAGCGTGGATTTACCGGCTCCCGAAGAGCCCATAATGACCGTAAAATCTCCTTCGTAAATTTCCAGGCCAACCATATCCAGCACATGATTCTGTCCGCCATTATTGGCAAAGCTTTTACACAAATCTTTCGCTTTCATCATAACCGTTTTCATACACTTTCTGTCCTTTCCCAATCTTCCTTGAAACAACGACAGGGCGGACAGGTAAGCGCTTTGCACGAACCATTTCCGCCCTGTAAGGGTATCTTATCAGATAAATTATTAAGAAGTCTTTAAGAACTGAAAAAATAACGCCGGAAGGCATTTATCCGCTATACGACATATTTTTTCAGAATCGGAATGCGATGCAGCAGACCGGATATTGCAATGGAAATCACAAAGGCGATAAGCGCAATGGCCGGCACGGATAGCAGCGGATTCAGCGGTATGCCTTCAAAATTCCCGATATGCAGCTGAAAGCGCATCGTATTCAGCTGAAAAAGCGGATTGTGGTCGAGCATTTTTATCACAAGAATATGTACGAGATACGCGCCGAAACTATACTCGGAAAGTTTCCGTAACCGGTCTTTGGTCCTGCCGGAAACGTTCCGAATCCTCCCGCTGTTCTTTGCAAGCAGAAAAAGCGCAACGCCGGTAAGCATGACATTCAAAATCATGCAGTCATGAAACATCGGTGACGCCGTTTCCTCTGAGACAGGAAATATCCGCGCCGCAAAAATCGTCACCGCCATACCCGCAATTCCCGACAGATAGATGATAATGCGCCTGTTCCTGCTGATATCCGCCCGGCTGAAATAATAGCCAAATACGAAATACGATACATATCCTGTCGCAAACTCGAAATTCATATTATGAAAAAGACCACCCGCTATCGTGCCCGCCTTGCCGGAATAGAGAGAAATAACCATAACAAAATAAGGCAGTACAAACGTAAACAGCAGCGAAAGAAGCACAAAATATTCAATCAGTTTATCATTTTCTGCTATTTTCCGCAAAAACGGAACTATCAGATATAACCCCACTATCATGAACAAAAACCACAGATGCGCCGGCCCTTCGACAAATTCCCTCAGCGCGTTTTTCCATCCGATTGTTCCAAGAAGCAGATTCCATAACGCATAGACTGCCGACCAGAAAATAAACGCCGTGACAATTCTGCATATATTTTTCCGAAAAATCCGTTCGAGCTTTTTGGGAGGGCCTCCGATGAACAATGCGCCGCTTATCATGACAAATACCGGTATTGACCATCTGACAAAAGAATCATAAATGTGAAAAACATTCCATGCAAAAGTTCCGGCTTCCACCTTATACCAGTTCTGTGCGGCCACATGCAACGCAATGACCGCAAATGCCGCCATCAGCCTGAGGCAGTCAAAATATATTTCTCTTTGGGCCGGCATCTGTCTCTGTTCGGGAAAAATATCCGGCTCCATTTTTTTACTGTCCGCTATCATTCGTCATCTCCCGTATCATATCAATTAACATTATCAGCCTACATTGTATCATCTCCGGGCATCGTCCGCAAGCTGGCTTCCCCGTCGGCAGACTCCGCAGCGGATTCATCCGGCAAAGTCCGGGAAACCGGGAGCCACAGAACCGCTTCCAGTCCGTCCTCATGGCTTTCCAGCAAGAGGCCGCCCTGCATCCTTTCCATAATATAAGAAACGATATACAGGCCGAGTCCCGAACCCGGCTCTTCCAGAACATTTTTTCCCCTGTAAAACTTCCGGGTCACAAAGGGCATATCTTCCGGCAAAATTCCGGGTCCATAGTCCCGCACATGAATCTCATACCGCTCTTCTTCCTGTACCGCCCGGATTTCTATCCGGCTTTTCGCATATTTTTCTGCGTTCTCCAACAAATTTAAGAGTGCCTGGGCCAGTCTTTTTTCGTCGGCTGCAAGCACGCTGTCCGGAATCGGCTCCAGCAAAATCACATCCGGATATTCCAAATCCCGCAGCGTCTCTTCAATCAATTTTCTGCTGCTGACTTTCTGTTCTTTGATTTCCAGCCGTTCCAGTTCCGAAAGGGAATGCAGTACCAGGTCGTTCACAAGCCGGGACACTTCATCACATTTTCGTATGATAACGCCCAAATAACGCTCCCGCTGTTCGAAATCCGCTTCCAGACAGGCTTCCAGAGCTTCTGCGTAGGCACGGACAGAGGCCAGCGGCGTTTTGATATCGTGGGACAGCGTGGCGATAATCGTCTTGTTTTCACGAATCGCCTCCGCCTCATGTTTCCTCGCCGTCAGGATTTCTTTCCGCATGTGGTCAAAAGCCCATGTAAATGCACCGAAAAAGTTTGACCGCCCATATTCCAGAGAAATATCGAGATTGCCTTTTGCAATTTCATCCGCATATTGCTCCAGTTTGTAGAAAGGTCTTAATATTTTAAAATAGAGAAAAAGAAACCCGGCCGCCAGAAAAAGAAATGCGGCAACGGCACAGAAAAGACCGGCCCGTTTAAACTGCTCCGCCTGTCCTTCCGCACTGTTCTGCCGCAGCATTGTCTTTAATCTCTCCAGTTCTTCTTCCGCCGGATTCTTTCCTTCTTCATCCGTCGTCAACTGCTCTATTTCATTTAACAATACCAGCCTGTTTCCTTCTTCTGCCCCCGCCGTTCCGGCTTTTTTTTCAACAAGAATGATTACCGTAAGAATCAGAAGTATAAAAATGCCAAGCCAGACCGAGGCCGCTTTCCAAAACTGTCTCTTCAATCCCGTTTTCACACTGTCGCAGTCCTTTCCCCATTTACGGTATATTTCCAGCTCAATCACCGCTCACCGCACATTCGTCATTTGCAGGCGTTTCCCGGTTCCTCCGGCATCTCAAATCGATAGCCGGCCCCCCATACCGTCCTGATATACTGCGGCTTTGCAGGATTCTCTTCCAGCTTCTCCCTAAGCCACCTGATATGAACCGCCACGGTTGCAAGCTCCGCCTCCGAAAAAGCGCTCCA
Source organism: uncultured Lachnospiraceae bacterium (assembly GCA_910578475.1). Lineage (GTDB taxonomy): Bacteria > Bacillota > Clostridia > Lachnospirales > Lachnospiraceae > UBA3282. Next base: position 9,280 of record CAJTRK010000034.1, on the reverse strand, counting down.
CACTTCATGCAGCAGTTCTTCTTTTGGAATCGTCCGGTTTGGATGCGCGCATAAATAGGCTAACAGGTCAAACTCCCGCAGCGCAAGCCGAACCTCTTCGCCGTTCCGCTCTACCGTCCGCATCCCGCTATCCACCTTGATTTTTCCGAAATGATAGACCGGCGCTTCTTCCTCCGCTCCATATGACCGCCGCATCAGCGCATTTACCCTCGCAAGCATCTCCCGCAAAGAATAAGGCTTCGCCAGATAATCGTCTCCACCCATGTCGAGCCCTTTAATTTTGTCGTCTTCGTCTGTCCTTGCACTTGCAAAAATAACCGGAACTTTTGACACTCTGCGAAGCTCCCGGCATACGTCAAACCCGCTTCCGTCCGGCAGATTAATATCCACAAGCAGCAGATGAAACTGTTCGTCCGTCAGAATGTGAAAAGCAGCTTCGCAGTTTTCTGCACGCCGAACTTCATAACCGTAATTTTGCAGCATATCGCCCGTTATACCCGCCAGGTCATTATCGTCTTCTATTATAAGGATTCTTTTTTTCATACTCATTTTTTCTTCTTTGGTTTCGGCGCCGGCAGTTCTTCATACATCGCATGCAATACCTCCGACATCAACGCGGTGTTTTCCACATCATCCACAATAATCATCAGGCTCCTGGAACCTTCATACGGATATCCCCGCTCCGCATCAGGCAGCTTCTGCAGCGCAGAGTCCACCGGTTTGAGAAAAAGGCAGTTATCGCAGATATCGCCGACAAGCTTTCCCTGAAAATAAACACAGTACCCGCCCATCATGGAACGGGTCGCCACATCGCCCGCCTTTTTCAGATTTTCCAGAATATAATCATGAAATTCTTTCGAAACAGCCATTGTTTCGCCTCCTTTGTCATTTTTTCCATCGTTTCTTCATCCTGTAATATTCTGCACAACGATTTGAAATCATGCTGGTTCATCTCTCGCAAATATAATCTTTCTGTTTCCAGTATCATACCGCAGTCACCTCATACACCAAATCATGATGGCCTGCTGAACCGTCAGCAGATGCTTTTTAAATTCATATCCTGCAAAATATTCCGACCGTACAGCATCGTCAGAAACTTCTTCCCCACGGTAAAACGGAGGGCAGGGATTCAAAACCGCATTTTTATTTGCCATATCCATCGCTTCTTTTGTCACCCGACAGACCGAAAAGCCGTTTAATGACTCCACCGGAACAGAATCCGTACATATGATATCTTTTCCCCTGACTGCGCTTTCTATATCGTGATATATTCTGACATCATCCATTTCATATCCGGGCGCGCAGCATTGTGACAAATCAAATCCCATGACTTCGGATGCCTCTTTCCACGCGAGTCCGATGTTACCCGCTTTACCGCAGAACAAATACTTATCGCTGATAAAATCATCTCTGATTTTTGACAGCACATACAAATCCGACAAAACTTCACAGGGATGGTTAATGTCCGTCTTCTGATGCTTGTGGCAGGAAAAAACAAAACTGCGCTTTTTCCATTCAGAAATCCTCGATATTTCCCTGTGCTGATTTCATCTGCGATATGGAATATTTCATATATTTCGTCTTTTGGTAAATCGGTCAGTCTGGTTAAATTTTTCATGGGGCTTCTCCATCAACAGGTTATGAAATATTATAGCAAAAATAACACAAAAAAGCATCCCGGATGTCCTTTTCCCGCAGTTCATCATAGTAAGACTGTGGAAAAAGTTAGGAAATCCACATTTAAAATCTGAGTACAAACATTTCTAAATAATTTATTATAATCTAATTTTATCGTTGGCTAATTAAGGCTTTTATAGTATCTCTGCAATGCAATATCAAAATTCATATGGTCAATAAAAATCATTCCTCTAAGCATATACACCCTCCATAAATCTAAAGGCTTGCATGTATAAAACACACAAGCCCGTTCGCTATCTACAAGAAACCAGTTTCGAAAAACCGATTTCTTGATGATATTATATGAAAATACATATAAAAAGTCAATTTCTTTTTTGTGCCAAAAATTTTGTTAAAAATTTCATTCCCATTCCGCCACCTTATCCGCATATTCTTCTTCCAACTGTGCAAGCCGCTGCTCAATCTCGTCCGAATATGTTCCCCGGTTCAGATTGCCCATAAAAGCATTGACGAAATCATCGTCCACATGCAGTTTCCAGCCGCCGTTTTCCTGCCAGGCAAAAACCGTAACCGGTATCGTACAGGTGTCTTCCCATGTATCCATAATTGCCAGCAGTTCCTCTCCGCCGTTTGTCAAATCCATCACATCCTGCATCAGCTGCCACATTCCGAGTCCTTCAGCCGCAATCATATTTTCCAATATCGTGATTTCATAGTATCCGGTCACATCCGTCATATCCAGATTGGTAATCTCCATGTCAATTTCTGCTTTCCCGTCTTTTTCCCTGACCTCCGTAATTTCCCATTCCAGACCTTCCACTGTTTTTTCCGCCATTTTCAGATTGAATTGATAATTCTTTCTTCTTTTGGAACCGGGCTGAAGCAATTCGTTAAAGACCCGGTATTCCGTCTCAACCGGAAACCCAATCCAGTTATAGTATGTCTCCACATAATTGTCCGTACAGGCATTAAAAGTTTCCAGGTCCAACGCTTTCAGACTTTCCATCGTGCATTGCACGGCATCCTCCGGCGTTCCCACGCCGACCGCCCACGCTCTGCCCTGCCCGTTCATCCCGCAGGCTTCCGTCAAAAGGCTTCCCAATATTACAGCAACTGCGATTTTTGTTTTCGATTTTTTCATACTTCCTCTCTTTCCGCCGCGCAAGCGGCTCCTTACGCTATTGTGTGTTGTGCTGCTTCTATTGTATTTTTCACCTTCCTGCCCCGCAATGCCTGCGGCATGAATCGACGGTCAGACAACAAAAAAGACACCTGCGTGTCTTTTTTGTACCTGCTAATTTTTTTCTGTCGGTATCATCGCTGCAAAATAAAACCATCCGTCCTCGCACTTTAAAACGCTCGTTCCGTTATGTTTCCTGATGACGGCGTCCACATTCAAAAGACCGATTCCGTGGCAGCTCCTGTCCCGCTTCGCGGTGGCAATCCGCCCGTCTTTAATTCGTACGGGGACTTTTACCGGATTTCGGACAGACAGAACCAATCCGTCCTCTTCCTGCACCATTTTGAACTGAATGACTCTGTTTTCCGTCAGCTTCTCACATGCCTCGATGGCATTATCCAAAAGATTGACAAGAAGCGTTACGAGTTCCTCTTCTCCGAGCGTAAGTTCAGACAAATTATTGACCGATATAGTCATTGCAATATTTTTGTCCAACGCATCCTGAAATTTTCGATTCAGCACTACGTTTACCACCATATGATTCGTATTCACCAAATCAACGCTTTTTTTCAGGTTTCCGGTCAGACCGGAAAGATATTTTAACGTTTCTTCCGTTTCGCCCTGTTCCAACATCCCCTGTATACATTGCAGCTGGTTCTTATAATCATGCAAAAGCCGCCTCTGCCGCTCATAATTCTGTTTCATACTGTGATACATTTCCATCTGGTTCCGTATCCGCTCGCTGCCAAGCTGCATCCGGCGCAGTTCCTCCTCCTGTTCCAGCCTCCCTGCCGCAAAATAGCAAATGGCGGCGCACAGAACTGCCAGACCGGATACGACGATAAACCTTGCATAATTTTCTTCCGTGCTCCCACTCCAGGAAGTCAGGCTGACTGCCGTCAGAATGACCATGATTAAAACCGGAAAGAAACCGAATTTTTCCCATCGCAGTCCCGAAAAGCCATACATGCGTTTCTTAAAAACCATACGAAAAGCCATCATCAGACAAAGAAGAATCCCTTCTACAACGACCTCCATCCCGTCATAGACACTTCTGCTCTCCGGTATGGGCAGCAGATAAATGAAAGAAATCAACACCACCGAAATAAGCCAATAAATACCGCAGAACAGCACGGAAGCAAGCAGATTTCTGACTACGCCTGTCCGGTAATAGAACTGCGTAATCAGAAAAAACACAAGGATAACGCGGACTGGCTGCAGCAGATAGGGCGGAATCGGTGTAATCGCAATCAACATCGTTCCTGCCGCAAACGCCGGTATTTCGGTATAACGCACCCACCGGTTCCATTTCCTTCCGGAAACCAGAATCGTTTCAAAAAACAGTTGGCAGCTGATGCCGGTCAACAGGCTTAAAAGCAGACTCCTTACAAATATTTCCATCACAAGGCTCCTTTATATGCCACAAATTCTTCTTTCACAGACTGATACTTCCTGCGCGGGACAGGCAGCTCCGCTCCCGTATCAAGCGCCGCTATATAATTACTGATTTTTCGTATATGTTTCATATTCACAAGATAGCTTTTATGAATGCGCAGAAAACCGCTGCCGGACAGTTTTTCTTCGACAGCATCCAGTTTTTCATATATCTGATAATTGACAATTTCCTTTTCCATATAAAAAAAGACGACTTTATGCTTTCGGCTTTCCACATAAAGAAGATTGTCAATATATATTTTCTTCTCTCCTTCCAGAAAAGTAAATTGTACCTGTGACCCTTTTCTTTTCCGCAAAATTGCATCCATACATTCCGATACCGCTTCATCCGGCGAGTCCTTTAAAATATAACGCTCCGCCCCTACTTTATACCCCTCCGGAGCATATTCAATAAAAGCAGTCACGAACACAATGCTTGTATCGCTTTGAAAAGCCCGTATCTGCTGCGCCGTCTGCATTCCGTTCATCTTTTCCATGCTGATATCCAGAAAAACAATATCATATTTCGCCCGATTGGAGCACTGTTCCAGAAATTCCTCACCCGACTTAAAATCCGAGATAGCGTACTGCAGACCATGCTTCTGCAAATACCGTTTCAAAAGCTTCCCAAGTTTTTCCCTGTAAAACAATTCGTCATCGCATATGGCAATCTCAAGCAAACGCTTTCCTCCTTTTCCCTACTCCCTGAATCTAAAAATCCCCACCAGAATATCTGATGGGGACCTCTTTTTATTATTTTACACAAGCTTTTATCTCAGCTTACTGGATTGCATTCAACGCATCTTCCATATCGAAGAATACTGTTTCCAGATTTATAACATCGTCTTCGTTCGGTGTCCATACGTTGTCAACAAGTTCGATTCTGAGCGTTGCTGTTGCCGGCTCATCGTAAGTTACGTTTGCCAGCGCATCAACGAAGCAGTCTTTATATTTGGAAATAATCTGTTCGCTCATTTCTTCGTCTGAAAGCATCTCACCGCCTGCGCTGATTGCTGCTGTCCACTCTTCAACCATACTGTTTACTTCATTCATGTAAGCTGTCATTGCAGGTTCGAAAACATTCATCTGCTCATATGTAATCGTTACGACATAAGAGCCGTCATCCTGTTTCTCAGCTTCGCCTACCGTATATTTTGCACCGCCATAGATGTCTGCGAATACCTGACGGAAAGATTCTGCCTGCCCTTCCGAAATAGTTCCGCCTGCCGATGCAACCATAGCTTCAACATTCGCATCCAGACCCTGCTCATACAAGTCTGCCGCTTCCTCTGCGGTTCCAATCTTCATAGATACGAACTGTGTGGAATCATTCTTATAAGAATTGTCCAGCAAAGCCTTTGCATAAGCTGCCGCATCAAAAGAATTTCCACAGCCGCCAAGTAATCCGACCGTTAATGCACCTGCAAGTAAAAGTGATAATTTTTTCATTTCCCTTAGAGTCCTCCCTCTGTTTACAATATTTTATGGGTTGATTTAAGCCAACCACCTAATAACTTAGGCTATCAGTTTTCCATCTGTTTGTCAATATATTTTAAAGAAATTTTAGGGCATTTTAATTTTGATTCATCTTTGACAGTTTTGCTGCCTGGTCGAACCGACCAGGCATTTTAATTTTGATTCATCTTTGACAGTTTTGCTGCCTGGTCGGCGGCGATGCAGGCGTCGATGATTTCCTGAATGTCGCCGTCCATGATTTTATCCAGTTTATAAAGCGTCAGATTGATTCTGTGGTCTGTCACGCGGCCTTGGGGAAAATTATAAGTTCTGATTTTCTCCGAGCGGTCACCGGTTCCAATCTGGCTCTTGCGAAGTTCCGCCTCCGCATCATGCGCCTTCTGCTGTTCGATGTCATATAACTTGGCCCGCAGAAGTGCAAAGGCTTTGGCTTTATTCTGGAGCTGTGATTTCTCGGTCTGGCTGTATACGACGATTCCCGTCGGATAATGGGTCAGTCGAACGGCGGAGTCTGTTGTATTGACGCACTGTCCTCCGTTTCCGGAAGCACGCATCACATCGATGCGGATATCCTTTTCATCGATTTGCACATCCACTTCTTCCGCTTCGGGCATGACCGCTACGGTGATGGTCGATGTGTGAATCCGTCCGCCGGACTCTGTTTCCGGCACACGCTGTACGCGATGCACACCGCTTTCGTATTTCAAAACGGAATAGGCGCCCTGGCCCGTTACCATAAAGGTGACGCTCTTCATGCCGCCGATACCGATTTCTTCCACTTCGGCGGTCTCCACCTTCCAACGTCTGCTCTCGGCATAATGTACATACATCCGATAGATTTCCGCGGCAAAGAGCGCCGCTTCATCGCCGCCCGCGCCCGCGCGTATTTCGACGATAACGTTCTTATCATCATTCGGGTCTTTGGGAAGAAGCAGTATTTTCAACTCCTGCTCCAATTCTTCCACTCTTTTTTTCGACGCCGACAGCTCTTCTTTCAGCATTTCCCGCATTTCTTCATCGGACTCGCTATCCAGCATGGCAAGGCTGTCCTCAATATCCTGACTGCATTTCCGATATTCCTTATAAGCCTCCACAATCGGCGTCAAATCGCTTTGTTCCTTCATCAATGAGCGAAAACGCTCCTGATTATTCGCAACGGAAGGCTCGCTCAATTCGTTCATGATTTCCTCAAATTTCCTGAGTAAATCTTCCAATTTATCAAACATCTTTCCTCTCATTCCGCCGCATCAGCGGCATTTCAATCTTTCTATCTCGTTCTGTCTGCATCGGACTTCGAATCATTCCCGTGGTTTCAAATGCCCAAGTCTCCTGCATATTACCACCAGGTCCCGCAAACAACTCTGTCGAGTCCCGCATAATCCTGAATCACTTCCACCTCACGAAATCCTGACGTTTCCATCAGCTCTTTTACCGCCTGTCCCTGGTCATGGCCGATTTCAAAAAAAAGCTCGCCGCCGCGGGCAAGATATGTTCCTGCCTGCTTCAGGATTTCCCGGTAAAAATACAGGCCGTCTTCTTTTCCGTCCAACGCCAGTATCGGCTCGTACTCTCTGACTTCCGGCATCAACGTATCGATAACGTCCCGCCTGATATAAGGAGGATTGGAAACAATCATTTCGAACTGTTTCCGGTCAGTCTCCTTCACAGCGTTATCCGCTTCTGCGGCCTGTTCATCTTTCCGCCTCAGCGCATCGAACAAATCTCCCCGCAGAAAACTGACGTGAAATTCCTTTCCCTCTTCCACTTTCTTTTTGGCGTTGATTTTCTCCGCATTCCGTTCGGCAGCCGCCAGCGCCGCTTCCGAAATATCCACTCCGATGCCGGTACAGTCATTGGAATAATATAACAGGCTCAGTAAAATGCAGCCCGAACCGGTGCACATATCCAGAATGCGCATCCCGTCGTGCAGACGGCGCATTGCTTCCTCCACCAGAATTTCCGTATCCTGCCGTGGAATCAGCACGTTTTGATTTACATAAAATTCCAATCCCATAAATTCCTGAACACCGGTAAGATATTGTAACGGTATATGTTTTTTCCGTTCGGATATCAGGTTGACATAATTTTCATCTTCTATTACAGTCAGTTCCCGTTCACCATGCACGAGCAGGGTGTTCCGGTCCGTACCGCACACAAATTCCAACAGCAGTCTGGCGTTCAGTTCCGCCTCCGCGATGTCCGCTTCTCGAAGCTGTTCCGTTCCCCATCTGTACGCCTGCCCGTAGTTCAGCTTTTTCATCGTCCGCCGCTTCTCCATTCGTTATTTCCTCAGTCCGCCGCTTTTATTCATTTCTGTTCTTCGTCCGCCTCTTCTCAGGTTTTCGGCTTCTATTCCGCTTTCGCCTCTTCCCCGACTTCCGGTTTCTCTGTATTTTCCTCTTCCGGCTCTTCGTTATCTCTCAGCCAGGAATCGTCCACCTCATACCCGAACGTGTCATACAAATATTTTCTCCAGTCAAAAACCGCTTCTACCGCGGCCATGGCAACTTCCACCATACTTTCGTCCGGTTCTTTTGTCGTCAGACGCTGCAGCATCAGACCGGGCGCAGAAATAATTCTTATAAGAATATTATCGCTTTTACCCGCCAGCCTGATAATTTCATATGAAATACCGGCAATCACCGGAATCAGGGCTATACGCAGCAATACCTTATAAACGGGATTTTCCACTCTGATAAAAAAGAACAGGATGACGCTGACAAACATAACGAACAGCATAAAACTGGTTCCGCAGCGTTTGTGCTGTTTGGAACTGCGCATAACATTCCGCACGGTCAGCGGCCTTCCCTTCTCGATACAGTCGATGCACTTGTGTTCCGCGCCATGATACATATAGACCCTGCGAATATCCTTCATCAGGGAAATTGCCAGCACATACAATATGAAAATAAGGATGCGCACAACTCCCTCAATAATCGCCATCAACGAAGCATTTCTGATATAGTCCTGAAACTGCGCGGTCAGAAAATAAGGCAGTACCATAAAAATAGCGATTGCAAGAATGAGGGAAAATACCGTAACGATTGCCGAAAACACTTTCTCGGCTTTGTCTTTGAATATTTTATTGAATGCTTTATCCGCCACAGTCTCCTGCGCTTCTCCATCTTCATAAAATGTTGCGGAAAAGTTCAGAGACTTCATGCCGAGTATCAGTGAATCCACAAAATTGAAGACACCCCTGATAAACGGAATCTTCAAAAGACTGCTTCCGTGTATAACGCTGTGGTAGGTATCTACCTCCACTTCGATTTCTCCGTCCGGCTTGCGGACAGCGATTGCATACTGCTCTCCGTTCTTCATCATAATGCCTTCCAGAACAGCCTGCCCGCCAATTCCGGAATAGCGGTTGTGTCTCTTTCTCACGCTAACTCCTATCTGCCTGCTTTAGCAGGCGTATATCTCTCAGCCTGCGATATTTATTTCCGTGTTTTTCTCCATTTCTGCGCTGTTTTCTGCGCATAAACGAGTTTGTGGCAGGCAACGCGCCGACACAAATCTCGCGATTGAAAATTTTTAATTTTCAATCTTAAC